>JBDLIE010000013.1:0-67861 GCA_039715015.1 Thermodesulfobacteriota bacterium
TGGAGGCGGCACCCAGAGTCGAACTGGGGAATAATGGTTTTGCAGACCACTGCCTTAGCCACTTGGCTATGCCGCCTCAAATCTCCTTAGTCAGAAGAGGCGCAATAATAGCCGCTGCTTTTTTTTTTGACAAGCAAAAAAAGGAGCATTTCGACCGATCTCCAGCAGGCAAGTCAGGCAACGAGAAGAGCATTTTCCGGGTTTTAATGATTATCCAATGTACCTATCTGGGTAAAACTGTAGTAAAATAATCAAAGTGGGAATAAAATTTTCGTGAAAAAAAACAGTATGTTACTGTATGAGTCTTTGATTCATCTAATCCCAAAGTTTATCATTCCAGCTAGAGGACAAAGAGGAAGTAGAATAAGGTTATTTGTGTGTAAATGAAGACAATGGAGAAGGGGAGGAAGAAATTTAGGAATGAGGCATCTTTGCTATTGTAAAGTGCTTAAAATATTTTAAAAAATAATTAGATCGTAGCGCGGAGAATCGCTACAATGTCTAATGAGTTTTCATCACCTGAAGGGTGAGCGTTCAGAGCATAGTGTGCAAAGGGGTCGCGTCGGCCCATAGGAGGAAGTTTATGTACGGGGTAACCCAGGAACAACTCGATAAAATAGATGCTCTTTTAGTGTCAGATCTTATTGGTGTTGGTGTTCACAGTGTTATTGTAGTTGATGTGGCTGGTAACGTTATTGCAGAACATGATGATGGTAAAACTATGATTGAGGTCCACGCCTTTGCCGCCCTGGCTGCCGGGAATTTTGCTGCAGTGGATGCCATGGCCCAGCTTGTTGGAGAACAGGAATTCTCTCTCCACTTTCACAAAGGCCAGGATGAATCAATCTATTTTAGCAAGATTAATAGCGATATTTTGTTGATCACTATTTTTGGCAATGATGTCTCTCTCGGTTTTATACGCCTCAAGACAACAGAAGTAATTGATAAAATAAAAGAAATCTGGAAGACAACCGAGTATTAAAGTGTAAAGCCGATTGGTGGATATCATTTTTTAGGTGAGGTATGGTTTGGGATTTGTAAACGTCAAAAAAATGGAGGTTCTGGTTAAACTCGTCTATTACGGCCCAGGCCGGGGCGGGAAGACCACAAACCTCGATTATATTAATCAGAAGTTTAGGGAACGCATTAAAACGGACATGGTCAGCATCAAGACCCATGGCGATCGAACCTTGTTTTTTGATTTCCTGCCCGTTGATATTGGCAAAATTAAGGGTTTTGATATCAAGATACAGCTCTATACCGTTCCTGGTCAGGTGAAATATAACGCCACCAGGAAACTTGTTTTAAAGGGCGTCGACGGCCTGGTTTTTGTCGCAGATTCGCAGGTTGAGATGAGGGAGAAGAATATCAGTTCCTTCAATCAGATGAAGGAAAATCTGGCCTCGATGAATAAGGATATCTCCAAAATTCCCCTGGTACTTCAATATAACAAGGTTGATCTTGCAGAGGAGGGAGTACCTCTTCTTGATTTTGAGACCCTGGAGGCAGACCTGAATAGTGACCTCAAGGTTCCCTCCTTCAAAGGCAGTGCTGTCACCGGTTATAATGTGGTCGACACCTTAAAGAAAGCCATCTCTCTCACCATGGTTTCATTCAAAAAAGAGCTGTTGTAGGAGATTTTGTTCATGTCCGTTCAAGACACTGCTAAGACTGGTGAAATTCTAGAAAAGCTTAAATCAGCAATTCTCAATATAGACTGGGAAATCTCTGACGAAAACATCACTCTTCTCAACCAAGAGCTTGCTGAGCTGCGTTCAGCATGGAAGGGGCAGAAGGCACATCTGATTTATCTGCAGATCTTAGGTGCCCTCAGCCATTACATTGCTGCGAATAAAGAGAATGCCAATCCCAGCGCTTTTCCCATGCTCCGTAATGTTTTTGCCAGTCTTGAGGAGATGGTTATCAATCCGGGAGACGAGGATCAGCAGGGCCAGAAGGTAATGGAGCATGTTGATTCTTATAATGAGTTGAAAAAGGCCATTGCTGCAGGGGAGGCTGCTCCTGCCGCAGAACCTGAAGTCCCTCCATCTGAGGCTGAACCTGAACCGGAACCAGAAGTCGCTGCTCAGGAGGAGTCAGCAGAGGAGCAGGAGGAACCATCAACGATTAATCGCCTCGTACATGATGAGGAAGACCATACCACCGACTCCATTTTTGATTCCATGCTCGATGAGATGGTGCAGGCGGAATCTCCTGATGATGAACCTGAGACGAAACCGGAACCGGAACCCGAGCCTCAGCCCCCACCAAAATCTCCACCTGCCAGACCTCCTGTCCAGGCAGCTTATAATAAGGATGATGGAACCGAGATTGAAGCAGACCGTAATATCGCTGATGAGTTTGCCGAGGCTGATGAACTCTTGGATGACTTTTTTGTCGATGATGTAGCTCCCCCTGGTGGAGCAGGCGCTGCAGAGGGGGGTGGTGATGAATTTGATCTAAGCGCCTTTGCTGAGAGTGAGGAAGTGCTTGACCTTGACGAGGCTGGCCAGGAAGATGTTGAGCCAGGTGAAGCAGAAGAATATTTTGAGTTGAGCCTGGAGGAAAAAATTCCCGCTGAGCCAGAAGTTGCAAATGAACTGGATGCTTCTGAGCTTGAAATGGTTGAAGATGTGGGCTTAGACATTTTTAAGGTCGATGACCCGGAAGAAGCTGTTGCTGAACCCACTCCAGCAAAGGCCAGGGAAGATTTTCTTGAAATGGAACCAGCTCTTGATGATTTCTTTGAAGGAGAGGCTGAGGCTGCGCCCCCCCAGAAGAGTGCTGAAGTTGCAGCTGGACCTGCTCCAGAGCAAGACATAGATGAGGTTGATCTAGCACTTGATGATTTCTTTGAGGAGGATGAGCAAACAGCGGCGGCTATCAAAGTCGACATCCCAGAACCTGATCAAAAAGCTCCTGAGGTTGCAGGAGAGACTTTGGCCGTTGAGGTGGCCACTCCTGTTTCTAAACCTGCGGGTACTGTTGAAGATCTCAAATCGTTGCTGCTTTCTGTTGACTGGGAGGTTGATGACCAACTGCTTGAACGGGTTGATAGTGAAATTTCTGTCTTGAAGGAGAATCTGTCTGAAAATCATACGGCCCTCCTCCATCTTAATTTTTTGAGTACGGTGATCCACCATATCGGTGGGCAAGAACACTCACAGGTTATCTCCGAATCCATGACCTGTCTTAAGATGGTTACAGAGAGCCTTGAAAATCTCCTGGCCGGTGATGGTGCTGATGAATCTCAATATGCCGCCCAAGCGGTTTCATCTTTTGTTGACTGGCATGAACTGGTTGTTGCCGAGTTCGAGAAGCGTCTTGATGAGGTCAAGCGGCAGGGGGGGGATTTAGCCGAAAGTATCGAGGCTTTAGAGCTTGAAACTGGCGAAGGAGAAAGCACTGAGACCCAAAAGCTGAAGACAGAGATTCTCTCAGAGGTCCGCAAAATTCTCTCTCAGGAGATGAAGGCCATCCGCCAGGAACTTCTGGTTAAAGACTAAATAAAAGTGAAGTCATGTTAGTATTTTGTGAGGATTGTGGCAAAAGGCACTCTGTCACTGAGGGCGGCGATGAGAATGGTCGCCTGCAGTTTCGTTGCGATGCCTGTGGTTTCCTCATAACTGCCACCTCAGTGCCCCCCAAAGTACGGAAGGCCAGCGCCCCTGATTCTGCGGTGGTTCTCTCCTGTTCCCATGATGAACTTGATTTCGGCTCTGTTCCCGGTGATGAAGAGGCCGGGAAGACTCTTTTTCTGGCCTCCCAGGATGGCCGTAAGGTCGAGCTGGAAGTGAAGGTCCTTTCAGACCTGAAAGGCAATATCACCGTGGAACGGGTTTCAACCAACGCCTTTAAAGTCCGTATGGTCGCTGCTGCAAAGATGGGGGCTGATCTGCTCACTGTCTATGATGGCCCTGCTGTGGAATTTTTTGATACTATCTCCGGCGCTCTTTATACCATCCCTGTCGTCTTCAGTCGGCTTAAACCCTCTTTTGCCCTAAAGCCAGACTTGGTTGATTTGGGTAAAATCAAGACAGACGTTCTCACTGAGGGGGATTTTGTTATAGAAAATTGTACAGCTTCGCCCCTCGTTGTCACGGTCACTCCTGATCCCCAATATTTTTCTTTAACAAGTGTTTTTAACCTTATTTCAGACAGAAACTTGATCCTGGCCGGAGGCGAGGAAAGGGAAATTCTATTTTCGGTGCGCTTAAGCGGGGAAGCTGGCTCTGCTGAGCAGTTTGACCAGATTATACTTGTCACTGCCAGTGACAATGATGAAAGACCGGCGCAAAAGGTGAGGGTCAAAGCGTCTCTGGAGCTATCAAACACAGGCCTTGACAATGAATAGAGCATAGTGTGAAGTTTAGATGGGTGGCGAAGAAAATTTGCCGACAAGAATCACTCGTTCCAAATAGACATAAAGATAAAGTGGGGGCACGGGTATATGGAGCGCATTATTGACGGGTTGGTAGATTCCGTTGAAGAAATCAGTGGGGTCTATCTCTATGATTTTCATAAGAATATTGTTTTAAATCGGATGCCTGAGACCTTCAGCGAAGAGAGTCTCGTGGTTCTCGCCGAAAAAATGAGCCGTAATCTCAGTCTGGGCAAAGGACGTTACCCTGATATTGCCGAGGTATCCCTACATTTTGCCGATACCAACATCACCGCCAAGGAGATGCGCAGCGACCGCCTGCTTATTGTCATGTTTAACCCCTCTGTTAATAAGCAGAAGCTTCATATGTCGTTGGAACTGGCTCTGGAGAGTTTGGCCGAAGCTGCCGTGGAGGGGCTCTGATCATGATGACCTTGCACGACTTTAGCCAGGTGAAAGATGTTGTCGGTGTGACTGAGTATGTCCTTGTCCGGCAGGATGGACTTCCCATGGTCTATGATGCCGTTGACCACGAGGGCCTCGCGCAGGTTGTTATGCTCTGCGGCACAAATTGTGATGCCATTAAGGCTGGGATTCCCAGCCGTTTCAACTATTTTCTTTTCAGTCGAGAATGCGGTGAACATCTCTTGGTTTTTCCGGTGGGGGGGTATTATCTGGGTGTTATCCAGAACCCTTCAGTGGAGAGTTCACATGTTGCTCTTTCTGTTACGAATTTTATTCGTAATCTTGTTCGCAAAGCAAAGAGAAAATAGGGGCATATTTTCGAAAGTACCGTGTGAGTTGATAAAAAAAAGGCCGCTGTTTTCCCCATGGGAAGGCAGCGGCCTTTTTGTTGCTTAACAACCCTCAATAGCCTTTTGTTTTTTGGCAGCTCTTATCTTTACCTCATCTCCGATTTTGAAAGTGTCTGCCTTGCTCCCACAATCAAGACTTATGGTGCCGTCCTTGATTGCGGTTATTTTGCATTTTGTCGTTGCGGCCAGGGCCTGGTTTGAGGCCATGGCAAGAAACAGGGCCAGGGTTAAGGTGAGTGCTTTTTTCATGGTCATCTTCTCCTTAAGATTGATGGTTTTGCCTTGAGGGCGCCCATAAAGGCGCACCGGTTTATTCGGTTTTACTTATGAAGGTTTGTGGCATCCTTTGCAGGAGGTGGGGCCGGTGGCAACCTTGGCCTTTTTCATGCTCTTGTGGCACTTAAGGCAGAGAGCATGCATATATTTTTTCACTCCACCAGCTTCCTCAACCTTTTTGGCCTGCCTCTGCTTAGTTGATTCAGATTGGATATCTTCGACGCTGTTGGCCCCTGCATGACAGGCTACACAGGTGGACTGATCGGCATTGGTTATGCCGGCATGGGCCCTATTGTTTTTGATGAAAGTCGAAGCATGTTTAGCGTGACTAAAGCCGGGTACTTTTTTGCTGTCTTTACTCGTAGCACTTAATGCCGGGTTTGATGCTTGGAGATTAATGTCAATAGTCTCAGGGATGTCAGCGGCCAGGGAGCTTGTGTTGAGTCCAAACAACAGGACTGCTGCTGTAAACAATGATCTGGGGAATTTTCTTTTCATGATCTCTCCTTTACTGGTGGTTAGTGAAAAAATCCTCTTGCCTACACTTTAGGAGGGCTGGGGGAAAAGAAAAAGCTGACATGGGGTGATGTGGGGTGGTGAGGTCGGGCGATGTCGAGTGTTAGTTCCGTTAATACAGGTAGTTGCGTTTTGCGGTGTCGGGATCATTTAGGGTGGGAGCTGAGAATTCCTGCTTGAAAAAAGTCGGTGAAGGCGTACAATGTGGCGAAATTACAACCTGAAATTCATCCAGAAAAATAGTTTTGAATAATAAAGATCTCCAGCCCGGTCCCCCAATGGTTCGCATCGATGGCAGCCTTGTCCGCAAATTGCGCGAAGAAAAGGGTTTGACTCAGCTTTACCTCGCCACTGCCGTAGGGGTAACCACGGACACTATTTCCAGGTGGGAAAACAGGCATTACCAATCCGTTAAAAAGGAAAATGGTGTGCGGTTGGCTGCTGCCCTTGAGGTTACGCTTGAGGCCATTCTCGAAGAAGAAGAGGTGAGAGAAGAGCCTGGCAAGGCTGAGCTTAATAAGGCTCCTGTCAGCCTTGGTCCAGAGCGGAAAAACAAGACACTTTTCCTTTCTTTGTTAAGTCTTTTCTTGGTGCTTGTTGCCCTTGTTTTCTATTTTCTCCAGCAAGAACCGGAACCGGAAATCATCCTGCAGGCAAGCAGGAAAACGCCCTCCCATGCCATGCCCGGTTATCCTTTCCCGGTGGTAATAACAGTGGAGTCGAGCACACAGCCCCTTTCAGTAGTGATTAAAGAATCTTTACCGGCAAACATTCGTGTCACTTCCTCCTCAGCAAATTTGCACCCGGATGGCAAGGCTGAGCTGAAATGGATAGTCAAGCATCTGAAAGGTGTACAGCGGTTTGGGTATATGGTTACCAACGCTGGCCAGGCTGATCTCCATTTCCATGGGACGGTGACCAGCAGGGCTGGCCGCGACAGAGAGGTCGTAATCGGCGGCAGGCAGTCTCTAACCATGTCACCCTTTCACTGGGGTGACAGCAACCAGGACGGCATTATCAGCGATGATGAGATTCTGGTGATTTATGATGAGTTTGATGATGTGGCCGGCCTGACTGTTGATATCGATCTGGTGGATGAAATCTGGATGGCCAGCGGCTATAAGTGGAACGCCGATAAAAAGCTTTTTGAGGTCATTCCTTAGGGCTGAAAAGATGGCAGGGCATCCCAGAGTTTTTCAGGACAACCAGGGAGGGTGCTTGTCTTGATTTGAAGCCCATGGCCTGGCAGCCATATGGGTGGGCCGGCTCATGGGTGATGTAGAAGTTACGGCACTTGAAACAGTTTGGATTCTTACTGCTCACAACCAGATGTCCTCTTTCTTAGCAACCCTTGCAAGCCCTTTAAGAAGAACGAAACGGCCCAGGGAAATGACCTCTCCTGGAAAACTTTTGACAAAAAGCGGATTGTTACAGAGTCCCCCGGAGAGATAGGTCCTGCTCGGTTCGCCGGCAAAGCGGTAGGCATTAATGGCAATTGATTTTACAAAACTGGCCACCGCCTTTTCTTCGCTGTTTCCTGCTGAAATTTCATCAAAAATCTGACTCATGCCCAGGACGCCGCAGGTCACGGAGAAGGATTTGTTGGGCACCGGGAGTTGCTGGTAGTCGATATTATAGTACCGTCCTAAAAGCTCAATGGTGAAGCCCATGGATGCCCCGCATTCAGCATTCCAACCCATATCTGCCAAACGCCTTTTTTCATAACGAACAAACTTGATGTCGCGGCTGCCGCAGTCAAGCAGGGTGAAGTCATCATCGTCAATCAGCTGCTCTCCGCCGCGGGCCAGGGCGGTCAACTCGTTGACGTATTGATCTGTATAACGCTTGCCGTTATGACCGGTGGCCATATCCACCCGCAACTCCCTGCTCAGATTCTTGGCAGGTTCAAGGTAGGGGGTCGGGTTTGGGGCGGCCAGATCTATGAACTTTGCATAGGTGGTGCCGAAATCAGCAAGAAGCATCATAGACTCCTGAAAGTTCGAGAAATGCCTGGATCTTGGCACGAATAGAACTCCCTGCGCTGATATCACTGTCCAGAAAAAGGGCGCGTGGATGTTTGCTGGCTAGATGCTTGGCCAGGGCCGTCTTGGCGCAGAATGACTGGGCAAAAAAGACGGTGGGCAGATCCGGATTGTAATGGGATTCCAGCTTCAGGTCTGCCGGGGTCTTGTTTTCCATGCAGCGGCTCCAACCGTAAACATGGGTGGTGGGCGGAAAAAGAGCGAGCAGCGAAAAGTCCCGGGGCGGCACCCCCCAGAAACCGGCTGTGGCCCTACAAACGGGGAGCTCTTCATGCTGGCCTGTGGTTTGGATTGACTTGCATATCCGCGCCATTTTTTCAGGGAGGTTTAAATCCGTTTTACAGAGGGGGGTTCCAAAGGGGGTGGTGTCGATGTTGCGGGTCTGGATGACAGGAATTTCCAGTCGATCTGCCAGGATGGTGGCAACATGGAGAGCGCAATCGCATTTTCCAGGGCCGACATCAATAACAATAGCCTTTAGGTCAAGATGAAGACTGTTTATAACAACGGTACGCAGAATGGCACAATAGACCCTGGGCAGATAGAGGATGGTTTCCTCCATGTCCCGTTTGACGATGCTCTCATCAAGGTCAAAGATGGAGGCATTGCTTTTTTCCAGGGCAGCCATCACCTCTAAGGGAGGGACGCCGACAATGCCCACAGGAGCACCGGGCGGCAAGCTTTCGAGAAATGAGATGTCCTTGGAGGGAGGTAGCATAATTCACCTTCCTTGGTTCATACGAAAAATCCAAGCAAGGCCAATAAAAGCGATGGAGCAATGGATTGACCAGGCAGCTACAGCAGGGCTTAAAGCCTCGGTCTGGGCCATGGATTGTAAGGTCGACCATATTCCCCAAAAGACAAAGGCCAGACAACAGCTAAGAGGGATGGCAATGGTGAGGTCGCGACCCCAGCGTTGGTGGATGTGGATGGTAAGTGGAATGGCAAATATGAGTAGAGGAACGCCAAGAAACATAAAGGAGAGGCGCGAGTACAAATCAATCACTCCTGTTACAATGCCTTCTTGCCTTTCCTTCACTGCTTTGTGCCAGAGGAAGGTGAGCGAATGTTCTTCAGGCCGGAAAACAGGGGCGAAAAATTCCTCCGGACCTTCCTTGAGCTCCACCTGCTTTTGTGCGTAAGAGCTGATTTCATATGTCCCTTCCGGACTAAGTGATTTTTCAAAACCTTCTTTCAGGTTCCAGCTCTCCTTATAAGTTCCTTGTTGAGCTGTCAGGAACCTAGTCAGGGTATACGAGTCATCCCAGGCCGAATAAATAAGATCATTGTAAGAGGTGTTGTTTTTGCCGAGCTTGAAGCTGTAGATACCCTCTGAGCCTCGGTAAAAGATGCGCCCACTCTGCATAATACCGTTAATAACCGGCTGTTTGATCACCGTGTACCATATTTTATTGGTTTTAGCGTTGCTCATGGGCAGTAACCATTGGGCCATTGCCACGGTCATCATGGTGAGAAGCAGAGATGAAAAAATTACCGGACTAATAATGCGCAGAAGGCTAATGCCGCCGGCATTAAGGGCCATGGCCTCATGATTATGGTTTAGGATGCCCAGGGTAATGATGCCTGCGAGGAGAATGGATACAGGTGAAAGCTGGTAATATATGGTGGGAATTTTCATGACGAAAAAACGCAGCGCAAAGCCGATGGTTTGCCCTTTTTCTGTGAAGCGATCAATCTGTTCAAAAAAATCGATAAGCAGATAGAGGGAGAGTAACCCCCCAAGCACCATGAGAAGGTTCCAGAAAAATTGTTTAATGATGTATCTATCTAGAAGGTTCATCCACTTAACCCCCATTTTCTATTAAGCGCTGGGCGAGAAGATAGCCGGCAAAGACAAGTAAGACGCCAAGGATGTTACTGGTCAAGGCGTAAACAATAACCGTTTTGACATCACCGACTTTAAGGAGTTCTGCTTTTTCTCTGGCAAAGGTGGAAAATGTCGTAAAGGAACCGAAAAAACCGGTAAGTACAAAGAGGCGATACTCTGCCGCAACCTTATAATGCTCGAGCAGGGCGCCACACAGGCCGATGAGAAAGGAGCCAAGCATGTTAACGGTGATGGTGCCAATGGGGAAATTGCCCTCGGCAAAGCGTTGGGCAAAGATGTTAACTCCGTGGCGACTGGTGGCTCCAAAGCCGCCGCCAAGCATTATGGCAAGTATTTCTTTCATGGTGGATCAGAGAGGAATTTGGTAAGCTGTCGCGATTAAAAATGATGGCTGCATGAAAAGTCTCTGAGAGGGTCTACAGGCAATTTTACTGGAGTTGAATGGTTGGAGATCTTCTCGTGGGGAAATTGACCATCATATAATCTCTGCTAGCCACTGCCGAAAAATTAAGGATACAAAAAAGAAAGCTATGCCGCCCCTTGTTCAGCTTGTCACCGTTGATTGTCCTAATCCCAGTCTGCAAGATAACACAGGTGATATAGATAGACTAAAAAAAAATGTCACGGAAAAATGTGGAAACTCAGTGGTGGTGCCCTATGGAGCCATGGCCAAAGTTGCCAAGGCTTTCCGTCAGGCCGGCTTTGCCGGTCATGCCATGGTTAATGATTGCGGCAGTCATTACGAGTTAGTTGATTTCCTTGCTGCTCATCCAGGTATTCTGCCAGCCGTTGCCCTCGACCTTGGCACCACACATCTGGAGGCATCGCTCATAGATTTGATGACAGGGGATGTTCTGGGGCAGGCAAATATTGCTAATGGCCAGATTGCATACGGTACGGACATTCTGACGCGGATTCATTTTGCAGCAACAAACCATGGCCTGCAAACCTTGCAGAAGGCGGTTGTCTCCAGTATTAACAGCCTTATTGCGCAACTAAGCAGCGGGGCCAAGATCTCTTCTGCCGGCATTCGAGCCCTGGCTGTTTCCGGCAACACCACCATGGTGCATTTTTTGCTCGCTGTTGATCCGGCCACCCTCTGTCGTGAACCCTATATTCCTTTGGTGAATAGCCCTGATATCTGCCATGGTGCTGATTTGGGACTTACAATGAATGGCTTGGCTCCGGTGTGGATTATGCCAAGCGTGGGCAGCTATTTTGGTGGCGATCTTATCTCCGGGATCATTGCCAGTGGCCTTGATGAACGATCAGGCCCCGCAATGCTCATTGATGTGGGGACAAACGCCGAAGTTGTACTCGGCAACGGCGAATGGCTTATTGCTTGCGCCGGGGCTGCCGGGCCCGCCCTGGAAGGTGGCATCGCCAAGATGGGTATGCGGGCCGGACCAGGGGCCATTGACAGGGTTCGCATAGATGCCGATTCGGGCCAGCTGCGCTATGAAACCTTGGGGGACGGCAAGCCCAAAGGCCTCTGTGGTTCAGGTATTATTGATTTGGTTGCAGCCCTCTATCTAGCCCGGATGATTGATGTGCGCGGCAAATTTCAAAAAAAATTTGCCGGAGAGCGCCTCATTGACGGCCCTGATGGCCCTGCTTTTGTGGTCGTCGATGGCCAAGAGGCTGCGGACAATCAACCTATCACCTTTGCCCAGGTTGATCTCGACGCCATGATGCGTTCCAAAGCGGCCATGTATTCCATTCTTACCACCCTTATCGCCCAGGTAGGCCTGGATTTTGGAGATCTTGAGCAGATTTTTGTGGCTGGGTCTTTTGGTAAGCACATTGACCCCCGGCAGGCCATCACCCTCGGAATGATGCCCGATTTGCCGCTGGATGTGTTTCGGCCCATCGGCAACAGTTCCTTGGCCGGCGCAGAAGAAGTACTGCGTAGTTCCGAGGCAAGAAAGCGCTGTTTAAAATTGCCAAACAAAATCACCTATCTTGAACTGAACGTCAACCAAGAGTTCATGATTCGTTTTTCAGGTTGCCGCTTCATTCCCCACACCGATCCATCTCTTTTCCCTTCGGTGCCAATTTTTTCAGAGTGAAAAAATCCACAACCATTTGACGGACTGATTTAACTCAGTCCTTAGCAAAATGAGTGATTATTTTTTTCGTCTTAATATTGTCCGAAAACTTCTCCTGGGCTATCTGCCCCTCTGTCTCTTACTGGTTCTCTTTGCCGTTCTTGGCCTTATGGGCCTCACCACTCTTAATCAGCCCAACAGTTCCATTGTTGAAGCAGACATCCCCCTGATCAACATCGCCGATCAGGTGACCGGAGATATTCTCGCCCAAAAACTCTATGGCCGGCGCTATGCAATTCTAAGAGGTCCTGAAGCCCTGGATATCTTCCGGCAGCGTCAGGAAGATTTTTATAGACGTATCGAATAGATCACCTAGCGGCGAGAGGAGCGAGACCTTCCTGTATCACAACTTCTTGATCATCATCGTAGATTCCAGCCCTGCTCTCATGCCACTGTAACCTTACCGTGGTTTTTTATCTTTCCCTTGCTTTCTCGATTTGTGAATTTGTATCATAAAGAACTGATTTCGTGGTTTCAGAGCTGTTTTTTTGCTTTTGAATCCATAAGGACGTGGCTGAGGTAAGAGGATGTGCTTCAGGTTTCGTCCTCCTCCCTTTTTATGGTCCTTGGTGCTTGTCTGCCCGGGGAGATGTCTTTTGGACCCATTATGTTTTTGACTATGGAGCAACGGCTGCAATGAGTGAAAAAAATCCAAGTTTGATAACCTGTGTTATTCAGCGGGGTGAGGCCGATAAGATTGTGGACGCAGCTTTAGACGCCGGGGCTGAAGGTGCGACAATCTATTTTGGCCGGGGGCGTGGTGTACGCGAGAGAATGGGATTCCTTGGCCGTTTTATCAAGCCTGAGAAGGAAGTTATTCTTATCATAACCCGGGAAGAACAGACAGACGCTGTCTTCGATGCCGTGCAGAAAACTGCCGGCCTTAAGGAGCAGGGGAAAGGGTTTGCCTTCCTCCATAAAATTGATCGGGCCGTTGGCTTTCTAGCCTAACGATTGATTTGCTGAGAGCTGATAACAATGTGGATCCATCTCCTGATACTTGGTGTTACCCTGGGATTCAGTGCCGCCTATAATATAGATATGGCTGCCTGGTACGAGACCAATATCGCTTATATTGCAGGCGCCCAGGCCGGATTGTGTGTGCAGGCTCTTATAGCCGCCTGTGTTTTTATTCTGGTCTCAGTAATCATGGCCCAGATGAATGCCCATTCCCTGATGCTTCCCCTGTCCAGATTGATTCTGGAGATCAGCCTCTTTGGGGTAAGTATTGTCGCCTTTGGCGCCCTTTATATTTCCTGGACGTTGTTAAAAAACGTCTGGGTGGATATGGGGGTGGCGGTCATAGTCCCTTTTATAGGTGTTGTCGCCGCTGGAATATGTCTCCAGCTCTTTGATTTTAACTACCCTTATAAACAGAAAATATTGGGGTATTTCATCGTCAGTATGTTCTCAGTTGTCCTTGTTTTTCTCCGGCTAATGTAAACCATAACACTCAGAAATTACTTTTAAACCGTTTCTCCTGAAGGGATCTTTGGGGTGGGAAAGTCTTCCATCTTGGCCCAGGGCTGGATAATGCAGTTGCGGCCGATTTGGGTGCGGGACGGAATATGGGCCCCTTTGCCTATAAGGGTAATCCCGGTGTAGAGATGGGATGGATATTTTTTATTTTTTGCGTCCCTATCGTTCCCCAAACCCACCTTTGCCCCTTTGCCAACCTGTACCCGTTTGTCGAGAATTGCAAGGTCAACAACGGCTTTTTCCCCCACAGTCACATCATGAAAGAGAATGGAATCGTGGACTGTCGCTCCTTTTGCCACTTTGACACCGGGTGAAAGGACAGAATTGTAGACCTCTCCCTCAATGACACATCCTGCTGAGACCATGGAACTTTTGACCTTGGAGCCCTTTAGGAAACGGGCTGGTGGTCGGTCAGAACTAGTATTGACACTGGATTCAACATTGGGGCGTGTTCCCCATTTTTCCGGGGATATTCCCGAGTTGTCATCGAGAATATCCATGTTTGCCTGCCAGTAGGATTGGATGGTTCCCACGTCACGCCAGTAGTCATGGAAAGGATAGGCAAAAACATCGTCGCGCTCAATGGCTTTAGGGATCAGGTGCATACCAAAATCCACCTCCTCCCGGTCTTCACCGAGAAGATTGAGGAGGTATTCGGTGTCAAAGACATAGATCCCCATGGATGCCAGGTTGGTCCTGGGTTCCTTGGGCTTCTCCTCCCACTCGATAATACGACCTTCCTCGTTGGTGATACCGGCCCCAAATTGATGGATATCCTCCTTGGGGACCACCATCATGGCAACGGTGGCGTCCGCTTTTTTACGGCGGTGGAATTCAAGCATGTCGTCAAGATCCATCCGGTAGATATGGTCGCCGGAGAGAATAACAATCTCTTTGGACGGATGGGCCTTGATGAAATCAATATTTTGGCGTACTGCATCAGCCGTCCCCTTGTACCAGTCAGAATCTTGAGATCCGGTGCGTGGCGGCAGGATCTTGATGCCGCGACTGCGGCCAATGAAATCCCATGCCTCACCACCACCAAGATGGCGCATGAGGCTGAGCGGTTTATACTGGGTCAAAACGCCGATTTGGGACAGGCCGGAGTTCATGACGTTGGAAAGGCTGAAATCGATGATCCGGTAGATGCCGCCAAAAGGAACTGCTGGTTTTGCCCGGGTCTGTACCAGATTATTAAGGCGGCTGCCAACCCCACCGGCAAGAAGGAGAACCAGAGTTTTGTCGTTGCCTGTCATCATCGCACAACCTCCCCTGGTTCAATCTGTCTGGCAAGTTTGGTGAGCTCAATGTTTGGGTAGATGGTGCAGTCAGCACCGATGACTATTTTGTCAGGAAAATAATTGTTCCAGCCCAGTACCGTGACATTGTCACCACTTTTCCCACCCTTGTTTCCTATCTGAACGCCGTTGCCCATGGTAACATTGACATCGCTAATGATCTTTTCAATGCATGAATCTCTACCCACCACATTATTAAAAAAGAGAACTGAGTCCTTAACCACCGCTCCTTTTTTGATATGGACGCCGGGGAAAATGATTGAACGGGACACCTCACCTTCAATCACACAGCCGTTATAGATAAGACTATCCTCAATGATGGCCTGGCCCCCTACCTTAAGGGGCTGGCAGGTGCGGATGTCCCGGTGTTCGAGATTGGTGCGAACACCCCATTGGTCCAGTTTTATTTTGGGATCAGGACCCAAGAGATCCATGTTGGTCTGCCAGTATTCGGAGATTGTGCGGCTGTACCCCCAGTAGTCATGAAATTTATAACCATAGATTTTTTTCTTTTCAGCCAGCAATCTCGGGATAATATCACGACCAAATTCAAAGGAGTCATCCTCCCTGGCATTTGTGGTGAGGACATCATGGAGGACCCTTGGTTTAAAACAAAAAACGGTCATGGAGGCCCAATTAAAACTGGGGGCATCAGGCTTTTCTTCATATTGCAGGATACGTCCGCCCCGATCATCATCTTCATCGTCAATATCTGCAACGCCAAAGCGTTGGGCCTTGTCAAGAGGGACCTGAAGGCAGGCGATGGTCAGATCAGCATCTTTTTCACGGTGATACGCTATCATGTCCCTGTAATCCATCTTGTAGATATGATCACCAGAGAGAATGAGGACCTCATCTGGATCGTGATATTCGATGAAGTCAGAGTTTTGGAATACGGCGTCTGCCGACCCTTTATACCAGGAGGTATTTCCGTAACCTGTGGAGGGTGGAAGAATAGAGACCCCTCGATACTTGCCAAGCATGTCCCAGGCCGCACCAATGCCGATATGGTTAATTAGGGAGAAACTGCGATACTGGCTAAGAATGGCAACCTGTTCAAGGCCGGAGTTCATCAGGTTGCTGAGGGGGAAATCGATGACCCTTGCAAAACCGCCGAAGGGGACGGCTGATTTTGGCCGGTAATGGGTAAGAACATTCAGTTCATCGACCCTGCCGCCAGCTAAAATCATGGCAAGGGTGCGCGGCTTTAGTTTCATGGGGACCTCTGGGCAAAAGGAGGGGAAAAGAAGCACCCTTACAAGGTAAACGTGCCAGTTTCAATGTTGACTCCCTACTTAATTACAGGGCATCTTGGACAGGTGTGTATGGTGCTCTGAAACCAATTAAGCACACCTGGGGATTGAGGATGCTTCGTTTCTCAACATGCCCTAAAGGTGGCGCCGGGTAAGCCTTCTGAGGATATGGGTGTTGAACTCCTGATCCTGCTTGTCGAGGTTTTTGAGTGGAACCTCAGCCCGGGCAGCCTCTCGGTGACCGCCAGCCGATCCTATCTCGCCGAAAACTTTCTTGGCCAAAACCCCGGCATTCTTACGATAGCCGTCACAACGAAAGATGACGACCAGGCGTTCGCCGTGGATACCGGAGATGAAAACCCAGGAAACTGGATGAACCCGGTTAAAAAAGTCAGCAATAATAACAAGAACGTCAGGGCTAAAGACACGGCCAACATGGGCGTAGAGCCGATTGTTGTTGACCTTCATGGTCTCAAAAGCGGTCTTGAAATAGTTTAACTCAGAAAGACGTAATTCTGAAAGCTCAATTTTGCGAACCAGGTTTTGGTTGGCAATATTAAAGAGATAACGAAAGGAAATGGCATCGGCAAGCTTTGCCTTTTTTTCGAAATTATGGGTGTCAACCTTGATAGCATAGAAAAGGGCAGTAGCAATAGCAACCGAGGGTTTGATCTTGGCAGCCCGAAGATACTCGACAAGCATAGAAGCAGTGGCCCCGTAGTCGGGACGAATGTCGATGAAGCTTGCCTTCCAATCACCTGAAACCGGATGATGATCAATGATCGCATCAAAGGTGATGTCAGCAAAGAAAGGATTATGGGACGGCTGGGAATCAAGGATGACGAATTTAGTGTACTCTTCCTTGTCTATACACTTAATCCGTTCAGCCTGGACCTTAAGAAGATCTACCATGGCAATATTGCTCAACCTTCTTATTTCATTATGGTAAACAATAGAAACCTTTTTGGTGCGGTAGCGCAGGAGTCGTTTGGCGGCCATGGCGCTTGCCAGCGAGTCTGGATCTGCTGAAATAATTATGAGAACGCTATCTTCTTTGGAGAAGATAGCCCAAAAATCCTGGAGCCGATCTTTGGCAGTTTTCTTGATGCGTTGATGGTTTTTTTTAAACTCTTCAGAACTTATAACTTCACTCAATACAATCACCATGCAGGATCAGCCTGCAAGCCCTTATGTTGACCAGTTTTTCGGTCTTCCCCGTGGACAAAATAAAAAAATGGTAAATAACCCGTTTCGCTAACGCAAGCCGGACCATCACCATTTTTTTCGTCATGCTGCTTTTACCATAGACAAAACGGAAGATGCAAGCATTTAGATCACAAAAAAATCTCTGTAAAAACAGCTACTTCTCTTCTGAAAGGCTTCGTGTTTAATTATAGCTGACACCACTTTGCAGCGGCATATAGGTGAAGTTGCTGGGTTTTGAGTAAGAAATAAAAAAAATAGGAAAATTAGAGCATTTTTTTGATCTCTTGAACGGCTACCTGTTAAGGTGTTACCTTGAGGTAACGTCTGCCAACGGTTGCCGGTTGACTATGTGTTAATACGACAGGTCAATTTTGCCGGATAAATAAGGTTCAGGCACTATTTTCTGAAATTTCAGGAAGGTGGTACGATTGCTGCAAAAAGTCTTTTAGGGTAAGGCCATGCATGTTTTAAGAGATGTCTCAGGAAGAAGGACCGCAATGCAGATAAGAACAAAAATCAGCATTACAGTGGGGTTGGTGGTAGTGCTGTCCTATGGCATTACCTTCTACCGCACCTCGGCCTTTCAAAAGGAGCTGGTTTTTTCCCAGGTTCTGCAACAGGCCCGTATGTTGCAGCAGCAGGTTTTGATGACCAGGAAATGGGTCTCAGATCATAATGGACTTTTTGTCCTGAAAACAGCGGATTCCCAGGCCAACCCTTTCCTGGAAGGCAAAGACCGCGAGATCCTGGATCGTAGCGGGCAGGCCTATGTAAAGCGCAACCCTGCCATGGTCACCAGGGAACTCTCCAGCTATTCTCATCAATCAGGGGCTTTCGAGTATCGAATCACCACCTTAAAACCGATCAATCCAGCTAACAGTCCTGACGCTTTTGAACGCGCGAGCCTGCTCCGTTTCGAAGAAGGTGAAAAAGAAGTTTCCAAAGTGATGAGTAAGGACGGCAAGCAGGTGTTGCGTTATATTTCTCCACTCTATGTGGAGGAGTCCTGCATGGAGTGCCATGCCCATCAGGGCTACCAACTAGGCGATATCCGTGGTGCTCTTAGCACCACGATTCTTGTGGATTGGGCATATGGAGATATTAAGGCCAATAATAGAATGCTGCTCTTTATCTGCCTCGCCACAATCGTGGTGGTGGGTCTGGTCATCTATCTCTTCATGGATATTGTCGTTGTCCGCCGTCTAAATGGACTGGCGCAGGCTGTTGAACAGTATCCGGAGCAGGATGATTTTCGAGGCCTGATTCATAACGATGACGAAATAGGCGTGTTGACAGAAAAATTTGAAGAGCTGGGAGATAGACTGCAATCTTCCCAGCATGAGTTAGACCAAACCAGGGAGCGGGTTTTTCAAAGTGAGAAGTTGGCTGCCTTGGGGCGGCTCGCAGCCGGTGTTGCCCACGAGGTGAACAATCCTTTGGGAGGTATGCTTAACTGCGTTAAGAGCATGGGTGAAAGCCCTGACGACCCTGAAATGAATGCACGATATCTGGGGTTGTTGGAAAAAGGTTTAAAGCGGGTTGGCAACATTGTTCGGCAGCTCCTCAATTTTGGCCGCCGCCAACCTGTTCAGTATGCAGTGGCCTCGTTTGATGAGTTAATTGCAGAGTGTTTAACCCTGCTGGAGTATAGCCTTAAAAATATTGATCTTCACCTTGAACTCCAGTTGCCGGAGCCGCGCCTTGTGGATGGAGAGGCCTTGCAGCAGATTGTTGTTAACCTTGCCCTTAATTCCATAAATGCCATGCCGGACGGGGGAGTGTTGACTCTGCGCACCTTTGAGGAGAAAGGCAGAATGGTTCTGGAGGTAGAAGACAGCGGTGAGGGGATACCCATGGAATGTATCGATAAGATTTATGATCCTTTTTTTACCACCAAGGAGGTAGGCCAGGGCAGTGGTCTGGGACTATCCATTGTCTATTCGTTGGTGGAACGGATGCATGGGATCATTACCGTTGCCAGTGAGGTTGGCCGCGGTAGCTGTTTTAGGGTCGAGCTGAGTCCTGGAAGTCAGAATGGAGAAGAGTAGAATGGAAACATTGACATCGTCCCAGAAGCCTCCTGTCAAGCTCTTGCTGGCTGAAGATGACGAGATCATGAGAATTACCCTGGTTGACCGGCTTCGCAAGGTGGGCTGGATTGTTGACGAGGCTGAAAACGGCCGCGCTGCTTTGGGTTTGATTCGTAAAAATCAGTACCATTTGTTGATTTCCGACATCCGTATGCCGGAGTTGGATGGCAATGGTCTTCTTTCAGAAGTGATGCAGATTTCTCCAGATACAGATGTCATCTTCATGACCGCCTTTGGTGGAGTGGATAATGCTGTAGACTGCCTGCGTCATGGTGCTGCCGATTACCTTTTAAAGCCGTTTGATATGGATGATTTGATTATTCGTATTCAGAGGCTTCTGGCGGCTCAGTCTTTGAAGGCGAAATGTGTGTCTTTGGAGGAGTGTTGCCGCCGGGCCCAGAAACCTATTATTGGCAATGGCCCTGCCATGCGTGCGATGCTTAAAATGATCAGCCAGGTTGCCGTCACCGACGCCACCGTGCTGGTCACCGGTGAATCAGGTACTGGTAAAGAGCTTGTGGCAGCGGCTATTTATCTTAATAGTCCCAGAGCAAAGGGGCCATATGTGCGGGTCAATTGTGCAGCCATCCCGGAAGGCCTTATTGAGTCAGAGCTTTTCGGTCACGAGAAGGGAGCCTTCACTGGTGCTGATGTAGCCAAAAAGGGCAAGTTTGAGCTTGCCAATAACGGCACCATTCTCCTTGATGAAATTGGTGAGTTGCCCCTCCATCTTCAGGCCAAAATGCTCCGAGTTCTCCAGGAAAAGGAGATAGAGCGTGTCGGTGGCAGCCAATCTATCAAGGTTGATACCCGGGTTATCTGTGCCACGGCTCGGCGCCTCGCCGATGAGGTTAATGCAGGTCGATTCCGGGAGGATCTTTATTACCGGTTGAAGGTGATTCCCGTGGAGGTGCCGCCTTTGCGGGAACGGAAAGAGGATATTGCTGAACTCTGTAGTTTTTTCTTTAAAGAGTTCAGCGGCGTTAACCAAGAACCCTTGCGCATGTCTGAGGAGTCATTACAGATTCTGATGGCCTATGAGTTTCCCGGCAATGTTCGAGAGCTGCGGAACATCATTGAACGGATTTCAGTACTGGCCAACGGACCTGATGTTCAGCCTTGGAACTTGCCAGCTGATCTCACGGGTGGCAGCCGGCAGTTAGATGGCCAACAGCCGTTGGAAACTCTGGCCGAGGCGGTGCGGATGGCTGAGAAAAATTGCATAACACGCGCCCTGTCACGGACAGATGGTAAAAAAGCTGAAGCCGCGGTGCTCCTTGGGATAAGCCGTAAAAATCTTTGGGAAAAAATGAAAAACTATGGAATGTAATTATGGTTGATGATCCAAGTAAAAGAGAGTTTTTACAAAATGGCAGGCCTTCACTTATCCGGCCTCCTTGGGCGCTGCCGGAAGATGGTTTCGTGGCCAGTTGTACGAAATGCGATCTTTGCCTGGCCGCCTGTTCTCCTAAAATTATTGACCATGACATGGTGGGCTATCCAAAGGTCAATTTCAGCAAGGGCGAATGCAGCTTTTGTAGACAATGTCTGGAGAAATGTCCCACCCAAGCCTTGACCGGTGAACTTGATACACCGCCATGGTCTCTTAAGGTCGAGATTCTGTCATCCTGTTTGGTGCTGCAGGGGACCTCGTGCCGGAGCTGTGGTGAATATTGTCCGAGAGGAGCTATTTCCTTTCAACCCGCTGAGTCTGGTCGGAGTGAGGTGCTTATCGACCAAAATAACTGCACCGGATGCGGGGCGTGTTTAGGGGTTTGTCCAGCCCAATGCATCCGTATCGAATATGCGGGAAATTCCGTATCATCATAAAGAGACATCTAGCTAAGACCTGAAGGATGTTTCCGTTTAGTAACATTAACCCTGGCCCCAGGTTACCTTCTGGTAACTTTTTGGTGGTGTCCCATCTGTGTTCATTGGGTTGATCTCATTCATTTGTTGAAAAAAATCCAAGCACACAGCAGAAGTCTCGCTAGGCAAGAGCTTTAGCCCTTTGCCTGATCTGGCTTATGAAGTGTGGCATGTCTTTTGCTCATTAGGGACGTTATGTGGATTCGGCAGATCGTGCAGCCGGAATAATCAATAAAACCAATCAGGCAGACAAAGGTGGTGCTATGAATATCGCAGGGGTGCTGGTTCATGCCAGGCCAGAGCACGAAGCAGAGGTTGAAACTGCCCTGGCTGCCATTGGCGGCGTGGAGATTCACGCCAAGACCGATGATAGCCGTTTTGTGGTCACTGTTGAAGAACAGGGCCATCATCTGTCTGATACCCTGATTGAGCTTAACCATATTAAAGGAGTGCTCTCGGCAGCCATGGTCTACCAACATGCCGAGGATGAGGAAGTCACGGAAGCCGATTGATAATCAGTCTGGCAGACTTGGGTGGGCCGTTTCACGATCCTTTGGAGGGAGAGTGGCGAGCGCTGCCGGGCTGCAAGCAAGGAGGAGAGCATATGAAACTGACGAGGCGTAAATTTATTAAGACCAATGCGATTGCCGCCACTGCCATCGCTGCCGGGGTAAACCTGCCGGGGAATAAGGCTCTGGCTGCAAAGGGAGAAGATCCCACCATCCGCTGGGATAAAGCACCCTGCCGTTTCTGCGGAACGGGCTGTAGCGTTCTGGTCGGCACCAAGGATGGCAAGATGGTCGCCTCACAGGGTGATCCTGATGCGCCGGTCAATAAGGGGTTAAACTGCATCAAAGGCTATTTCCTATCCAAGATTATGTACGGCAAGGATCGCTTGACCCGGCCGATGTTGCGGATGAAGAACGGTACGTATGCTAAAGATGGCGAGTTTGCCCCTGTATCCTGGGACACGGCTTTTGACGTAATGGCTGCTAAATGGAAAGAGTCCCTGAAGAAAAAAGGGCCAAGCGCCGTAGGCATGTTTGGCTCCGGGCAATGGACCGTTTGGGAGGGCTACGCCGCTGCCAAGCTCTTTAAGGCAGGGTTCCGATCCAATAATATTGATCCCAATGCCCGGCACTGTATGGCCTCCGCGGTTGCCGGTTTTATCCGGACCTTTGGCTCCGATGAGCCCATGGGTTGCTATGATGACCTTGAACATGCCGATGCCTTTGTCCTCTGGGGCTCCAATATGGCGGAGATGCATCCCATCCTTTGGTCACGCCTCACCGACCGGCGTCTCACTGCCTCCCATGTCAAGGTGGCGGTCCTTTCCACCTTTGAGAATCGTAATTTTGAGCTCGCCGATCTTGGCATGATCATGAAACCCCAATCTGATCTAGCAATTCTTAATTACATTGCCAATTACATCATTCAAAATGGCAAGGTTAATGAGGAGTTTGTTCGCAAGTCCGTGAACTTTAAAAAGGGTAATACGGACATCGGCTACGGCCTGAGGCCCGCCGATCCGCGCGAGAAGAATGCCAAGAACTCCAAAAAAGCAGGAGGAGCATCACCGATCAGCTTTGATGAATACAAGGCATTTGTGGCCGACTATACCCTGGAAAAAGCCCATGAGATTTCCGGGGTTCCCAAGGATCAGTTGCTGAAGCTGGCCAAGCTCTACGCTGATCCGAAAGTTAAGGTCGTTTCCTATTGGACCATGGGCTTCAACCAGCATAGTCGCGGAACTTGGGCTAATAATCTCGTTTACAACATCCACCTGCTCACCGGTAAAATTTCTGAACCAGGCAATGGCCCCTTTTCGTTAACCGGCCAGCCTTCGGCCTGCGGAACGGCCCGTGAGGTGGGCACCTTTGCCCACCGGCTCCCTGCCGACTTGGTTGTCAAAAAGCCAGAGCATCGCGCTTTTTCGGAAAAGATATGGAAACTGCCAGAGGGCACCTTGCCCGGTAAGGTGGGTTTTCATGCTGTTTTGATGCAGCGCAAGATGAAAGATCGGGAGATGAACTGCTATTGGCAGATGTGCAACAACAATATGCAGGCTGGCCCCAATATTAATGATGAAATGTATCCTGCCTGGAGGGACCCGGAGAACTTCATCGTGGTCTCCGACCCCTATCCCACCGTATCTGCCATGGCGGCCGACCTGATTTTGCCCACAGCCATGTGGGTGGAAAAGGAAGGTGCCTATGGTAACGCCGAACGCCGTACCCAGTTTTGGCGGCAACAGGTCAAGGCGCCGGGCCAGTCCCAGTCCGACCTCTGGCAGGTGGTAGAATTCTCCAAGCGTTTCAAGGTTGAAGAGGTCTGGCCCGCTGAACTCCTGGCCAAGAAACCTGAATATAAGGGTAAGACCCTCTACGATGTCCTGTATGCCAATGGTCAGGTCGATAAATTCGGCAAGCAGAAAGTCACCGACATGGCCGGCAATGCTTACGATAATAGCGAGATGGACCATTTTGGTTTTTATCTCCAGAAAGGGCTCTATGAGGAGTATCGCCTCTTTGGTCTCAAGGGACCCAAGAAGGGCCATGAGCTGGCAGAGTTCGACCAATATCATAAGTCTCGAGGCCTGCGCTGGCCGGTTATAAACGGCAAGGAAACCCTGTGGCGTTACCGGGAAGGATACGATCCCTACGTCAAGAAAGGCGAGGGCGTTGTTTTTTATGGCAAAAAGGATGGCCGGGCAAATATCTTTGCTCTGCCCTGGGAGCCGGCTGCCGAGTCGCCAGATAAGGAGTATGACCTCTGGCTCTGTACCGGTCGTGTTCTGGAGCATTGGCATTCCGGCTCCATGACCCAGCGTGTGCCTGAACTTTATCGGGCCGTGCCCAATGCTGTGGTCTTCATGAACCCCAAGGATGCGGAAAAACGCGGCCTCCGGCGCGGAGTTGTCGCTAAGCTCATGACCCGGCGCGGCGAAATTACCGCCACCGTCGAAACCAGGGGCAGAAACCGGATGCCGGAAGGCTCGATCTTTGTACCTTTCTTCGATGCCAGACGGCTGGTCAATAAGCTGGTGCTTGATGCCACCTGTCCCATTTCTAAAGAGACCGATTTTAAGAAATGCGCGGTCAAGGTGACTAAGGCATAGGCCTTTTGTAAACAGCTATGACTGACGAAAAGGAAAAATCCAGCAAGGGTACGAGCCGCAGAATGTTTCTGCGTGATTCGGCGCGAACTGCCTGCGGTGTTGCCCTCTTTGGTTTGGGCTTGGGCCTCTATGGCGGCAGGCAAGGAGAGGCCATGCCTTTTTATGCCTTCAGGCCGCCCGCTGCTCTGGCTGAGGATCGTTTCTTGGCGGCCTGTATCCGCTGCGGTCAATGTGTGCGAGCCTGCCCCTATAGCACCCTGCGTTTGGCCAGCCCGGCGGAAAAAGTCGCCACCGGTACTCCCTACTTCATCGCCCGCCAGATTCCTTGCGAACTCTGTGAGAACCGGCCCTGCATCAAGGCCTGTCCCTCCGGGGCCCTTGATCCAGATTTGACCGATATCTACAAGTCGCGCATGGGTTTAGCGGTGTTGCTCGACCAGGAGAACTGTCTTAACTATCTCGGCTTGCGCTGCGATGTCTGTTACCGCAGTTGTCCGCTGATTGATAAGGCCATCACCCTGGATGCCCAACATAATAGGCGCAGCGGCAAGCACACCATGTTCATCCCCAAGGTCCACTCCAAGCATTGTACGGGCTGCGGCAAGTGCGAGAAGTCCTGCGTCTTGGAAAAGGCGGCCATTAAGGTGGTACCTCTTGATCTGGCCAAGGGAGAGTTGGGGCACCATTACCGTCTGGGCTGGGAAGAAAAGGCCAAGGCCGGTAAGAGCCTGATCCCTGAGCAGCTCGACCTGCCTGATCGGCAGCCGGAGTGGCAGTCTCCTTTTAATAAGGAGTGGAAGCCATGAGCAGAGAGATGGAAACCGCAAACGTAGCCAGATCCAACAAAGGCTGGTTTGCGGCTCATAAATGGCTGATCCTCAGAAGGACGAGTCAGTTTGCCGTTCTGGCCCTATTCTTGGCAGGGCCGCTCACGGGAATCTGGATTCTGAAGGGCAGCCTGGCAGCCAGTCGTTTGCTGGATACAGTGCCCCTTGTTGACCCCTATATTCTGCTGCAGAGTGTTTTTGCCGGTCATCCGGCCAGTGCCACCGCGCTAACTGGTGCCGTGATCATTGCCGCTTTTTATCTGCTTGTCGGTGGCCGGGTCTACTGTTCCTGGGTCTGCCCGGTCAATATGATTACGGACTTGGCTGCCTGGTTGCGAAGCCGCTTGGGCTGGCGGGAAGGGATGATTTTTTCCAGTGACATCCGCTATTGGATACTGGTGATGGCTCTGGTCCTTTCTGCTCTTTGCGGCATGGTGGCCTGGGAGTTGATTAACCCTGTGACCACTCTGTACCGGGGGCTCCTTTTTGGCATGGGGTTGGCCTGGCTGCTGCCCCTGGCTGTCTTTTTGTTTGATCTGTTGGTCGCTAGGCGTGGCTGGTGTGGTCATCTCTGTCCGGTGGGGGCTTTTTACAGTCTCTTAGGCCTGCTGAGTCCGCTCCGGGTCCGGGCAGTTGGGCGGCAAAAGTGCACAAAATGTATGGACTGTTACGCGGTGTGTCCTGAGCCATATGTTATTAGCCCCGCCCTGACCGGAGCTGATGAGGGTCAGGGACCGGTGATTTTGTCACCAAACTGTACCAACTGCGGGAGATGCATTGACATCTGCGCTGAACAGGTATTTTCCTTCGGCAGCCGCTTTGATAATCGATAACGGCAATTTAAAAGCATAAAATACGGCAGAGGAGTTGAGAACATGAAGAGATATATGAGGTTATACCTGGTGATGTTTGTCGCATTTTTGATCACCATGCCCTTGCAGGTTGTGGCTGAAGAAGTGCAGTCGCTGCGTGGTCCCCGAGATGTCCAGTCTGCATCCCAGGAGCCTGAGGTTGACAAGTTGATTGCTGACCAGAAGCCTCTTAAACGTGATTTTATCCAACAGCCACCGCTCATTCCCCATAAAACGGAAGGCTATAACGTCACCCGCCGCTACAATAAATGTCTTAGTTGTCATAGCTGGGCCAATCACAAGGCGGCCGGCGCCACAAAGATCAGCCCAAGCCATTTTGTTGACCGTGATGGCAATGAGCTGACCAACCTGTCGGCACGCCGTTATTTTTGTACCCAGTGCCATGTAACCCAGGTGGACGCCCCCCCCCTGATTGAAAATACCTTTGAGCCGGTTCAGGCCATTAAGTAGGGACGATAGGTCCGCTGTTTCAGACAATCGATACCTTTAACTGCAGGAGTTTACTATGCTTGATAATAATAAGGGATGGTGGGACAAGCTGAGAAGTCCGAGTCGCCACTATTCGGTGATTGCTCTGGTGGGCATTGGGTTTTTCCTGGGAGTTGTGGTGTTGACCGCCTTTTTGGGAGAACTTAAGGCAACCGCCTCAGAGTCTTTTTGTATTTCATGTCACGAGATGCGCGAGAATGTTTATAAGGAATATCAAAACACCGCCCATTTTAACAGCAAAAGCGGGGTGCGGGCCACCTGTTCCGATTGTCATCTCTCCAGGGATTTTATGCTGAAGGTCGCCCGGAAAACCGTGGCAGTGCGGGAATTATTTCATAAGCTGAAAGGCACCATTGATACCCGTGAAAAATTTGAGAACCATCGCTTGGCTATGGCCAAGTCGGTGTGGGCGGAAATGAAGGCCAATGATTCTCGCGAGTGCCGCAGCTGCCATGATGCCAAAGCCATGGATTACGGTAAACAGTCTAGGCGGGCCCGTATTCAGCATATCCGCGGTGATGACGAGGGCCTAACATGTATCGAATGTCATAAGGGAGTCGCTCATCTCCTCCCTGATATGAAGGAGATTGATCCCTCGGGGGTGATCGCTATCTCCCAGTAAAATATAAGCAGGCTGATAACAGTAAAAAAAGGGCCGTCCTTAATCGGGACGGCCCTTTTTGCGCCTTGTTCGGCAATTGTCGAATTTTAGCGCAGGCTGGCAATAAAGGGACCCACAGCTTCAGGGCCTTTGTCATCAACCAGGTTAATGGTTGCCGTGCCGATGACGCCGATATCTGCCTTGCCGGTGAGGTAGGCAATGTCATCGCGGTTACTGATGCCAAAACCCACGGCCAGGGGCAGGGCAGTGCCCCGGTGGCAGCGGGCCATATAATCGTCAAAGGCGGCGTCGAAATCGGTTTGTCTGCCGGTCACCCCTTTTCTTGCCACACAATAGATAAAGCCCTTGGCGCTTGCGGCAAGCTCCTGCATACGCTCTTCAGTAGAAGTAGGGGCGTAGATGAGGATGGGGGCAATATCATATTGAGCTGCCAGGCTCCAGAACTCCTCGCCTTCCTCAGGAGGAAGATCAGGGATGATAAAGCCCTTGATGCCGATCTCCTTGGCCTTCTTGAAAAAATTCTCCATGCCGTATTTGTAGAGGATATTGTAATAGGTCATAAAGAGAAAGCTGGTGTTGTGTTCGCTGCACATTTCAGCGGCAAATTCCATACAGGCTTTCACCGTGGTTCCGTTTTCAATGGCCTCCTGGTTGGCCCGGACAATGGTGGGTCCATCGGCCATGGGTTCGGAAAAGGGGATTTGCATCTCAATGAGCTCAACGCCGTTTTCCACCATCTGCTTAATGACCTCGCGGTTAACCGTAAGCGAGGGGTAGCCCAAGACGATATGGGTCATAAGCAGGATATCTTTTTCAGGACGGGCAAGTTCTTCCCGGATTGTTTTTTCAAGCTGCATATTCAGCTCCCTTCTTTTTAATGAAATCTTTCCAGGACGGATCATCAAAGGCATGGGCCACGGTGAAAATATCCTTGTCGCCCCTGCCGCTCATATTGATGATAAGAGCTTCGTCGGTTTTTAGGTCGCCGGCTTCCTTATAGGCCTGGACAAAGGCGTGGCTTGACTCAAGGGCCGGGATGATGCCTTCCCTCTTCATGGTGAGCTCCAGGGCCTCCATCACTTCCTTGTCAGTGGCAGCCTCAAAGCGAACCTTGCCCCCTTCCCAGAGATCGGTGAGAATAGGGGAAACGCCGACATAATCGAGACCGGCAGCCACGGAATGGGTGTCCATCATCTGGCCGTCATCATTTTGAAGGAACATGGTGTGATAGCCTTGGGCCACACCGGCAGAAGCATCATTGGATGTCAGGCGGGCGGCATGGTGGCCCGAGTCAAGGCCATGGCCGCCTGCCTCAACGCCGATAAGTTCCACCTCTGGCTGATCAAGAAAACCCTGAAAGATACCCATGGCATTCGAGCCGCCGCCAACACAGGCGTAAACCCGGGAGGGCAGGGAACCAAACTGCTCAAGAATTTGTGTGCGGGCCTCTTTGCCGATAATGGACTGGAACCACGCCACCATCTCGGGGAAGGGATGCGGTCCGCATACAGTGCCCATTACATAATGGGTGTCATCCATCCGAGTAACCCAATCACGGAAGGCCTCGTTAATGGCATCTTTTAAGGTCTTGGAGCCGGAGGTGACCGGTACCACCGTTGCCCCAAGTTTCTCCATCCAGAAGACATTGGGGCGCTGACGCATAACATCCTCTTCGCCCATGTAAATGGTGCATTCCAGACCGAATTTTGCGGCCATGGTGGCAGTTGCCACGCCGTGCTGGCCGGCGCCGGTTTCGGCAATTACCCTTTTCTTGCCCATTTTTTTAACGAGCAGGCCCTGGCCCATGACATTGTTTGCCTTGTGGGCCCCGGTGTGGTTCAGGTCTTCACGTTTAATGAAGATCTGGCCGCCACCGAAATGCTTGGAGAGGTTCTCAGCGTGGGTAAGGGGGGTTGCCCTGCAGGAGTAAGTGGCCATGAGGTCAACGTACTCTTGCCAGAATCCGGGATCAGCCTTGGCGGCAGTAAAGGCGGCATTAAGCTCCTTAAAGGTCTCATAGAGAACCTCAGGGATATAAGCCCCGCCCCATTGCCCGTAATAACCTGGTTTTTGCATCTGTCCTACCTGAAGATGTTGGGAGCACCTTGAAGATTTTTAAAACTCTGGTGCCTTCATGATGTTATTCAAAAAAAAAGGTTCCTATCTTAACCAGAAAGGCCCAAAGACACAAAGGGAAAAACAGAGGCATGGAGCTGTTTTGCTACCCGGAAGAGGAATTTCCAGGAACGTCGAACCATGCCAGAGCAGGCAATAGATAATGTAAATCTCTCCTTGCCCATTTTGAAGAAGGTGTGCGAGTATATTTTTGTGCTTTTTAGATAGTCATTCAAAAAAATCTATTGAGAATGGAAAATGATAAGAAAAATTAGCTCCTTGACTTAAGTCAAAGGAAGGTGGAGGTGTGTTCTGTTAATTGTTTTCTTTTTTTAATTTCTTCAAATGGGAGATGAATGATGAAGAAGATGAGATGGATGGTGGGACTTGTTGGGGTCGGCCTGCTGGTCATGTCCTCAGCGGCCCTGGCTAAGGATGCCTGTGTATCCTGCCACGAGAAGATTTCTCCGGGTCAGGTTCAGGATTGGCGTGTCAGTCGGCATTCTGCCGAAGGTGTGGGCTGTGATACCTGTCACGGTGATGCCCATAGCTCAAAGGCTGATTATAAGAAGGCCAAAATGCCTTCGGAGCAGGTCTGTAAAGAATGTCATGAGGAGCAGTTTGATCAGTTCTCCCATGGCAAGCATAACATGGGGTGGAAGGCGATGAATGCCATTCCTGCCACCCATATGGCCCCGGATGAACTGATGGAGGGTGGTCGTGGTTGTGGTGGCTGCCACAATATGGGCATCAAGACTGATGAGGAAAAGGCTGAGCAGCTTGCCAAGGGCTATCGTTACCAGACTAACTCTTGTGACGAGTGTCATACCCGTCATGCCTTCTCCAAGAAAGAGGCCCAGAATCCCCGGGCCTGCCAGCAATGTCATATGGGTTACGATCATCCCCAGTGGGAGATGTGGTCAAGCTCCAAGCATGGCGAGCGTTATTTCGCCAAGAAGGCCGGAGACCTGCCGGAAGGCGCGGCCGCACCCACCTGCCAGACCTGCCATATGGGCGACGGCAGCCATAATAACCATACGGCCTGGGGCTTCCTGGGAGTCCGTCTGCCTCTGCCCAAGGATCCGCAATGGGCTGCTGACCGGGTGACCATCCTTAAGGCCCTTGCTGTCCTTAATCCTGAAACCGGCGAGCCTGGTCCTGTCTATCCGGCTGTTGCCGCTCTGGACCTGGCCCGTTTGACTGAGGAGGATTTTCAGAAAGAGCGTAATAAAATGATCGCTACCTGCTCCAACTGTCACTCCGAGGCGTATGCCAAGGAACAGCTCGCCATGGGTGATTCTATCATGCAGAAGGTTGATCGCGTTATGGCCGATGCCATTGAAGTGGTTGCTGGTCTCTATAAAGATGGCCTTATTGAAAAGCCTGCTGACTATCCTTACAACTACCCCTTCCTCCTTACCTTTATGGAGACAGGCGGCGAGGCCGGGATCAAGGATACCACCAAGCTTTCCTATATCGACCAGGTCCTGTTGGAGATGTATATGAAGCATCGCATGCGGGCCTATCAGGCCTTTTTTCATGTGAATCCCGACTATGCCTACTGGTATGGCTGGAATGAGATGCGCAAAGACATGGGTGAGATTCAGGAGCTTGCTAAAACAATGCGTGCCACCCATAAGACCAAACATTAAAAACGTTTTTGAGTATAACGTCAAAAGGGGAGTAAGGACCTGGTGTCCTTACTCCCCTTTTTTTAGGTTCATCGTCGATTAGAGGGAAAATTGTGAATAGAAACGGCGGAAAGGTTAAGGTTTAAGTTCCACCCAAAACCGACAACCAAACCGCCATACCTAAGAGGCATACTTGCTTCGGCCAAGTATCCCCTCCATACCAGTGGGCTGGAGGGGATAAATAACAAGATTAAAGTCATCAAACGAATGGCATACGGATACCGAGACGAAGACTATTTTTTCCTAAAAATCAAAGCTGCCTTTCCCGGACTTCGACGATGAACCATAAAAAAGGGAAAAGTATAGTGCTGGATTATGAGGCGCCGGCGAGCATCTCATCTAGAAAATTATTCCAACCAGATGGAGGCGAGACAATTTTAAAGCATATTTCGAGCTTGCGGTCTGTCTGGTTAAACCATACGGGCATGATTCGAAACTTAAACTTCTTATCTCTGCCTCTTACCATGGTGGAATATTTCTGCGTAGCAGGTTTGAATTTGCTGGGGATACCAGTGACCATAAGCCCTGTTTTTGAGATGTTGGCCACCAGTCCGCGGTAAATGTCCTGGCCATCAGAGAAGGCGGAGACCATCTCGGCGTTAATTCGCGTAGCTCTCTGTTGCATTGGCGCCCCCTTGCAATGCTCGATTTATGAAATTCAGTCGAGAATATATGCATGTCTAATTTCTTACTACTATCACATGCGTTTCAGAGTGCCAATGGCGTGTTAGGTCTGAGGTCTTGGAGGATGGCGTGCAATGAGCCAAGGACTATTTGCACGGGGGTAATTGAGCCCGGAGGGCCGTGGCCAGATCCTCAGGGAAATGGCCGTTTATCCATCGTAATTGCGATTCGCTGAAGGCGCCTGGGGAGTTGGGGAGTTTGGGGAGCAGGGCGTAGAGCAGGCGCTGGTCCTGGTCTGTATTTTTAAAACGTTTGGAGTATTCGATGGTGGACATAAGTTTGACGCCGATACCATGCAGGGCCTTAACCGCCAAATAGAAGGCGGTGTCAAGGGAGTGGCGGGCCTCGGTGGAAAGCTCTATGATATTGCCCACCTCAGCGGTTGTCATGATCTGCACCTCCCATTGCGAGGTCTGGGCCTTGGGGACAAAGACCATGACATGGTCATCCTCATAAATGATCAGACTTGATTCACCCTGGCCATGGTCCACCCGGGTATTGGCTCGGATAGCCGCTAGGTAATCGTTGAAAAAAGGATTTGCCGTCTCCTTTCTGTATTGTTCACAAAAGGCAGCAACCAGATCACCGCAGGCAAAGCTTTTCTGGGGCTCGCTACTCTCTGCCAAGGCGGCGGGTATAAGGGCAAACTGCTGATGAAGCATCTGGTGGGAGGCGTTAAGGCGGTAGCCGCTGGGTGCAAAGTCAAAACCGTAGTTCCAGCCCCACAGGGTGGCGGTAAATGAGGGCTCCCTGCCATCTTCCATGGCGTTGACGATCTGTTGGCGCACATCTTCAAGCTCATCAGCCGTGGCCTTTCTCCGGCCATGAAAACCGGAAAGGCCAAGGTCGGCAGCCAGCCGTTCATATGTCCTCTGGTAATAGAGGTGGCGCATGCCTATCATGTCATCCAGGCAGAGTTGTTCCAGGCTGTAGCGCACCGCATCATTGGCCATATTGGCGGCATAATGGCCCCAGGGGATGTAGGAGTTGCGACGTAGATATTCATAGACATGGCTGCCGTTAGTCCGGAATTCACCGACGATCTCACTGCCGCCCTGGGCACCGGGCCGTAAGACCATGGCCTGTTTATAGTCGTCAGGCAGGTGGGGATTGTTGGCCACGGCCTCGTAGAGATCATGGCTATGGATAATCGGTCGGGAGTGACTGTTAAGCTGCTCATAGTGGAGACCGCTCACCTCGCCACTGTCGGTGATGATAAGAGACGCCGCCATCCTGGCCAGCCGGATGAGGTCCTCAGGGTCGGTGGAGGTCGTGGCCAGGGAGAGAAGCACCGGCTCGGGGAGGGCCCGAAAAATCTCGTCAATATCGTCGTCATCCACGCAATGACGGAGGGAATCCGCCATGGAAACCGGGGGCATGTCAGGCAGGGAAATAGCAAGAGGCTGTGTGGCCTGTCTGTCGGCCCAGGCTGAATTTATAAAGGTGGTGCCCTTGAAAGAAAAGGGGTTGGCTATCTCATAGACCCAGTCGCTTTTTCCCACATCCACATCATTGGCTGGGAAGTTTCGGTTGTTAAAAACCGGTTGCTCCGCACAGCTGCCGAGTTCAGTGATCTCATCATTCTCCCGAAGATTAGTGACCTTGAAGGAAGGTTTATGGATGCTAAAGGCAAACCGGCCACCGGGCCGGACACAGGTATGCAGTTTCATAATAATAAGATGAGATGCTGGAGGAGTTGATTCTTAAATTCCCGAGGGTAATAACAGACGTTTAATCTAGATAGATTACCGTTCTTAACAAACAAGCGCCAGCGCTGATCTGAAAAAAAACTTCTTCGTGCAGCAGGTAACCTGGCTGTATTGCTTAAGGTTTTTGTCGTTAAGAGCTTGGCAAGGAGGCAATATTTCTTTAGATTGAGAAAGTATCTTTGGGACCTCTCCCGGAAGCTTTTTTTTCTGAAAGACCATGGAGACTCATTTGTGAGTTTTACTATCTATACCAGTAACCGAATGGAGTTATTGGTTGAATATCTTGCCCAGGTCTTAAGTCGGCAACCCCTGCCGCCCCTTGTCCCGGAAACCGTGGTGGTTCAGAGCCAGGGTATGGCTCGCTGGCTGTCCATGGAACTCTCCAAACGTTCCGGCGTCTGGGCCAATGGTTTTTTTCCCTTTCCCAATGCCTTTTTGCGTGAGGTCTTTGGCCAGGTCCTCGGTGAGCAACTGGCCATGGATGCCTGGCAGCGACCGGTGCTGGCCTGGCGTATCATGGAACTCCTCCCTGAGCTTTGTCAAAACGAGGCCTTCAGCCAGGTGGCGGCATATGCAGACACGCCCCTTAAATCCTATCAGCTTGCTGCCACCCTTGCCGACCTCTTTGACCAGTATGTGATCTACCGCCCTGACCTCATCAGTTCATGGGAGAGGGGCGGGGAGGTTGATTTCTGGCAGGCCATGCTCTGGCGCAGGTTGCGTGAAGATATTGTTCAGCCGCATCGGGCTGATCTCTTTGAGCGTTGCCTTTCGCATCTTAACAGCGATCAATGGTGCCCAGACACTCTGCCGTCTCGGGTTTCCATCTTTGGCGTCTCCTCCATGCCGCCCCGTCATCTTGAGGTTTTTCATGCCCTGGGCCGCCATATAGATGTGAATGTTTTTTTTCTCAACCCCTGTGAGAAGGAGTGGGGCGATATCATTCCCGAAGCGGCAATAAGCCGTCTGGAACGGAGCAGCGGTCTTGATCGGGAAAATCATTTCCTCGGCAACGATAATCCCCTTTTGGCATCCATGGGCCGTCTGGGGCGTGATTTTTTCAGTCTGCTCCTTGAAAACGAGGCTGAAGAAGAGGCGCTCTTTCTAGAGCCGGACTTAGATTCCCTGCTGACTGCCATCCAGGGCGACATCCTTAAACTTCGGGATGCCTCCCACGGCCAAAGTGACGATGATTCCATCTGTTTTACCTCCTGCCATAGTCCGGTCCGGGAGGTGGAGGCCCTGTATGATCATCTCCTGGGCCTCTTTAACAAGCAAGCCGATTTGGAACCTCGCGATATTCTGGTGATGGCTCCGGATGTCAGCACGTATGCCCCCCTGGTTGAGGCGGTTTTTGCAGGTGATGACCAGCAGCTTTTGCCCTATACCATTGCCGACCAGAGCCACGACCAGGAGGAGTGTATTGCTGGTTTTTTTCAGATCCTGGCCCTGTCCCGCAGTCGTTTTAAGGCCCTTGACGTTGTTGCCCTGCTGGAAACTGCCGCCCTGCGCCGCCGGTTTCACCTGGGCCTGGATGATGTCAGCCAGATTAGCAAGTGGCTTGCCGAGCTGAGGATATGCTGGGGACGCGACGGACAAGACCGGGCCCGTTTCGGCCTGCCGGGCCATCAGGAAAACAGCTGGCAGGCTGGTCTTGATCGCCTCCTTCTTGGCTTTGCCATGGATGACGAGCAACTTTTCAGTGGGATACTGCCCTATGACGGTGCCCATCTAGAGCCGGAGCTGGCCGGGCGTTTTCTGGTTTTTTATCATAGCCTTGCAGAGTGGTCGGATCGCCTTCAGCAACAGTATGACCTGCCGAACTGGAGTAACCTGCTCCTTAATCTTTGCAACGATCTCCTGCAGGCCGACCAGGATGAAGAACGGCAAATGCAGGTGCTCCGTACAGCCCTGGCTGCTTTGGAGCAGGAGGCAAGTCTCTCATCATTTGGCCAGCAACTGGACCTTGATGTGGTGGAGGGTCGGGTCCAAAAGGCGGTGAGCCGGGATCTTTCGCCCTATGGCTTCATGGGCGGCGGTATTACCTTCTGTTCGTTACTGCCCATGCGGGCCGTGCCCTTTAAGGTCATCTGTCTGCTTGGCATGAACGACGGCGACTTTCCCCGTTCCCCGGCCCGCTTTGGTTTTGACCTCATGGCCAAGGAGTTCAGGCGCGGGGACCGTAGTATGCGTTTTGATGACCGCTATCTCTTTCTGGAGGCCTTGCTCTCGGCCCGCGACCAGCTCTATATCTCTTATCAGGGCCGTTCTGTGCTTGATGACTCGGAGCTGGCACCATCGGTGCTGGTTCGCGAGCTTATGGAGTATGTGGCCCGGGCGCGCAGTTCTGTTGGGGCCTCCGCGAAAGAGATCCAGGAGTGTCAGAATAGTCTTGTTGTTCAGCACCACTTGCAGCCCTTTCATCCAGGTTATTTCCAGGGCGAGTTCCCCGGGTTTTCCGAGAAAAATTTTAAGGCAGCCCAAGAGCTGGTTAATCGGGATAGGGGCAGAATTGATTTTTGCCAAGGTCTCCCTGTGTCAGAGGCGGAAGGAGAGAAGCGCCATCTTGACCTTGCTGTTTTTCAGCGTTTTTGGCAGTCGCCAAGCCGCTTTTTTTGCGAGCATCGCCTAGGCTTGCGTCTGGAAGGTGAAGAAGGGCCCCTGGCCGCGGATGAACCCTTTAGCCTGCGGGGTTTGGACCGCTACGCCCTAAACCGTGATCTGGTTGAGGGTCTGCTGGCCAAGAAACCCCTGACGCTTGACAGGGTCCGGGCCACCGGCATTCTGCCCCATGGCGCCATGGCCGAGGTGGTCTATGGAAAGCTGCAGAGGGGTGCTAAGTCCTTTGCCGCAAAGGTTGAAGAGCTCGGCGGCAGCGAGACCAGCAGCCAGGGCGGCACCCTTATCATTGGCGACTATGTGTTGGACGTGGAGCTTGCCAATGTTAATGACCGGGGTCAATTTCACTACCGCTTTGGCAAGATGGACGGCCGCCATCTCCTGCGGACATGGATCAGCCACCTGGCCTTTAACAGCCTTGACCTTGCTGGCAGCGTTAAACGCCAATCGCTGCTCATCGCCGATGATGGTATTGTCAGCATGGCTCCGCTTGCAGATGCCCGCACCACTCTTCGCGACCTCCTGGATCTCTATTGGCAGGGCCTCCAGCAACCCTTGCCCTTTTTTGCCAAGGCCTCCTCGGTCTTTGTTGAGAACTGCATGAAGGGCAAGGAGTTTAGGGCAATGGCTGAGGCTGCCAAAACCCTCTGGGGAAGCGAATATGTGCCAGGGGAATGGCAGTGGGATCCCTACCTCCAACGTTGTTTTGTAGAGAAGTTTGAGCTGGGGGAGGATTTTGCTGCCCTGGCCCGGACAGTGTATGGGCCGCTCTATGTCGCCATGGAAAAGGAGTAGGACTATAAATGGCTGAGCTCCTTAATAAGAAACTCCGCGGCTTTCATCTCATTGATGCCAGTGCCGGCACCGGAAAGACCTATACTATTACGGCCCTGGTGGTCCGTCTGCTTCTTGAAGAACGGTTGACCATTCAGGAGATCCTTGTGGTAACCTACACCGAAGCAGCAGCTACGGATCTGCGGGTGCGGATTCGGGAGATGCTGGTTGCGGCCCGTTCTTGTTTCAGCGGCTATGGCTGCCATGAGGAGTTCCTTGCCAAGCTCTATGCAGTTGTTGCCGACCATGATCAGGCCTGTCGTGATCTGGCCTGTGCCCTCAACGATTTTGATGAGGCAGCCATCTACACCATCCATGGTTTTTGTCAGCGCATGCTTAAGGAGAATGGCCTGGAGAGCGCTACTCTCTTTGATGTGGAACTGGTGGCCGATCTCAGCGATATCCACTGGCAGGTGGTCTGTGATTATTGGCGTCAAAGCATGCAGGGCAGGGGACCGTTTTTTCTACACTATCTAAATGAGAGGCTGAGTCCTGAGAAGCTCCAGCAGCTTCTGAAAAATAGCCGGCCCGGCCTCACGATCTGTCCTGCAGATTCGGAGACCATGCTTCTGCCAGAGCACGAAGAAGACTTTCTTCGACTCTATGAAGAGGGAACGCGCCTCTGGCCCCAGGCAGCAGGGGAGGTGGCCAAAACCCTTGCCGATCCAGCGCTCAAGGGTAATAAATTCCAGAAAAAGAGTGTCGCCAAGTGGCTTCTTGCCATCACTGCATATTTTAATGGCGAGCTTCTCCTACCTCCAGATTTTTTGGCCAAGGTGACCCAGGAAAATCTCAACCAGGGAGTTAAGAAAAATTGTCAGCCACCCAGCCATGCCTTTTGCATTTTTGCGGACAAACTCTGGCAGGCCTGGCAGCAGCTTGTTGACGGTTTTGACAGCCATATCCTGGCCATGAAGGCAGGCCTTTTCCCCTTCGCCGCTCAGGGGATTTCCCAGCTTAAGGAGGAGCAGCGCTTTCTTGGTTTTGATGACCTGCTCACCCGCATTCAAGCCGGTCTTGCCAGCCCTCAAGGACGGGGCTTGGCCGCCCGGATTAGAAAAAAATATCCTGCTGCCCTCATCGACGAATTCCAGGACACCGATCCCATCCAGTTTGAGATTTTTAACCGTATTCACACTGGGGTGCCGGATCACCTTCTCTATCTTATCGGCGATCCCAAACAGGCAATCTATAATTTCCGCGGCGCTGATATCTTTGCCTATCTGGCAGCCGCCAACCAGGTAAAGTCTCATTACACCCTGGAGGATAATTATCGCTCAGAGCCTGGCTTGATTAATGCCATAAATGAGGTCTTCAGCGAGGAGGCCGGCCAAGCCAGTTTTGTCTTTCCGGAGATTGTCTTTCCCCCTGCAAAATGGCCGGGCAAGGATACGGAGCGGCTCCGGGTTGAAGAGGGGGAGGATGCGCCTCTGCAGATCATGATGGCAGAGGGCTCAGTTGTCGGTAAGCAGCTTGCGTCTCCGGATAGTAAGATTGTGGCGACCACGGCCTGTTGCGCTGAGATCTGCAGGCTTTTGCAGCTCGCCGACCAGGGACAGGCCCGGGTCGGGGCTCGGCCCTTGGTGCCGGGGGATATTGCCGTTTTGGTGCGGACCAACGCCGAGGCCCGCCAGGTCCACCAGGCTTTGCTCGATGTCGAGGTGGCCAGCGTGGTCAAATCCAGTGATGATCTCTTTGCCTGCCATGAGGCCCGGGAGCTTGTTGCTGTTCTGCAGGCTGTTACCGACCCAGCTGATGAGAAGAAATTGGTGGCCGCCCTGGCCACAGATATTCTGGGCTGGCCGGCCTTGGCCATATTTGAGCGCGGTGATGATGAGGCGGTCTGGGACGGGATACTTGAGCGTTTTATGTCCTATAACCGCCTCTGGAATGACAAGGGGTTTATGAGTATGTTTCAGGCCCTGGTCAGTGGCGAGGAGGTGCGCCAGCGCCTTCTCAGTCTCCATGACGGCGAGCGCCGTCTCACCAATCTCCTTCATCTCGGCGAGGTGCTCCAGGGTCGGAGTAATCTTTCCATCCATCACCTCATTGACTATCTCAAACAGGGCGTGGCCGGCAGCCATCGTGGCGAGCATGAGCAAAGACTGGAGAGTGATGCCCTGCGCTTGCAGATCGTCACCGTCCATAAGGCCAAAGGCCTGCAGTATTCCGTGGTTTTTTGCCCCTTTCTGTGGGGCGGCTCAAAGGTGACCAGGCATAAGGAGGTTTTTTTCCATGAGAAAGGAGGTGGCCTCAGCCTTGATATCGGCTCCGCGGATTTTGAGGCCCATAAGGAAATTGCCCTCAGCGAAGAGTTGGCGGAAAATCTTCGCTTGGCCTATGTGGCTTTGACCCGGGCCAAGAATCGTTGCTACGTGGTATGGGGTCCTTTTTATGGCAGCCAGCAGTCGGCCTTGGCTTATCTTTTCCACAGCGTTGCCGGAGAGGAGCGAGGCCCATTTATGAGGCGCCTGCAGGCCATGTCGGGAACTGAACTGGCCCAAGATCTTGATGGGCTGCTAGAGCGGGCCCAGGGAGAGATTGCTCTGGTGGATTGTCCCGGAGAGGTTGCCGGGATGGCCAGGGAGACGGAAGAGATTCCCGAACTCACCATTACCCCTTTTACAGGCAGCATTGATCGCACCTGGCAGGTCAGCAGTTTTTCCCGCCTCACCGTTGGTCTTCATCAGGAGGCCTATATTGCCGACCATGATCGGAGTTCGGTTTTGGGCGGTGACAGTGGAGTCATGGCTGAACGGTCGGGATTGTCCATTTTCGATTTTCCCAAAGGCGCTGGGCCAGGAACTTTCCTCCACCACCTCTTTGAAAACCTTGATTTTTCTGATTTCAAAAAAGGCAGGGAAAAGGAGGTGGCTGACTGGCTGGCAACCAAGCTTGGCCAATTCGGCTATGAGGAACATTGGAACAATACTCTCTGCAAGATGCTTAAAGAGGTGGTGAGTGCCCAACTTCCCGGCAATGATTTTTGCCTTGCTGATCTTCGGACGGAGGACCGTCTTAACGAGCTTGAATTTCATCTCCCCCTGGCCCACTCCCGGGCTGCGGATATGGCCCAAGTTTTCAGCCGCCATGGACATGGAGGAGGTGCGGCTTTTCAGGCCCAAATGGAGCGTCTCGACTTCTCCTTGGTCAAGGGCTTTTTAAAGGGCTTTGTCGATCTGGTCTTTTGCCATGGTGAGCGGTTTTACATCATTGACTGGAAGTCCAACTATCTTGGTCCGGCGTCCGTAGATTATGGCAGCGTCCAGCTCCAGGGGGCCATGGTCGAGGCCAACTATATTCTCCAGTACCATCTCTATACCGTGGCCTTGCATCGCTATCTTGCCTGTCGCCTGAGTGATTATGATTATGAGCGTCACTTCGGCGGTGTTTTTTATATCTTTCTGCGCGGTGTACGGCAGGGAAGCGAGAAAGGAATCTTTTCTGATCGTCCTCAGGTTCGGCTTATTAGCGAGCTTGCCGATCTTTTGGCCTTGCCGGGACAAAATCAGGGAGGAGGGCTGCCGCGATGAGTGGAAAATTTGAACAAGAGGCTAATGGCCTGGAGCGCTATTTTTCTGAATTCATCCAGAGGTTGGCCGGTGACCAGGGTTCTCCAGAGCTGTTTGCGGCGGTGAGTGGGCTGGCCAGGGCCAGGGGAGGGGGCCATATCTGTATCAATCTTTCCTCAGTGGCAGATGGCAAGAGTGCCGAGGCCTTGGGCGATCTGCTTCTGGCAACATCGGTTGTTGGCCTTCCTGGTGAGACGGTCCCCCTTATTATTGATGGTTCATCTCTCTATCTCCATCGCTATCATCAGGCCGAGACCCTGGTGGCCGACTTTATTAAAAAACGCCAGAAGGGTGAGTTGCATGACTTGCCCTTGTCGGCATTCACTGCTGCCCTGCAGAAGTTTTTCCCTGGGGCAGATCGGCAAAGGCCTGATTGGCAGCAGGTGGCGGCCATGGCAGCCATCAGCCGCAAGTTTACCGTGATCAGCGGCGGGCCTGGGACCGGCAAGACCACCACAGTGGCAAAGATACTGGCCATTTATCAAGAGCTGTATCAGGGCCAGGGCAGGGTTATCAGGCTGGCCGCCCCCACAGGCAAGGCCGCAGCCCGCCTCCAGGAGTCTATCCAAGAGGCCAAGGTCCGCCTGCCTGTCTCAGAGGAAAGGCGCGATGAGCTGCCCCATGAAACCGTGACCATCCATCGTCTTCTCGGCCTTTTCGGGGGACGGCCCCGTTATAGTCGTCAGCAGCCCCTTAATGCAGATTTGGTAGTCATTGATGAGGCCTCCATGGTGGATTTGCCTCTCATGGCCCAGCTGATGGACGCCTTGCCGGAGGAATGCAGCCTTGTTTTGCTAGGTGACCATTACCAGCTCTCCTCAGTGCAGCCTGGCGCCGTTCTCGGAGATATCTGCAGCAGGGGTGAGGGGTTCACCGATCAGTTCCAGCAGTTGGCCAACGACATGGGGGTTCAGTTAGGGTCGCTTGCAAGCCGTGAAAACTCCTTGGCCGATTCAATTATCACCCTGCGTGACTCATATCGTTTTGATGAGAATAGTGGTATCCGGAGACTGAGTGAGGCGGTTAATGGCGGCCAGGGCGAAGAGGCCTTGGCAATTCTTGCCGATGAGAGTTGTCCTGATGTGAAGATAGACGACTATGGCGCCAGCTGCGAAAATCTCGTTGAAACAGCACTCTATCCTATTTTTGCAAGTTTTACGAATGCTCGCAGGCAGGGAGAGCATTTTGACTCTCTTGGCAAGCTGGGCGTACTCTGTGCCCATCGGCAGGGATCTTCCGGTATGGAGAGAATTAATGAGTTGCTGGTTAAGCTGGGGGCCAGGGCTGGCGGGGCGGCAAAACCTCTCTATCCTGGCCTGCCGATCATGATTGCCAGTAACAACTATGAATTGGAACTTTATAATGGTGACACTGGTGTGATTAGCCAGGAGAATGGCCGATTTTACGCCTGCTTTCCTGCTTACCAAGGCGTACATCGGGTCTTGGCCCGCAGGTTGCCGCCCTATAATCCGGCCTATGCCATGACTGTCCATAAGAGTCAGGGCTCGGAATTTGAGCGGGTGGTTGTTGTTTTGCCTGCTCAGCCCTCACGGGTTCTTGGCCGTGAGCTTCTCTACACTGCCTTGACAAGGGCCAGGCAGTCGGTGGAGATTTGGGGGAAACGGGAGATCTTTCTGCAGGCAGTGGCAACGCCGGTTCAGCGTGTGTCAGGTCTGTCTCGGCGCTTATGGGGACATGCTGATGTCCATCAGTCATAGAGACGCAACTCTCTGAGGCCTTGCGCTCTGGAGTGGGGGGATTGGTTGTCCTGGGGCTGGGCGGCTGCTTTCGGTCGTTTCTTGCTGTTTTTGGGTATAAATACTGGGACTGCCGGCGGTTTTTTCTTGATTTTTGATGACCTGTTCTGCGCTTTCAGTCTTGCCTGATTATGGAAAGTATGGTAGCGTATTCTGCTGTTTGCCCTAGATGTGGGTATTTTTCTTTGCCCCTTACAGTCGCGGTAAACGTCTTGTTTTTTCGCCTGTTTTCTCCTGTTTTGCGGGTAGGTCTTTGTAAAGAAGCAATCTGGAGCAAGGTACATCTCCCACCGCCGGTGGTGAGGTTTTCATAATAAACAGCCTGTTGTTCTTCATAGAATGAAGGTTGGGTTGAAACAGAAATATTTTAAGAGGTGTCCTGTTGAAAAAGAAAATTCTGGTAGCAAATCGTGGTGAAATCGCGTGCCGGATTATCCGAGCCATTCAGGAGCTTGGTCATACAGCTGTAGCCGTTTATGAAACACCGGATAACGCCGCCCTTCATATTCGTGTTGCAGATGAGGCCATCTGGCTTGGTGACGGCCCCCGTTGCGATTATCTCAATATTGATACAATCATAAAGGTCGCCAAGAGTCACCATGTCGATGGCATCCATCCCGGTTACGGTTTTCTGGCTGAAAACGCTGATTTCGCCAAGGCCTGTGAGGAAAACGATATTACCTTTATCGGTCCCACTTCCAAGGTTATCAGTACTCTCGGCGACAAGGTGACGGCCCGTAAGATCATGGCCGAAGCCAAGATCCCCATGGTGCCAGGAACCGACAATTTGCCTGCTGATGAGGGCGAGGCAGTCAAGCAGGCCCTGGAGTTTGCCAATCGGGTCGGCTATCCAATTATGCTTAAGGCCACTGCCGGTGGCGGCGGTCGCGGTATCCGCCAGGTGGATAATGATGACCAGATGCTTGAGCAGTTCCAAATTGCCAAGGCTGAGGCCAAGGCAGCCTTCTCCAGTGATGATATCTACATGGAAAAGGTGGTAGTAAAGCCGAAACATATTGAGGTCCAGATTATTGCCGATGAGTTCGGTAACACTGTCCACCTCGGCACCCGTGACTGCTCCATCCAGCGTCGTAATCAAAAGTTGGTTGAGATTGCCCCATCGCTTATTGAAGACCAGAAGCTTCTCGATGAGATCTGTGATACAGCGGTACGCGCTGCCCAGGCTGCTAACTATACCAATGCCGGTACGGTTGAGTTTCTGATCGATAAAGACATGAATTATTACTTCATGGAGATCAATACCCGTATCCAGGTTGAGCATACTGTTACCGAGATGGTTACCGGCGTGGATATTGTCCGGACTCAGCTCAAACTTGCCTTTGGCAAGAAGCTGGTCTTTGGCCAGGATGAAATCCAGATTCGCGGCTATGCTATCGAAATGCGAATCAATGCTGAAGACCCCCAGAACGACTTCATGCCTGAGGGTGGCAAGACCGTTACCACCTATCGGTCACCTGGTGGTTATGGCGTGCGTTTGGATGGTTTTGTCTATCAGGGCTTTACCATCCCCCAGGTTTATGATTCTCTCCTTGTGAAGATGACGGTGTTCGGTTTCTCCTGGAACGAGACGGTTGACCGTCTGCGTCGGTGTCTTTCCAACTATGTGATTACCGGACCCAAAACAACCATCCCCTTCTATCTGCAACTGGTCGACGAGCCTCAGTTTCAGTCCGGGGATTTTGACACATCCTACCTTGAGAATCATCCAGAGCTTCTGGAGTATAAGGATGATGATTCCGAGGGGAATAAGCTTGCCGCTCTCATTGCCGAGATTCATCACAAGGGTTTTAATCCCTATGCGGCCTAAGCCTGACGGCGTAGAAGAAGATTTATTGCGTAAATTTATAAAGAGGAGTCACCATGAACCGCATCGTTCAAGGTATGAATATAAAGGAAGTACTGAAAAATGTTCGTGAGGCTGATGGCTATTACATCACCAATACGGCCCGCGACCTGTCCCAGTCCGACTTTAAGAACCGAATCCTGCTCGACACCGATCTCAAGGCTGCCGAAGCCAGGGAGAAGGCGGGTTATTTTTCACTGGAGATCACCGGCGGCGCCTCCGTCCATGTCGATATTCTCCGCAAGCAGGTCGATCCCTTCCTGAAGCTGAAACTGCTCCGGGAGGCCATGCCCAACACCATGTTCCAGACCCTGTGCCGTGGTGTTAATCTTTTTGGTTACCGGCCCTATCCTCAGAACGTCATCCGCTTAACCGTACGTGAGTTTGCCAAATATGTCGATGTTTGGCGGGTGTTTGACTTCATGAATTATATCCCCAATATGCAGGCCGTGTTTGAAGAGGTGCAGGAGGCCGGCAAAATTCTCGAGCCCTGTATCTGTTTTTCCACCGGTCCCGAACATACCGACGAATTTTATGTCAGCAAGGTTGATGAGATTCTCGATGTCACCGGTGAGGACATTGTTCTCTGTATTAAAAATCATGGCGGTCTTGGTACACCAAAGCGTATTGGTGACCTGGTCAGCGCCATCAAGGACAAGCATCCTGATCTGGTTCTTCATTACCATGGTCATAATACCGATGGTAATGATATTGGCCGGATCACCGCCGCTGTTTTAAACGGCGCCGAAATTGTTGATGCCTCAGACCATTCGTTCTGTGGTTTCTATGGCCCGCCACCAATTCTGTCGGTTATGCAGACTTTGGAGGAGTATGGCCATAAGGCGGTTACCGTTGATCCTGAAGCAGTTATTGCCTCTTCAGATGCCATCCGTGATGAGCGTCCCCATTACGAGCTTTTTGAGTCTCAGTTTAAGGGTTTTCTTCCCACCGTCCAGATCCACAAACTGCCCGGTGGCGCCATGGGTTCCAGTCTGGAGCAGGCTGAAAAGGGCGGTTTCTTGAAGAAGATGCCTGATATCCTCCATAAGGAGCTTCCTCAGGTTCAGAAAGAGCTTGGTAATTACTGGTCTGTAACCCCTGGTTCCCAGATCCTCTGGACCACTGCGGTTTCAAATGTCCAGGGTGGTGATCGTTACGGCAACGCCTCCGGCGATCTGCGTAATCTCCTCCTTGGTAAGTACGGTCCTTTTCCATTCTATAAGCCAGCGGATTGGATTTATGAGAAGGTTCTTGGCCCGGATTGGCAGAAGGTTCTCGAAGAAGAGGGCGGCCTTGAAGATATCGAAGATATTGATGTTGAGAAGGAACGCCAGACCCTGACCGAACGCATAGGCCAGGAGCCCACCGAGCAACAGCTTGTTCTCTACCTCCAGCATCCCAATGATGCCGTGGAATTTTTCAAGTTTGAGGAGAAATTCGGCAAGGTCTATGTGCTGCCTCCCTCCATCTTCTTAAAGCGTGGAGGTTTTGACTTGGGTGAGGATATTACCTTTACCGATAATCTTGGCAAAGACCATCACATCACTGTTGGTCCGGCCCAGCAGGATGAAGAGGGTGCGACCACTATCTATCTCAATGTTGATCACCATAGCCGTAGCTATGTCATGGCTGCCGAACAGGTGGCCGGTGCAGCCGCTGCCGAGCCGGAGATCGGCAAGGAAGAGATCGAAGAGCTGGCTTTGGTTGGTGATGTTCGAGCTCCTTTTACAGCCAATGTCTGCGAAGTAGCTGTCGAGGTTGGTCAGGATGTTGCCGAGGGTGACACCTTGGTTGTCGTCGAGGCCATGAAGATGCAAACCCCGGTGGTTGCCAAGATCAGCGGTGTTGTGACAACTGTTTCCGCTAAGGTGGGTGATGCCGTGAAGCCCGGCGATAAACTGGTGAAACTTAATAACGGTGACCAAGAGGAAGACGAAGAATAAATTTTTCGTTTCCGTCCTGCTCACACATAAAAAAAGCCCATGGTGATTCAAACACTGTGGGCTTTTTTTATGTGATTACTATCGAACTTCAGCCAATTATTGATCACTATGGTGCATGGTTTTACATGAACGCTTTGAATTTGTAGGAGCCCGGCCCTCCGGGCGATCAGAACCTCTCTTTTGTCCGACTCTCGCCCTTTATCGCCCGGAGGGCCGGGCTCCTACAGCATCCTGTCTCGAAAATGGCTGAAGATGAGAGGTGATCAGATTCTTTTATGTGGGCAAAACCTTCTGCCTAGGAGCATTACACATCATCACCTATGAGGATCACGGAGTTTTTTGAGCCGAACCCCGTGTTGGTCCGTGCAGAATTTTCTCCGCTATGATGGGCCAATAAATATCTCTGGAGAGGGCCTAATACTCTCTTGAAATGTGTTCAGTGGTCCAGGGATAAGAATTACCGTTGAAAAAGGATTAATCAAAGGGTGGTCGATGTAGCAATATAAGGGGAGTTTTCAATTCCCTTGGTAAATATTTTTTGCTGACCTGTTTTTCTATATAGGGTAATATACCTATTGTTTAAGTATAATTTGACAACTCTTTTGATATCTAAATAACAAAGTTTAAGGAGAAAGTGATGAAAATTAAAGGTGTTATAGCACTAGTTGCTCTTTCTGTTTGTCTGACATTGGCGACAGACTCCCATGCTCGTAAAAAGAGAATAGTTTTTGGTGGTGGTCCTGCTGGTGGTACCTTTCAGGTGGTGGCTAACGCCATCCAGGTCTATAAGCCAATTAAGAATATGGACGGTTTTGCGGTCAAGGCCCAATCCTCAGCCGGTTCCGTTGAGAACCTCCGCAAGGTGAACTCCGGCAAGTCCGATTTTGGCGTTGTTTACTCCGGCCACGTGTATCTGGGCCGTAACGGCATGATGAAGAACGACACCAATAAGTATGAAAATGTTATGGCCGTTGCCTATCTTTACGGCGCTCCAGCCCAGCTTGTTGTCCGGAAGGGATCTGGAATCAAAAGCGTTAAAGACCTTGCCGGCAAACGCGTGGGTGTTGGTAATGCTGGTTCCGGTGCCTTTGCTAACTGCGAGTTGTTCTTCACTCATATGGGGGTATGGGACAAGGTAAAGCGGAATCCCATGGGCTATAATGACGCGGCCGCAGCCTTTGGCAACAAACAACTTGACGCCTTCTGGCTCTTTACTGCTTTTCCAAGTGGCGCCGTGATTATGGCAGCCCAGACCAATGATATTGACCTGATTGATCTTGATGCTGACGCCAAGGCCTCTGGCTTTTACGAAAAATATCCCTATTTCGCTAAACTTGCTGTGCCGGCAAAGACCTACCGCGGTGTTGCCAAAAGAACACCTTCTTTTCAGGATTCCACCCTCTGGGTAGCAAACGCCAATGTGGCGGATGATGTTGTCTATAAGATGCTTTCTGCTATCTACACTGATGAAGGACTGGCTCATATGGTAAGCCAGAAAAAGACCTTCAAAGAGATGAGCATTGCCACGGGCACCAATGGTATCGTTACCCCTATGCATCCGGGAGCTATTAAATTCTGGAAGGAAAAAGGGATGCTGTAAGCTGTGTATTCTTTTTGAATGAAAATGCCGCCCGGCTTTTTAAAGCCGGGCGTTTTTTTATGTGAGGACGGTTGGCTTGCGCCGTCCTTATTTTTTATGTCCTGCAAGATCTAGTTGACTGCCGTGGCCTACGATAATCTTCATAAGTTTGAGAAGATCCTCTTTGACGTTCTGTCTCTGATCCTCGTTATTTTTTACTCATATTCCGCTGTTCTTGAACCTGCTTCCACCCAGTATCACCGGGGGATCTATATCATCATCACCTATGTCTTGGTCTTTTTGGTCTATAAATCAAAAAAACCGATCATGCGTAGTGTGGACTATCTTCTTATTCTGTTGTCTATAGGTACCATCGGTTATTGGATTTTGAATTTCGAGTCAATCAATTATCGGATGGGACTGGAGACCCGGCTTGACATGACGGTGGCCATTATCGGTGTGCTGCTTGGTATTGAGCTGGCCCGTCGGGTGGTGGGGCCAATCTTTGTCGTCATTGGCATCTTGATGCTGCTTTACGGAGTCTACGGCGACTTGGCTCCTGAGCTTATCTCCCACGCCGGAGATGATTTCCCCAATCTCTGTGTTTCTATCTTTTATAAGAGTGACGGCGTTTTTGGCATCATGGCCAATGTTCTTGCCACCTATATTATTCTTTTTGTCATCTTTGGGGCCTTCTTGGAAAAATGCGGGGCCCAGAGATTTTTTATCGATTTTCCCTTGGCTGCAGTGGGTCATAAAGTAGGTGGGCCGGGCAAGGTGGCCGTGGTGGCCAGCGGTCTTTTTGGCTCCATCTCCGGTAGTGCCATTGCCAATACAGTTTCCACCGGCGCTTTTACCATTCCCATGATGAAAAAGGCGGGCTTTAAGCCCCATGTTGCAGGGGCCATTGAGCCAGCTGCTTCCATCGGTGGGATGTTCATGCCGCCGATTATGGGAGCCGGCGGTTTTATCATGGCTGAGATGACGGGCCTTCCCTATTCAAGGATCATGCTGGTGGCCCTTTTCCCGGCACTTATGTATTTCTTCTCTGTCTTTGTCATGGTCCATTACGAGGCCAAGAAGGATCATGTTGTTGGCGAAAAATCAGAATTCAACGCCTGGGAAATCGTCAAGAAGGAGTGGTATTATGTGATTCCCTTGGTGGCCATCACCATCTTGATGTTGTTTGGTTTTTCGCCAGGCTATTCAGCAATTTATGGGATTGTGAGCTGCATCGTCATAAGTTGGTTTCGCAAGGATACCCGTATTGACCTGCGCGGTTTTGTTCAGGCCTCGCGGGCTGGGGCAGAAAGCAGCCTGAAAATCGGCGCCACTGTCGGTGTCATCGGTATTATTATCGGCGTCCTCACTTACAGCGGTCTGGTTCTCACCTTTGCTGATATTGTTATTGAACTGGCCCATGGTTCTCTATTTCTGACCATTCTGCTCATTGCCCTGGCCTCACTTGTACTTGGAATGGGCGTGCCGGTGACAGCGGCCTATCTCATTACCGCTGTGGTGGCGGTGCCGGCTTTGACCCATCTCGGGGTCAATCCTTTGGCCTCTCACATGATTGTCTACTGGCTTTCGCAGGATTCCAATATCACGCCGCCGGTCTGTATCGCTGCCTTTGCAGGGGCCACCATTGCCAAGGCCAATATGTGGAAGACCGCCTTCACTGCCTTTAAATTTGCCAAGTTTCTCTACCTGGCTCCCTTTCTCTTTGGCTATGTGCCTGGTTTCTCCCTGCAGGGCGATAATATGGATATAGCCAAGACCCTTGTGCTGATCTTGTTTGGTACCTATGTCTACTCATGGATATTGAGCGGTATTTGGTTGAGACCTTTGCAGGCTATGTTTGGCCGCAAGGCTTAGCTGGATTGTAGAGGGGAGGCTTGCAGGGACGTTCGGGAATAAATATCGAATGGCGAACAGGTAAGCGAGCATGCGAGACTCCGAGGAATCTTGAATACCGAAGGAAGGTCCTTTCTTAATGTTGTTTTTGTGGCCGGGCGTTTGGAGGAGACTCAGTCCTCAAAGGTCAGCCGGTTGAATCCACCCTCTTCATACCAGGGACGGCTGGCCGTGAAGCCGGTAATTTCAACGATGTAGAGTTCGATAACAAGATAGGTCTTGGTGCCTTTACGGGTGCAGACGGTCATGGACTTGCCGTGATCACCCAGGGCGGTGTGCAGGTGGATTTTGGGCTCGTCATGTTCGTCCCAGTAGATGGAGCCGGTACCCAGCAACTCGCGGGGTGAATCGACTTTCTGCCAGATGGGCTCTGGGGGCATGGTGGGCTCTTTGGGGCCGACGACCACGTCGGCCTCTGCCAATCCGCCGATGCAATGAAACCAGCCGTTTTTTATTTTTTCTTTTTTTACGACCTCCAGGAGACCGTCGAGGAAATCATCCCCCTGATCAAAGCGGACGACAAAGACGCGGTTCATGGTGCCGCTGCGATATTCCATGCTCTATCCCTTCTGTAATTTGGCCGAATCAGAGGCCGCTTTGAGGGTTCGAAAGATCTCTCGAGTATAGGTGACCTTGCGGGTCCGGGAAAAGCGTTTGGCCGCCTTCCTGACATCCATTTCATCGAGGTTGGGAAAAAGAGACAAGGCTTTTTCCAAAGCAGGGGACGGCCAGTCATCCCCCAGGGGCTCATCATTATGGAAGGCATCTTCCACGCCGGCCAGGACATCTGTAATGATGTTGTCGCGCAGCCGTTCCAGTTCGTGGAATTCGGAATTCTTTTTGAGCCGTGAACCTTTTCGGTCCTCTAGGAAATTGAGAAGCGGCGCCGGATCCGTTTCCCTAATCTGCTTGGTTATATACTTGATCTGCCTCTTGCGGGCCCCTGATTTTAAGGGTTGAGCGGTGCGAATCTCCTCTTTGAGGAAATCATCACAGGGCAGTTTTTTTATCTCATTGGCTGAGAGGGTAACCAGTTCGTTGGCCAGACTTTCTATCTGTTTTGCCTGGCGTTTTTTTTCGGAGCGGGAAATGTGGTAGGGCACAGGGGGCTCTTTTAAGGAAAAAATTGTGTAATGACAGGATGTTGATCCTGCAAGCAGCCTTTTATTGTTGCCAGGGGGATGACTAAAAGACTATTATCGTTTTTTAGGCACGCGACAGTAATTCATTGTCTTCATGGCCTGATAATTCATGAAAAGAAGCTCTTATTGATCATATAAAAGGAAAGCCAAATGATTGCATCGAAAAAATTTATTGTGACCCAGCCCACCCAGATCCATTTTGGAGTTGGTATGGTGGATAGTCTTGCCCAGGTGGTGACAGATTGCGGCGGCAGCAAGGTTCTCTTGGTTGCCGATCCCGGTCTGAAGGCCGTGGGCCTCCTCGACAAGATTACAGCTCCATTGGAAGCAGCTGGGACAGACTATATTCTTTTTGACCATGTTGACCCGGAGCCTGGTCTGCTTCTGGCCGATGAGGGCACCGCCCTGGCCAAGGAGAATGGCTGTGACTGTGTGATTGGCGCTGGCGGTGGTTCTGCCATGGATGTGGCCAAGGCCATCAGTATCCTGATCACCAACGGTGGCAAGGCAGAGGATTATCTCGGCCTGGGCAAAATTGCCAAGGCAGGAGTGCCAAAGATCATGGTCCCCACTACAGCGGGTACTGGCGCAGAGGTGACCTTTACCGCTGTCTTTATTAATGAAAAGACAAAAAGTAAGGGAGGGATGAATGGAGACCCTCTCTATCCGGATGCGGCTGTTCTTGATCCAGCTCTGACCCTGACTCTGCCTCCCCATGTCACGGCAGCGCCAGGTATTGACGCTTTTGTCCATGCCATGGAGGCCTTTACCTCCAGCCAATCCCATGCTATCTCCGATATGTACGCCCTGGAAGCCATGGAACTTATCAGTCACAACCTGCCCCTGGCCTATGCCAATGGTGATAACCTTGAGGCCCGAACCGGAATGCTTATGGGGTCGCTCTTGGGTGGCAAGGCACTAGCAACAGCTGGCGTTGGCCTTATTCATGCCATGGCCTATCCCTTAGGTGGCATGTTCGGCATCCCCCACGGCTTGGCTAATGCTGTGCTCATGCCCTTTGTGGTTGATTATAATATCATCGGTGATCCCTTGAAGTATGCCCGTATTGCCGATGTCATGGGCTATGATATCGCTGAGCTAAGCCTGCGCGAGGCAGCTGCCACAGCAGTTGAGGCTGTCTATAACCTTAACAGCGATGTCGCCATCCCCACCAGTCTTGCCGAGCTTGATATCCCGGCTGACAAAATTCCGGAAATGGCTGAGATAGCCCTCACCGTCACCCGCCCCGTGGAAAATAACCCGCGTAAACCAAGCCTGGAAGAGGTGATTGCCATTTATGAGATTGCCCATAAGGGCTGGTAAGGTTGGGAGTGGCACCTTTAAAAATTGCCCTTTCGCCCGATTTCTTCGTCGCAGGATAAATTTAAATGCTCACATATGATTATATGCTCCGCTTTAAATTTATCCTGCTCCTCGAACTCGAACGAAATAGCTAATTTTTCAAGGCACCGAGAATTAGAAAACAGAACTGAATAATTAGGAAAAACTGGAGAGAGATCATGCCGGGATTTGAGGTTTTTGGAGCGGAAGAGAAGAAAGAGATCATGGATGTTCTGGATACCGGCGTTCTGTTTCGCTATGAGTTTGGCGATCAGCGCAACGATATTTTCAAGGTCCGTGAGTTTGAGCAGAAGTTTGCCGCCTATTGCGGTTCACAACATGGGCAGGCCGTGACCTCCGGCACAGCGGCTCTTAAGGTTGCCATGGCTGCCTTGGGTGTCGGTCCAGGTGACGAAGTTATTACCCAGGGCTTCACCTTTGTCGCCACTTGGGAGGCCATCTTTGATGTGGGTGCGGTGCCGGTTTTTACCGAGGTCGACGAGACCTTGAATATGGACCCTGCTGATCTTGAGAAGAAGATCACGGACAAAACAAAACTCATTATCCCGGTGCACATGCTCGGTGCCCCGGCCCGTATAGAAGAGATTGTGGCTGTGGCCAACAAGAAGGGAATTGCCGTGCTTGAGGATACGGCCCAGGCCCCCGGCGCTAAATTAAACGGTAAGGCCCTTGGGAGCTTTGGCGTCTGCGGTACTTTTTCATTTGATTCGGTGAAGACCATCACCACCGGTGAAGGGGGCATGGTCATCACCGATGATGAACATCTTTGGCGCCAAATGAGCGAATACCACGATCATGGTCATGACCACGCCGTTAACCCCGGTGGCCGGGGTGGCGAAGGCCGGAGTTTTATCGGTTTTAACTACCGGATGATGGAGTTGCAAGGCGCCATGGGTCTGGCCCAGCTTGCCAAGCTCGATGACATCGTCGCTAATCAGCAAAAAAATAAAGCGGCCATCAAAGAGGCTGTGGTTCATATACCCGGGGTGAGTTTCCGGACCATCCTTGATGAGCAGGGTGATTCCGCCTCCTTTCTAGGTTTTTTCCTGCCTGATGGCGAGGCCGCCACAAGAGTTAATGCCATCCTTGCTGAAAACGGTGCCGGCGCCATCCCCTTTGGTTCAAACACCTGGCATTTTTATCCGAAATGGGAGCATCTCATTGCCGGATCCACCCTGGCCAAGTCGGGTTGGCCTTTTCACCATGCCAAAGGCAAGCGCCGGGTGATTTATGATGCCGATGTTCTGCCCCAGTCAGCAGCCCTCATGGATCGCCTCCTTGTCTATCAGGTGCCGGTTAATCTTCCGGAAAAGCGTCTTCGCCAGATAACCGAGGCCTTGAATAAAGCAGTAAATTATTAGAAATAGAAGGTTTGCTTCCAAAAGGAAAAGGGATGTTTAAAGGTTGCCCAAGACTTCTCTGAGCACAGCAGAAATTTTAGCCGTGTTATAGGGCTTCTGAATAAAATGCTTGATTCCCACGAGCTTGACTTCTTTCTGGGACATAAATGAACCATAGCCGCTGCAGAGGATGATAGGGATATCAGGCTTGACGGCCATGGCCTTTTGGGCCAGCTGGCACCCTGTCATCTTCGGCATGGATTGGTCGGTGATCAGCAAGTCAAATCGATCAGGGTCTTTCTTGATGAGCTCAAGGGCCTCTGAGCTGCTGGTTAATGCCGTTACTTCATAGCCCAGGTGTTCAAGGATGAGCTGGCCTAGTTCGACCAAGGAAGGTTCATCGTCAACAAAAAGGATTTTCTCATTACCCCCTTGCACCTCTTCTTTGACGCTTATGGGTTCCGGTTGCTGATTCTCCGAGGCAAGAGCCGGTAAATAGATGGTGAAGGTCGAGCCTTCCCCCTTTTTGGAGCTGGCGACTATATTCCCGTTATAGCTTCTGACTATTCCATGGACCACGGAGAGACCCATGCCGGTTCCTTTGCCCAGGGCCTTTGTGGTGAAAAATGGGTCAAAGATTCGCTCTAGGTTCTCTGGGCTGATTCCGCTGCCGTTATCACTGACTGACAGTTTGACGTATTGACCGGGAGCCAGATTAGTGGCCTGGGGATGCTGCTCATCAATCTCTTCATTCACAAGCTCGACACATAAAACCCCACCCTGCTGAAGCTCCATGGCGTGATGGGCATTGGTGCAGAGATTAAGAATAATCTGATGGATTTGAGTAGGGTCGCCCATTATTTTGCTTGTATTTGCCTCGATTTTGGCACGCAGATCGATATTTGCAGGAATCGTGGCCCGCAGAAGTTTTAGACTTTCCTTGATGATGGGTGCAATTGCTATAAGCTGGTGATGGAGTTTTTCTTTGCGGCTGAATGTTAGAATCTGGCTGACGAGGTCTTTGGCTCGGTTTCCAGACCGCATTACCTGCTCAAGGAGCGGGGCAACTTCGCTGTCTTTTTCTAATTTGATAAGAGACAGTTCTGTGTAGCCGTTAATGGCGCCTAATATATTGTTGAAATCGTGGGCTATGCCGCCAGCCATGGTGCCAATAGCCTCAAGTTTTTGGGCTTGGTTAAGCTGACTGCGTAACTCAAGCTGGTCATTTTCATATTTTTTCCTGTCAGTGATGTCCTGCACTGAACCCACCATTGTTTGAGGAGTTTTGGCGTCACCAAAAAAGATGTTACCCCGTTCCTGAACAATACGGATGGTGCCGTCCGGCCTAACAATTCGGTGCTCAATGTCATACAGCTTCCCCTGAAGGGCATCTTCGACAGCCTGCTCAACCATCTGTCGGTCATCTGGGTGAATTGTCGACAGAAACGAGTCGTAGTCAATGGGAGAATTTTCCACATCCAGCCCAAAAATGCGGTATGTTTCTTCAGACCACCAGAGGCGGCCATCATTAATACTCCACTGCCAACTGCCGAGATGGGCAAGACGTTGTGCTTCAGCAAGGCTGGCTTCACTTTTAATAAGGTCGGCAGACCGCTCTTTAATCAGATCTTCCAGGTGAAGACGATAACGCTCCAACTCCTCTTCAGCAGTCTTTCTTTCCGTGATGTCATGGACAACGGCAAGAAACCTCTTTTTACCGCCAATAAATGCCGGCTTAAGGGTGACTTCCACCCAGAAGAGTGAGCCGTCCTTTTTTTGGGCATGCCATATAAATGTTTTGTCTCCCTCAGAGAGGGTTTGAGAGATTATTTTTGCTGCCTGGCCAGAAGTGTACGGATACTCACCGGAGCAGAGATCGCCTATGTTGATATTTTTGACTTCATCAGGTGTTGAATAACCGTACATGTCGCACATGGATTGGTTAACATCAAGGATGGAGCCGTCTTTGATGTCATTGACAAAAATAGCCTCATTGGTGGCGTTAAAGATTTCCCGATAGTTGTTTTCCGCCCGTTTTATTTTGACGAGCTGGTGGCCCAAAGCTTTTTTTGCCTGCTGAAGACTGCCATTTAAGCGAACAACATAGCTGAAGCTCAATAATAACAAGACAAAGAAGGCAACAACGGTAAAAACCTCTGCTTTGTACTGTTGAAAAAAGTCCCATGGGGCAATGGGGCCAAGATGTCTTTGGTATGGGCCAAGATGAAGCTCTTGAAGGAGTTCGTGGACAGGTTGGTAGTCAAGGGGAACTGTCCAGCCGCTGATGGAGGCTGCCCGGGCCGCTTCGGAATCAGGTGGCATGGAGAGAAGGGCAATGCTCACCTTTTCGGCCAGGGAATCAGGCGTATGTTTTAGTTTGGCAAAAGGCCACTCAGGATAAAGACGTGTGCTGCACTGATAGTTGAATGTCGTTGTCAGGTCAGAGGGGTGGAGGACTTTAATGGCAGCCAGATCGATTTTCCCCTCAGCGGCCATTCTTTCCAGGGTATCTGTGCGGACGGTTCCTGCGTCCGCCTTTCCTTCAAGAACGGCATAGACAACTTTGTCGTGGGTACCGGCAAAGGTGAGGGACTTGAAATAATTTCTCGGAGAAATACCATGTTCGTTGAACTCACGCCAGGCCATCTGCCAGCCGCCTAGTGAGTCCGGGTCAACAGCTTGAAATTTGATGCCTTTCAGATCTTTAAATGTGGAGATCTCCTTTTTGTCAGCCCTTGTAAAAATAACACCGCCAAAACGTTTTTCCGGCACATGATTGATAAGGTTTTTCAGAGTGGCAATGCGGCTGGTGCCATAATCAAACTCAAGGTGGACATAATAGGCACTGTTGGTAATGACAAAATCGATGCCGCCGTCAGCCACGGACTGACGAATTTCATCAAAATCACGCGGAATAATTTTAAAGGTGAAAGACGGTAATGCCTGGCTGAGATAAGAAGCCGTAGGCTCCCATTTTTTTAAGGACTGCTCGTAACCGCGTTTGGCCAACACCCCAATTTTGATAGGGGTTTTGTCTTGGGCGTATAGGGGGGAGGGGGTGAATAAGTTAAGGCCGAGCTGGAGCGCTAAAAACAAAAAAACAACTAAGCAAAACAGGGGTATTATTTTCAGGTAACGTCGACTTCGAGTCATGGCTGGCCTACTCTTCAGCTGAGGTGAAGAGGCAGTGTGCTGTTAAAAATATGATTTCTAGGCATCAGCAATCAATCCGCCCAAAAAATATAAAAAGAGTAAATAAAGTATAAATAAGTATAGAGAGATTGCAGGAAGTTTGTCAAAAAATGGGGACAAAGGAGGCATGCTCCCTTGTTTTCTTGAGTTAAGCCACTTTTTGAGAGAAAAGTTCCGTAGCTACTGGTTCAGGATCATTGCAGTCAAGGCAGTAGATAAGGGTCCATGCCTCGTCGCTGAGACCATCAAGGCATTGCCGGCAGATGGGATTACCAGTTCGCTTTGATCACTGATCGCGCCATTGGAACTGTTTGAGCCAACGGCTAGAACCGGATAGTTTACAGCTTCATGGGGTTCTGTGTCGCGGCGACCGTGAATAAGTTCGCAGTGGCTGTGGGCCAAATCCATCTGCAAACCAAGGGTGTCAATTTCATCGATCATGGCTTCCCTGCCTTATCATATATAGACAGCAAGGATGGTGCCTATAATTTATTTATCGGCACAGGTGGTGGAGTTGATAAATAAAGAGGTGGGGAGAGCAGCCGTACCCATCCCAGCCTAAAAAGAAAGGGAGCTTTTTCTTGATGAAAATAAAGTCTATTACTTGGGGTAGACCACCGAGAGTCCGGCCTTTTTCCACTCATCGAGACCGCCTCGAAGGTTGTAGATCTCTGTGAAGCCGTGTTTGACCATGATTTTCCCAGCCGCATAACTTCTGCCGCCAACAGCACAGACAACAAGAATTGGGGTGTTCTTGGGGATGGGGAGGTCGTTCTGGAAAATGGACCTCAAAGAGGTCTGTTGGGAGCCCGGAATAGCACCATAATTGATAATTTCCCTGGTTAATCGGGTGTCGAGGATGAGGAGGCCTTCCTTGCCGCTGATAAGTTTTTGGGCTGTCTGGGCAGAGATAGAAGTAAAGGGGGATTGTTGCTGCTCAACAGGCTCTAAGGGGATCTGTATTGCCAGGGGTGGTTGTTCCTGTACGGAAGTTGTTTTTTTGGGGTCGGACTGCTCAGAGGAACATCCTGCAAGGATCAGGATAAAGAGAAGGGCGCTAAATTTATTCATTTTAGGTGGTTGTCTCGTTGTTGAAGTAAAAAAAAGAGGATTGTCAGCAGTGGGGGAAATAGACATCAAAGCGGCTATTCTTGCTTTTGATGTATAGCGGCGGCTTTTTGTTCCCAAGAAATGGAGCTCCTTTGGGGCGTTTTACCACCACCCGGCCAGGGCAGCAGGAAATGGCCCAGGCAAGGAGGGCGTCTGCATCGTCATCGTCACCAACCAGCGCCCTGGTCAGCCGCATCTCTTTTTTGACCAGGCTTGCTTTTTGGCGATGAGGATACATGGGATCAAGAAAAATGACATCCAGAAATTCACCATTGGATGTTCTTTGCTGGGAATCGCCACAGGAGAGGGTCATCCTGGCAATGATGTCCTTGATGTCCTCGTCCTCCTTACCTCTCTTGAGGCCATCCTCAAGGAGGGCGTGAAGGATGGGTGAGCGTTCAACAAGTCGAACCGTGCAGCCCAAAGATGCAAGGACAAAGGCATCCCTGCCTAGACCGGCAGTGGCGTCAAGGACCAAGGGGCAACGGTTTTTTTTCAGGCCCACGGCCCGGGCCAGGGGCTGGTCTCGGCCACCCCCGTGCAGCCGGCGATAGGCAGATTTGCCGGCGCAGAAGTCAACAAAAACCGGCCCCGGCTTGCCGGGGCCGGTCTCCTGTAATTCCAGCCTGCCAGCGCGGAAATGGAGAAGAAACACACACTCTGGCTTTTCAGATGCCAGGGGGAGTTGCAGACGCTTGGCAAGGGCAAGGGCCTGCTCTCGGTCCGGCTCTTCCTGCCAAGAGACAGCAAGGTCCTGGTTTGGGTATTTTAAAGGAGTGGGCATGGAAAATGAGGCTTATCAAAGAGACGAGAATAGAGTAAGATAGCTGGTCTTTATTTGGTTGTGGGGCTACTTGCTGTGCGCAACAGCTTTTATGAGAGAGTAACAGGAAAATATGGATTTAGAACATAAAAATGAACCCAAGGTAGTGGCCATTATTCCGGCCCGGTACCACTCAAACCGTTTTAAGGGCAAACCTCTGGCCGAGATTTGCGGTAAGCCGATGATTCAGCATGTCTATGAGCGCTCCCAGGCATCATCCATTCTAAGCAGGGTGGCCGTGGCCACCGATGACGATCGGATCGCCGACTGTGTCCGTGCTTTCGGCGGTGAAGTGGTGATGACCAGCCGTGATCACGTCTCCGGCACTGACCGTCTGGCTGAGGCCGCCACTATCATGGACATCCCGGAGCAGGATGTGGTGGTCAATATCCAGGGTGATCAGCCCCTCTTTCCGTCGGAGATCGTCAGCCAGGTTGCCCAACCACTGCTGGACGACCCGTCGCTGCCCATGTCCACCCTGATCTATAAGATTATACGTCCAGAGGAGATAAACGATCCCAACCATGTGAAGACCGTTTTTGACCGGCATGGCATGGCGCTTTATTTTTCCCGGGCCCCCATTCCTTTCCAGCGCAATCCCGAGGACCCTCAGTCGCCCACCTACTATAAGCATCTCGGCTTTTATGCCTATCGCAAAGGGTTCTTGCTCAGCTTTGTGGCCCTGCCTGAAGGAGAGTGGGAGCGTTTTGAGAAGCTGGAGCAGCTCAGGGCCTTGGAGTATGGCTACGGAATTAAAGTGGTGCTGACCAAGCACGATTCCGTTGAGGTTGACACCCCTGCCGATGCCAAGCGGGTTGGCGAATTGTGTCAGGACGCATAGTTGAGATAACAAACAACAATTAATTTTTTTGAAAAGATAAAACTATAAGGAAGAAAAGATGCGTAAGAAAATAACAATTATTGGCGCCGGTAATGTTGGAGCAACTGCAGCCCACTGGGCAGCAAGCCGTGGTCTTGGTGATGTGGTTTTGCTCGATGTTGTTGAGGGTGTTCCCCAGGGCAAGGCCTTAGATCTTTCCCAGTCCGGTCCGGTTGACCCCTTTCCTGGCATGGTTACGGGCAGCAACGATTATGCTGATTCCGCCAACTCTGATGTGATTATCATCACCGCTGGTTTGGCCCGTAAACCAGGCATGAGCCGTGATGACCTGCTGGCCAAGAATGTGGCCATTGTCAAGTCCTGCGCCGAACAGGCTGCCAAGCATTCTCCCAATGCCGTGCTCATCGTGGTGACCAACCCCATCGATGCCATGGTTTACACCGGCTTCAAGGTTTCCGGTTTCCCCAAAGAGAGAGTGATCGGCATGGCCGGTGTCCTTGATTCCGCCCGCTATCGCACCTTCCTGGCCCAGGCCGTTGGCGTTGCCCCCCGTGATGTCAATGCCATGGTTATGGGTATCCATGGCGACAATATGATCCCGCTTATTCGTCTGGCCAATGTCGCCGGGGTGCCGGTGTCAGATCTTTTAAGTGCTGACGAGCTGGCTGCCATTGTCAAGCGGACCCAGACCGGTGGCGCTGAGATCGTCAACCATTTGAAGACCGGCTCTGCCTTTTACACACCAGGCCTGGCCGCGGTGGAGATGGCTGAGGCGGTGCTGGCTGATTCCAAACGGGTTCTGCCCTGTGCCGCTTACCTTGAAGGTGAGTTTGGCATCTCCGGCTGTTTTCTTGGTGTACCTGTTGTTATTGGTAGTGAGGGAATCGAGCGTATTATCGAGTTTGAACTCACTGCCGATGAGCAGGCCGCCATGAAGGAATCCGAGGCCGCAGTCCGCAAACAGATGGCTGCCACCGGCCTGTAAGATTCCCTGCTTATGCATGGCCATGGTTTTACAAGGCCTGCTATGACCCTGCCGGCTTCCAGTTGGCAGGGTGTTTAATTCTACCAGTAAAAATATGACCAAAAATCTCACCAGCTTACCCAGTGCTGACAGGGTAGTGACCAGCTTACAAAAGGCCACTGCCAGTCGTTTCAGCCCCCTTGATCTTATCCCCAGGCGGAGCCTGGTGGAAAAGCTCATCGAGCTTGTCCTTTCCGGTATTCCCAAGGATTTTGCTGAGATGACGGCTCCCCTGGAGGACCTTGCCGATGCCCTGCACGGGGTGGATGCCTCTGAGCTGAACGTAGTTGTGCTGGGTGGTGGCAGTGGTCTTTCCAATCTGGTGGGGGGTGACAGCAACCGGACGAACTGGCCGCAGTCGCCCTTTGCCGGGCTCAAGGAGATCTTTCCCAAAACAAAGGCCATTGTCTGCATAACCGATGACGGCGGTTCCACCGGTGAGCTTCTTAAAGATTTTCCCGTTATCGGTCTTGGTGATATCCGCCATGTCCTGCTCTCGTCAATCCAGAAGGCCAACCTTGTCCGCCTCTACGATCTGACAGAGGCCCGGGCCGCAAAGGTGGTGCGCTGCCTGCACAGTCTCTTTACCCTTCGTTTTGAAAACAGGCCGGCTTCCATCTCCGAACTACTGGCCGATAGCGGCTGTGAGTTACCGGAACTGCCGGAATTGCTTGTTGAGAAACTGACGGGCCTGCTGGAGTTTTTGTTTGAGGACTCCCGGCTTAAAAGGGCACTGGGCCGCCCCCATTGCCTGGGCAACCTTCTGGTGGCGGCAGCCATTTATAAATTAACGCCAGCTTCGGAAGATAAGCCGGAAGGCGCGGCTGTTGTTGAAGGCCTGAAATGGCTTTCAGCCTTGATCGGCGCCGGTGAGGGCTCTGTGCTGCCCTGTACCACCACCCCGGCCCATCTTAATCTGCTCTATGGTAACGGCGTGGTGGTTACCGGAGAGAGCAAGTCGGAAGGGGGCTACCGTAATGCCGCCATTGACCGGGTTTTTGTCGAATTTTCAGAAGAGCCCCATGTGCCCCATGAGGTCATGGACGCCATAAATGAGGCGGATATTATTCTCTTTGCCCCGGGAAGTCTTTATACCTCCATTATTCCTATTCTTCATGTGCCGGGCATTGCCGAGGCGGTTCGCTCCAACGAGCAGGCCCTGAAAATCCTTGTTGCCAACCTCTGGGTCCAGAAGGGTGAGACCGATCTCATCTGGAATGATATGCGCCGCCGTTTCCATGTTTCCGACATGATTAACGCCTATGAACGTAATATCCCCGGTGGTATCAATGGCCTTTTTGCCCAGGTCCTGCTTCTTGGCCTTCGTGATATTCCGGGTTCCATCCTGCAGAGCTATGCAGTGGAATCAAAGATGCCAATTTTCCTCGACCGGGGCCAGGTCTGGCAGCTTGGCCTGATGCCGGTGGAGGCCAAGCTCTTTTCCGAGTCAGCCTTGCAGCGGCGGGTGGTACAGCATGATCCCGGCGCTTTGGCAGAGGCTGTAAAAGTGATCTGGAGTGTTCGGGAGCATGCCACCCGGGCCGATGTCTCAAACAGCGGAAGCCATACCGCCGGCCCGTCACCACTTGTCTGCCGGGAGAGGATGACCCCTGATCAACGCATGCGCCGTTTTGAGGAGCTTCTGCAGGTGCCCATGGTGGGATCGGTACGTAGTGCGCTGCTGGAAATTTTCTGGCGGCATTGGGACATCCGCCACGGCCATCTTATTAATCTCCGCGGCGTTGAGCTGGTCAGTGAGAGTGACTGGGATCGTTGCCAGGAATGGGATAAAATACACTCTTTTTTTGAGCCCCAGGACGGTATCATCAGAATCCGCGAGGATGTTTTCCATGACCAGCAGAAGCGGGAGGTGGCAGTCCTTGTCGCCTTAGGTCAGTCGCTTCTTGGCAATTATGCCGAGAATAAGGAGGTCCAGTCCCTGAAAGATGGTGACCATGATGTCGGCAAGATTTTTCGTCTCATTCTCCATGAAGAGGGGCAGCGCTCTTGTTTTTTCAGCGCCGCTGAGCTAGCGGAATACCTTGTCCTGGTGCGCATGAAACAGGCAGAAAACAACCCGCTGCTTTATACCAGGCTGGTTAACGGCATGGAGGGCTTTACCCCTCCCGGCATGCTCATGGGCCTTACCTATGCCTGGTATGTCGATAATCGTCTTGCCGCCCATATCGACTATAAGATGGCTATTACCCGCATCCCCGGCTCCAGCCTTGTCCCCGAACAACTAAAAATGTTGAACAGGCGCCAGAGTATGATCCGTTTCTTCCGCAAGGTGGTTTTTCGCCACAATTCCTGCCGTTATGAGTAATGGCTCGATCTTAGACGGCTTTGCCCTGGGCGAATGTGTTGATCCCGGCGCTGATGTTCAATTGCTGGCCGAGTTAATCTGCAGCCGCGAAGAGGTATGCCGGGACTTGCAAGAGGAGTTGCTTTCTCTGCCCTGTCAGGTCGAGTGGCAGGCGGCGGCTGACAATTATATTGTCTATGTGTTAGGTGATCAAAATGCCGATCATGACCAACTTTTAGGCGCCATTGCCCGTTTCCTTGACGCTCACCCCCGGCAGCTTCATCTCGTAGAAAACAGGCTGGTCCAGGGCAGCCCGGCCTTCGCAGCCCGGCATGGCTTTTGTTTTGTCAGTGATGCTCCTCAGAATCAGAAGGAAATCGTTCTAACGGCTGGCAGCCACGCCTTTGGCTCCGGCAACCATCCTTCCACCAGCCTCGTGATTGAACTTCTGGAAGAGTTGCCTGCCCCTTCCCCGTCAGTACTTGATGTGGGCTGCGGAACCGGGGTGCTTTCCCTTGTTGCTGCCCGTCTTGGCGCCGGGCAGGTTGTGGGGGTCGATATTGATCAGGAGGCCGTCGCTGTTGCTTTAAAAAACGCCCGCTCCAATCAGCTTGAAGACCTGGTTTCTTTTACGACTTCATCCCTCCAGGATCTCCAGGGAACATTCCCCCTTATTCTTGCCAACCTCACAGGTTCGGTGCTCTTCAGATTGCTGGCCGATATAACGAACCATGCTGGCCCAGGTTCCATGCTCATTGTTTCAGGGCTGCAGGGGAGGCAGGGGAATGAGGCTGAGAAGCTCGCTGCCGGCCATGGCTGGCAGCTTGAGAAAAGCAGGGCCCTTGGCAAATGGCAGGCCCGGATTTTTACCATGCCTGCCGATGATGAGATAAGTTTCCTTCCAGGCAATCCCAAAGCCAGCAAATAGATCTATCTGATCTTTAGTGAGAGAATCAGACACCTCTGCTTTTGGCAGGCCAGAGCACGGTGTGAAGCTGGATTTGGAGGCGGATGGGAAGGGTGTCTTCTAAGATCCAGGCGGCCAACTCGGCAGGATTAAGATCGTTTGTCACCGGTGAGAAGAGGATTTTCGGGCCTTTTGCCAGAGAATCGAAGGCGTAGGTCATGTGCTTTCTGATACAATCAACCGCCCACTGATAATCCTGCCGGGAGCGTAAGACAAATTTCACCTCATCCTTGCCGGCCAGTTGCTTGATGTTGGCAAGATGGTTCATGTCGTCCATGCCGCTGCCAGGACATTTGATGTCCATAATTTTCACCACGCCAGCCGGCACCTTCTCCAAGCCAATGCTGCCATTGGTCTCCAAAAGGACAGTTCTGTCATCATCCAGCAAGGCCTCCATGAGCGGATAGACTTGCTCCTGGAGGAGTGGTTCGCCGCCGGTGATCTCCACCAGGCGTACCGGAGATTCATTTACAAAATCGAGAACTTCCTGCAGGGACATCTGGCGGCCGGCTTCCTCATAGGTGTACTTGGCGTCACAATAGGTGCAGCGCAGGTTGCAGCCGGCCAGCCTGATAAAAAGACAGGGGAAGCCTGCATAGGAAGACTCCCCCTGGATAGAGTAAAAAAGTTCGCTTATCTGCAAACTGTCGTTAGTCTTCACGGTAGATAACGGCACTGGTTGGGGTTTCGCCCACCAATACGGAGTAAAGTCTGTAGCGGTCGTGACGTAACTCCTCTTTCATGGATTCAAATATATAGACAGCAAGGTTTTCTGAGGAAGGGTTCTTGTCCAGAAAACTGGGATGCTCATTAAGATTACGGTGGTCCAGGTCCTTCATGACCCGGGCCGCGGCATTTTTAACGGTGCGGAAGTCAACCCCCATGCCCAATTCATCAAGCTTGGTGGCGCGCACCGTAATCTCCACGTGCCAGTTGTGGCCATGGGGCATTTCACAGTTGCCGGGATAGTCGCGAAGATGGTGGCCGGCTGAAAAATGGGTCTGGATAAAGATGTCAAACATGGCGGTCTCCGATTTTGAGGTGGCCTTGAGAAATTTTCCTCGAACCAGGTAAGCGAGGGGGTGAGATTTCAGATACCTAATTTTTCAAGTCACCCTTGTGTTAATTGTTGAGAACTCTTTCATAAGAAGTTAGAACGTGTAGGAAGAAAAATAAAGGGGAATTCTTCCCAGAAAAATTCCCTTCTTTTGAGCATAAAACGTGCCCATACTACCGGAAAGTTTCTCGAAGCAAAAGGGCTAAATGTTCCGGTAATAGTCAACCAGGAGAGAAGAATGGCATTTATTGCGCCGTTTCGAGCCGTTCGTTTTAACACGGCCAAGATAGATAGGATGGAGGATGTGGTTTCACCTCCCTACGATGTTATTGACCCTGAGGCCCAGGCAGCCCTGGAGGCCAAGAACCAGTATAACATGATTCAGCTTGATCTGACCAAATTCGGCGGCACTGAGATCTCCGATGCCAGATATGAAGGGGCCAAGGCCACCTTTCATAACTGGCAGGATGAAAAGGTGCTGGTCCAGGACGATGTCCCTGCCATTTATCTCTACCATATTGATTATAAACTCCCCAACGGCGATATCTTCCGCCGCAAAGGATTGACTGCCATGGTCCGCCTCCACGAATTTTCCGAGGGGGTTGTTAAGCCCCACGAAAAGACCTTCCGCGGCGTCACTGATGACAGGCTGCGTCTCATTGATACCTGCCAGGCCCAGTTCAGCCAGATCTTTTCCCTCTATCCAGACGGCGATAACGAGGCCATGACTGCCCTGGAGCATGTCTGCCCGTCCGAACCTCTCTGTTCGGCCACAGACCAGGATGGGTGTGTGCACAGCATCTTTGCTGTGACAGATCCGGGTGTGATCAAAATGGTCCAGGAATTCTTTGCTGACCGTTCCGTCTATATTGCTGATGGCCACCATCGCTACACCACCTCCCTGCGTCTGCGGGAAACCATGGTGGAGCGCCAGGGCCCTGTTGCTGACAACAGTCCTTACAATCACATCATGATGTACCTCTGCCCCATGGAGGATGAAGGGCTCTCCGTATTGCCCACCCATCGTCTTGTCCACTTCCCAGGTAAGATGGATGCTTCTCAGCTTGTTGAAAAACTGCAGGGCTCCTTTGAAATTGAAGAGATCAAGGGCGGCAGCCGTGAAGAACAGATCGCCGAGGTTCTGGTGCGCATGGAGGACGAGAGGGCAAAGGGCACGGTCTTTGGTATGTATGAGCCCACCACCGACCGTTGTTTTCTGCTGTGTCTCCAAAATGGCGCCATGGAAAAGGCCTTGGGCTTAGGTCAGCCTGAGTCCCTGCGCAGCCTTGATGTTGTGGTACTCTCCGATCTCATCGTTGACAAGCTTCTTGGCCTCTGCCATGAGAAATGCGATGACGAGGATCTTATCCATTATTTCAGTGATGTGGATGAGGCCTTGGATGCGGCGGTGAAGGAGTCTGTGAGCGGTTCAGATATGAGCCCGATCCTCTTTTTGATGAACAACACCCCGGTATCTCAGGTCAAACAGGTGGCTGATGAAGATCTTTTCATGCCCCATAAGTCCACCTATTTCTACCCCAAGATTCTCACCGGCATGCTGATTAATAAGATTGATGCTGATGAGGTGGTCGGCTAGGCTATTTTTATCCAGCCAAGGGTTTTTTGGGACTCTAGATGACCTTGCTTGAAAAAAAAATCACAGACGACACCCTGTTTAACGGTAATGTTCGTTGTGCTCAGCATGAGGATGGTTACCGTTTCTCGGTGGATGCAGTACTTCTTGGCCATTTCGTGGCCCCTGCAAAAGCCGGTTCTGTTCTCGACCTGGGTTCAGGATGCGGGGTGATCAGCCTCATCCTTGCCCATCGCCATCCCCATGTCACTATTTCCTGCCTTGAGTTGCAGGCCGAGCTTTTGACGCTTATCCAGCGTAATATCATCACCAATAATTTCGAGGATCGTCTCCATGCCCAGCAGGGTAATGTGACCACCATTGCCAAGGTTGTGGAACCTGAGAGTTTTGATCTGGTGGTCTGCAATCCTCCCTATGGCGGCTTGGAGACAGGACGGCTGAGTAAGGGGCCTGAGCAGGCCATTGCCCGTCATGAGGTTCAGGCCAAGGTTGTTGATTTTGTTAAGGCCGCGGCCTTTGCTGTGAAGAACAAGGGCCGGGTGGCTTTTGTTTTTCCTGCTTCACGTCTTACCTATCTGATACGTGCCATGAAAGATGTGCGCTTGGAGCCGAAACGCTTGCAGGTAGTCCATTCATATCCCGACGGGCCTGGCAAGCTGCTGTTGGTGGAGGCTGTTAAGAATGGCGGTGAAGAGCTGACTGTGTTGCCGCCTTTCTTTGTTTATGGTTCGCCGGGCGGGGAGTACACTCCTGAGATGGCGGCTATGTTTGTTTGAGTTTTTTTATAAGCAGAATTTCAGGGCCAATACAGGCAGAGACGGCCAGAAACTATAAATATTTCTGCACAGATCAGGGCTGTTTTTTCGTGGCCTGTTCGACGCTATTCACATGGGCTGCACCAAATGGAGCCATTGACACGATGCAGCCTGGCCCTTCTGTCACATTTTTAAAGTTAAGGAGTAAACTATGAGTTGTCGCCGCACACAGATCTTTTTGCTTGTTTTAACGCTTCTTCTTATTGCTGTACTTTCCGGGTGCCGGCGGCCGCCCCGTTTCCCTGTCCCGCCACCTGTTATCGTAGACGGCAGGCATCATGAGAGGCCGCGACACAGAGTAAGGCACTATCACTACCGTTATTTCCCTGCCAGTCAGGTCTATTATGACAGTAGCCGCAGAATTTACTTTTACTTCAGCAACAATACCTGGTTGTCAGTACCTGTCTTGCCCCGGCATATCCATATCGATATGGATAATTACGTCATTGTTGAGCTTGAAGGGCCTAAACCGCATCTGCACCACAAGAGGGTTCTCAAGCGCTACCCGGCCAAGAAGTATAAAAAGAAGCGTCGTAAGGCAATTCGCAAGGAAAGGAAAGAGCATCGCAAAGAGTACCGGAAGGACAAAAGGGAGAACCGCCGCGCATATCGTGAAGATAAACGGGAGCGGCGTAAGGAGTATCGGGAAGACAGAAAAGAACGGCGTGAGGACAAACGGGACTGGCGTAAGGAATACCGCGAAGACAAAAAAGATCGCCGCGATGATAGAAGGGAGCGGCGTAAGGAATACCGCGAAGACAAAAAAGACCGCCGCGATGATAGAAGGGACCAGCGTAAGGAGTATCGTGAGGACAAAAAAGAACGGCGCGGCGACAAACGGGAGCGGCGTAAGGAGTATCGCGAGGATAAAAAAGACCGCCGTGATGATAGAAGGGAC
>JBDLIE010000014.1:0-65606 GCA_039715015.1 Thermodesulfobacteriota bacterium
GATCAAAGTCATCAAAAGAATGGCTTACGGCTATAGAGACAACGAATATTTCTTCCTGAAAATCAAAGCTGCTTTCCACGGTAATCCGTGATGAACCTTATTAAAGGCAATGGCCATGATGGCCGAGGCCGTGTAGGGGCCAATACCGGGCAGTTGCAATAGTTGCTGATAACTCTCCGGCACAACTGCGCCCTGCTTGGCGAGAATCTTGGCGCTCTTGTGGAGGTTGCGGGCCCGACTGTAATAGCCTAAGCCCTCCCACATCTTCAGCAGTTCATCCTCTCCGGAGCGAGCCAAGCTGACAATATCGGGGAACCGCTTAATAAATTTTGAAAAATAATTAACCACCCTGTCCATCTGGGTCTGCTGGAGCATAATCTCTGAAACCCAAACATGGTAAGGCGCATAGGTCCGGCGCCAGGGCAGGTCCCGCTCGTGGCCATTAAACCATGCAAGCAAACGGTTGGTAAAATCTTTTTGAAGAGAGAGAAGAGATGTCATCGGGGGAGTTAAATTGTTTTCATCTTCCATGGATTAAACTGTCACATTGCCATTGTCGAATTATCCTGCAACCATTACTTTAGGTGGCCATGTCCCCACCTAAAAACGTCATACACCAAAAGGCAAGCATTAACATGGAGCCCATTGCCCTTATCCGCTCCTGCTTTACCGATAAATTCGGCATCCCCCGCCAACCGGGGCTGGTGCCTGCTGCCACGGCTCGCCTGGAGATGCTGCCGCCCTATAACCGGCCCGAGGCAATGGAAGGGCTGGACGAATTCTCCCATATCTGGGTCTTTTTTCTCTTTCATCAGGCCGTCTGCCGAGGCTGGAAACCAACGGTGCGGCCACCGCGCCTGGGCGGCAATAAACGAGTGGGTGTCTTTGCCAGCCGCTCGCCGCAACGTCCCAATTTTATCGGCAGCTCAGTGGTCCGCCTGGACAAAATATCTCGTGAATCTAAGTCCGTGGTCATCCACGTCTCTGGAGTTGATTTCCTCGACCAGACACCCGTCCTGGACATCAAGCCATATGTGCCTTACAGTGACGCCGAGTCAGCAGCGACCTCCGGCTATGCCCCGGAACCAACACCCTCCTTTGACATCATTTTCAGCCCTGAAGTTCTCCATTTTTGTCAGAAATACGAACAGAGAACAGAACGCAAGCTGCAGGAGCTTATTGAGCAGATCTTAGGTCAAGACCCCCGGCCCGCCTATCATGAAAATAACAGGGAGTATGGCATGACTCTCTGGGACCTGAACATCCGTTTCGCCTGCCACAAGAGCACCTTCACGGTCAACAGCATTAGCGCAGTTTCAGAATAAAAAAACACTCACCATAAGTGGCATAGAGGTTGCCCATGGATATTGATAAAATCATAAAGCAATTCACCAGCACTCAGGAGGGGAAATTCCCCAAACCTGCTCTGCAGGCCGCTGTGGCTCAGAAAAAAGAGATCACCCCCCATCTTCTCAACCTGCTTTCTCTGGCTGCAAAGGATATCGATGCCCTGGCCAAAAGGAGAAATGACAACGGCTTTCTCTATGCCATGTTTCTCCTGGCCCAGTTTCAAGAGAAGAAGGCCTTGCAACCTCTACTCGATTTTTTCTCCACCCCGGGCCAAACGGCCATAGCCCTCACCGGCGATGTGGTTACTGAAAGTCTGGGCCAGCTCTTGGCCGGGGTGAGCGGTGGAGATATCGCACCCATCAAGGCCATGATTGAAAACAGCGCCATCGCCCCCTTTGTCAGGGGAGCTGGACTGGAGGCCCTGCTTTGCCTGGTGGCCTGGGGAGAAACAAGCCCCACGGAAGTGATGGCCTACTTCAACGAACTTCTCGATGGTAAGCTTGAACGAGAGCCCTGCCATGCCTGGAATTATCTGGCCGAGGCAGTGAGCCGCCTCTGTGGCCCCGATTTCCTTGGACCACTCCAAAAAGCCTATGATCAGGGGCTGATCAGCCCCCTCTATATGAGCTGGGACGATGCCGAGAAAATGTTGAACCGGCCCGTCAAAGAAAACCAGGAGGACCTGGAAAACGATGCCGGACTGCGGGCCATTACCAATGTGGTGGCGGAGATGGAAGGCTGGGCCTGTTTTCGTCCCCAGGACCAGCGCCTTCATCGTCAGGGAACAGGCCAGCCCGTTCTTCATCCCGACAAGACCGGACGTAATGAGCCATGCCCTTGCGGCAGCGGTAAAAAGTATAAAAAATGTTGCTTGGCTAAGTGAAATTATTATTGATGGCGGCTGTAGGAGCTCACCCCTGTGAGCGATAAGAAGGGCCCGGAGCATAAGGGATCAGCTCTTTATCGCCCGGAGGCCGGGCTCCTACTAAAGAAAATATCGAATGTCGACCAGGTAAGCGAGACTCCGGGAAATTTCGAACCGCAGCAGTGAAAAAGCCTTCCCCTCCTTCGATATCCAGAGTTCTTTGTTCGGAATTGGTCATTCACTCCCGCATCTTAGGAGCCAGATTTCTTTTCTTGGTATGGCGGGCAATGCGGGCCATTTTTCTGAGAATCCAGGCGTACTGCAGACGACTGTAAAGAGATGCCTTGCCGGTGCCCTTGTACGCCGTAAAGAAAAAGCGCCGATCCTCTTCGTCAAAAAGAGAGGAGGGCAGGGTGAAAAAAAACTCGGCCAGGGCCTTGATCGGCCAGCGAAAAGCCATCAGAGGGTTGCTGTCCACCCTTTGTAAATCAAACAATGCCACCTGGGGATGGTCTTCATCAAGGCCGGCAAGGAGGACATGGGTGGCATTAAAATCCTTCTGGTTGCAGCCAGCGTTATGCATGTCCCGGGCATAGCGGGCCACAGCCCTCAGTATCTTTTTTTTGCGGCCTCCATTCTCCATGCCCTGCAGGCTCTCCGGCTGATTTAAAACGACTTCCTCAAGGTCGACAAAGGGGGCAAAGTCCCTGGTGATGAGAAAGGAGCGTACCTGGCCGGCTATATCTCGCGCCATGCCCGCGGCAATGGGCACAGCCGTGGCCAGACCCCGGCTGCGGAAATCACAGTAATTGCTAAATTCTTTCAGGCCTTCACTCTGTTCGGCTTGGCTTTCTTTCTGCTCATGCTTCTTGATAAAGAGGGCCTCTTGCCGCCCGGAATCGTGGGGATCGGCCAACTCTATCCGGCGAATTTCCAGACCGGGCCGTTCCTTAATGACCTCGCCCTCCCTGCATTGCCAGATCGCCTGAAAATCGTCAAAGCCTGATTCCTGCAAAAAAGGGAGCCACTGCTGATTGACTCGAAGTATGAAGTCCGCTGAGGAGACAAGCTCCTTAACCTCAATTTCAGCCCGGTAATTTACAGCAATCTCTGTCATTATCCTCGCTCTCTCGCCTTGGCAATCTTCTCAAGGATATCGACCACCACTTGGGGCCGGTTACCAAGGTCGTTTTGCTCACTATAAGCCAGGGCATTCTGCTGCCATGTCTGGCGCCGGGGGGAACTCATCATCTCGGCCAAGGCGGCATCCATCTCTTCCTGGCGAAAGGGAAGGCAACCAACCACCCGGCCGCTGCCGGCCTGTAAGACATGCTCGCTATAACCGCAGGTCTCGGTGGCCAGTACCGGCACCCCAGCCACCAAGGCCTCGACAATGGCATTGCCCGTATTTTCGGTAAGCGAAGGCTGGAGCAGGAAATCGGCTGCAGCCAGAAAACGGGGCACATCATCGCGCCCCCCCAGAAAACGGACCTGTTCAGCCACACCAAGCCTGGCAGCAAGCTTCTCGTAGGGCCTTTGCTTGCCTCGGCCAATGACATAAAGAAAGCTGTGATTCCGGATGTTCCCGGGCAGGGCAGCCAGGGCTCGGATGGAACGTTCCACTCCCTTTGTGTGAAAATTAGAACCGATCATCAACAGCAGGTTGTCCTTGTCCTCCAGACCCAGCTCCTGACGGAGCTGAAGACGGTTCTCCGGGCTCAGCTGGTTACGGATAGCCTCGACATCCACCCCGGGCGGGCCATAATAGAAACGATCATCAGGGGTGTTGAAGGCAGCCTGGTAATTTCGTTTCTCCTGACTGGCAAGATAGATGATATCGGTGCCTGCATCAGGGGAAAAAACTGCCTCCTCAAAGGCAGAGAGCTGGCGATACCTGGGGGTGAGTTTGGAGAGAAAGCTACGCTGACGGGCAATGCGGGCCCGGTAGCAGACGTCGGCGGCGTAATAGATATCCAGATCCGGCATCTTATTAAAACCAAGCACCAGATCATGGCGGCTTGTTGCCAGTTCGGTCTGCAGATTACGATGAAAATGAGCCGCCCGGCCATGGTTGCTTCGCCCGCCAGCCTTGACCAGGTGAAGATTGAGTCCTTGCGGCCTTTCTCCCTGCCAGCTTAGGGTATAGACATCGATGCTATGGCCCCGGCCCATACATTCCCGGCTAATCGCCATGAAATCGCGCTCCAGGCCACCAAAGGGGAAATAATTAAAGAGACAAAAGGCAAGATTCATGGGGCGCTCTGCTCCATGGCAGCAAGTTCCTTGATAAGTTGGCCAAGACTTTCTGGGAGTTCGGGCATGCGGATCTGGTAATCATCGGCCAGCTTCTGGCAGTCAAGCACCGACGAGGCCGGTCGTTTGGCCGGGGTGGGGTATTGCTCTGAGGTAAGGGCGATAACCTTCTCCACCTGGTGCGAAATCTTACCCTGCCCCAGGCCAAAGAGCGTTTCCGCAAAGCCATGCCAGCTGGTGGCTGTGGCCCCACAGCAATGGTAGGTTCCCCAGTAGTGTGGCCCGATTTTGATTTTAGCCGCCAGGTCAAGCAAAACACCGGCCAGGTCAGCCGCTGAGGTGGGACAGCCCCACTGGTCGGCCACCACCCTCAACTCCTTATGCTCTTTGGCCAAGCGGAGCATGGTCTTAACAAAATTATGGCCGTGAACGCCGTAGACCCAAGAGGTCCGAAGAATAAGATGCTCTGCCAGCCGGGCGCGCACCTCCTGCTCCCCAGCCTCCTTACTGGAGCCGTAAACACCTAGGGGTGAAACTGCATCTTCTTCACTATAGGGCCGGTCAGCTGTACCGTCAAAGACGTAATCGGTGGAAAGATGGATAAGGGGTATCTGGTTCCCATTACAGGCCTCTGCCAGCCAGGCTGGGCCGTCACGATTGACCGCATAGGCCTTTTCTTCTTCCTCTTCGGCCTGATCCACCGCTGTATAGGCGGCGCAGTTTATGACCAGAGCCGCCCCGCTGGCAGCCACAATTTCGATAACCGCCAGGCGGTTAGTGATATCCAAGGCCGCATGATCAAAACCGAGAATCTCCACCCCCCGCTCTTCACCCTGACGCCTTAATTCCCACCCCACCTGGCCATTTATGCCGGTCACAAGAATTTTCATCTACTAGTTTTTTTAGTCTCCAGAATCAACAGAAACTTAAAAATTCTTATAAAAACGATCGTCACCTATCTCCTGGAATTTTGTATAGCCCCGCGGGGCCATGAACCCTTCGATGGTTTCCAAATTTTCGGCAAAGACCTCCACCTGCAGCAGACAGCTATTTTCACCAAGTAACTCCTGCATGCCTTGCAGGGCATCGAGTTCATGACCTTCAACATCCATCTTGATATAAATTTTCTGGCCCTCATAATGAAACTCATCATCAAAGCGCGCGATGTGGATGGTGGTCTTTTGGTAATCCTTATTCTTGGTGGAGGAGGGTGCGGTCTTTTCAATGCGCGACTTGCCGGTACTACTGCCACGCTGCTGGAGGAATTCCACCGCCCCAGACTCATTGCTTAATCCGACATCGTGGACTTCGATGAGATTGACGAAATCATTCAAGAGGATATTGGCCCGAAACTGATAGTTGTTACGCTGATCCGGCTCAAAGGACAAAATAGTTGTCACCTTGCCGATCTTGGCGGCCAACAGGGAATAGAGGCCAATATTGGCACCGACATCAACGAACATGTCAAAATTATTTTGCCTTAGCGCCGTAACAAAATGGGCAAGCTGACGTTCTTCGTACGGTTCCTTGATAATCAAACGCCTATCGATATAGTTTGCATAGTTGAGCAGGAGAACAAGACCCAGCCGTTTATAGACCTTTAAGCTGCTTCTGGCCCCGTAATTTCGGTAAATAATTTTCCGGATTTTCTTTTCAAATTTAGTCATAAAATACCATTCTGCTGAATCTTGACCCAAGGCTGGCAGGACACCCATTTTTATTATCGCATTATTTACTGTAATAGTTGCCTTATGGCCAGCCCATCACGTTAAAAAACTGAATTTATCTCCCGTAACCAGCGCGCTCTTAAGCCGCATGCCCGTCTTTCTCTCTTGCCCTGCCTGGCGCTCTATTATATATAAGGAAAATACTTCAATCAGGAGATAAAAATTAACAAGAAATCTGTTCATACATCCTACAAGCTATCCACTCGCCTGGCCCTGCGCCTCTACCAATGGCTCTGGTTTTTTGTTCTCCCCTGCCTCCGCCTCAGCAAGCGGCTCCGGATCGGATTCGATCAGCGCACCCTGCATACGCCTCCGCCCAAGGCCGACCTCTGGATCCAGGCCGCTTCGGTTGGAGAGGCCTTTCTGGCCGGGGAACTTGTCAAAAAACTCCAGTTCCCGGCACAAACCTCTATTCTCCTGACCAGCAGCACAAGTCAGGGCTTTGACATACTTCAAAAAATAGTCTCTGAGGATTTCGGCGCTAACAAAAAAATTAGCGCGGCCTACTTCCCCTTTGACAGGCCCTTTATCATGAACAAAGCCTTGACCATGATAGCCCCCCGGGCCATGATTCTACTGGAAAGTGAACTCTGGCCCGGCCTCATGTCCGGCTGCAAGAGGCAAAGTATAAAATTATTGGTGGTTAATGGCCGCATGACCCAGCGCAGCTTGAACCGCTACCTGCGCTGGCCCACCATCTGGCGCGAGCTCCGGCCCGATGCTGTTCTGGCCATGTCCGAGGCCGACAGCCAGCGCTTTGCCGCTCTCTTTGGTGAGGATATTGTCGGCACCATGGCCAATATAAAATTTGACCGGATCCAGCCCCAGAAAAAAGAGGCCTCCCAGGAAAACAACCCCCTCCTATCTTTTCTTGATACTGATGAGGCATTTCTGGTCTTAGGATCCGTACGCCAAGAGGAAGAGGACGAGGTCGCACACCTTCTGGCCCATCTGCATGAGCAAAACGATAATCTAATTATTGGCCTTTTCCCACGCCATATGCACAGACTGCCCCACTGGCAAAAGAAACTGAGCGACCTCAAACTGCCCTGGCAACTCCGATCGCACCGCACAACAAAAGCATCCCCAGGCACCATAATTCTTTGGGACAGCATGGGCGAACTGGAGAATGCCTATGACCTGGCCCGCACCGCCTTTGTCGGTGGTAGCCTGGCGCCGGTGGGTGGTCAAAACTTCCTGGAACCTTTGAGCTGCGGCATCCGACCTGTGATAGGTCCTCATTGGACCAATTTTGCCTGGATCGGCAGGGAGATCATCGATCAGGGCCTTGTCCATGAGGCCAAAGACTGGCAGGAAGTCGCCAGTTATCTTTTAGAAAATGTGCAAATCTCCCCCAAACGTCGGCAAACCCAAAACGACCTACAGGATTTTGTCAGCAGCCGTCAGGGCGGCACGCAGACGGCATGTCAAAAAATTAATGACATACTTCTCTAAAAGCAACGGGGTATTTTCTGACAAAAATGGTATGTTAGCTGCGTCACAAAACAATTACCTAGCCACCTTAGCCAAAGCAAAATCACAGCATGACCGCCCTGCCCAAATGTTACGGCATTATCCCAACACGCTACGCCTCCTCCCGCTTTAAGGGAAAGCCCTTGGCCCCCATCCTCGGGAAACCGATGATCTGGCACGTCTACAGCCGGGCCCGGCAATGTTCCGAACTGGCACAGGTGGTGTTGGCCACGGACGATGAACGGATCTATACTGCTGCCCAAGAACTTGACATCCCTGTTCTCATGACCAGTACAGAACATTCCTGCGGTACTGAGCGGGTCCTGGAGGCGGCCCAAATCCTCAAGGTGCCGGCTGACGGAGTCATCCTTAACATCCAGGGAGACGAACCAGCCCTGGAGCCGGAGATGCTTAGGGAGCTCCTTGCCCCCTTCACCGACCCTGCGGTTCAGGTCACCACTCTGGCCCATGAGATTACGGCTGAGCAGGCCCAGGACCCGGACCTTGTCAAGGTGGTCCTGGGCCAGAACCAGAAAGCCCTCTACTTTTCAAGGTCCCCTATCCCCTATCCCCGTGACGGCAAAGACAGTCCCTATTTGGGCCACATCGGCCTCTACGGTTTTCGGATGCAAACCCTGGAAAAATTTGTCGGCCTGGAAAAAGGGGCCTTGGAGCAGAGGGAAAAGCTCGAACAGCTCCGTCTTCTTGAGAATGGCTTTGCAATCCAGGTGGCCCAAACCACCCATAAGGGGTACGGTGTGGACCGCCCCGAAGACATTGCTGTTGTTGAGGGAATTTTAAAGGGAAAAAGTCTGGTAACCTCAGACAACCTTCACGAATAAAACATCCAGAGGCCTCCAGACAAAACAGGGGAAGGTGGCACAAAACCCCCTTCCGTCCACAAGCCTTATTCTCAAGAATCTTTCTTACCCCTTTTATAACAAGCCTCTCACAGTATCAAGAACTTGTAAATTCAAGCAAGAGGAGGTATCATGTGCATCCAGTCCTTACTCCCAAGCCTTGAGCTGCATTCATAATTTCTATAACAAGTTTCCTTAACACTCCAATCTGCCACAGGATTTTTTACTTTATGGGACAATCAGTACTCTCCCAGTTTACCGACAAAAAGATTTGGGACCTCATGCGTCCTTATATAAAACGCGTTCTGGCGGCCCTTTTGTTCACTCTGGCAGCCTCAGGAGCGAGCGGGGCCATTGCCTGGTTGGTCAAGCCGGCAATCGACTCCATCTTTGTTGAGAAGAACTACGCCATGCTCACCTGGCTGCCCCTGGCAATTATCGCCACCTATCTTCTGAGGGGGAGTTGCCAGATGATTTACTCCTACCTGATGCGTTCTGCTGGCATTAAGCTGGTACGAGACACCCGGGTTCGCCTTTACACCCATCTTCTCCACTTACCCTCCTCTGCCCTAGGTACCGAATCGTCAGGCAAGATGATTTCCAGGATTTTAAACGATGCCGCGGTCATACGCTCCCTGGTATCCGATACCCTCCTGACCATTTTCAAAGAAGTACCGACCATCGTTGTCCTCCTTGGCGTTGCGTTTTACCGACGCTGGGACGTTACCCTGCTCGCCCTGGTAGCCGTACCCGGTATTGTCACCTGTGCTAGCCGTCTGGGCAAACAGATTAAGACAAAACGAGACCAGGCTCAGCAAACTATAGCCACCTTAACCCATCGCATCAGCGAGGCGGCAACCGGTGCCAAGGTCATCAAGGTTTTTGTCAACGAAGAGCCGATGACCAGACAATTTATCCAAGAAAGCCAGAGCAATTACCGGCGTGAAGTGAAAATTGTCCGTTTGCGGGAAATCGCCAAACTGGTGGTGGATATATCCACCGGCATCGGTATTGGCCTGGTCATCTGGTATGGAGGCAACCTCGTGAGCAAAGGGGTGATCACCAGCGGTGATCTTTTTTCTGCCCTGGGTGCAGTGGCCATGGTCTTTGCTCCGATAAAACATCTTGGCAACTCCTACAGCGTCTTCCAGGAGATTCGCGCCGCTGTTGACCGCCTCTCCTGGCTAGAAAAGATGGATGAAGAAAAAAGTGGTGACCAGCCCTTGACAAGTTTCAATAGAGGTATCCGCTACCAGGATGTTTCCCATCGTTACCGAGCTGATGGTGAGCTCATATTAAAAGATATCAACCTTACCATTCAGAAAGGTTCTGTAATAGCCATTGTCGGGGCCAGTGGCGCTGGCAAAACCACGCTCATCGATTTGCTTCCCCGTTTTTATGATCCGGCCCAGGGTAAAATCCTTATTGACGACCAGAATATCAAAGATATCCGCCTGGCTAATCTTCGCAGCCAAATTGGTATGGTGAGCCAGGATGTCATGCTTTTTAATGATACCGTCAGAGCCAATATTAGTTTCGGCAGCCCTGATACCAGTGATGAAGATATTGAAAAGGCGGCTCGCCTGGCCTATGCCCATGACTTTATCGTAGAGCTCGAAGACGGCTACGACACCCTGCTCGGCGAACGAGGACTCAATCTTTCCGGTGGCCAGCGCCAGCGTCTGGCCATTGCCCGGGCCATTCTCAAGAACCCACCCATCCTCATTTTAGATGAGGCCACCTCGGCCCTAGACGCGGTTTCCGAACAGCTGGTCCAGAAGGCCTTAGACCAGCTCATGCAGGACAGAACAACCATTGTCGTGGCCCATCGCCTCTCCACCATCCGCAATGCTGACCGTATTGTGGTCATGGAGTTTGGCCAGATCATATCGCAGGGTAGCCACGAAGAGTTGATGGCCAAGTCGACTGTCTACCAGGATCTCTACCTTTCTTACAATAAAAGCAAAGAAACCCATTCATGACAGATTGCCATGGCACTCCACAAGAACTCCTTGACCAGGGAAACGGCCTATGGATCTTTAAAAAATGGCAGAGCCTTTTACAGGAAGCCGGCCTTCATGAATTTGCCGATTTTTCTAAGTTGACTGGCAAGGAGATGGATCGCAACCGGCGCAGCGTGGTTTATCGGCTAGCACTGGGTGCAAAAAAAGAATTTTTTTACCTCAAGATCCACACTAATTATTATAAAAGAGGCCTCAAGACCCTGTTTCGCAAGGTGCCGTACCCCAAAATCGAGCTTGCCAATATGATTGAATATACGCGGGCCGGTCTCGGGGAGTTAGAGCCGGTAGCCTGGGGCTGGCAACCAGGCACACCAGAGGGAGACATCAGCTTCCTGCTCATAAAAGAGCTAACCGGCTATAAATCAGTGCAGGATTGGCTAAAAGACCCGGCCTGCGCCACCGCTAAACAGAGGCAGCCCTTGGCCCGGGCAGTTGCCAAAATGATAGCTATCATGCATGACCATGGCCTGGCCCATATCGATCTTTTTGCCTGGCATATCTTTGCCAAAAAAGAAGGCGACCAGTGGACTGCCCACCCCATCGACCTGGAGCGTACGAAACGTCAAGGCTGTTGGCCCTTGTCCAAGCTTATTTCTCGCCACAAGCAGGCCAATGATTTAGCAGTTCTCCATCTTACCACCCCTTGGCCCCAGACAAGTTGGAGTGAGCGCATGCGCTGCTACCACGACTACTGCAAGTTCCGAAAATTTCCCAAGGGAGACCGTTCCTTTCTTGCTCAGGTGCTGGCCATTGCCAAACACCGGGGCCGCAAGAATAAATTTCAATTTTATGGAGTCGCCGAACAACTTCGGGGCAAGTAAACCCAGACCGTTGGCACCGCACCCTCCCGCAATGGACAAGATGAGCTCACCTTCCACCGTCACTGTTGTTATCCCCTCTTACAACCATCAGAATTATGTCGGACAGGCTATTGAAACTGTTCTGAACCAATCCTGGCCTGCCATCGACCTCATTGTCATTGATGACGGTTCAACGGACAACAGCGTCTCTGTCATTAATGACATACTAAATAGACGTGGCGGCTTTCGTTTTGTCCATGGCCATCCGAACCAGGGCCTGATGAATTCCCTTAATATGGGCCTTGAGATGGCTAGAGGCGACTTTTTCTGCGAGCTTGCCTCTGACGATTTCTTACCTGAAGACAGCATTGAGAAAAGAGCCCTTTTCTTAGAAAAAAATCAAGACCATGTGGCTGTCTTTACAGACGGCCTTTCTGTCCAGGCCACCTCTCTTACTGGCCAGACAATTCTTGACGACAAGAGGCGTCTTCTCTTTAGCCAGGATGACCCGATCCCTTCACTCCTGCAAGGAATCTTACCGGTCTTTGCCACCGGTCTTTTCCGCACCAAGACCGTGAAGGATCTTGGCGGTTTCGACCCCAGCTTTCGTTGCTATGAAGATCTGGAGATGCCAGTGCTTCTCTGCAAGGCAGGCAAGATAGGCCAGCTCACAGCCCCCCTTTTTTGCCGCCGAGAACATGGCACCAACACCTCCACCAGCACTACCACCATCAAGTCCGACAAGATCCACTGGTACAAGAAACTCCTGCACAACCCGAATTTCGCAAAATACTCCCCCATCCTGCACAAAGAGTTACGACGGGCCTATCTCCGACTGGGGCGTCACCTCAGCGAAACAAACGGCGGCACAGCCCACGAACACGAACTGTTCAAAGGAGCATGGCCATACGTCTATAAAGACATACGGCTGTTGTATCATCTGCTGAAATGCTGGAGAAAGTCCTGATAGATTATCAAGAAAGGGAGTGACAAAAAATCAAGCTGTCCCTTTCGGCAGATCGATCTTTTTGATGACCCGGGCCGGATTACCAACAGCCACAGAATAAGGAGGAATGTTTTTTGTCACCACGGCATTAGCGCCAATCACTGAACGCTCGCCGATCCGTACCCCTTTTAGAACAACGCAGCCATAGCCCAGCCAGCAACCATCCTCTATGATGACCGGAGCAAAACGCAACTCCCTGACGGCGGAGGGAGTTTTTGTCGGGTGGTCAAGGATATGATCATGGTCTGTAACGAGAACATTAGCTGCTATTAGCACATCATTACCGATAATAATTTTATCACAAGCTACAACCTGACATCCCTGTTGCAAGCTTGTCCGGTCACCAATATAAAGTCGAACTTCAACTGGATCCTTGCTGACTCTTTTTAAGGTTTCTAAGCGAGAACCACTCCCAATAAATACATCATCTCCAATAGATATACCTTTTCGGTTGTGCCACGTTATATTCTTGCCAATCAATACCCCTTTGCCTAACTTTGCCAACTGAGGAGAAAGGTAGATGCGGCGTAGAAGCCTGGGAAAATATCCTATTATTTTTTTTATTTTCACTTCTGTAATTCCACCCTTTGAAATCGCTTTACCTGTTTATATACTGGTGAGGCCATTATAGAGAGCGTCCATATGGTCAAGCATACTCTGGGCGGCAAAGCGCTTGACATGTCCACTCACATGATCAACAGCTTGCCGATACTCCTCATCAGACCATGACACCACCTTTGCCATAGCTGCCCCTAACTCTTTATCATTTTGTGCCGGCACCAGAAAGGTATGTCCCTTACCTGTCAACTCAGTGAGAATTTCCGGAATGCCACCGACGCGACTGGCCACTGCCGGGAGACCAGCAGCCAAGGCCTCCACAAGTGCCAAGCCAAAACCTTCATGGAGCGACGGCATAACAAAACCGTCCAAGGCCTTAAGAAACTTTGGCACCTCGCTGATTTGCCCCAAGAAGCTTATCTGGCCGTCAATGCCCAATTCCACGGCCAAGGCGGCCAGGTGGTCATGGAGATCACCATCACCAGCCAGGGCAAGGTGGCAGCCCAATTTCCCCAACCCCGCTCCGGCCCAGGCCTTCAGCAGGGTCTCGTGGCCCTTGACAGGGGCCAGTCGTCCCACTGCCCCCCAGATCCAGGCCTTTTCCGGTAGGAAGAAATGAGCCCGAGCCTCCTTCTTGTCGAGACCGGCGTTCTTAAAGCGCTCAATATTAACACCATTATAGACCACCTCAACCCGTTCGCCGGGGAACCAGGGGTTCTCCTTGAGGATATCCCTTTTTACCGCCTCGGAAACGGCAATGATCTTGTTAACACGGGGCCAAAGCAATCTATTACTTATCATACGCACCACACCCCTGGAACGTTTCAGACCATGCACCGAAGAAACAACCTTAAGCCCGGCATGTTTCCTGGCTGTCAAGGCCGCATAAAAGGTGGCCTTATGACGATGGGCATGGATGATGTCCACTTGATTTTCTTCAATAATTTCCGAGAGCTGTTTTGTGGCACCACCGCTGAATCTCCGCAGGTCTTTCTTCTTATAACCCAGCCAGCGCACATCATAGCCGGCATCATGGAGTACCTCTTGGGCCGGCGGCTCGCCGGTCATATAGCAGACTATATGGTGGTAGCCATCGGTAAGGCCCATGACGACCTGGTTAAAGAGCTCATAGTCACCCTTAAAACTGCTCCAGAGGTGGAGAATGGTTATTTTATTATTATTTTCTTTCACTTATAAACCTGTACAAAAAAGAAATCTTCAACACCTAGCAAACTCTGCAGAAGCCTTAGCATTCTGCCGAAATCCGGTCAAGTGACAAAAAAACACCAATACTGTCCGCAGTTCTTCAAAAGGCGAGCCAGGATCGCAGATATTTGCGCAGATAACTCCACTTAGAAATATGGGCCGGATAAATGTTGATGGCCTTGGCGAATGCCTCCCGAGCCTCTTTGTAACGCCCTGCATAATAGAGGGAACGAAAAAGACTCAGGCCCCGGCTGGAGACGAACTCATCTTTAAAGGGCATATATTCCTGGGGTAAGATGTCCGGATCAAAGAGGAGATCAGCGATGAGAGCGCTGGTGGCCCTGATTGACTCAACATTGTGGCGGCAACTCTCTTTGCGTTTATGGATGATCACCGCGTATCCATCAATAGCCTGGCATTTGTAGAGGGCAAGAATCTGGGCAAAGAAAACGACATCCTCGTTATTACGGATGGTTTCCGGATAGTGCAAGCGTGCAAAGATGTCCCGTTTCATAACCCCTTCGCCTTGGGAAAGGCCGAAACGCCCTCTGATGTAATCACAGAAATTATCCAGGTTGCCAGGAGAAAAGGGCCGCCTTCCATGCTTTTTCTTTTTGCCCTGTTCATCTAGAGAATAATGGCCAGCCCATAAAAAATCTGCCTGATCATATTTTTCTATCTGTGCAGCAAAAAGAGCAAGCGCTCCGGGGAGGAGTTCATCGTCATCGTCAAGAAAGAGCAGATACCTGCCGCTGCCCAGCTCCACCCCTTGGTTGCGGGCAGCTCCGGGCCCACTGTTTTTCTGGCTTAACGAATGGACCTTGCCATTTTCTTTCTCCACCAAACCCGCAATGACCTGTGGGGTGGAATCCGTTGAGCCATCATCAACAATGATCACCTCAAAATCGTCAAAGCTCTGCTTAAGAACTGAGTTTACGGACCGTTCAAGAAAACGGGCACCATTATGGGTGGGGATAATCACTGAAAAAAGCATATTTCACGCCTCCCATATTCCCAGGACATCGATATCCGGCCTACCGTGGCGAGCCAGGGCCTTCTTAATATGGGGAGTGATTTTCTTCTGGACGAACGCGCCATCCAACACTCGCATATTGCTGTATTCTTTAACAAATTGTCGAACTTCAGCCGCTGCCAAACCATGCTCCAGCATATCCACCACAAAGCGGCTGACATCTTTTACTATTGCGCGCCCTAAGGGGGCCTTCACCTGCCCCGCCCCATCAAGATCAATAAAGAGCAAATCGCCTCTTTCCTCATCCACCATGATATTTGCCCATTTGGTATCACCATGACAATAACCGTTGTTATGAAGCCGGGACAGATAAAAGGCAATACGTGAAAAAAACTTCTCACGGCAAAGTCGGGAAATGAGTTCAGGCCGTTCTTTGGATATTGTCAGCAGGTCTCGTTTGCCCCCAGCATAGTCGCTAAAGAAATAACTCTCCCGCCGCCACGGCCCACATCCTGCCAGAAGATAACCTAAGGGAGGGGCAATGGGGATTTCCAGAGCCTGGAAGATAGACGACATCTGCCAGAGACGAGGGGCACGCTCAAGACGAAACCAGGCCTTTAAGAGAGAGAGAACGCCCCGGCCCAGGAACCTCTTGGCAACCACCATACCATCTGGACAGGAAAGCACCTTGACCTGGATCTCTTTATCATCCTTGCAAAATTCTCCCTGCCTAAACCAATGGCTAAGATCAACGCCTGCCTCGATCTGCTGACCAAGAACGGTTTGCCCGTCGTACCAGCCTGTGCCCTGTGATGAGTCGATCCTAACGGCGCCACTGAGGTCGTCTTTGACATTATAATAAAGAATTCTCTGGCGGCTCCGGCCCATTACCTTTGTAAAAAGCTTCCTCCGCTCCACGCCATGATGAAAACGGGGATACTCCTGGCCATATGAATTAAACAGGCGAAGAAGATCGCTGCGGGTCAAGACATGACCACTGCAGATGGAAAACTGAATAAGGTTAATGATAATGTTGGCCATCGGGACCTGCCGCCACATCTTATTGCTTTCATTATCGATGAAGCAAAAGACAAATCCCTCTTTTTCTTCTCGGACAAGAAGATTGTCCTGGCGCAGATCGCCATGACTGATACCCGCACTATGCAGTTTACCTATGAGGCTGCCAGCCTCCTGCAGGAGCCGCCTCTTTCGGAGAAGTTGATCGCTGCTTAATGAACCCGAAAAATGGCTCTTCAAAAACTGAAAAAACCCACTGCCTGCAAAGCCGGCAGTGAGAAGAAAATCGTTTCTTCTCCCCCGTCCCCAACATAAAACAGCAGGGCTTTCCAGGCCCGCAGCCTTCAGCATAGCGCTCTGCTGCCGGGCTCGCTGGCAACGGCTGCCCCGCACCAGACTTTTTATTTTCTCAAAGGGGCTTCGCGGCAGAAATTCCTTATAAAATACAAAAGGCTCTGTTGCGGTTGCCGCAACCACGGTATCTTTTGAACTGGCTACCCATTGCCAGCCTTCCGGCAATCTGCCTTGGAGTAAAACCTCAATTTCCTGCCGGTACTTCCGGGCCCTCTCACCATAAACAGAAGACAGGGTGTCAGGCTTTTTTTCGGCTATCCCCATAAAAATTGTCAGATATCAATGATTAGCTAAAGAAATTTAGAAGAGCTTGTGCCACTCTTCGACTTCGCTCTCAAGAACAACACCAAGACTTTTGGCATAGGCACTGAGCCTTTCCTGACTGCAGTTCACGCAGCACACCTCTCCCTTACAAACAACGGCATCATACTCATGCTTGATAAAATTAACCAGGGCCTTTGCGGCCTGGGCTTGTACTTGGGAGATGTCAATATTTTCCTGATTGGCATATGATTTCAGACGCTGCCAGTTATCAGCACTGCGTTCTAAGCCGCGATAAATAGACATGCTTTTATTTTCAGGGCATAAATCACGGAGAACAATGGCATTATAACGCCGCACCACTGCTCTTTTGAGAATGCTAACTTCCTCTTGGCTCAAAGTAAGACAGGGCCCTTCATCATCCTTTGTCAGATAATAGAGTGCGCTGTGAAAAGCAACCTCAGGCATCTCACCGCCATCGGCTAGCATGAATGCTTCATCATCTATTAACTCCTGACGGGGGACATCGTCACTCATGACTCGACAACTCTCTTGTGATAATAACTTTCGACCAATATGGGGATAGCGGCGCTTTTCCGCTGACTAAAGCTGGAATTATCCAGCCATGCGAAAAGCATTTACTCTCCGCAAGCTAAACGTGCTACACTTTTTTTAGAAACCGTTGGCAGGCCACATCTTGTAGCCAAAGGGCCCTTTGAGCACCACATGTGGCCTAAAGCCAATCTACTTATGTCTTTTTTATTAATATCGCAGCTTTTAGTTAAAGCTGTTGGCGAATTGGGCCGATGACAAGATAGAAATTTGATTTTTTTTCGCCACTGCCCATTTTTTACCAGAGCAGCACATTTGGCCAATCCTCTCTATTAAGGAAGACAAAGGTTATGTTAAGGCGCCTCTCCAACATACTGTTTTTCTTGTGCATCGCCTCTCTACCGGCCTGCACTGCTTTTAACCAAAAAACCACGCCTCTGGCCACCAAACCAGCCATTGCTCCGCACCAGGAGGCAACCGGCCTTGTCCTTTCCATTGAGGCCATGGCTGCTGAACTCCTGACGAACATGGCCGACCCAGACCCAGACAGCGGCGATATGGCCAATGGCCTGGTTGTGACAACCTTTGTCGAGAGCAGCAAGCTGCACAAAACTTCATCTTTTGGCCGCTATCTTTCAGAACAACTGATGAACGAATTCCAGCGCCACGCCTTTACCGTGGTTGAAATCCGCAAATCAACCTCTATCCGCGTTGAGGAAAAAAAAGGTGAATTCGGCCTGGCCAGGATTGAGGAAGAAATAGCACCGACAGTAAAAGCCGATGCCATGCTCACCGGCACCTATTTTGTCGGCAATGAGGATATCATTGTCACCGCCCGTATTTTAAACAATAAGACCGCTGCCCTGCTGGCAAGCTCAACGGTTATCTTTCCCAAAAACAGCTTAACCGGTCGCATGCTGGCGGACACTACCTCGGCAAACAAGGCTGCCCCGCCCCCCTTGTACTTAAAGCGGCTTGAGATTTAAAAGGATCGTAAAAGATAATGCGTTCTGAACGCTGAGCCGCCACCAGGCGGCTCGGCTTTATTGTTTCAAGAATTTGTAGCCATGCTCCCTAGCCATTACCGCAAAGGAACAAGGGCTCATACACAGGCCATGTCATGCACGTTTATGCTGCCCCATGATACCTGGTAACAATAAAAAAATTACACCACATGCAGTTCATCTGCCTGCACCACATTGGGAGGACACAATGAAAAAAAGAATCACTAAGGTATTTGCCGCGATCTCTCTGGTTTCACTGACCGGACTGGGCTGCTCACCGCTGATGGCCCAAGGAAATCACGGCCAAATAGCCGTCCAGATTAATGTTCCCCCGATCCAGACGGCCCAGGCCGATCCAACCATGGCCATCCTGCCGGAATCAGAAGCAGCACAAAAAGCACCGATCATGAGAAAAGATGCCCCAGAAGAGAGGGAACAGACTGCCATTATTCCGGGCGCTCCCTATCCAGACCCACCAAGTAAGACGGCACCAGCATCTAAGCCGGGCATTGCTACCCAGCCTCCCCAGGGTGGCCCTGAATCCAGACTCAATTACGGTGCGCCAAGTGCTTATCTTGATCTTGCTGAAGAAGAGGCACGCCATCAGCAACGTCGCAGTCGTTACACCCCTGGCCGCTACCGGGTCTATCACTATATGCCTGATGCCTCTAGGACCATGGGCACCGAGGCCCTTCTCTCCGAGCTTTCTCGCGAGGTGGCAGGAAAGGTTTTCTATGGTCTCAAGGATGACGGCGAGAAAAACTATTCCGCACGGGTCGCCATTGTCGGCGCTGTGCCCCTTGCCGACCTAAAAAGGGAAACCGAGTTCGGCAGAATGATGGCCGAGTATCTCCTCACCGACCTTTCCGACCGGGGCCTTAAAGTCACCGAGCTCCGCCTGGGTAAAGAAATTAACATCCTGGCCCAGACGGGCGAATTCATCCTGTCCCGCAATATCAATGAACTGGCCAACAACAACCAGGAGCTTGATTATGTGGTTGTCTCCACCTTTTCAAACACCAGGAAAACCTTGGTCTTACAAGGTCGTCTGGTCAGTCTGAAAAATGGAATTATAAAAACTGCCTGGCGCTATACCCTGCCTCTAAACAGAGAACTGCTCGGCCTTTTCCACTCCATTGACCAGCCTTACACTATCGCTGTCAAGGGAATGGCAAACTAGGAGAACACCATGCTGAAAAAATTAAGCTCAAAATTGACTTTCATTCTCCTGGCCCTGGCCATAATCACCATGCTTACGGCTCCTGCCCTCCAGGCCCAGGACCAGTCCGGAGGGGTACTCATGCCCTATCCCCCTCCACCGGAACGAATCAATGCCCGGAGCTATTCCAACCTGTCGGAACTTATCACCCTGATCTGCGATGACGCCATGGAGGATTTCTGGGAGTTTTACGGCCCCACGACCGTTGCTGTGCGGCCTTTCAGGGTTATCGCCAACTACAATGTTAAAAAGACCACAATCCTCGGCCTTACCTTGGCGGACCAGATGACGGCCATGATCAATACCCAGGCTGTGCCCGAGTATCCCATTAGGGTCAAGTATCCGCAACAACTTGAAGGGGTAATTGAAGAAATCGATGGCTTTCTCCGGATCCACATGAACGGCCGTAACGTCAGGGGTGAACGGCGCAGCTACGCCGTTACCGTTGAGATGTCAGACCCTATCTATCGGGCCCTGCACTCCTACGCAGAAAGTTATTAAGTATGATGACCAAGGGGGCAATCCATGGCCGATAAAGATGCAGATTTTGACGAGTGGCTCGACGATACTGGAGACACTGCTGATGATCTAAGTCAAGACCATATTGACGAGCTCCTCGGAGCTGTGGGCACAGATAAGAGTTCGCAAAAAGCATCTGCCACGGAAAAAGACAGTGGAGAGCTTGATCAGGACAATATTGATGCGCTGCTAGGCTTAAGCGCTGACGATTCCTCCTCCCAGGCAACTGGCGAAGATCAGGCGATGACTGAGCTGGATCAGGACAATATTGACGCCTTGTTATCAGGGAATGCCTCTGCGGACAGTGGTGCCCATGCCGGAGGTCAGGATGATGACTCCTTGGAACAGGACAATATTGACGCTCTCCTCAGTGGCACGGGCTATGATACTGAAGCAGCAGATGATTTTAGTCTTGATGAGCTTGACCAGGACAATATCGATGCCCTGCTCAGCAGCGCAGAAGGTGAATCCGGTCCCGACCTTGACGAACTTCCCGAACTGGCCCAGGATAATATTGATGCCCTGCTTGATGAAGCAGATCTCTCCGCAGAAAGCGCTGTAGAGGGCCTGGATGAGCTTGACCAAAGTGACATTGACGCCCTGCTCAGTAGTAATAGTTCTGCTGCTGCCGAACCAGATGAACTTGATGAACTCTTTGCAGGCAATAGTGTAGAAAAAGTTGTTCCACCTGAAGAATCTCCAACCGATGACCTTGGCGAACTTGACCAAAACAATTTTGATGCCTTACCCACCAAGACTACTCAGGAAGAGGAAAACACACCTGATGTCCAAGAACAAGAACCCGCTCCCCCTGAGGAAGACCCTGAGCTAAGCACCGAAGAGGCTGATAATATTGCGGAATCAGCCTTTGAATCCGAACTTGACGAAATGGACCAACTCTTTGCCAATATTGATAGTGATGCCGGAGACGATGATCCTTTCCAGGCCGAAGAAATTGACTTTGCCGAAATGCTTGGCGAGACAGAGGGCGACGATCAGGAATTTATCGAACTTGAAGCTGACGATGGTCCCCAGGCCGCTGGGGATGACGACGAATTCATGAAGCAGGCCGGAGCTGAGGATGACAATGAGCTTGAGGCCCTGATGACCGAAGGAGAAAAAGGGCCCACCAAAAAGGCCTTAGTCATCCCGGCGCCTCTTGCCGAAATAAACAAAGGTGTCCTCACAGGTATCGTCGGTGGCGTTATCGTACTTCTTCTTATCGGCTCCTTTTTTCTCTTTTCCGGCTCCGATGAGGTCATAGAGACCAATAATGTAAAGCGCGTCGCCACTGTCGAACAGACTCCTGGTCGCAAGATGGCGGAGAACTTTATCCCTACAACTGAAGATGCCTCCTATGCCATGGGCAGCAAGGGTGGCGAACTTGCCATTGAGCTGACTGCTGCGGACCAGGACAAGCAACCACTGCTCTATGAAATAACGGCCCAGCCCCTCCATGGCAGATTATCAGGCACTGCTCCCATGCTTACATATCTTCCCGACAGCACCTTTGCCGGTGAAGATCGCTTTGAGTTCATCGTCAATGATGGCACAGATAGCAGTAGCGTTGCGGTGGTAACAATCACTGGTCCTGATCTGGCCGCAATGGCCAAGAAAGAAACAGAAAAGAAAAAAGAAAAGGCCAAGAAAAAAATACTCAAACCCCAGAAACCGAAGGTGCTGGCTAAGGACGTAAAATATTTCACCATCAGTACCGGGGCCGTCACCATTGACTGGGGCCGCCTCTGGCAGGAAGCAAATTCCAGCCCCTATGTTCCCCAGGCGGTGCATGTGGAGATCGTTGGCAAGGCCGCCAAGGGTTCTTTGGTAAAGCATAATCGCACAAGCCACATCTATACTCCAGATCCCTTTGAAGCGGCCACTGACACCATACGCTATCGTTTTAAAAAGGGAGGCTTCCGTTCTGCCACCAAGACAGTGACCATCGATATTGAGCTTGGCAGCCCGGCTCCTGAGATTAATTTTGCCAACCTTGCTGACGGCTACCTTGTTGGCCAAAATGTGGTCATAGATGCCAGCGGCAGCCGGGATGAGGCGCGGCAAAGCCTGCAATTCTTCTGGGAGCAGGTGGCAGGGGTTGAGCTTGACTTACATCCCATCAACAAAGAGGGCTCGCAAGTCGCTTTTACCATGCCCTCCTCCTTCTACACAGACCCAAACCCAGGACCAACCCTTGCCGTTACTGCCGTGGATAAGACCGGCAAAGAGACCCGCAAAGAGATAAAGATTAAGGCGCTAAGCCGCCGCCAGACCGCCCTCTGGCGCGGAGAAAAAGGCAGGCTATCCCCGGATCCACCCATGGAGGGCAGCTACTTTCCCTGGCCCTTTGACGATTAAAAAAAAAGAGGGATGGAGCTTACGGCTCCATCCCTCTTTTTTTAGTTCAACGCAGTCACTGCGGGAGACCTTTCCCTCTGCATGCTGGGAAAGAACGCTTCTTAAAACTACAATTCTACCACCTGGCCTTCAGGGCTGAGATGGCGCCCTCGTAACTGTCAGCACCAAAAACCGCAGAGCCGGCCACAAAGATATTGACGCCGGCCTGGGAAATTTCTTCGATGGTGGCAGGACTTACCCCGCCATCAATCTCAATACCGGTATCCAAGCCCTTATCATCAATCATCTTTTTTAAGGCCCTTGCCTTATCCAGGGTGGAGGGGATGAAGGACTGGCCGCCAAAACCGGGGTTAACACTCATCAGCATAACCAGATCAAGATCCTCAAGGATATAGTCGAGGCTTGAAAGTGGCGTGGCCGGGTTAAGCACGGCGCCAGCCTTTTTCCCTAACTCCTTGATCATGTGGATGGTGCGATGCAGGTGGGGACAGGCCTCAACATGGACGGTGATCCAATCGGCGCCGGCCTTGGCAAAGTCCTCAATATACTTATCTGCATCACTAATCATCAGGTGGACATCAAGGGGCTTGTCGGTGATTTTGCGCACCGCATCAACCACCAGGGGGCCAATGGTAATATTAGGAACGAAATGGCCGTCCATCACATCGACATGGATAACATCGGCACCTGCCGCAACTACATCGTTTATTTCCTGGCCCAACTGCGCAAAATCGGCAGACAAAATGGAGGGCGCTATCATTTTCTCAAGCATTTTCATCTCGTTTTCTGGTTTTTATTCAGTATAAAAAATCAAAATCTCTAATCAGTCAGGGTGCTGTAAAAACGTAGCGAGCGACGGAAAGACAAGGAAAAAAAGGGCGAAGAAGCGGAGCTTACGTATGTAAGTGAGCATTCTAAGCCTTTTTTTGACGCAGGATTTCCTAGCGCAGTAGTTTTTCAGTTCCCTGAAGCGCCTACAGTCACCATAACATAATGCTCGGGCTGGATGTATTTCCGTGCCACTTCGAGAACCTTGGCAGCATCCACCGCATCTATCTCTTTGAGATAACGGCTGCCATGATCCTGCCCCAGTCCATAGGTTTCGTTAAGGGCCATTTCCATGGCCTGTTCGCTATGGGTTTGCAGGCGCAGCTCGTAACTGGAGGTAAGAACATTTTTAGCGCGCTGCAGCTCTTTCTCGCTCACCTCTTGCTCCAAGACAAGATAAAGTTCCTTCCACAGGGATTTGACGGCCTCGTCCCGTTTATCCGGGCTGGTGCCTATATAGATACCGAAAGAACCGGTATCTAGGCCGACAAGGGAAAAGGCGGACAGACTATAGGCCAGACTCTTTTTGTCGCGCAGCTCACTAAAAAGTCTGCCGCTCTGACCACTTAGGATATTATCAAGAACCTCCAAGGCAAACCTGTCGTCACTTGTCAGGGTAGTTCCCAAAAAGCCGACGATGATATGGACCTGCTCTTTATCGCGCTCAATGGAGAAAATTTCCGGTTTCACCGGCAGTTCCGGGGGCAGAAAGCTCTCTTCGGCAAGGCTCTGTCCCGATTCTGGCCCCTGCCACTGACCAAAGAGATCGTCCACAAGGTCCTTCACCTCCTCAGCCTTAACGGCACCAGCCACGGTGAGGACCATCTTGTCGGGCTGGGCGTGCTCCCTATAAATGGCCCTTAGCTCATTGACCTTCAAGCGGGCCAAGGAGCCTTCGGCACCAAGGGTATTAAGGCCATAGGGGTGGCCCTGAAAAAGAAGCCTGTTGAACTCCCGGAAGGCCAGGGATGGCAGAGAGTCCTCCTGGTGCTTGAGTTGGGCCAAGAGTTCCGGCCTAATTTTTTCTGCCTCTTCCGGGTCAAAACCAGGGGTAAGAATAACGTCGCGGACCAGGGTCATGGCCGGCGCAAAATAACGGGCCAGGAAATCCCCCTTCAGACCAAAGGTATTCTTCCCGTTAAATCCGTGCAGGTTCCCGGCCATATCGGCAACCTGCACGGCAAGCTCGCGGGCCGAAAGGTTCTCTGTTGCTTTGGGGAAAAGGTCGGCAATGAAGGCAAAGGCGCCATTGGTCACATCGGTTTCAGAGCGAAGACCACCAGGGAAGACGGCCCGGATGGCAACCGTCTCAACATTGGCATCTTCGCGAACCAAAAGGGTCAAGCCGTTTTTCAGGGTGAAGCTATGTACATTGCTGAGATAGGAAGCATCCAGATAGGAAGCAGGCACCCCTTTGCGGGCCCGTTCATCGGCCCGGGCGATAATCTTCTTAAATGCAGCTTCGTCAATGGCAAGTTCTGCATTTCGTGGAGCCAGAAAGCCTCCGGTAATCACCTCAGGCCGGAAATACTTATTGGCCATGGCCAGGATATCCTCCTTGGTAACGGAACGGATCTGATCAAGGTAGAGGGTATTGGTTGGATCACCTGTCAAAAACTCAAAAGAGCCAAGGGTGCGGGCCTGGCCTTCAGCACGTTCGAGATTAAAGACAAAATCACCCTCCAGGTTTCTCTTCACCCGGTTAAGCTCCTCATCACTCACCGGTAGATATTTGAGTTGAAAGACCTCTGCCATGGCCGCCTCCATGGCGGCCTCCATATTTTCAGCATTCAACACTGCGGTCAGTTCAACCAGGCCGGGATATTTGGGTGTAAAAGAGGCGCAATTGATGCGATAGACAAGCTGCTGCTTGTCGCGGAGTTCGTGAAAGAGGCGCGAGGTTTCACCCTGGCCTAAGATCGAGGCAATGACGTCAAGCACCGCAGTATCGGCATCAACAAAGGCGGTGCCCGGAAAGGAAAGGGCAAGATGACTCTGCCCCACATCTTCAGCCAGAGCAAAAAAGGCCGGTTCCTCCTTTGCCGGCTCAACAGGCAGAGGGGGCTGAACATACTCACCCTTGGCCATGGAGCCCATGACATTTTTAACGGTATTGCGCACCTCGGCGTATCTAACATCACCCACCACCTGTACCATCATATTTTCGGGGTGATAATGTTTGTCCATATATTGCAAAATATCTTCTCGGCTAAAGCCGCTGACACTCTCCACCGTGCCGATAATAGGGAGGCGATAGGGATGAACCTGATAGGACTTTTCCATCAGATTCTGAAAAAGCTTTGTGCCTGGCCGATCATTGCGCATGCCGATCTCTTCAAGGACAACCTTCTTTTCCCGCTCGAGCTCGGTGGCGTCAAAGAGAGAATTCTGGACAGAATCGGCAAGGACCTCCAAGGCCTGCTGCCAATGACGGGCCGACAGGGTTGCATGATATACCGTGTGCTCATAAGAGGTGTAGGCGTTGATCCGCCCCCCCAGCCCTTCAATCTCTTCGGCCAACTGACCAGGGGCACGGCTCGGCGTCCCTTTAAAAATCATATGCTCAATAAGATGGGTAATACCCGCCTCTGACTCATCCTCATAGATGGAGCCGGCCTTCACCCAAATCTGGACTGTTGCAACCTTGCTGCCCGGCATTTCCTTGACCATGACGGTCAATCCGTTATCAAGGGTATCCTTGTGAAGATGGGGGGCAAGTTCCGTGGCATACAGGGTATTTGTCGTCATAAGAGTCAGCGCGAAAAAAATGTTTAAGAGATGGCGTTTCATAATGTTTTCGTTACAACCTGTTATTCATCGGAGGAGGCGGACCTGAAGGCAAAAGGATCATGCAGACGGCGGCCGCCTCAGGGAAAACCGGAGCAGCAAGAAGCCAACAGCAACCATGGCAATGCTTAGCAACTGGCCGCGGCTTAAAAAATCTGCCATGAGACCTATATGGCTATCCGGCTCCCTAAAAAGTTCCACAAAACAACGCAGGATTCCATAGTAAACCAGAAACAGGGCCAAGATGGAACCGTGGCCCCAGCCTTTTTTTCTCTTCAGCCCAGACATCCATGCCAAAAGAATAAAAAGAAGTGCGCCCTCAAGGGCTGCCTCGTAGAGTTGGGATGGGTGGCGGGGAAGAGGACCACCGCCGGGAAAGACCATGGCCCAAGGCACATCGCTCACCCGGCCATATAATTCAGCGTTAATAAAATTGCCTATTCTGCCCAGGCCAAGCCCCACCGGGATGGTGGCCCCATAGATATCGGCCACCTTCAAGAAATGGAGATTATGCCTACGGCAAAACCAGACCCCACCAACCAGGACCCCTAGAAGAGCGCCATGAAAAGACATACCCCCGGCCAGGGTGTTCACAATCTGCAAAGGATGGTGGAGATAATAGGAGAGGTTATAAAAAAGGACATATCCCAAACGGCCCCCCAGAACAAGGCTGACAAGTAGCACCATGTTCAGGTTCTCAAACAGAGGGGCAAGTTCTTCAATGGCATAGAGGCGAATCTGGCGGCGAACCAAAAAAAAAGTGGCCCCAAAACCCAGAACATACATCAGCCCATACCAGTGGAGGGCCAAAGGGCCAATTCGCAAAATCACAGGATCTATTTGTGGGTATTGCAACATTTTTTGTTTTTTTCTTAAAACCGCTTCCAGCAGAAAAACCTGCCGAATTTAGTTAGGGGAATTGAGTTGAAAAGAAAAGACAAGAACAGAAGGATCAGTAGTTAAACGACAAGAACATCCCGTTATTTCTCAAGATTATATTCTGCCCCATGTTCTACCAGAAAAAGACGCTCTTTTAAATGATTATCAGCACCTCCTTTTTGTTTAGAAAAACTAAACAAAGACCTAAATCAGAATAAACCATTCACCCATTTTTTTCACAATCCCTCTCCTGTAACCTATTTTTACAAGGTGCATAAATCCCGTCTTGCCATAGTAAAGACGGGATACACGTTACTAAATTACCGTGAGGTAGGTTACGATGAAAAAAAGAATGCCCTCAACGAAGACAGAGCGCCAGCTTGCCGCCGCCCACCAGCGCGCCCTCCTTATTTCAGACCTTAAAGAAGAGGAAAGCCTTGCTCTACGCCTTGCTGAGGGCGAATCCTGGAACTCCACGTCAATGCATCTGGCCATGCTCATGAGTCGCAACTCCTATAGCAGTAAACTGCACTCAACAAACGGCGAGCAGGATGATACCGTAGCAGGAAGGCGTACCCGCCAGGTTACCATTCGCCGCAACTCCTTCACGCCCGAATTTGAACCATCCCGTCACGAGATGCGTATTTTCGACTCCTTAGACGGTATCGTCACTGAAATGTGATGCCCCGCAAACAATCTCTGGTGAGGAATGGTGCTGATGATAAATTGGTTTCATAACCTCTGTTCGTCGGCATCATTTCAGTTTTTTGGGGGCTGATTAATGTCGTAGAGGTAAAAATCTTTTTCACCCTGGGCATGGCAAAACACCTCATTGCCGCTCTCCATCCTCACCTCTCTTCAAGCCGGCGGAAATCCTGCCTTCCTCCGGCTCTTTTTTTGCCTTGTGACAGCGGAAATACTCTCTTCTTCCATGGTCATTCCCACTCCTTCTCAGAATCAAATCCCTTGTTTTACCGAGGTGTTCAAGGTAAAAACTAATGTTTACACAATCCTCTTCCGGGCCTCAAAAACCGCTTTGGTTTTCAAGCCCCCGTCTCTGCAATAAGGAAGGCCACTGCTATGGATGAAAAGGAACTGCAAAATCTGCTTAAAAACAGGATACACCAAACTCTACTTCCACTTTTTGAGAAGTATAATCGGGACTTTAGTGATCTGGAATCCCTCCTCAAATGGAAGCCCATTGTTCTTCTCATCGGCAATTATTCCTCCGGCAAATCCACTCTGATTAATGAGCTGACCGGAGAAGATATCCAACGCACCGGCCAGGCCCCCACTGACGACTCTTTTACCATCATAACCCATGAGGGCGCCGACGAGGCAGGCAAGGAAATCCCCGGCTCCTCCCTGGTGAATGATGAAAACCTACCCTTTACCGCCCTTAAAGATCTCGGCGAACAGCTTATCTCCCACCTGCAGCTCAAAAAAGTCGACACCCCGCTGTTAACGGACATGGCCATCATTGACAGTCCTGGCATGCTTGATTCGGTAACGGAGAAGGACCGCGGCTATAATTACATGGCCGTCATCTCTCATCTTGCCAAGCTTGCCGACCTGGTGGTTCTCATGTTTGACCCACTCAAGGCCGGCACCATAAAAGAGACCTATACGGCCATCCGTGATACGCTGCCCGAGAGCGCCGGTGAAGACCGTTTGGTCTTTGTCATGAGCCGCATTGACGAGTGTGACTCAACCAGCGATCTGGTTCGCTCCTACGGCACCTTGTGCTGGAACCTCTCGCAGATGACCGGCCGCAAGGATATCCCCCATATCTTTCTGACCTGCGCCCCTGATGAACAGAAGACAACAGGATTTGACAGCACACCCTGGAGCCAGGAGCGTGACCAGCTCAAAAATAAGATTCTCACTGCCCCGAAATTTCGCGTTTTCCACATTCTGCAGGATATTGACCGGCAGGTTAATGAGCTGCAACTCACCTGTGAGGCCATGGTCAACTTCAGCAGGCAGGTGCGGACAACATTTCTCGATATCAGCAAACTTACCGCTGTCGCTGCTGTCTTGGCTTTTTTCTTGAGCGGCTTGATCATCAAGCTTCTCTTTGGCTTCCCGGAGGAGAGCATGCTGGAGGCCCTCCTTCAAGGCGAAGCAGGGCTTGTCCATCTCACCTTTCCGTTGGCCGGAGTCACCCTCGTTGTCATGGGCTTCTGGACCTGGCTTACCAGGGTCACCTTCCCCCGCCTCCTCAAACAACGTCTGGAGAATCCTCTCAGCCTAGTTACCCTGGAGAGCGATTATCGCCGCCATCTCTGGCAGAAGGTTGAAAAACATGTGGTGGGCCTCCTGCGCAGTTCAGGTCTAGGACAAATCTTCACCGCCCACTCCCGCAATTTAAACAAAATAAAGAAATTCCTGAGTCAGGACCTCAAGGAATTTTATGACAAGATCCGTTAAACAATATCATAAAAAACAAGGCGTTATTGCCTTTATGTAGAAGGAGAACATATCAGATGAGCACTGCTGTTGATTCAACCCCTCAGTTTGTTGAAGGGGTGTATAAAAAAATGGAGGAGAACCTCACCATTATCAGGGCCCGGCTTGGCCGGCCCCTCACCTTTGCCGAAAAACTTCTCTATGGCCATCTTGACGACCCTAAATCTGCTGAGCTTGAAGCGGGCTCTTCTTATATTAAAACACGACCCGACCGTATTGCCCTCCAGGATGCCACGGCCCAGATGGCTATTTTGCAATATATGTTGGCCGACAAAGACGAGGCGGCCGTACCTGTCACCGTTCATTGCGACCATCTAATCCAGGCCCATAAGGGTGCTAAAAAGGATCTTGAAAACGCCACTATCCAGAACAAGGAGGTCTATGATTTTCTGGCCTCAGCCTCTCAGAAATATGGTTTTGGCTGCTGGAAGCCGGGCGCAGGCATTATTCACCAGGTGGTTCTTGAACAATACGCCTTTCCCGGCCAGATGATGCTGGGAACCGACTCCCACACCCCCAATGCCGGCGGCCTGGGCGGCTTTGCCTGTGGTGTTGGCGGCGCCGATGCCGTGGATGTTATGGTGGGTCTGGCCTGGGAGGTCCTTCATCCCAAGGTGGTCGGCGTCAAACTCACCGGCAGCATGGGTGGCTGGACCGCACCTAAAGACGTTATCCTCAAACTTCTTTCCCTTTTGAGCTGCTCAGGAGGGACTAATCGGGTTATTGAATACTTCGGCGAAGGAACCGCCTCCATCTCCTGCACGGGCAAGGCCACCATTTGCAATATGGGGGCAGAGCTGGGCGCCACCACCTCAACCTTCCCCTATGATGAGCGGATGGCCGCCTATCTTCAGGCCACAGGTCATGGCGACACAGCCACGCTTGCCCAACAGTATCGCCACCTTCTGGCTGCGGACCCAGAGGTTGCCGCCAATCCTGAACAATACTACGACCAGGTTATCGAAATTAATCTCAGCGACCTGGAACCCCATCTGGTTGGCCCCCATTCGCCGGACCTGGCGTCGCCTGTCTCTAAAATGGCTGACCATATGGCCAAGGGTGGCTGGCCCACTAATATGACCACGGCCCTTATCGGCTCCTGCACCAACTCCTCCTATGAGGATATGGGCCGCATTGCTGCCATGGCCGACCAGCTGCTTGAAAAAGGGACCAAGCTGCAAGTACCGCTTTTTATCTCTCCAGGCTCTGAGCAGGTACGGGCCACCATTGAACGGGACGGTATCCTCAAAAAACTTGAAGACATCGGCGCCGTGATCCTTACCAATGCCTGCGGACCCTGCATCGGCCAATGGCAGCGCGAGGATGTTAAAACCGGTTTCAAGAACTCCATTGTCACCTCCTACAACCGTAATTTTCCAAAACGAGCTGACGGCAATCCGGAAACCTGCGCCTTTATCGGCAGCCCTGAAACGGCCATGGCCTATGCCTGCGTGGCCAAAATGGACTGTAATCCTTACGAAGAGCTCCTGGAGGCTGCTGACGGTTCCACCTTTACTCTCACCAGTCCCGGCCAGGTTGCGGAGGTGCCAAGCGGTGGTTTTATTCACGATGACCAAGGCTTTCTTGCCCCAGCTGAGGACCGCTCGCAGGTGCAGGTCATTGTTGATCCTGCCTCTGAACGCTTGGCCTTGCTCTCGCCCTTTGGCGCATGGGACGGCAAAGACTTTCAAAGCCTGCAGTTGCTGATCAAGGCCAAGGGAAAATGTACCACAGACCATATTTCTCCAGCTGGCCCCTGGCTACGCTTCCGGGGTCACTTGAATAATATCTCCGACAATATGCTCACCGGAGCGGTCAACGCCTTCACCGATGGGGTGGGAACCACTAAAAACCAGATCAGCGGCGAGACCAAGGCTGTCAACGTGGTGGCCCGCGAATATACTGCGGCCGGTAAAAATTGGCTGGTGGTGGGCGACACTAATTACGGAGAAGGCTCCTCCCGGGAGCATGCCGCCATGAGCCCCCGCCATATGGGGGCCCGGGCCGTAATTACCAGAAGTTTTGCCCGCATCCATGAAACCAATCTCAAAAAGCAAGGCGTGCTTCCCCTCACCTTTGTGCACGAGGCCGACTATGACCGGCTCCAAGAGGATGACCTCATTGATATCAACGGGCTCACTAAACTGGCAGCGGGCAGCAGCATCAACGCTGTTCTTCATCACAATGATGGCTCCAGCGAGGAAATCGCTCTCCATCACACGTTAAACAAGGAGCAGATAGCCTGGTTTAAGGCGGGCTCTGCCCTCAATTTCATGCGCAGCTAACTAACAAGTCGTTTTGAAACCGCAAAAAAAAGGCTGTCCAACATGGACAGCCTTTTTTTTGGTTCATCACGAATTAACGCGGGTAAGTTGTTGCCAATATTTTTCTTACTCCTGCCATGGCAACCTGAACCTCTTATCGCGGCCATATGGTGAAAAATCATAACTTCGGCTCAACAAGAAAGACAGCAGCCTCCCTCTTTAACCAGCATCCGGGCCAGGTTCATATTACCAAGGATGGCAGCCTGGATATTGTTAAATATCATGGGCCATACCGCCAGCCAGCACGCCAACTGATTCTATTTTTTTGACCTTGTGCAGTTCCTCTTTCAGTCGTTGCTGCTCGGTTATATTGCGAAATACCAAGACAACGCCCACCACCTCGCTGGCAAGATGATTAATGGGGGCAGTGTTATGATCAATAACCCGCCGTGTCCATCCCGAGCAACAAGGATAGTTTGTTGGAAATTTCTCATCCCCTTACCAAGTCCAAAAATATCCTGGGCTATTGAAAAAGATATCATCGATGCTTCTTCTGAAAGGCCTCTGACTACCTATGGAGAGATCTGTACCCCCCGTCAAATTGGCGAGGTGCCGGGTAGACATGACACATTTCGCACCACCTATATCTTGGAAAAGATATGAAACTATTGCTTGCCGAGGAAACTGCCAAATTCCTGAAAGGCGTATTTGATATCCAGGGCAAAACCTAGACCTTCGGAATGGGGAGCTATCATCTTTTTGGTATTAACACCAATGACCTGGCCATTTTCTGTTACCAGGGGGCCACCACTGTTACCTGGGTTGATATCTGCATTGGTCTGGATAAATTCATCGCGGAAGGCGGAAAGCGCTCCAGAGGTTACTGAATTACGAAGACCAATAGGGTTGCCGATGGCATAGAGTGTCGAGCCCTGGGAAATGGTGGAAGAAAGGACATGCTGGAGATGGGGGGTGGTGTAGCCCTTTAACTTCAAGAGGGCCAGGTCATATTTTTCGCTTACCTTTACCAGGTAGGCGTCCATCTCTGTTTCATCAGCTAGATAAACCTTATAAAAACGGCGATTCTTCATGCTGGTGATGAGCTTATTATACTGCCGGCTGGCCTCATTGACCTGGCCCTTGGCGTTTTTATACTCGGCAAGGCGTTTATTATATGATTTCTGCCAGATTTCAAGGTAATCTTCATTGGCCCTGAGATCCCGACGCCTGGCGTTGATTTGCGACGGGCTGGCCTTGGCGGCAATGGCCCTCCGCAAAGAGGTCTTATCCTTTCTCTGTTTCCTTTCGGCACTCTTCAGCCGATCCTTTTCGTTTTTAAGGGCAGCTTCGGCCTCACGAAGAACAGCCTTGGCCTTGTTTAAATTCTTCAGGCTCTCCTTCTTTGCCTCTTCAGGAACCCTCACAACATGTTTATTTGTTATTATATAGCCATCTTTGCTGATAAAGAAACCTGATCCCGCCCCCAGGTCTGACTCGATTGACACCGTGGCCAGATTAGCCATCTCAATAGGCCCCGCAGGACTCATTTCCTTGACTAGCAGGGCCCTGAGGTCTTTCTCGTCAAGGGCCTCATCCTCCGAATTCTCCAGCCCCTCAACAAGGACAGATTCTTTTTGAGACGGCCCAGAAGCGGACTGAGCGGCCGCAGGCTCACCTTTCTTTTGGGCCGAGGATGGCTGATCAAATTCTATGCGCTCCACAGCGGCCATGGGCATGGAAATGGTACCGCCAAATTTCTCATAGACAACAACATCACCTTCCACCGAACAAACCGGGGTGTCGATCACCTTGCCATTTTTCATATAAATGATATGGGCCCAGCCGTTTTGTGGTATTAATAGAAGTGCCAGGATCAAAAAAATATGCAAAGAAAATCTGTTCATTGGTTAGGTGGATGTTTTTCATAATGAAAGATGTCATATCATGATACCGGCAATTGCTGCCCGCTACAACATCATAAGAAGGATATGGGCCGCTTTTTCAGATACTCCTCTTTCCGGCAACCAAGAATCCCCTTGCCCAAGACTTTGCGCCAATACTACTTTTTAAACAGTGAGGATTTTCCATGGGCTGCTGTCAAAAATTTCTTAACGAACATCCTACTGATCGTCCCGTGCTTTGCCTCAAGTGGGTACTGGCCCTGCGCCTTATTGTTCTGGCCAGCCTGGTGGCCCATCTCTTAATCTATCTTCTCCTTGTTACAGATAGAAATGCCTTACTTGTTTTCTTGATTATCATCCATTTCGTTATTGCTCTCTCCCTTCTTCAGGAATGCACACGTAGCGTCGATTTTCACAGGAATCTTCCTGACTAAAGTTTGGCGGCCAGACAAAGACCTCCACAAAAAATATCTTCGCTTATTTTGCTATAGTAAAGAGTGTTTCGTTATTTTTCCTTTATCATCCGAGTGTTGTATTATGTCTAAAGGTAAAGCCTTAGCCTTTTTCATTTTTCTCTTTACCCTTCAATGCCCCTTCATTTCTCCCTTGGCAGGACTTGCCCAGGCGGGCCAAAATAAGCTCCTGCCCCAGAGTATGTTCACCGAAGAAGAGATTGCCTGGCTCAACAAACATCCAGTGATCCGGGTAGCTCCTGATCCAGATTTCCCACCTGTGGAATTTATTGATAAAGAGGGGGGCTACCATGGGATCGCCGCTGATTTTATTGCCCTCATGGAACAAAAACTGGCCATTCGCTTTGACATTATCCACCTGAAAAACTGGGATGAGGTGATCAAGCAGGGTAAAGAAAGAAACATTGACATGTTTGGCGCTGCGGTACCCACTCTGGAAAGGCTGCAATATATGAAATTCACCCAGCCCTTCATTGAGTTCCCTGCGGTGATTATTGTTCGTGATTCCACTGACATCTCACCCAAAATCAAAAATCTTGAAGGCCTGCGGGTTGCCGTGGTTTCAAATTATGCGGCCCATGATTTCATTCGGCAAACATACCCGGACGTGCCGCTGGAAATCATGCCGGACATCTCGTCGGGCCTACAGCAAGTTTCTTTCGGCAAGGTGGATGCCATGGTCCTCAACCTGGCCTCTGCCTCCTATTACATCGGACAAGAAGGCATCACCAATCTTAAAATCTTCAAGGATACATCCTTTGTATATGATCTTTCCTTTGCCACCCGGAGTGATTGGCCTCTGCTCAACAGTATCCTCAAAAAAGCCGTCGCCACAATAAGCACCCAGGAAAGCAAAGAGATCAGAGACCGCTGGATTTATCTAAAGAAGGACTCTTGGCGTCCCTCACCACAACTTATTTTCTTTGTGGCCACACTTATCATTATCGTTGTTTTCATCACCATTATCATGTGGAACAGATCCCTGCAGCAACAGGTTAATGAGAGGACTGCCGCCCTGAAAAAAGAACTGGCCGACCGGGCCACAGCAGAGAAAGAAAAAGAACTCTTGCAGCAAAAAATGCACCGTTCACGGAAAATGGCAGCACTGGGCCTTCTTGCCGGCGGCGTAGCCCATGATCTCAACAATATTTTGGCCGGGGTCATCGGGTATCCTGACCTCATCCTTTTAGATTTACCCAAAGAAAGCCCCCTGCACGCCCCCCTTCTCTCCATCCGCGAGTCAGGAGAACGGGCAGCAGCCGTGGTTGCTGACCTTCTCACCATTGCCCGGGGTGCAGCATCGGACAAAAACGTCTTGAACCTAAACACCCTGATCGAGGATTATCTCCAGTCTCCTGAACATAAAAATCTCCTGCAACTCTATCCTGGCATCGTCATAAATCCCTCCCTTGCCACTAACGTACTCAATATCAGCTGCTCTGAAAGTCACATCCGGAAAACCTTAATGAATCTACTGATCAATGGTGCCGAAGCAACTCAAGATGGTACTTTGACAATCAGCACAGCAAATCGTGCCCTGGATAAGCCCTTGGCAGGTTATGACACCATCATCAAAGGGGAATATGTGGTGCTGACTGTCTCTGACACCGGCAGCGGCATTCCTCCAGAAGATTTGGAGCATATCTTTGAACCCTTTTACTCCAAGAAAAAGATGGGGCGGAGCGGCACCGGGCTGGGGTTGGCAGTGGTCTGGAATAGTGTCCAGGACCACCAGGGCTACATCAATGTCACCTCCTCTGAAAAAGGAACGAATTTTGAGCTCTATTTCCCGATCAGTAGAGAAAAAGCTTATTCTCCCCAAGATTCTCCTGCCCTGGCCACTCTTCAGGGTAATGGTGAAAAAATACTTATTGTCGATGACGAAGAAAACATCAGATCAATGGCTTCGCACATGCTCAACGCCCTTGGCTATTCACCTTCTGTGGCTTCAAGCGGCGAAGAGGCCCTGGCCTACCTGCAAGGCAACCAGGTTGATCTGCTGCTTCTTGATATGATCATGGATCCCGGCATGAATGGCCGTGAGACCTATGAGAAAGCCCTTGATCTCCGCCCCGGCCAAAAGGCTCTCGTTACCAGTGGGTTTTCAGAAAGTAATGAGGTGAAAAGAGCGCAAGAGCTCGGAGCAGGTCGGTACATCAGAAAACCGTATACCATTGAAAAAATAGGCGAGGCTATTCAGGGGGAACTCAACCGGCCCTAGCGTCACTTGGCCTTGATGGCCAAGCCCTTGGCCCGGTCGGTCTGGATGGCAAACTTAAAATTCTTACTTTTTGAGACAGTGGAGCCGCTAAAATCGGCATTCTTGACATTGGCCCCCCGAAAATTGGCACCATCAAGAAAGGCGCCCTTAAAAAGTACTCCCACCAGCACTGCCTTTTGCATATCTGCCTTCTCCAAATGGGCTGCCACCAGTTTAGCGCCCTCCAGATCGGCATTATTGAGCTGAGTGCCGCGAAGGTCAGCACCTTGCAGGCTCACCTTTTTCAGGTTGGCAGATGTCAAATTAGCACCGCGAAGGGCGGCCTTATCAAGGATTGCTCCGCGCAGATCAACATTTTTCAAGTTGGCCCCACGTAAATCAGCACCGCTCAAATCAGCGCCACGCAGATCAACTCCGCGCAAATCCATATTTTTAAATTTCACACCCTTTAAGTTTGCGGAGCGCAGGTTGACCTCTTTAAATTTGGTCTTAGTAAAAAGGGCCCCCTGGAAATCTCCCTCACTGAAATCGCATTTTTCAAGGCGCATCTTGCTCAAATTTGCCTTCCTAAAGTTGGAGCCCTGGCCCTCTATCCCCCTGGCAGAGGCACCAGAAAAAACCGCGCCGGAGAAATCAACGCCTGCGGCCTTCAAATCCACCAATTTACCATCAGTAAAGGTTGCCCCCCCAAAGTCGGCCTTTAACATAGAACTCTGTTGGAGATTGATACCGGTGAGCTGACAATTCCGGCAGTTGGCCTTATCCAGATTGCTTTCGCTAATCCGGGCACCTTCAAGATGTGAGCCTGCCAGATCAACATCTGTCAGGGTAGAGTTGACAATGTTGCTGTTTTCTAACTGTGCTTTGGCCATTTGGGCCTTGGTCAGAGTAACTCCTGTGAGAGAGGCGTTGGTCATCTGACTCTGAGGCAATAGTGCCCCCGACAAATCAACATTGCGAAGATCACTGCCGTCAAGATTGGCATTACCAAGGTGGGCACCAACGAGCTTGACTCCAGCACAGGAGATATCCCGTAGAAAGGCGAAGCGCAAATCAGCAGTGCCCAGATCGACATTTTTCAGGTAGGCATTATCAAAAATGGCATTGCTGAAATCAGCACCATTCAGAGTTACATTTTTCAGATAGGCGCCGAAGAGATAGGAGCTGCGGGCATCAATGCCCGGAAGCTGGCTATCAAAAAGAAAGGCATGGTTGAGATTTGTTTCGACAAAGCGATTTTTCGCCGTATTGTCACTTTGCTGGGCAAGCTGCCGAAATGTCGCACCACCCAAATTAGCCTTGCTGAAATCTACTGCCGACAAACTGACGGAGAGCAAATCAAGACCATGGAGATCCGCTTTCACGAAGGAAGTCTCATTGAGGGTGACATCCTGCAGAGCACCGTTACTGATATCACTTCCGGAAAAGTTTACTTTACTCAGATTCGACTTCTCAATAAAAATACGCTGCAAGTTTGCCCGGCTTAAATTCGTGCCCACCATTTTGCCCTCGCTGAAACTCATCCGATTCAGGCTTCCCCGGCGTAAGTCGCTGCCTTCAATGGCGACTTGTTCAAGCTTACTGCCACTCAGGTCGACGCCGACAAAGGAGGAGGAACTTAGATTACTGTCAAGGAAAAGGGCATCATCAAATTTAGCATTATCAAAACGGGCGCGAACCATAGTCACCTGAAAAAAACGACTTCGGCTAAAATCATAATTTTTCAAACTTTTTCTGTCGAAATTTTTCTGCTGAAAAATTCTCGTGGTGGCAAGAATCGAGTCCACCTCGCTGGTTCGCATGCTCTCTTGCTCAGCATGGACAGCTGGGGCGTTACCCAGAAAAACAAGAAATAAAAATAGGAAAGAGTATGGCTTTAGATGAGCATGAATTCTCATAATCGCACCTCGGCAAAGGCTTATTTGGGGCCAAAAAGCTCCAGGTCACTGCCATCATCCTCAGGCTCTTGAAGATCAGGAGGAGCCCCTGCTGCTGAGGGCTCGTTGCCATCTTGCTTCAGTTTATGAAGCTTCGGCACTAGAAGCGGGGCAGGCTCGCCTTTCTTTTCTAGCCGCGATATTTCTTTGCTCTGCCTGGCAGCAGGAAGCCACTCTTCGAGAAAATATTTGGTCATGGCAGCCCGGGTTTTTAACAAGAAAGATGGGATAAAAATTTGATCGCCCTGGTTGAGCTGGCCCGGGAGAATATTAGGATTCGCATTGGCTATCTTCTTCCAGTTCATCTCGGTGCCCGTGTACCACTTGGATATAATAGGAAGTGTTTCACTGGTCCATGTTACCGTATGGACCTGGTTCTTATGCTGACTACGAACAGGCTTCCACGTATCAACTTTGGTAGTTTGACAACCTGCCAACAGGAAGAAAGCGAGGATGAGAGGATAGAACGCCGAGAGGCCGGGATACCTTCTTCCTTCTTTTTGTATGTTACTTCTCAACAGGCTCATTATCTTAATCGCTAGAGTTCTTTACTGCTGCCACTGTGCATTCTTTTTGGCAGCCAACTTGTTACGGGGATTTACCTTCAAAGCCTTCTGCAAGGAGTGGATACTTTCGACAACCTTTCCCTGCTTGTGCTGGGTTACTGCCAGGTTGACAAGGGCCTCGTCAAGGTAAGGGGGCTTAAGAGCAACAACTTGGGTATACATCTTCTCAGCCTTCGTGTATTTCCCGGCCGAGGCATACAGATAGCCAAGATTAAAATAGGCATCGGTTAATTTCGGATTCAACTCCAAGGCCCGTAGGTAGGCAGAGGTTGCCTTACGCGACTCATAGCGGGCCGAATAAATTTTGCCCAGGTAAAAATGAACCGATGCCACCTTGGGGTGACTCTTTGCCATATCGCTTAAATGGGTAAAGGCTTCCTTTGGATGATTTTTTTCAAGATAGCTGGCATGTTCATGGAGTTGCTCATTTTCAACGATCTTTATCTTACCAGCCTTGGCATTTTTCCGTATTTTTTCAAAAAAGAGGATGGCAGCTTCGTAGGATGCTTCTTCAAAACCGCTGTCCTTATTACTGTCTTGCAGCCTGTCTTGCAGCGAGGAATTTTCCAGTTTTCCTTTTACTGAGCTAACGGTGTCTGAAAGCTGAGCCTTACCGGTAGCGAACCAAGAGCCGAGCCTCTCCTGCACAGGACGGGTAAAGGAGGTATCAACAAAGAAGATTCCCACGACGACTACGAAGGCAAGAGCTGCAAAGGTAACGAAAATTTTCTTTGGGTTCCACCTTTTTGGAGGGGCATTCAGGACTATTGTCTTATCCTCCTCACTAATATCATCACTTTGCCCAGGTAGGGGCGTAGGGGTGGGAGGGGGGGTAACAGCCAGACCTGCAGTCTTGAGGGCCTTCTCTTCTTTTGCTGCTTCCTCGTGAAACAGCTCATGCATATAGGCCGCCATTTGACCACGGGATACCCGGACAGCCAGTTCTTGGGAACAGACCTCAAGGTCCAGGCGCATCTGCTCAGCAGACTGGTACCGGAGGGCAGGGTCAACGTGGAGTGCCTTATTGATCAAGGCGTAGAGGCTGGCAGGCAAGCCCTGCTTAACCTGTTCAGGAGGAGTAAACTCCGCCTTGCCTGCTTTAAGAAGAATCGTTTGTGATTCCCCGGTATAGAGACGTTGACCAGTGGCCAGTTCATAAAGAAGGATACCCAAAGCAAAAAGGTCGGAGCGAAAATCAATCTCTTTCCCTGAGGCCTGTTCAGGCGACATATAGGCCAGTTTACCTTTTAAAGAACCGACATATGTGGTGGCATCATGGCTTGATGCTTTGGCAATACCAAAATCAATCAGCTTAATTTCACCATTATAGGTGATAAAAATATTCTGGGGCCCCAGGTCTCGATGGATAATTTTGAGAGGCTCCCCAGAGAAATCCTTGAGATTATGGGCATATTGCAGGCCGTAGCAGATCTGGGGCAGGATGTAAAAAAGGGAAAGAGCAAGCTTAAGAGGTTTTGACTCGTCCTTGGATTTTTTTAAGACGGTTTTAAGGTCAACGCCGGAGAGATATTCCATGGAGATGAAAAAGGTCTCTGCCATCTCACCGAAATCATAGATCTGAACAATATTGGGATGTTGGAGAAAGGCGGCAAGGCGGGCCTCATCGATAAAGGCCTTGACAAACTCATCCTGATCAACAAGGTGGGGAAGAATTTTCTTAATGGCAACAATCTTTTCAAAACCTTGGGCACCAATAATCTTGCCTCGAAAGAGCTCGGCCATACCGCCCCGTGCTATCCGGTCAAGGAGAAGATACTTCCCATATTTTTCAGGCTTAAATTCTACCATTATACGCTAAAAACACCCCAACAGGTCTTGCTCAACTCCCATACGCGTATCCTGCGACAGGTGCAGACCTCTCCTTAATCCCTCTCCACTCTGAAGTAGTTGACAAGAACAAGCAAACGACAATTATAACCCTAACACTAAAAAATGACCTATGATCTCAAAGCACAAGACCTATCGGCTTCCAGCAAAAAAATCAACGCCTAACTATCGTTACATTAACAGCTAGTACAGCATAGCATATTCTCACCTTATTACCTGAAAAAACTACAAAAGAGTAGGGGGTTATCCTCTATTTGCCATAAATTACACTCTCTCTGTGAGAGGTACAGAACCTTCTGTACTTCCCCAAGGGATATTTTTCCAACAATCTTTAGTTTTTTAGAGGTTTTTCTTTATTTTGCTGAGCTTGGATCCAGCCCACTCGAATGGAGTATTGCTGACCAGCATCTTGCCAGTCGGGACATGTATCGGCATGACGTTTCATTGGTCGCGGTGCATCTTTACCCTTCACTTGCCGGCAAACACCGGTCTGTACATCGTCGACCTTAAAAAATTTACAGTTGAGACATACTTTTTCCATAGTTTGCTTCCTGACACTTTCCTGTCGCATTCTTTTGCCGGCGTTGACGAACAGTAACCATAATTCGACTTTTCTTAATAAACCTATTCGCAGCAGATGAACAGGATAAAGTCTCCCAATGGCATTCTATTTTGCGCACTTCTCCTTTTTCTTCCATCGTTAACAAACAGAACTTTTTGCATTTTGTTGTAATAAAAGCGAGGAGTTAGCGGCAAATTGCCGCAGTCACATTCTGACCATTTCCAATCAGAAACTGGTCTTGTTTCGTTACCTTCAAAAGCCGCCTCTCCCCCCCAACAAAAAAATACCCTCCCCTTTTCAGGGTGATAGCAAGTTTTAGCCTTTCCTCTTTGTTACGGCACAAAACCTGTAATTGGGGAAATAGATTCGCTAATCGACTGATAATTTGAATTTACATATCTTATTTTTTCACCAGGAGAGGAAGAACAATGAAGCATAAAAAACACCATTCAAAACTGGCCTGCCTATTAATGGTAAGCCCCATTTTATTGGCATTATTTGCCCTGGGTACACCAGTCCAGGCTGCCGGCTTAATGCAGGATGACTGTGTCAAATGTCACGAAACCGCGCCCAAAGACATCGCCACCAGTGGCGAGGCCCACAGAACAGAGTTCACCTGTGTTGAATGTCATGACGGTCATCCACCTGTTTCAGGTGACGACATAATTCCCAAATGTAGCCAGTGCCATGAAGGAAGCTCTCATTTCAAACTCGACAACTGTTCCTCCTGTCATAACAACCCGCATACGCCATTGGTAATCTCTATTGATAACAACCTCACCGAGCCCTGCCTGACCTGTCATACCGACCAGATGGCCCAGCTCCAGCAACATGAAAGCAAGCATACCCAAGTCAACTGCTCTACCTGTCATCGCGATCGACATAAGATGATCCCTGACTGTATGCATTGCCATTCACCACATAGTAAAGAGATGGTCCAGAAAGACTGCCTGACCTGCCATAAGCCCCATATGCCGCTGCAAGTTACTTATCCTGCCGACATACCGTCGACCAGCTGCGCCAGCTGTCATGCGGATGCCATGTCCCTCCTCCAGGCCAACCCAGCTGCCCATGCGAAGATCTCCTGCGCTACCTGCCATCAGGAAAAGCATAAGATGATTCCGCAGTGCACCTCCTGTCACGGCGAGCCCCATCCGGAAAGCATGCACAAGAATTTCCCCAAATGCGGTCAATGCCATGGCATAGCCCATGACTTGAACAAATAACTTTTCCCGGCCCATAAGCAGCTATTAAAAAGGACTCTTGCCCCTAGGGCAGAGTCCTTTTTTGGGTCCAGCACGGATTACCGTGGAACCTCTGGTTCTAAAGGTTTTGATTTTGCCTTCCCCATTCAGACCTGAACGAGCAGGGAGCAGGGCAAAGGAAAGAGCATTGCAGCATGTCTGAGCACCCAGACACCGGGCATACACCTCCCCACGGCAATCAATGATGAACCTTTTTTAGCACAGGAGCGGCCCAGCTATTGAATATGATCACCATAGCCTGTAACTTTATACTGTTCTATGGAGCGGCGCATTTCGGAGATATAGCCAGGAGGCACCTGTTACCCTTTGGCAAAATTAAAGGTGCGCCATATTCCCATGTGAGGAGCGATGTATGGCAAAAGGAGAGGCAAATAAGAGAGCGCGCCAGGAGGCGCTTACCCACCTTGGCAAAGATCTAACCAGGAGATCTCACTCCCACTGTGAACTGTGCGGCAAAGGTGGCACAAGGCTGGGCGCCGTTGAGGTTGCGCCACTACCGGCTGAGCCCGACCTGGAACACTCCATATTTATCTGCGAGCAGTGCCAGGAGGCAATGAGTCCAAATAATCTTAGTCCCCAATACTGGCGTTTCTTAGAAACAGCTATCTGGAGCGACCTGCCACCTGTGCAGATCACGGCTGTCAGATTGACACGGCAATTCAGCACCCAGGGAGAAGATTGGGCCACCACGTTACTGGAAAGCCTCTACCTGGAACCGGCCATCATTGAATGGCTCGATGGATCGTAAAAATCAGGCGTTATTGGGCTTGCGGCGAATGAGTGTTTTATTGTTCGCCGCAGCGTTTTTGCCATCACCAGCCAGGGAAAGATCCTGCTCCCCCTCCGGCACATCACCCACTTGGTGATTGTCGACATTAGCCATTCGAATGGCTAATTTACGACGATGGGCCGGCATCTCTTTAAAGGTGAATTTCTTCTGACCGTCCTGGGCCTGAAAACGCTGCCAATCCGCCTTCCAATCTTCCCGATACCACAGAGAATGGTAGGTTCCTTCGTGCCGTTGTTGGGTATACTTTCTTTTGGCACTCTCAAGACATAATTTTTTCATACTTCTGCTACACCCAGTTCAGCTTGCGAAAAGCCGAACCATTCAAATGATTTTTCCTGACCAACATCACCCCGCGATGTGGTCAAAAACCAAACTCGCCCCTAACGCGCATGTTGACCTAAACGTATAGTAAATCCATGAATCTTCTTACAAAACTTGTTATGTAGCATACACTTAAATAGGAAAAACTACCAGCAAAAAAATAATCAGAAACAATATCAAGCCCTTACATTGGGGTTCAAGTAAAGGTTGGGCGGAGCCGCTTTACAAAGAGTTTTGGCAGGTTGTGGTGCTCGACAAAGGTCGATTAAAACCTTTTCAAAACAAAGCAAACAATCCGTAACTAAAATTAAGGTAAGTATGCAAGAGGAGAGCAACGAAAAAAACGGCACAACCCAAAAAAGGATTATGCCGTTTTGCTCAATAGAAGAGGGAGGGGAAGCTGGATGGTTAGGAGGCCTGTTCCAGGGCTACGCTTACTGCAACAGAAGCTCCCACCATGGGATTGTTCCCCATGCCGATCAGGCCCATCATCTCAACATGGGCAGGCACAGAAGAAGAACCGGCAAACTGGGCATCGGAATGCATGCGGCCCATGGTATCGGTCATACCGTAGGAGGCAGGGCCGGCGCCCATGTTATCAGGGTGGAGGGTACGACCGGTACCGCCACCGGAGGCCACTGAAAAATATTTCTTGCCCTGCTGGACACATTCCTTCTTGTATGTGCCAGCCACCGGATGCTGAAAACGGGTAGGGTTGGTGGAGTTACCGGTAATGGAGACATCCACCCCTTCCATATGATTAATGGCCACGCCCTCGCGGACATCATCGGCGCCGTAACAGCGGACCTTACCACGATCGCCTTCGGAGTAAACCGTCTCCTCGACAATGTTCACCTCGCCCTTGCTGTAATCAAAGGCGGTCTTAACATGGGTAAAGCCGTTGATCCGGGCGATAATATGGGCGGCATCCTTACCCAATCCATTTAAAATGACCTTAAGGGGCTCTTTGCGGACCCGGTTGGCGGACTTGGCAATACCAATGGCGCCCTCTGCTGCGGCAAAGGACTCATGGCCAGCCAAAAAGGCGAAACATTTGGTCTCGTCCCGCAGGAGCATGGCAGCCAGATTGCCATGGCCGAGACCAACCTTGCGATCTTCGGCAACAGAACCGGGAATGCAGAAACTCTGCAGCCCTTCGCCAAGGGCAGCAGCGATATCAGATGCCACGGTGAGATCCTTTTTGATGGCAATGGCCGCGCCAACTATATAGGCCCAGCAGGCATTCTCAAAACAGATGGGCTGAATCTCTTTAACCAGGGTGTAAACATCAACTCCATAATCTTCACAGATCTTGCGCGCCTCTTCCAGGGAAGAGATACCATACTGCTCAAGCACAGGAGTAATCTGACCGATTCTTCTTTCATATCCTTCAAACAATGACATGTTCTTTCTCCTTTGTGCCTATTCTTTACGAGGATCGATGGTTTTAACGGCATCAGCAAAACGACCATAGGTGCCGGTAGCATCTTCCAGGGCCTTGTTGGCATCAACCCCTTTTTTGATGGCATCCATCATCAGACCGAGATGAACAAACTTGTAGCCGATGATCTCGTCATTCTTATCAAGGCCGTTCTCCAGAACATAGCCTTCAGCCATTTCCAGATAACGGGGGCCTTTACGCGCTGTACCATACATGCTGCCGGTTACGGAACGCAGCCCCTTGCCTAAATCTTCCAGGCCGGCACCAATGGGCAGGCCACCCTCTGAAAAAGCAGATTGGCTGCGGCCATAGACGATCTGCTGAAAAAGCTCACGCATGGCAACATTAATGGCGTCACAGACCAGGTCGGTATTGAGCGCCTCTAAAATCGTTTTGCCAGGCAGAATCTCGGAGGCCATGGCTGCCGAATGGGTCATCCCGGTGCAGCCTACCGTCTCAATGAGGGCCTCTTCGATGATGCCGTTCTTGATATTAACGGTGAGTTTGCAACCGCCCTGATGGGGGGCGCACCAGCCAATGCCGTGGGTCAGACCGCTGACATCGCCTATTTCTTTAACCTGAGTCCAGCCACCCTCTTGAGGGATGGGGGCAGGGCCGTTTTTAGGGCCCTTGGCCACACAGCACATTTCTTCAACTTCGGAAGAATAAATCATGGTTTAACTCCATAATGGGATTTTACCGGGGCCTAACCCCCCTGGCGATTCCGTTTTCCATAGTTTTCTGCGGCAACCCAGGCTGTTTGAACAGGAATTCAAGGGGAGAGATCTCAAAAAGTCCGCCGCAAGCACCCCATCCATATAACCGATCTGTGAAAAAAAACCAGCTCGCACAACCCCTCATTTTCTTGCCTCACCACAGAATAAAATGAAATTCTGGAATTATTCCTCATCTCCCTTTCTTTTCCACCCTTTTTTATAACTGAAAACGACCGGCACTCAGAGCAAAAACCAGCTAGGCATTTTTCAGCGACGTAAAATGCCCCCTATAAAGGCCTAACTGGTAACTGCTAAAAATATGTTTTTACTTTTCCGCTGTCGCAAATACAAATTTTGACAAGTCGGCAAACTGCTCACCAGTCAACGACACCTTCGCTCTTTTACGCCTCAAAATTTTCTGCCACTCATCTCGACTTCGCTCCTCTGGATAAATCAGGCCATGGCAACGGCCGCACTCCCGTAAAAAATAGCGCCTGCCCCTATTGATCTCTTCATTATCGCGAGTAAGGCTTTGTTTCGGGGAGCTGGCAACGCAGCCCCCCAAAACCACGAGAAGCAGGAAAGATATCAGAAGATCCTTCATCACTCCTCCTAGAACTGCCAGCCAATGCCAAGGTTGATTGTATTATCTGGGTCAGTAGCAGCCTCTGATTTAAGCACCTGATAATCCGCCTTCACAACCACATTACTTGTAGGGAAGAATGAGACACCCATGGTCAAGTCATGACGGTCTTTGGCGGGATCAGCAAGCAGCCCGGAAGGCATTTTATCCTGGGTGTCGTACTCATCATAACGGACAAAGAACAGGGCATCGGCCTTAGACAGCTTGCCTTGCCGCCAGTCTGCCGGGAAAAAATGGTACGCTGCTTCAATATAATACCCAAAAATCTCCTCGGCCACGCCAGCCCCAAGATTTTCAACGCCATCTATTTTTTCCAAGGCCACGGCACCGGCGAGATCCACATCTTTATATCTGAAGTCAAAATCAGCCTCATAGATTTCCAGATCACCTTTGAGATCTGGGTCGTCCCCCTTATTACCGTTATTGAGCCCTGAATAATAGAAAGATGTCCCCAAACGAAGCTGCATGTCGCGACCTGCAACAGGTGTATAATCCAGCCTAAAGGCATAGGCGGGGTCATTAAGACTTGGCCGTTCTTTGAGACGACCACCCCGTATGCCTGAGCTCGTTAGTTCAGAACCGTCAAGACCGCCAAGCACCGATACTTGATACCTCAGGTCACCCACAGATCCGAAAAGGCCTGCGCCATCCGACCACCAGGTCGTGGGTACGATGTATTTGTAGAAATTGGGCCGCTCCACACCGTTAAAGGCTGTGGGCTCATGATGCTGGTTAAGATACCCCACCGGCACCAGGGTGCGGCCCACCCTGACATTAGCATAATCGGCAAGAAGAAAATCAAGGTAGGCCTGCTCTATCTCAAGCTCACCACTGTCACCCGAAGAAACCATGGCATGCTCAATCTCTATTTCAGAGGTGAACTTCAGCCAATCAGCAAAATCGTAGCCGATATAGGTGACAAATCTATGAATATCGAGCTGATCGTTGGAGTCCCCGTCCGGGTCATCGCCTTCGGAAAAATTGGCATGTATCTCGCCGTAACCGCCAAAGGAGAATTTTGCCCATGGCGAAGAAGACGGTTCCAGCTCTTCACTTAATTCTGCTACCACCTGGCGAACATCCTCTTTGCTCAAAACTTCTGGACGCTCTGCAGTCGCCTTTGGCGACTGTGTACCCTTGTCCAGACTGCCAAGCTTTTTTTGCATTTGATCAAGACTTCTATCCTTCTCGGCAAGGGCATTACTTAATCTTTCCACTGTGGCCTCAAGGGTGTTCAACCTCTCGTCATACTCCCCGGCACTGGCAGGTGCCGCCCCCAAGGTCAGAGCCATAAGCATTATTACTATTTTTTTCATTTTCGATTCTCCTCGCATTAGTGACGCGTTTAAAGTTAGGCTTCCCTAAATAATTTCAGAAAAGACTAATACCTGCCCTTGCCTTGCTCGTCAAGATATTTTTAGCCAAGCCTAACTTTAAAATCGAAACGCCAAGCACAGACCACCTACAAAAGCGCTTACAACAGGGCGCAGGTGCCCGCTCCCCATCATGAACAAAAAAATGTTGGCGGCAAAATACCTTGACAATCAAACAATACTGACTATTATTGCCACACCCTCCCGGAAAGGTAGCTGTTTAGCGGCGGGTTTTACTTAGTGCAGAAAGTGGCCAGAGACGGGTGCCCTAAAGAATAAAAAATGTTGCCAGTCAGATTGGCGACAAAAGAAGTGCCCAGTAAAGGGGCTGAGGAACGATATCAATGGAGTATGATTCTTTTTTCTGGATGGCTATGCAGTCAAGTGTGGTGCTGGGCCTTATCCATGGCATCAACCCCTGCGGCCATTCATGGCTGGTGCTGGCCCCCTTTGTAGCTGGCAAGAAAGATGGTAGAAAGGTGAGCTTTCTGACCATTGCCTTTCTTTCAGGCACGGCAGCCGCCTGCATCGCCCTTGGCGCCAGCCTGGGCGCCATTTCACAGATTATCCCCAACAACTTGCAGTGGTGGCTGGAAATCGGCACCGGCGTAGCCCTGGCTGCCATAGGCATCGTGTTGATTGTTAAGCCGACTATCCTTCACAACCATGACCATACCCATCAACACCACGGCCATAATCATGAAAGCAAATCACATCACCACGCCGAAGACTGCAGCTGCAGCCATCACAGGCACAGCAAGAAAGAGCATGCAACCGCGGTGGCCCTCTTTGGGGTCGGTTTTGTCAACATGATCATACCCTGCCCCACGGTGGCCATCATGTACGGCTATGCCCTTGATTCCGGTAATATTTTCAAGGCAACCCTGGTCTTTGCCGCCTATGCCCTGACCACCGCCATGGCTGTGGCAGCAGTGATTTACGCAATTTTTAAGGTCACCAGCCTGCTCCACAAGCTCAACCAGCACTGGGTTGAAAATGTCATAATGCGTACGGCTGGCGTTATCACCCTGCTCTTTTCCACCATCTCCCTGGCACCGCATATCGCTTAAGGACTCTTAACGGAGAAATAATGGACACAAAACTAGAATATCTCTGCCAGCAAATTATCGAATTCTATGACAAAATTTCCTCATGGGAACAGGAGGTGGTCAAAGAATCAGGCCTGACACCCAGCCAGATGCATGCCATTGAAATTATTGGTCATGCTGAAGAATTACGGATGAAAGAGTTGGCCGAGCAAATGGGGCTGACCACCGGCACCATCACGGTGATGGTGGATGGCCTGGAGAAACAGGGTGCTGTGCAAAGGAAAAGACACGAGGTGGACCGGCGCTCCATCCTGGTGGTCCTGACAGACAAGGGCAAAGAATTCTTCGATGAACACCATCAGCTCCACATGAAACTCACCCAGGAGCTGAGCTCTTCCCTCTCTGCCAAGGAGGTAGGCTACCTCTCTTCAGCACTCACAAAGATGAATCTGCAGATATGAAAAAGATGCCGCTCTTGCACGAATAAAGCAGCAAAATTTATTTCATATATTTTTCAATGGCGTGGGGCATCTTACCGAGGCCTGTCATGTGATCTTTTAGAAAGCAGTTTTTCATGATCGCTTCAGGTGGCGAAATTACCTTTTCATAACGCCTTCATTTTCTTTGCCAGCCCTACCTGTAAAACAAGCGCCACCGCCACAATGACAAACAACAAGGCGCGTTTGACACGTAAAAGGCCGGCCATCTGCTTGACTGACTCCCCTTCCAAAGCAATCTGCCACCCCTTTCCAGCCCAGGTCCGTGCGCCTGCCCTCTGTCTCAACCGGCAAGGCTCTCTATTTTCTTGACCTGCGACGTCTATAATCGCTATTCTTTATCTGATTACCATCGAATCTCAGCCACTTTCCTGGGATGATGTCGTAGGAGCACCCCAAGGGTATTCGAAGTCTTCGCTTATCTCCTGCGGGGCACCCGGCCCTCCGGGCGATAAAGAGACAATCCTGACTCGTCAGGTAGTCCATCGCTCACAGGGGTGAGCTCCTACAGGTCCCTATTTGTCCCTTGATGATGAGATAATGGCTGAAACATGGTGGTAATCATAATTCTTTAAGAATGTGCACAGGCTTTTTGCCGTTCCACATCACTGCCAAGGGTTTTCGACCCGAAAGCCTTGCCTCATTTTACCGCCGCTGCCAGCAAGGGCAGCCCACGGGGATAATGACGGCCAGATACTTTTTGGGAATTTATGCGCCTCTTTCTCTCCTCTCTTGTCCTCCTCTCCCTGCTCTTTTGCCTGCCCGGCTGCACCGATCAAACAAAGCCCAAAATAACCGTCCTTGCCGGCCGGGGCCTAAAAAAACCAATGGAGGAGATACGCTCCGCCTTTATCAACAAACATGGCTTCGAGGTCCACATCGTCTATGCCGGCTCCAGCACTCTCCTTGACACCATGAAGAAATCAAACAGAGGAGACGTTTTTATCCCAGGCTCTCTCTATACCCTTAACAAGGCCGGCGACATGATCGTTCGTCATGTGCCGGTGGCCCTCCATACCCCGGTGATTGCCATTTCTTCTAAAAACCCTCTAAAACTGGAATCACTGGCGGATCTGGCCAAGGACAAACTCCGACTGGGGATCGCCCATAAAGAGATGGCAGCCCTGGGCCGTACCAGTGAAGAGATCTTTGCCGCTTCGCCCCATGGGAAAAAGATTATGAGCAATGTTATTATAAAGGCCCAGAATGTCACTGTGCTCCTTGCTCACCTGGTCAATGATGAGTTGGACGCGGCCATTATTTGGTCTGACATGCTTCTCTGGCCCGAATCCCAAGGCGTAACGTTCTTTGCCATCCCACCCCAATTTAATAAGATTAAAAAAATCCATGCCGGGCTGCTACGGCAGAGTACAAATCCAAAAGCAGCCTCTCTTTTTGTTGATTTTATGTCCCAACAAGGCCCAGCTGTTTTCCAGAAACATGGTTTTGAGGCAATACCATGAAGCTGCGCCACAAGATCTTCTTCAGTTTTCTCCTTGTCGCCCTTTTTATTGTGGTCCTCGCCTCTGGAAGCATTATCGTCCAGAACCGCCTTACCACTCAAATCGAAAAAATTGCCGGCCAGCAATTACCAGGTACCGTGGTGATGACCCAGCTCTACGCTGAACTCTTCGAGATCAGAGCCCTGCTGTCACGCTATGGCATCTCCCAAGAGCAAGAGGTCAAAGAAAAGCTTGAAGGAGCACTTATCGAATTGGCCCAGACGCGCACCGTCCATCTCATTTTCCACGGTCATCATCAGGCTCACCTTTCTGAGACGGAAGATATTCTCGATCATTTTACCAGTGAGATCAGCAAATTCATCCTCCTTAAGGAAAAAGGGGCCAGCCAAGAGGAGCTTTTGCGGGTGGAGACAAAAATAGACCTCCTGGCCAACATCTATGCTGAATTTGCCGAGCCGATCATCAACAACATGATGGAGGACTCTCGCCAGACCATTGCCTCTACATTAAAGCAGGCCAAAACGTCCGCTCATATAATCCTTGCCCTCAGTTTCGTTATCATGGGGCTGGCTATCATCTTTTCCCTCCTTATGACCCGGCGCATCGCCACCCCGGTCCAGAGGCTCAAAGAGGCTGTTCTGAACATTGCCAAAGGAGAGCTTGATGTTCAAGTTGAGGCTGGCTCCCGGGATGAAATTGATGAGCTGGGCACAGCCATTAATACGATGAGCAAGGACCTTCAGGAGATGACCATCTCCCGCGATGCCTTTGCCAAGGACGCTCTGGAAAAGGCCAGACAGGCAGAAGCCGCCTCCCGCACCAAGAGCGAATTCTTAGCCAGCATGAGCCACGAAATCAGGACGCCGATGAATGCTATTCTCGGTATGGCTGACCTCCTCTGGGATTCTTCCCTTGACCCTCAACAACGGCGCTATGTGGAACTCTTTCGTTCAGCGGGCGAAACCCTCTTGACCCTGCTTAATGACATTCTTGATATTTCCAAGGTGGAAGCAGACAAGCTGGAGATTGAGTCTTCAGGATTCGACCTCTGCCAAGAGGTGGGCAAGACATGCTCTGTCATGGCTCTGCGCGCCCATGAGAAAGGCCTGGAGCTGATGACCAATGTAAGAAAAGATGTCCCTGTCTGGGTAATAGGCGATTCAAATCGTTTACGGCAAGTCCTGGCCAATCTCCTGGGAAATGCCATCAAGTTTACAGAACAGGGCGAGGTGGTTGTCGACGTCACCAAAGAGACCTTGCGTAAAGATGGCGACAAAGAGATTGTTGAGGTTCTCTTCAAGATCTCGGACACCGGCATAGGCATTCCAGAGGATAAACAAAAAATAATCTTTGAAGATTTCACCCAGGCCGATGCATCCACTACCCGCCAGTATGGCGGTACAGGTCTCGGCCTTGCCATTTGTAAAAAACTGGTGGAGAAGATGGGGGGCTCTATTGCCCTGACCAGTAAAGAGGGGCAGGGCAGCTCGTTTTCCTTCTCCTTATCCTTCCAATTTCTTCCTGAAGTCGAAGGAGGGGGCCAGGAATCCATGCCCATTGTTGACCTCACCGGGATAAAGATTCTGGTTATCGACGACAATAGCACCAACCGTCTCATTCTCCGTCATGTTCTCCAGGAAGAAGGTGCTGAAGTCCACGAGGCGGCCAGCGGGGAAAAAAGTCTTCTACTTCTGGATGAGGCCTGGACGAAAAACCAGCCCTTTGACCTGCTCCTCCTTGACGGACGGATGCCGGGCATGGATGGCTTTAGGGTGGCTGAACATCTTAGCAATCACCCGAACAGTGCGAATCTAACTATTATGATGCTCACCTCCGACAACCAGACAGATAATATTGACCGCTGCCAGACCCTGGGCATTGACCAGTATCTCGTCAAACCGGTGCAGCGCCCGGCCCTGCTGGAGAGTATTGCCAAGGCCTTATGGGATAAAAACAAAGCAGAACCCCCGGCAGACCAACCCGCAAGCCTTCAGACAAAACCATCAGGCCCCTGCCGCATCCTGATGGCCGAAGATTCGAAGGATAACCAGTTTCTGATTAAGGCCTTTTTGGAAGGGACGCCCTGCGTGCTTGATATTGCTGAAAACGGGGTGCTGGCCGTGGAGAAATTTATCTCTGGCCGCTATGACCTGGTGCTCATGGACATCCAGATGCCACGCAAGGACGGCTATGAGGCCAGCCGTGAAATCCGCCAATATGAAGCAAAGACAAACCAACCGCCAACACCAATCATCGCCCTCACCGCCCATGCCCTTAAGGAGCATCGTCAAAAAAGTCTGGAGGCCGGTTGTGATGACCACCTCACTAAGCCGGTAAGAAAAGAAACCCTGCTGGCCACCCTGGCCAAATACAATAAAATCCCCATGGCCCATAACGATCCTCAAAATGCCTCTGCCGGCAGTGGCCTTCAAACCGTGATCGTTGAAGAGTACCTGCGCAAACTGATCCCCAAATACCTGGACAACATCCGGCAGAATCTAAACCTGATCAAGGAGGCCGTGGACCGCCGGGACTTTGAAGAACCCCGCATCCTCTCCCACAACATGAAGGGGACCGGTGGCGGTTATGGTTTTGATAAGATCAGTGAGATAAGTAAAGAAATGGAGGAAGGCGCCAAGAAAAAAGAAGCTAAAACAATCCATAATTGTCTTGCAAAACTTCGGGACTATTTGGACAATATTATTATTGAATACCAATAATCCCGATCAGATCAGCCAATTGCCACGCCATGACTTTCAACAACAAAGCCATTCTCGTCATTGACGATTCCTTTGATAGCAGGACCCTTATCTGCCATATCCTCCGGCAGGCAGGCTACACCAATATTTTGGAGGCAGATTCGGCCCGCCAGGCCTTTGAAATTTTAGAGGGTCCAGAGATCTCCAGCGGCCTCTATGCAGATCTGGATCTCATCCTGCTCGATATCGTTATGCCTAATATGGACGGCATCACCGCCTGCATCAAACTTAAGGCTTTGCCCCAGACCTCTGAGGTGCCCATCATCATGGTGACGGCAGACACCAAGGATGACAGCCTGCAAAATGCCTTTGACCAAGGGGCCATGGACTATGTCAACAAGCCGATTAACCGGGTGGAGCTCTGTGCCCGGGTCAAGTCGGCCCTGCTTCTCAAGCATGAGATGGACAAACGTAACGCCCTGACCAAGGAGCTGGAAGCAGCAAATAAAATCCTGCAACGCACGGCGCTCACCGATGGCCTCACCGGCATTGCCAACCGCCGCTATTTTGATAAATTTCTTGAAAAGGAATGGCGCCGCTGCCGCCGCGAGCAGCACCCCATCACCCTCTGCCTGGCCGATATTGATTTTTTCAAGGCATATAACGACAGCTACGGTCACCTTCTGGGTGACGATTGCTTACAAAAGGTGGCCACTCTGCTGGCCACCAATATCAAAAGACCGGCAGATTTGGTATCCCGCTACGGCGGTGAGGAGTTTGCCATCATTCTTTCTGAAACCTCTGAGGTCGGGGGCTGCGCCGTAGCCAAGAGGGTGATGGCCACCCTGAAAGCACGCAACATTCCCCATGAACACTCAGAGGTGAGCGACCGCATTACCCTGAGCTTCGGGGTGGCCGCCCTCATTCCTAGGGCAGGAACTGCAGTCCACGATCTTGTTGCCAAGGCCGACAAGGCCCTGTACGAGGCCAAAAACATGGGCCGCAACCAAATCAGCTGCTCTTGCCTGAAAGAAGCGGGCCAGCTCTAGAATTCGCCACCAAAGGCGTATCTGACTACCTTCGCACTGTAGGCATTACAGCAATATCCCCCCTGTGCAGGAGAACCGCTTTCTGTAGGAGCCCGGTCTCGGGGCGATAAGAAAGGCGGTCTATTCAGGCAGCCGGCCATATCGCCCGAGTTTTCAGCGATGTGATCCTGGCCGGCAAAACCGGCCTTCAACTTGCGGAAGGGCTTTCCGGGGCCGATCCGCATTTAAAAATACTGTTAACCAGCTGCCCTACCGATAAGAAATCCCAGATGCCCCTGATTAAAGAAAAGGGCCCCCCTTTTCTCCCCAAAAACCGTATGACATCATGACCTTCTTGAAAAAAATTAAAGAGACTCTGGCCTCCTCCTGAGACAAGAATTCTTTTGAGACCCTGGATTATGACAGTTAAAGCCTCAAGAAATATCAGCAGCCCCAAACGTTTTCTGCTTATTACCATCCTCACCTGGTCCTCTTGCGTGCTCATCGCCTGGTTTATGATTTCGATCTCAGGGCAGCGTACCCAGGTGGAGCACACTGCGATCCATGAAGCGCACAGTTTTCTTGCCGCTGACCGGACATTCCGCCTCTGGGCAGCCAGCCACGGCGGGGTCTACGTGCCTTCCAGCTCAAAAACCCCTCCCAACCCTTACCTCGCCCACATACCTAATCGAGACCTATCCCTGGACAACGGCAAGGGCCTTACCTTAATGAACCCAGCCTATATGCTGCGCCAGCTTCATGAGGAGTACAGCGAGGCCTTGGAGCTTCGGGGCCATATCACCAGCCTGGATCCCATTCGGCCGGAAAATGCCCCGGCAGACTGGGAAAGGCGGGCCCTGGGAACCTTTAAGACAGGAAATGAGGAATTTGTCGAATTCACCAAAGTCGACGGCCACGAGTCCCTGCGGATGATGCAACCCCTGGTCACCCAGGAAGGATGCCTCAAATGTCATGCCCATCAGGGCTATAAGGTTGGCGATATCAGGGGAGGTATCAGTATCACCTTTCCCCTCACCGAATTATGGAATGAGGCCAGGCAACATAGAATATATTGGAGCCTCTCCCTTCTCCTTCTCTGGCTCCTTGGCCTTGCCGGCATCTGGTTTTCCAGCCGGAGGATTATTGCCGAAATAGAGGCCAAGGATGAGGCCTACGGCGAACTGGAAATATACCAGCACACCCTGGAGCAAAATGTCCGGGATCGAACCAAGTCGGTGGAAGAGGCCAATGCCCAGCTTGAAGAGGAGGTGGAGGAACGGGCCAAGATCCAGGACGCCCTGGAGAGTTCCCACGGTGAACTGGAGCAGATCTTCAACTCAGCGGCCGACGGCATGCGCATTGTCGACTGGGACCATAACGTCATTAAGTTCAACGACACCTTTGCCAGGATGGCAGGGGGAAGCCGTCTGAGCCTGGGCGGCCGCAAATGCTATGAGATCTTCCCAGGTCTCCTCTGCCACACCGAGGAGTGTCCACTGCAAGAGGCCAGAAATGGCGAGAAAGCGACATCCCGCGAAACCATCAAAACCTCCCTGGATGGCAACACCATACACTGTCTCAGCCAATCCACTATTTTTTACGATTCGGCAGGCAGCCCCATGGGCATCCTGGAAAGCTTCCGTGACATTTCCGAATTCAAAAAACTTGAACAAGAGCTTTCCGAAGAGGCGGCCCGCACAGCTCAGCAGGCCGTGGAGCTGCAACAAAAAAATACCGATATCATTAGCCAGAATGTTGAAATAGAACAGGCCCTGCACGAGTTAAAGGCAACCCAATCCCAGATGCTGCAAAATGAGAAAATGGCCACTGTGGGCCAGCTTGCTGCCGGGGTGGCCCACGAGATCAACAACCCCACCGGCTTTGTCACCTCCAACCTCTCCACCCTGGAAAAATATGTTCAGCGCATTACTGATTTCCTCGACAAGCTGGCAGAAATGGTACCAGCGGAAAACGAGGAGGAAATCAGCAAACTCCGTAAAAAAATGAAGATCGATCATATCACCGAGGATATCCACGATTTAATTGAGGAGAGCCTGGACGGTACTGAACGGATCAAAAAAATTGTCATGTCCCTGAAAAACTTCTCCCGCCAAGACCATGAGGAGTACGGTCAGACAGACATTAACGACTGCCTGGATTCCACCTTGAACGTGGTCTGGAACGAACTCAAGTATAAGGTCACGGTGGACAAGGAGTATGGTGAACTACCACTGACCAGGTGCTACGCCCAGCAGCTTAACCAGGTATTCATGAACCTGCTGGTCAACAGTGCCCAGGCCATTGAAGAGCAGGGGGTTATCACCATCAAGACCTGGACAGATGATGCAAAAATATTCATCTCTGTTGCCGACACCGGAAGCGGCATGGATGAAGAGACCATGGCCCGCATCTTTGACCCCTTCTACACCACCAAGGGAAAAGACAAGGGCACCGGTCTGGGCCTCAGCATTGCCCACGACATCATCACCAAAAAACATCATGGCCGACTCTGTGTGGAAAGCCGCAAAGGGCAAGGCACCACCTTTATAATTGAAATCCCGGTGGTTGAAGAGTGATCATGGCCCCTGAACAACTTCATACCCTGCTCATTGTTGATGACGAGCCGCAAATCATCAGATCGGTGAGCCGTCTCTTTCTTGACGAGCATCTCAATATCATGGCGGCCAGCAGTGGCGAAGAGGCCCTGGACCTGCTTGGCGACCATGAGGTGGCGGTGATGCTCACCGACCACTGCATGCCGGAAATGACCGGCCTTGAGCTCCTTAATGCCGCCAAGAAAATCTCACCCGATACGGTGCGCCTGATGATGACCGGCAATGCCGACCTGCAGGTAACCATCAAGGCCATTAATGAAGGAGAGGTGTATCGTTTTATTGTCAAACCCTGGCACAATCAAGAGCTGATCACCATGGTCATGGAGGCCTTAAACCGCTTTCAGCTCTCAAGGGCATTGCATAGCTCTGACGAGCGCACCCTCCGCTCTCTGGCCCAGACCATAGAACTTAAAGACGTCTATACCCGGGGCCATTGCGACAGGGTGGCCCATTACGCCCTGCTGCTTGCCGATGTCCTTGGTTTTAACGAAAACCGTCAAAAGCTTGTCCGCCACGGCTGCTGGCTCCACGATTGCGGCAAAATCGGCATTCCCGGCGCTATCCTTAATAAGGAGGGAAAGCTGAGTGACGATGAGTTTGACATCATTAAGAAGCATCCTCTCTGGGGCATGAAGGTGGCTGAGGAAGCAGGCCTGGACCAGGTGATCCTCGACATTATTGTCGGCCACCATGAACGTTTTGACGGCAGAGGCTACCCCCATGGAATTTCCGGGGAAGAGATCCCCCTTGAAGCGCGGATCACAGCCATTGCCGATGTTTACGACGCCCTGACCACGGACCGTTCCTACCGCAGCCGCTTCAGTCACGCCAAGGCCCTGGAGATTATGACCAATGAACGGGGCAAGGCCTTTGAGGAGGAACTTTTGGACCTCTTTTTTGTAATTCTGGAGGATGAAAAAAATAGAGTAGCACCGGAAGACTCTTCGGCCCAGTAGGAGCCCGCCCCCTGCGGACGAAAAATTCTATATACCCACACCTATCGCCCGCAGGGGGCGGGCTCCTACTGGGTGCCACCCTATTTTAACAAAAAGCGCTTATATGATGAAGGAAGACGACTACAAGGCAAACGAGGGCGATCATCCGGCCGGCTATTATCTGGATATTATCGATGCGGTGCGCGATCCGCTTCTGGTCATCAGTCCTGAGATGAGCTGCATGCATATGAACCGGGCTGCCCGTGAAATTATTCAGGTGGATGAAGAGAGCTACAAAAACCGGCCCTGCTTTGAAATGGTTCGTGACTTTGACTCCTCCTGCTGGGGAAAGGGGGAGGAATGCCCGGTGCGTGATGCCCTGGAAAGTGGCGAGGTTGTCAGGGCCATAAAAAAAATGGCCGTCCACTCCTCTTTGGAGCGTTCCTATGAAATAAGTGCTGTTCCTCTCAAAAATGAGTCTGGTGAAATAACCGCTGTTGTTGAAGTGTTGCATGACATCACCGCCAGCCTCGATCATATGGAACTAAAGGAGATCACCGCTAAGATAGAGCAGGCCAAGAGGGAGTGGGAGGCCACCATGGACTGCGTGCAGGATTTTGTCGTTCTTCTTGACAGCCAGGGCTGCATCAAGCGTCTCAACAAGCCTTTAGCAGATTTCACCGGACTGCCTTTTTCAAAAGTCCTGGGCCAGCAGTTCGACACCTTTCTTGCCTCTCAAAATTTTGAACCTGACCAGAACGTTAAAGATTCGACGGTGGCTGAATTTTTCCATGCGCCATCCAGCTGCTCCTTTTCCATGCGCAGCTATCCGCTGACCACCGATGATGAAGAGATGCAGGTTGTCACCCTGCACGATATCAGCCAGCGTAAATTTGCCTCGGCCCAGCTTGAGGAAAAAAATAATGCCCTGCACGAGGCCTTTGCGGAGCTGAAAACCACCCAGGCCCATCTCCTGCAGCAGGAAAAAATGGCCTCGGTGGGCCAGCTTGCCGCCGGTGTAGCCCATGAAATCAATAACCCGGTGGGCTTTGTCACCAGCAACATCAATACCATGGGCAAATACCTGGATAAGGTCGCTGAATTCATTGCCATCCAGAATAAATTTGTCAGCAAATACTGTCCGGACGAAAGCAAGGTCAAAACCTTAAAGGAATATGCCCGCAAGATGAAGATTGACTTCATTGTTGATGACGTTAAGGATCTGGTCAGTGAATCCTTGGACGGGGTGGAACGGGTCAAAAATATAGTCATGAACCTGAAAAACTTCTCGCGGGTTGACCAGGCAGAACGGGCCCTGGTTAATATCAACGAATGCCTGGATGACACCATTAATATTGCCTGGAATGAACTCAAGTATAAATGCATTATGGACAAAAGGTACGGTGAACTGCCACTGACTAAATGCTATCCCCAGCAGCTCAACCAGGTGTTTATGAACCTGCTTGTTAATGCCGCCCAGGCCATTGACAAGCAGGGTGAGGTGACCATTAAAACCTGGTTTGCCGACGGATCAATTTTTGTTACCATAACTGATAGTGGCTGCGGCATTCCTGCGGACAAGGTTTCTCGCATCTTTGAGCCCTTTTTCACCACCAAGGATGTCGGCCAGGGAACGGGTCTGGGACTCAGCATTTCCTATGATATTATTGTTAACAAGCATGATGGCAAAATCACTGTTGCAAGCGAGCAAGGTAAAGGCACCACCTTTACCATTGCCCTGCCGGTGATTGAAGAATAACGAGGACCCTATGACGCAAGCAACCAGCCGTGTCCTTTTCATTGAAGATGATGAAATTGTTGCCACCTTCCTGGAGCAGCTTCTCCAGGACTATGGTGGTGACTTTCAGACATCCCATGCTGCCAACCTGGCGGACGGCCTCGCTCTGCTGGCGGAATTTCAGCCCCAGGTCATCCTCCTGGATCTCAACCTGCCTGACAGTATGGGCCTTGATACCCTGAAGACGATCCTGGATGCCGAGGTTCCTGCCGCCATTATCATCATGACCGGCACCAACGATGAAGAAATGGCCGCCACAGCCCTGCAACGGGGTGCCCAGGATTACCTGATTAAAGGCCAGAGCAGCAATATGCTCATCATCAAATCGATCCGCTACGCCCTGGAGAGAAAACAATTCCGCGACCAGCTTCAGCTCAGCCAGAGCAAGATGCTGCAGAGCGAAAAAATGGCCTCCATCGGCCAACTTGCAGCCGGTGTTGCCCACGAGATTAACAACCCCATGGGCTTTATCACCAGTAATCTCAACTCCCTTGACAAATATCTCAGGCGCCTCCTGGATTTTATCGAACTCCAAAACACGGCACTTGCAAGCCATACCGACCAGGGGCTCATCGCAGATCTTGCCAAACAACGCCGCAAGCTAAAAATAGATCTCATCCAGGAGGACATTCAGGATCTTATTAATGAATGCCTGCACGGCGGAGAAAAGGTTAAGGAAATTGTTCAGGGACTGCGTAACTTCTCACGCACCGACCAGCAGCTCCATGAACAGGCCAACATCAATACTGTTATCGAAGACACCATTAAGCTTGTCTGGAATGAGCTGAAATATAAGGCCACCATGAATAAAACTTTCGGCGACTTGCCCCAGGTTCAATGCTACCCCCATCAGCTCGGCCAGGTTTTCATGAACCTGCTGGTCAACGCCGCCCAGGCCATTGACAACCAGGGCGAAATCAACATCCAGACCTCAGGTAACGATGAAGAGGTCATGATTATGATCAGCGACACAGGCAGTGGCATTGCCCCGGACAAAATCAACCATATCTTTGATCCCTTCTTCACCACCAAACCGGTGGGGGAGGGAACCGGTCTTGGCCTGAGCATTGTCTATGACATCATCACCCATAAACACGGGGGCCACATTGATGTGGCCAGCAGGGAGGGCCACGGCACCACATTTACCATCACCTTGCCAGTGGATCAGGAGGACAGCGATGATTGACCAAAAAGTGCAGATCCTTTGCGTTGATGATGAGTCAAATGTCCTCAAGGCCCTGCGCCGCCTCTTTATGGATGAGGATTATGACATTATCGCCGCCACCTCCGGTGAAGAGGGTCTGGAAAAGCTTGATGATAACCCGGGTATCCAGCTGGTGATCTCCGACTACCGCATGCCTGGGATGAACGGCGTAGATTTTCTTAAAAAAGTCTTTGAACGCCGGCCGGACACCATTCGCATCGTTCTTTCCGGTTACGCCGACACCGCAGCCATTGTCTCGGCCATCAACGAAGGTAAAATATACAAATTTATCCCCAAGCCCTGGAATGATGATGAGCTGCGGGTCACCATTGCCAAGGCCCTTGAACTTTTTTTTCTACAGAAAGAAAACTTCTCTCTCACCAAGGACCTCCAGAACTCCAACGAAGAGTTGCGACTGGTTAACGACAACCTGGAAAAGATGGTGAAAGAGCGCACCGAGGAAATCACCTTTCAAAACAAGGCCCTTGCCACCGGCCAATTTATCCTTGATTCTCTGCCGGTGGGGGTAATCGGCGTTGACCTCAATGAGGTTATTGTCAAATTCAACAAACGCGCGGCAGAGCTCCTGGCTGGCCAGGGAGAAATCCAAATTGCCATGGAGGCAGACGATTGTCTGCCCGATTCTTTACAAGGCATGCTTGCCCGATTGTTAAACGAAGGTGACATCCTGCAAGAGGAAATTGAGATCAATAGCTACAAAATTCGCCTCACCGGCTCCTACATGAAAAGCCGTGAAGGCCAGGAAGGGAAAATTCTTGTCTTGAATGCCGACTGCAGCCAGGGGTAACCAGACATTTCTTTCTGCTTAGCAACTCATTTGATTTGTAGGAGCCCGGCCCTCCGGGCGAAAGAGGGGGTCTTGAACAAAAAATTGTCTCCCATCGCCCGGAGGGCCGGGTGCCCCGCAGGAGATAAGCGAAGACTTCGAATACCCTTGGGGTGCTCCTCCGGCATTGTGCTTTCAGTGGCAATCGCAATTTATTCAACTTAGGAACAAGCGGGTTACAAAATGGCAGATGGAGCTGATCAGGAAGGAATAGTCGGAGGACGCATCCTCTTTGTTGATGACGAGGAAAACATCCTCCGCGCCATGCGCCGCCTTTTCATGGATGACGCCTATGAAGTCTTTATTGCCAACTCCGGCAAAGAAGCCCTCAAGATTCTAGACGAAGAAGATGAAATGGCGGTTATTGTCTCCGACCAGCGCATGCCTGAAATGACCGGCGTTGACTTCCTTGAAAAGACCAAAAAAATTGCCCCCCATTCTGTCCGTATCCTGCTCACCGGCTATGCAGACATCACAGCAGCGGTGGATGCCATCAACCGCGGTGGCGCCTTTCGCTATCTTCATAAACCCTGGAAGGACGAAGAGCTGACCCAGACCATCCATGCTGCTTTCAAATACTACAAGCTGGTCAAGGAGAACAAACGCCTCACCGCTTTGGTCCTTAAACAAAATAAAAAGCTCAAGAACTGGAATCACGAATTAGAAACCATAGTCCAGGAACAGACTATGGATCTCTCTAACAGCAATGATGCTTTAAAAATCCTTAATGATAAGCTTTATAAAAACTTCAAAGACACCATCCTTGCTTTTTCATCCCTCCTTGAAATGCGAGACCAGTCCATGCACTCTCACTCTCGTAATATTGCTGAAGTTGTGCGTGGGGTGGCAGAAATAATAGAGCTTAAGGCCAAGGAAATAGAGACCCTGGTGGCTGCCGCTTTCCTCCATGATGTCGGCAAAATAGGAATCCCGGACATCATGCTTCACACCGAAGAAAGCAGGATGAGCCAGCAGGAGTGGCTGGAGTACAGCAAACATTCAGTGCGCGGGCAGACTGCGGTTGAGGGCATTGACGAACTGCGCCCGGCAGGCAAGCTCATCCGCCACCACCATGAACGCTATGACGGCCTGGGTTTTCCTGATAATCTCAAAAAAAATGATATACCCAAAGGGGCGCGGATCATCGCCATTGCTGATTTTTTTGATAAAGAGTTGCGGCGCCAGCAGGGTAAATCCGCAGTTGAAAGGGTGTGTAAGATGGTGGAGGATGAGTCGGGCAGATCTTTTGACCCCAGGCTGGTGCCCAAGGTCCTTAAGGTGGCCCAAAAATTTTATGCGAAGAAGCAGATAACCAGCAATGCCACGGAAATGGAGCTTAGCCCCAAAGATTTGGAAGTTGGCATGACAGTGAGCCGTGATGTGCTGAGCGGCACCGGTGTCCTGCTCCTGGGTAAGGGAACGCCGCTTAACAGCAAAAATATCGACACCTTAAAACGCTACTACCGGGTTGATCCAGCCAACCATGGTGTTTTTGTCTCCCTTGAAAAGTAAAAACTCACCCCCCTCACTCCCGGGATGGACTAGTCAAGCTGCCAGTTATCCACCAGGTCCTTGTAGTCAGCCTTGATCTTCTGAACAATATTTGCCAAATTTTTCCCGGAAATTGAAAACGACTCCAACTCTTGCCGGGTAATTTGCTCTTTATCCGGGGCAGTGCTATGACCAAAAGCAAGGCTTTTGGAGATTTTATTGCCCACTAAAACGGCTTGGCCGAGAAGGGTAGCGTGGGGATCATCCTGCTCTTTCAAGGGAAAATCCTTGTGATGGCTTTTTACGGCAAAAACGTAATTGTCCGGGAAATTCCAGGCCATTGCCAGACGGCCCCCTATTTTCTGATGGCTGAAACCAAACACCTCGGCCTCAGCATCTTTCTGACTCAGGCCCTTTTTCTCAATAAGTTCCAGCATGGCCACCAGCTCTGCCGGTAGTTTGTCGGCAATGGCTATCTTCCCCACATCATGGATAATTCCACAGACAAAGGCCTGTTCGGCTAAATCTGTACCCTCAGACAGCAAAAGGTTCTTGGCAGCAACACCGCAGCCCAGGCTGTGGAGCCACAAGCCCTGAAAATCAAAGCCACTCTCCCCATCCTTAAACACCTTATAGACAGATACGGTGAGCGCCATGCTTTGAACGGTGTTCAAGCCCAGGACGGTCACCGCCTTTTCCATGGTGGTTACCTGTTTGACCAGGCCGTAATAGGCTGAATTTGCGAGCTTGAGTATTTTAGCGGTGAGGGACGGGTCCTGATTGATGAGGGCGGCCAAAGACTTGGCGGTGAGAGATTCTTTTTTTAGCTCATCATTAATCTGCCAGGCCACCGTAGAAATGGTGGGCAGATCCTTTATCTTTTTAATAAGTTCGTTTGCTTCCACTACACCAGGCCCCCCTGGAAATTTTTTTTGAGATCAGAACTATAGCATTAACTCCACCTGCTCGTCATTTTTATTACTCATTCCTCAGCCTGCCGATCCCGCCCTTATCACCTGCCTGCAGGTGTTGCATAAAGTGTGGCAGCAACACATTGTGTGGCAGGTTTTTGCCACAAAAAACGTTGCACGAAAAATAGCCCTCCCAGCAAGCCCCTGCTGCACATGTGTAGTTTCGCCATCTGTAATTAGCTGAAATTAAACGACTTTAAAAAATAAAACATCTTTTGTGGTGTAGGTGGCATGGCCCCTGCTCTTTAAACTTGTCAACAACACGACGAGTGAAACGACAAAACAATATAAAAATCCCATAAGGAGAACGGTCATGAAAGAGAACACAAAAATCCAAACACAGGCCACCACCACTCACAATGCTGCAGAAGACGTTAACCAAGCCTCTAAAGCCGGAATCCTCATGGTCACAGCCATGGCAGGACTTGTCGGCGCCTGGGGATTAGCATGCATGGCTGGCGCCTTGATGACAAGCGGCATCGGCGGCATCGTCACAGGCTACCTGTCAGCCATCACCGGCATGTAACAGAAGAAATACATACTGGGCTTACAAAGTATATAAAAATCACAATAAGGAGCATAGTCATGGATCAGGAACAGAAAAAAACAGGAATCTTCTTCGGAATCATCAGTGGCTTAGGCGGCGCCTTTGGAATCTGGGCCATCATGGCCTTTGTCACCGGGCTTTCCTCAGTCAACTTCCAGATCGGTGAGATGACTCGTCAGTTTCTCGTTGCCACCGGCAACCTGGGCGAGTACGAGACGTTGGTTGATTTTTACACCCACATTAAGGGCGTCGAGTACCTGATGGCAGGCGCCTTCTTTGTTGCCTTCCCTCTCTTCTTTAAGTATCTCGATAAGGCTGAGGCAGGCAAGCGCGCCAAGATAAAAGCATAAAAAATACTACTCCTCTTCTTCTCCACCAAAAAGGCCGGGACACTTAAGTGTCCCGGCCTTTTTGGTGGTCAATCACAGGCTGCCATTAACCTCTCGTAAGGGGATCAATGAGGTAAGCACCTTTTTCAGGGCTTGACTCAGTTCTTTCAAGTCAAAGGGTTTAGAAACGGCCGCCTTGAATCCATACTGTTGCCAATCAGCCATAATGGGATCATTGGAATAGCCGCTTGCCACGATAATTTTCGCCGCTGGATCCATTCCGAGGATCTGGCGGGCTGCTTCTTCACCTCCCATGGCACCAGGAATGGTGAGATCCATGATACAGGGATCAATGGTCCTTCCTTCCTCCTGCCTGTTAACTTCTCGGCAACCTTGTTAATCATCACCAGCTTGCCGTGGATACCAGAGGTGATGACGCCGTCACCAATACTTCGGAGCGTTACGCTTAA
>JBDLIE010000015.1:0-65551 GCA_039715015.1 Thermodesulfobacteriota bacterium
CACCATGCTTCTTGTTTTGCCGCTCTTTGTGCTCTATGAGCTGGGTCTCACCGTGATGCGGATTTTCAGCCCTAAGAAAGAGCTGTCCGCGTAACCGCTAGGTTGGGTTGAGCTTGCCAAACCCAACATGATCATGCTGGCCAGCTCCCCTGTTCCTTTGGCTCTTGTTTGCCTGATACTCGTTTGATTATTGCCCCGGCGTCTTGCGCTCCAATCTGCCCTGCCTAGGAGAGTCTCGGCTGGTCTGATGGTGCCGGCTTCATTCCCTGGATTATATTCTCATGTCTTCGGCCAAGTTGGGGAATATTATATCCTCACGAATATCTGGGCTGGTAATTTAGCTATTGCCTGACCAAATGTTTATGTTGAGTGGCGTTTTTTTCATCTCATCATCCATCATCATCGATTGACTACCAGAAAAGCGTATGGTTTTAGAATCTGTCAGGCGGCTGAAATAGCCTTGCATCATGTGTCTTGGGCGTTGCCTGTGCCGGCAACCTCCCACAAATTCTGACGACGCGAATTCTTTTGCTGTTTTTGCTTGCCATTATAAAACAGGTGTGCGTACGCTTGAATCATAATGAATTTCACGAGAGGATTGGATTGGCCGTATTTTTTCGGCATACTAATTACTAGAGGGAGATGAATTATGTATCGTACAATGTTTGCACTTCTATCAGTCGTTACGTTGCTGCCCGTCAGTGCACTTGCTCAAGATCAGATCAAGAGTGCAATGAGCGCTGCCCCTTCCTCCATCTCTGCAAATGCGACAATAATGGATTGGGATTTCAAGGTGCTGCGTAAAGGGAGCAATAGCTGGACTTGTCTGCCGGATAGGGCGGACACCCCCGGCAATGATCCGTGGTGTGTTGATGAGTCTTGGCTCAACTTCCTCCGGGCCTACGTGAACAAGGCAAAGCCGGATTATACAAAGTTTGGAATCGCCTATATGCTTATGGGTGATACACCGGTCAGTAACAAAGATCCTTATGCCACCCAACCCACGGGCAAGGAGGATTGGGTAACTGACCTCGGTCCTCATCTTATGCTCCTCGTTCCCGACCATGGACTGTTAAAGCATATATCCAGTGATCACCTGAACGGTGGCCCCTGGGTGATGTGGCCGGATACGCCTTATGCACACATCATGGTACCACTGGAGAGTAGAGGGCCTTCCCAATAGCGCTGAAGCCGAAGGGGGGGACAGATTATTGGCAACCTAGAGGATTCTTCGTCACTCTCTCATCTCGCGCTTAGCGAAGAGCGTTTCCTGTCGCGGTCAGGCCGGTCAGGGGTCGAACCAAGCTAACCATCTGAATCTGCATATTATTTTCCCCAATAATATGCAGATTCGAAAAGCAGGGGCAGCGACTATTATTTCTCTTTTCTCGGCCTCCTCCCCAGGGAGGGTTCTCAAGCGACGACCGGCATTCTTGTCAATTTTATTTACGAAAGATTCAGCGCCACGAAAATAGGGTCAAATCTTTATTATTGACAAACAGGCTTCCAATCCCGTTATTTTGGCGTCTGGATGATCCCTTCCTCTTCTGACTCAATCTCTTGCGGCCTTAAGCCACCGTACTGAAAAAAAATCGTAGCCGATCAGCAGAACCACCTGCATCTACCATCGTATCTGGTCAAGGCCCTGACGCCAGCTTTTTGTCACCATCGAAAGCACTTACTCATTAAACGTTGTGCCATGCTGTACTAAAGGTTTCATCTGGGATTTTCTGACCGTTGTTAACTCAGAAATGGCTAAATATAAAGCCGCGCCTGACTCCCGATCGAGGGTGCGCGCCTTGTTGGCAGTCAACCGACAACATTTAATGGAATGCTGTTGACACTCCAGTTCGCTGACTGGTTACTCTTCTGGGTGGCCACCCTCATGAGAACTGGACAGATCAAGCGGCTGTATGCAGGCCGAGGCGCCCGAAGACCTCGCCTTTGTTTCAACTCCTGGACGATAACTATGAGCAGTTCGCCCAGGAGTATGAGAAGCGTTTTGCCGGTGATGGGCTGACGGCCATGCCCACGCTTGACTCCTATCTTAGTTTTGTGGCCCGTTCGGCCCTGGCCTTTGAAATTCCTTTTTTGCTGGCAGCAGGGGACCTCATGTCCACCATGCTTCTCGTTCTGCCGCTTTTTGTGCACGATGGGCTTGGTCTTGTGGTCATGCGGGTGTTTTCTCCCAGGAAAGGAGATCAGGCCCCAGAAGTTTCTAGTAAGAGTTGAAAAGTAAAATTTTGCCGACCACACCAATCTGCCCTGTTTGGTTGATTCCCCGTTATTTTGTTGGCGTGAGCCTCATTATATAGGCTGAGGCGGCAAAAAGGTTGCCAGCGGGGCATGCCATCAGTATGGTGGAACTTGATTTGGTCCAGGCCCGGATTTTTTAGGCAACCTAAAAAAGCGATTTTGTATCACCTGTCACCTCTACAATTAAGGAGAGGAGTTGAGTTATGTTACATGGAATATTGAGCTACGGATTTTTGGTTGGCGCCTTGTTTTTTTTGAGCGGTTGCGGTCAGGTTGACCGGCCCTTTGAATATCGTTATGAGAATAATGAGACAGTGGTGATCACCTATCAGGGGAGCAGCTATGAACTGGTGAATAACGCTCCTGTGCAGCCTGATGTGCCGTTTACATATGAGTTTGAGGCAGACGGCGACCTGGACATCATTATTGCGGGCCGCAGCTATGAGATTGAGAACCCCTATGACCGTGATAGTGTTGTGAAAAAAAAGAAGAGTGCAAAAAAAACATTCACCCGGAAGAAGAGTAGCCGTAGGAGGTAACCGAGGTGAAACGATTTCTGCAGTTTTTGCATCGGGAAAATCTCCTCCAGCTTCTGGGGGTCATCCTGGTGATCGTACTGACCAGTGCTACTGCCATTTCCTGGTTTGAACCGGAGATAACTTTTGTCAACGGCCTGTGGTGGAGTATCGTCACCCTGACCACTGTGGGCTACGGGGATATTTCGCCAAACTCGGCCGGCGGCAGGGTAGTGGCGATTGTGATCATGTTTTTTGGGATCGGCTTGTTGGGGATGTTAAGCGCCAGCTTGGCTGCCATAATAATCAGTAAGAAAATGAGGGAGAATAAAGGGATGTGTAATGCGTCAATGAATGACCATATTATCCTTTGTGAGTGGAACCACCGGGCCAGGGCCATACTGGCTGAACTGCGAGCAGATCCTCACACCGCCGAAGCTGCCATTGTTCTCATTGCCGATGTGGAAGAAAAACCTCTGGATGACCCCCATCTCTTTTTTGTCAAAGGGGTGGTCAACGAAGAGAGCTTGGAGCGGGCCAACCTAAATCAGGCCAAGACCGTTGTGGTTCTTGGCGATGACCAGCTTGAGGCAACCTCTCGTGACGCCAAGGTGGTGTTGACCACCCTGGCCATTGAAAGTCTGAACAATAACACCTACACCGTGGTGGAACTGGTTGACCAAAAAAACGTCCAGCATTGCAAAAGGGCCCATGCCGATGAAATAATCGTGGGCAGCGAACTCAGCAGTCATCTTATTGCCTCTGCCGCTGTGGACCATGGCATTAGCCAAATTGTCTCCGAACTTTTGAGTGCGCAGTACGGCAATGAACTTTTTAGCACAGCAGTGCCGCCTGACATGGTGGATCACCCCTTTATTGATATCTTTGTGAAGATGAAAAAGGAGCAGCAGAGTACTGTGCTGGGCGTAAAGAAAAGAGGAAACGGTGAGTTGCTCTCCAACCCGCCAGCAGAGTATGTAGTTCAAGCAGGAGACACCTTGGTCGTGGTCTCCTGTGAGCGGATGAAATAAAGCTGCCCATCCGTGATTTGCCCTCCCTTATCCCATACCATTCAAAAAGCCGCCCAGAGTAATCTCTGAGCGGCTTTTTTTATAAACGAAACCAATTTTTAGGTGTGCTGCCCGCGGATCAGGTCTTATCCTGCCATCCTCCTCATCTCCTGTTTGAGCAGGCAGCAGGAGATACAGTGCTTTGGGCTGCCATCAGCATTGTACTCAATATTTCCAGGTTGCAGTAACTTGTTCATCACACAGCCTTCGGCGATGTGAAGCTGGAAGAAACGCTCTTCATTGAGCCCTTCTGTTTTGATCAGCTGATTATTTTTAATTTCCAGGGCGTGGATGGGGAAGTCCTCGCATAAGGGGCATTTGTATACCCGGCCATTGGGAAAGATGAAGAAATTCTCTGCCACCTCACCGGCACAGGCGAACTCTTCCTTCTTATCCATAAAGACCTTTGGGTAGATAACATGCATGCCAAGCTCAGCCGCCTCCCTGGCCACAGGAGGGATGACGGAAAGCCACTCGTCAGGGGTGAGTTGCAGCGGCTCTTCAGCGTTTGCTGATTTGCCGCGGATGCCGATGACCTGGATGAAAAAACGCTTTACTCCGAGGCTGTTAAGGAGGGCCGGCATCCGTTCAAGATGCTGGAGGTTCTTGCGGCTCACCGTGTAGATCACACTGACATCAAAACCACGGTCAATTGCCTTTTTCAGGTTTTTTGTGCAGGTCTCAAAAACACCCTGGCCGCGGATGGGGTCGTTAACCACGGCATCAGGGCCATCAAGGCTAAAGCTTAACACCGCATCTCCCGGCTCTATTTTGTCAAGCAGGTCATGGAAGAGATAGCCATTGCTGTCCACCGTGATGGTTGCATAGCCAAGCTCCCGGGCATAATGGATGCCGTGGGCCAGATCGGGATGGAGGGTGGGTTCGCCGCCCAAAAAAATGATGTTGCTCTTCTTGCTTGGTTCATAAAAGAGCTTGAGCCAGCTCTCCATGGTCTCCCTGGACACAGTTTCAGAGCCATGCTGGCTGGTGTTGATGTAACAATGACTGCAGGAGAGGTTGCAGGCGGTGAGCAGGTGGAAAAAGACATTGCGTTCTTGTGCCTTGAACTCCAGGGTGTTGGTTTTGATGGTCATGGTTGATCGAGGGTATATTGAGAGAGCAGGCTGTCCGGCCAGTAGTTGGTCACCGGATTGCTGAAGAATTCCTTGAACAGAGTCAGGGACTCCTGGCGTAAGACATGGGGTACAATGGCGACTTCCATTTCCCGGTACAGGGTTGGCAAGGAGGTAAAATCAAGGTTCGTGCCGCCGCCCATGATATCTTCGTAGGCATAGACAATGGTTCGCACATTGTTAAGGATCAGGGTGGCAAAACACATGAGACAGGGTTCCATGGTGGAATAGATGGTCAAAGGGCTGCTGTCACTGTTTTTTTCTTCTTGAAACAGGCTCCGCAGGGCGCTTACCTCGGCATGGTCCAGTTCATTGGCGTGATTGAAACTGTTGGTGCGATGCCCTCTGGCGATAATGCTGTCGTCTTGGGTGATGACACATCCCACCGGGAATTCACCCTTGTTCAGGGCTGTGCGTGCCTCTTTCAGGGCTTCCTGCATATATTGACTGTGTTTGCTGCTCATCTGATCCTGTTGTAACGGCTTTTTATATGCCTGAAGGTGATCTCTGCTGGGGACGAGACTTTAGCGACTATCATAAATGGAAATGGTCCAGCGTCAAGAAAAAGAGCCTGAGCTTGAGCTTGCCAGTGTGGAAAAGAGAGGAAAAATATCGATTTTTAGAGAAATTGTGGTTATTAAGGTTTGAGTGAAATAGTAGAGTTCTGCTCGAAATGTACGTGAAACGAAATTATGCTCAGTGTTCGTGAAACCATAGAACAGAGGGAGCTGGAGTATCTCTCGCCTTACAGTTGCCCTAGCGCCAAGACAAAGGGGCGGAGCGTGCAGGAAGAACCTTGTCCAATCCGCACGGCCTTCCAAAGGGACCGTAACCGCATTGTCTACTGCAAAGCCTTTCGGCGCCTGAAGTATAAGACCCAGGTCTTCCTTGCCCCCACCGGCGATCATTACCGAACTCGACTTACCCATACCCTGGAGGTCTCAGAAATCGCCAGGACCCTGGGGAGAGCTCTCTTCTTAAATGAAGATCTGCTTGAGGCTATTGCCCTGGGCCATGATTTGGGCCACACCCCCTTCGGCCATGCTGGCGAAGCGGTTTTGAATAAGCTCATGACAGGAGGTTTTTCCCATTACAGTCAGAGTTTGCGCGTGGTGGATGTCCTTGAAAATGACGGGGTGGGCTTAAATCTCACCTATGAAGTGCGCGATGGCATTATTAAACACTCCAAAGGTTATGGCGAGGTGTTGCCCTCCGCCAGTAAAGACATGCCCCAGACCGCCGAGGGCTGCGCGGTGCGTTATGCCGATATTATAGCCTACCTTGCCCACGATTTGGACGATGCCATCCGAAGTGGAGTCATCTCAGAAGAGGAGATCCCAGCACAATGCCAGGAGATTCTTGGCAAAAATCACTCACGGCGTATTGTCTCCATGGTGGAAGGGGTGTTGGCTGGTACGGCCCCCCAGGGCGAGCATTTGGTCTTTGGGGTTGCCGAGAGAACCGGTCGAGCCATGCAGGAGTTGCGGCAGTTTCTTTACAATAACGTTTACAGGGCCGAGCAGGTCCACAACGAGTTTGTGAAGGCCTCAAAGATGTTACGCGAACTCTTTGGCTATTTTATGGAAAACCAGGAATTTCTTGATGCCTACATGGGCTCCTATGCCGAATCCACCTCCCTTGAGAGAAGGGTGGGGGATTTTGTCGCCAGTATGACAGACCGCTATGCCCAAGATATGTATCAGGAGATTTTTTGGCCCAAGACAAGGGTGTAGGAGCAGTTAAGGGTTGAAGAGGGGATAAGAAGGAGGTGCGAGCATTCTTGCCCCCTCTTTACTCTTAACAGGTTAACAATAAATAAAAGGTGCACGTGATGTCAGAAGAAGTAGATTTTGTTCCCTATGAAGTGGCCATGCAGATCGTCGGCAATATTGTTGAGGAGGAACATCTCCATGAGCTAAACCGCCGGATTCTTACCGTCTATGACAAAGAGGGCAGTGAGCTGTGCTGGTATGATGCCGAAGAGATCATGGGCGAGGCGGTTATTGAAAACCCTAAGGATAAAGACGCGGTGAAGCTCGCCTGTGTTGAGGTGATCATGCGCCAGATCCCGAAATGGGCCCTGGAGGATCTTCTAAAGCGTAAAAACGCAGAAGCAGCAGAAAAAAAGGATGCTTCTTCAAGCATCGACTGAATGACCAAGGTTTTGACCGCAGCGTCCTCCTTTTGCTGAGGCAGATAATCTGCTATCAGGTCTTGATAGCTAAATTGCCCCCTATACCTTCTGGTATGGGGGGTGTTTTTTCTGCCCCCAGGACATAACCGCCATCAAGGCGAAGGGTGCTGCCGGTCATGAAGGTGGCGTCTTTGATGAGAAAGAGAACGGCCTTCACCAGATCCTCGGCCTTGCCGGTTCTCCCCAGGAGGGTATGGCCGATTAATTCTTGCTGCTGCTCATTAGTAAGCAGGGGCCAGCCTCTGGTCCCCTCTGCATGACGATGTTCAAAAAAACCAAGCATGATTTCATTGACCCGCACCTCAGGGGCAGCCTGGCTGGCCCAGGTTTCTGTAAGGGAATTTATTGCCCTGTTGGCCGCAGCATAACCATCGTTAAAAATGAGACCGGCCAGGCCCTTGCGGCCAGTGATAGCGGCTATGGATGAGATGACAATCATCACCCCGTCCGGCTGCTTCTTTAACAAAGGCAGACTTGCCTGAAAAACATTCCACTTGGCCTTGAGAGTTGTATCCATCTCCCTGTCCCACTGTTCCTTGGTGTAGGGGCCGTGGACAATGGGCATGCCGCCACGTTCAATATTATTGATGGCAATATCAAGGCGCCCATAGCGTTCTATACCTTGGCGCAGCAACTCCGAGACCTCTTCTTCTTTGCGGAGGTCAGTTGGCAGGGCGAGGAATTCAAAACCAAGGTGGGAAAATTCGTCCTGCATCTCCCGAACAGAATCGGGCCAGTCGTAATAGGGAAGGATAAGACGCACGCCAGCCTGACCTAGAGCCAGGGCAACAGCTCGGCCAAGACCGCGGCTGGCCCCGAGAACCAAGGCTGTTTTGCCGGAGAGTTCCATGTGAGGGCTTAGAGAGAAGCGGTTTTGATTAACAGCTTGGTGCCGGGGTGGATCACATCGTTTTTGAGACTGTTCCAACGTCTGATTTTATCCATGTTCAGCTTGAATTGGCGGGCAATGGTCCATAATGTGTCGCCCCTTTTGACATGGTAATAGATAACCCTGCCGTCCGGTGAATTTGGGGAGGGTGGTGGCTCGTCAGCCTTGGCCAGGTCGGCTAGGCGAGCCTGCTCTTTTTTGGCAAAGCTTGCATCGTCAAGGTAGATGGCAAGCTGCTGTCCGGCTCTAATTCTGCCAAGGTCATCCAGATTATTCCAGATGGCAACCATGTGCTGGGGCACGCCATAGCGCCGGGCAATGATGGAGAGGGTCTCTCCGGCCTTGATTTTGTGGAGTAGCAGGTCGGAATCAGCCACAGCCGCAGGCGGGTTGCTCGCCTTGTCCCAAAGAACATAGTCGGTGGATTGGTAGGGAACGCGGAGGCGCTGCCCTTTGTGGAGTTTAGCGCTTTGCAATTTGTTAGTTTTCAGCAAGGTAAGTTTTTTAATGTTATACAGGCTGCAGATCTTGCTCAGGCTGTCGCTGGGGCGGACAACATGGGTTTTATACTTGGTGGTCACCACCGGATAGACCTTTTTTAAATTCTTGGCCACTATCTCTTTCTTGCCCACCGGCACTTTGAGAGGATAGGAGGCCCTGTCGGGAGGGGTAATCCTCTTCCTGAGCTGACGGTTAAGGTCGCGCAGCTCATCGTAGTTGGCGTCGCAGGCCACGGCAACCGAGCGCAGGGATGTCCAGCGTGGGACATTCACCACCTCATACTCCAGAGGTGTTTCGTAGTTTAGATCTGTAAAGCCATACTTGGCAGGATTCTTGGCAATAATGATGGCCGCGATGAGTTTTGGGACATAGAGCTTGGTCTCGCTACGCAGGTAGCGGTGTTGGGCAAGGTCCCAGAAATTGTCGACCTTGTACTTTCTAAGGCCCTTCCTGATCTTGCCTCCCCCGGCATTATAGGCGGCAACCGCAAGGTGCCAGTCGTTAAACTCCTTATAGAGGTCACCTAGAAAATCAATAGCGGCCAGGGTGGCCTTGGTGGGGTCACGCCGCTCATCCTCATGGCTGTTAACCTTCAGGCCGTAATGGCGACCAGTGGAGCGGATAAACTGCCAAGGGCCGGCAGCCCGGGCTCTGGAATAAGCGGTGAGGCTGTAGCCACTTTCAATCATGGGCAGATAGGCCAGATCCAGGGGAAGTCCGGCCTCTCTGAGATGTTTTTGGATCATGGGCAGGTAGCGGCCTGAACGCTCCAGCCACTTGTTGAAGGTTGTGCGTTGACGAGTCTGGAAGAAGTCGAGATAAAATTCCACCTGCTTGTTGATGGTCACCGGGAAATCATAGCTGATTTTTTGGCTGCTAATGGCCTCGGTGGACCCTTGCTCCCAACGGCCGAGATGTTCAAGCTCCTTAATTTCCTCATTAACCGTTGCCTCGGGCTCGGGAATAGTAGTCTCGTCAATTAAACCTTCAATGGCAGGGATGGTGACCATTTCCAGCTGTTGGTCTGGAGACAAGAAGGCCTGTTGCTGGGAACTGTTGATACAGCCGGCAAGGGGCACGAGGAAAAGCAGAAGGATACTAAGAAGATAACGCATGGAATTAAACCAATTTATAGGCTCAAAGGAGTATTGTTTTGATCTCTCTAAAACAACGATAGGTCGAGGGGTTGCTGAAATATGCCCACCCCTTTTACCTGAGCGGATGTCAACTGGCAACATGTTTTCACTTTTTCCTTAGCATTGTTAGCTTAGCTGTTAAGGGAAGGGAAAAATAGATGTTTGTAGCTTTTGTCTTGAAGTTGTTGTTGTTTTGGGGAATTATACCGTACTTTATTGTAAATGTCCAAAACAGTGTAATTATACATTCTTGGCCTTTGGTTGAGAAGTTTGTTGGCAAGATGTCTTAAGTTTAAAAATGCCTGTAGAAATTCATGAAAAATTTTTTACCTGTCGTATTTAAGGGGTCTTTGGTTTGTTTGGTCCTCTCTATCATTGCCGCGGTAAGCGGCTACTACTGGTTCGTTATGCGCGAGCCGGGTGAGGCCATTAGCCAGGGCAGCATTGAAAATATTCTCACCATGGAGAGCCCGGTCTACTACAGTGACGGTTCTGCTAAGATCGGTGTATTTTTCGAAGAGGCGCACCGGCAATATCTCTCTTATCAGCAGGTTCCCAAAGATTTCGTCCATGCCATTGTTGCCTCGGAGGATCATGATTTCTTCAGCCATAATGGCGTTGATTTTAAAGGGCTAGGGCGGGCTATGCTGGCCAACCTCAAGGCTGGCCGGGTAGTGCAGGGCGGCTCTACCATTACCCAGCAGACCGCCAAAAACCTCTTCAAGCGTCAGGGGAGATCTATTCAAGCGAAGCTTAAGGAGCTTCTTTTTGCCCTTCGTCTGGAACACCATTATCCCAAGGAAAAAATTCTCGAATTTTACGCCAACCAGTTCTTTGTCAGCGGTAATGGCCGGGGGCTTGGGGTTGCGGCCCGTTATTATTTTGACAAAGAGGCCACCGACCTCAGTCTTGTTGAGGCAGCCTTTATTGCCGGTTCGGTAAAAAGACCCAACTATTATAACCCTCATATCAAGAAGACAGAGGAGGCCATGCGTAAGGCCCAAGTGGAGAGTAAGCATCGCGCGGCCTATGTTCTTGGTCAGATGTATAAGCTCCACTATATCGACGCAAACGAGTATCAGCGTGCTTTGAACCAGGAGATCCCTTTTAAACAGGGGCGGACCAGATATTCCTTAAATACGGTGATGGATTTGGTGAAGGATGCCATGGCTGATCCCATCATTGAGGACGCCTTTGTTCGTCATGGTATCGACAATATTGCCACCTCTGGAATTAAGGTGGTAACCACCATTGACAAGGATTTGCAGGAGAGCAGCCTCTATTCCCTAAAGAGAGAATTGTCCCGCCTTGACATCCGGCTGACCGGTTATGAACGTAAGCTTCTGCAGGAAACCTATGAGGCTATGTCCCTGGGAAGCACAACCAAGCTCCATGTCGGCCAGTTCCTCCTGGCCCAGGTTGAGAAGATTGATAAAAATCCGGTGAAGATTCAGCTCTCTTTGGGGGACAAGGCTAATGAGGACCCCTTGGGTATTATTGATGGGGAAGGGCTGCAGGTAGCCCTGACTGCCCTGGTCCGTCACAAGAGGCAGCGCTGGTCCATGCCGGTGAAGGGGGACCTGGCAAAGGTTCTTTTAAAAGAGATCAAAAAGGGTGACCGGGTTTATGTCAGCGTCCGTGAGGTCGATCAACTAAGCGGTGGTACCCTGTTTAACCTTGAAAAATACCCCGAAGTTCAGGGCGCAGTGATTAGTCTCCAAAACGGCAAGATACGCTCCATGGTCGGCGGTATGACTAATCATTACTTCAACAGGGCAGTGACGGCCAAGCGCCCTATGGGTTCGGTGATCAAGCCTTTGGTCTATGCAGCGGCCCTGCAGCTTGGCTGGAACTCCCTTGATGCCCTTAATAATGAAAGGGCCATGTTTGTCTATCATGACGAACCCTATTTCCCGCGGCCAGACCATAAAAGCCCCCATGCCAAAGTTTCCATGAGTTGGGCTGGTGTCCATTCAGAAAACCTGGCCACAGTATGGCTGGTTGCCCATCTCTGCGATAAATTGACTCCTGGCCAGTTTAAAGAGGTTCTCTCCCATCTGGGTATGGGACAGGAGGATGGTGAATCCTATAATCATTATATGCGCCGGGTTAGGGACGAGATGGGCATTGTTGTTGATAAGAAGGCCTTGCAGGATTTGGCCTTTGAACAGGCTCTCTTAACCGTGGAAAGTGATCTTATCTTTGACGGACAAGATGGCGAGGTGGAATTTCTGCACAAAATGCATTTCAGTAAACAATACGCTGTCATGCTTGAGGAGGAAGAGGCTGCCCGGGAAGAAAACAGCGAAAAGGGAGACCAAGAGCAAGAAGAGGAGCTGACCAAGGCTGAGATTGCCGAGCTAAAATTACGGAAAGACTTGGCACGCTGGAGCTTTGAACATCTGCAGGAGCAGTATGCTGCCTTGTTGCGCTTGAAAACATTTCCTGATGCTACCTTAGAGGAATACGTTCCTAATTTTTATTACGTGCCCATGGCCGCCAAAGCCAACGGTGCGGTGACCCAGGATTTTAGCAGGTATGAGTTTATTTTTTCAGAACAGCAAGAGCCGGGCTGGCGGCCCGTGACATCAATGCTCTTCAGCGCCATGGTTGGTGGAATGCTGCCAGCAGATAAAGAAAAGTTCTGGAGCCGGGTGCGTATCGACAATCTGATCACCGTGTCCACCTTGGAACTGGTGGCAGCAGCTATGGACAAGGAGCTTAAACGCTTTAATTCTCTGGAACCTTACAGTCCCGAAGTGCTTCATTCATTACATGACTTCAGAATCCTGGTTGGACTGCAGTATTTGATTGGTCTCTGCCGTGAATTCGGGGTTGAGAGTGGTCTTGAGCCAGTGCTTTCTTTCCCCTTAGGGTCCAATGTCGTCAGCCTCTATGAGGTGGTCAGGATGTACGAAGGAATTACCTCCGGGAAGGTCCATACCATCGATGGCCAGCAAAATGCCGGACTTGATCTCATCGCCCGCATTGAAACCTATGACGGGGAGGTGGTGTATACAGCCAAACCGTTTCAGAAGAGAGTCATCGATAACAAGACGACCCTTGCCGTTAATGATATCCTCCGCAATGTTGTTAAGTTTGGAACGGGGCGCTATGCCTATCGGAATATCCAGCTGCATAGCCGGGATCCTGAGCTTGAGTCTAATCTCCTGGAAATGGGCATTACTGTTCCTGTTTTAGGTAAAACTGGAACAGCAAACCGTTTCTCCAACGCCTCCTTTGCCGGTCTTGTGCCAGGTTCTTATCAGGGGCGCGAGAATGGGGTTGCACTCCATAACGGTTTGGTGCTGGCTGCCTATGTCGGCTATGATGACAATAAGCCAATGGTTCGGCGGACTACACATATTACCGGGGCATCAGGGGCCTTGCCTATATGGACCCGAGTAGCAGCCAGTCATATTTTGAACCGTGACTATGGTAAGGCTCTTGACCTGGCCGACCTCTCTTTTTCCGGGACAAAGGAGTTGCCTCTTTTTTACCCTGAGGTTGGCCAAATTGAAGTGCCGGTTGCTGTTCGCGGTGGCGGTATGCTGGTGACAGGGGCAGAAGGGGGGCAATCTGCTGTTCGCGCTCCTCTGGTTACCTTTGGAGAGATTTTGCCCGGTGGCGAAGTGAAGCCTCAGCGGGCCTTTCGGCCCTACTGGTTGCAATAATCGTAGTGAAACATTGATATGTCCCGTAGCTTGTCTTCTCCAGGGAGCCAAGTGCGGACAAGGAGCAGTGTGCAAAAATGTTTTTGAATGTAAAGCATAACCCAGGTTCAGACTCATCTTTTGGGGGGAAGGTAGGTCTCGTTTCATTAGTATTCTTAACAGTGGTTTTTTTGACAGGTTGCCAGTCAGGAAAACAGGTGGTCCGCCACTTTCCTGCAGGTGATGAAGTTCCTGCCGTGAGGGATGTTGACGGGCCAGATAAATCGGTAAGCAGGGAGACTGGCGAAGCAGGAGACGACGATGTCTTTTTGGCGCGTGTTGACAGTGGCCAGTTTGATCCTCAATTTGTGAAATCACGGTTGAAGCTCTACGCTGACAAGGAAGGCAACTGGCAGATTCTGGAAGAAAAGATGCGTTCCTTTGGCCTGAGTCCTGAACAGGAAGAACAGTGGCAGCAATGCTCGGGGCTGCTCGCTGATCTGGTCAGCGGATATGGCGTCGCACTTGACGGGCAGGGGGATCCCCTTGCTGTGACCAGAAAGGATATTTCCTATGCCGAAAGTAATTGCGAAGAGATGTTTGCCGTGCATACGGCCCGCATCCCTGAACTGCTTACAAAGTTTCAGCAGGAGGCTGCTGAGCAGGCAGAGACTGTTATTGACTATTATGCTGAGAGAAAGGAATATCATAAGGTAGTAACTGCCTATGAAAATGTCGTTCAGTTCAGCGGTAAGGAGTGCTCTGATCTTCGGCTTAGGGAAATTTATGGCAGGGCTTTGCTCCATACCGGTCGGCTGGAAAAGGCAGCGTTTGTTTTTTCTCAGGTGCTGGATGAGAGCGGCCCCTACGAGAAGTGGCCGCTTCGCCTAGAGGTGGGAGAGCTCCTCATTGCGGCAGGACAATATGAGAAGGCAAGGGCTGAATATCTTCACCTCGCAGAAATTCTCAGTTCATGGGAGGAAATAAACAAGTCTGTTACCGATAAGCTAGCGCTTCTTTTTGCCGCTGACGATCATGCTCGGGAGCTTGCCCTCTACAGTCAGGCGCTTAAGTCCTTCCTCTCTTTTGAAGGCAACAGCATTCCCAATATTTTTCAGTCTGCTGTCCGTGAACTCCAGAGCAAATATCCCGGCGGCATCCACACGACGGCCGCGGAAGTTTTGTATCAGCAGGCCGAAGAGCAGGTGCGGCAGCAGACAGCTGTAAATCTGGCTGACATTGAAAAGTTTGTTGACGACAAGGAGTTTAAACAAGCCTTGGGCCTTTTAAACAGCATGCGTCAGTCTCACTTGCCGGCAGACTATGTGCTACAGGTTGAAGAGATGGCCTTAGTGGTCAATGATGCCCGTGGACAGCATGTTGCCCTCAAGAAAGAAAAGCATAAACAAGACATGGCCGACCAATGGCAGGAAGGGCTTAACCTTCTTGATATGCAGCTTTATGATGAGTCCATTACAGTCTTTATGGAGCTGCTTGGTACAGAGTATGACCGCAAGGCGTCCGTGGAGATTGAAAAGGCTTCTTTGCAAGCTGCTAAATCTCTCCGTAAAAAGGCGGCAAATATTTTTGTCAAGGCACGCCGGGCCACTGATCCTGCCACTCGCAAGGTTTTGCTAAAAGATTCACGGATCCTTTTGCAGACAATCCTGGCTCGATATCCGCAGGTTGAAATTGCCGAGAAGGTTACAGGTAATCTTCAGGTTATCGATGAGCAGCTTCTGGCCTTAGAAGAGTTGTAAAATGTAGGGTTTTGACCAGGCAGCCTCCTTGGTGGAGAGACTGCTATGAGTAAGGCAAGCCGACGCCTCCTTGATAGAAGGATGTGTCGGCTTTTTTTGTTTATGGAGTTGGCATTTTTCCCCATTGTCATCTCTGAAAAACCTTGCAAAAAACACTGCCGTATGGGCAGACTAGTAAGGATAAAGGCTTATTCCTTCAAGGGATTGTGGGGCGAGTTTTCTGTGCAAATTTCCCTGGAGTCGAAATTTAAGCCGCTCATTTTTAAGAGTTTTCATGAGGGGAAAATATGGCGGATGAGCAGATGTCAGTCAGCCAGTTGCTTGATGATTTAGCTATAAAGATTTTGGTTGTCGAACCAGGTGATCTGTCGGCTGTTGGTGATCTTCTTGAGGTGTCTGAGAAACTCCTGAGTCATGTTGAGGTCCAAGGACTATCTGTTCTTGAAAAGATGGTTGATGCCTTCAAAAAGGTTCTGGAAGCAAGCATCATGGGTGAATTGTCTGATTCTCCGGAGAATTTTGATCGCCTTGGCCAAAGTGTCACCATGATGCAAGAGGCAAGCAGGGGGGGTGAGGCTGATGGTTCGTCCTTTTGTAAACTTTTCAAGGAGATCGGTCTTGAGATAGACCCCGCCGAGTTCGGTGTTGCCGGCGCCAGCGACGACGCAGGGGGGAGCACTGATACAGGTGAAGGACCTGTCGGGCCGGATGAAATTGACACTCGTTTTCTTGCAGATCCTGAGCTCCTTACCGCCTTTATTGAGGAGGCTGAGGAGCATCTTAATGCTATCGAATCAACCATCCTGGAGCTAGAAAAAAGCCCGGATGATAGTGAAATTATCAATTCAATCTTCCGCTCTTTTCATACCATCAAGGGTATTGCCAGTTGTACAGACCTTGAGCGGATAAGTAATCTTGCCCATTCCACCGAAAGTCTTCTTGATGAGGTTCGCAATCACCGCCTTGACCTTGACCCTGCGGCAACAGATGTAATACTTGCCGTTTGTGATCGCCTTGAACATATGGTTGGAAATGTCAAGGAGGTCCTTGAGAAAGGTCTTGATCATTACAAGGACTACGCTATTGAAGATCTCCTCGACCAGGTGAACGATGTTATGGCCAGTGCCGGCCAGGAGGAAGGATCAGCTCCACAGAGTCCACCATCTGTTCAGGAAGAAGTGACAGAGGCAGCAGGCCAGGAAGAAGAGGTCCCCGAAAAAGATAAAATAGATCTGGGCAGCGGTGAGATCCCCGATTTTATGCAGGATGTCGATCTTGTAGGTGGTTTCATCACCGAGGCCTTTGAGCATCTTGAAACCATTGAGGCCAATGTCCTCGATTTGGAACAGGCTCCTGATGATGAAGATATTATTAATAACATCTTTAGGCCATTTCATACTATCAAAGGCGTTTCAGGATTCCTCAATCTCACCACCATTAACAAGCTGGCCCATAGCACCGAGAATCTCCTCGACGATGTTCGTAACAATAAGTTGAGCATGAATGCTGATATTATTGATGTCGTACTCGGGGTAGGAGATTATCTGCGCAGTATGGTGCAGAACCTGAGCGACATGTTGGAGCAAGGACCAGAGCTGTACAAGGAATTTGCTATCAGTGACTGGGTCAAAAGGGTTGAAGCTCTGCAGGCCGGGGAAGTTGTTGGAGCTGCTACGCCTCCAACAGTTGCCGGAAAAACGGCGCCACCTGAGCCTGGCCGGGAAGCTCCTGCCCCTCCCGAGGCTGCCTTGCCTGCTAACCCTGAACCATCCTCGACGCCTTCTTCTGCTGTTGATGCCGCTCCTGCTGCCGCTGTGAAAAGGACTCCTCCGCCAAAGGCCAAGATCGGAGCCTCTATCAAGGTGGATGTTGAAAAGCTTGATGGACTGGTGAACGCTGTGGGAGAGCTTGTCATCATGCAGGCCATGGTCCGCCAAAACCCCTTAATTACTGAGATCTCAGAGCCTAAGCTCAACAAGGATTTTGGCCAGCTCAGCCGTATCACCACCGAGCTGCAGAAAACAGCGATGTCCATGCGCATGGTCCCCATCCGGCAGACCTTCCAAAAGATGACTCGCCTTGTCCGTGATCTTTCCAAAAAATCAGGAAAAACAATAGATTTGGTTATGGAAGGTGAGGAGACAGAGATTGATCGTAATATGGTGGACTCCATCTATGATCCCCTGGTTCACATGATGCGAAACTCTGTGGATCATGGGGTCCAAGTTCCCGCTGACAGGGAGGCTGTAGGCAAACCTGGCAAGGGTACGGTGAAATTGTCCGCCTACCACAAGGGGGGCAATATCATCATTGAGATTCATGATGATGGCCAGGGCCTCAATACCGCTAAGATTCGCTCAAAAGCAATTGATCGCGGTCTGATGAAAGAGTCTGACAATGTCAGTGATCATGAAATTAACAACATGATCTTTCTGCCGGGCTTTTCCACTGCCGATCAGATTACCGATGTTTCCGGTCGTGGCGTGGGCATGGATGTTGTTAAGAAGGGCGTGGAAAAGCTGCGCGGCAAGGTCGAACTGATTTCCACACCTGGCGAAGGCACCCAGTTTCTCATGCGTTTGCCACTGACCTTGGCCATCATTGACGGTATCATTGTTCAGGTTGGCCAGGAGCGTTACATCATCCCCACCATTGCGGTGCAAGAATCCATTCGTCCCCGCCGTGAAAATTATAAAACCGTGCAAGGACAGGGCGAGACCCTGATGGTGCGTGACAGCCTGATTCCCATTATCCGTCTTAACCATGTTTTTGAGGTGGAAGATTCCTGTACTGATATCACCTCCGGCATTGTTGTCGTTGTCGAAATTGAAGGACGTCGCCGTGCCCTGCTTGTTGATGAGTTACTTGGTAAACAGGAGGTGGTTATCAAGAGTCTCGGCGGTTACCTGAAAGACATAAAGGGCCTTGCCGGCGGGACAATTCTTGGCGATGGCCGGGTGGGACTTATCCTTGATCTTGCCGGTTTGATTGGCGCCAGCGAGGAAAAAGTCCCGCCACCACTTGTTAATCCTGAAGACCTACAGGAAGAAACTGTAACCACTCAGGATGTTGAAGATGTCGTCGTTGATGCCTGATCTTTCATGCGAAAGGTGCTGAGGTGATGCGAATTAGGTTTGGATGATGTGGGAGCACAAATGGACCACATCTTTCATCAATTTCTTCCAGGAGGAAGTAGCAATGAGCAGCGAGAAAGTTCTCCATGAAGAGTCCGGACGTGGAATCACAGAGCTTGCCGGCAAATATTTAACCTTTGCCCTTGCGGATGAAGAGTATGGCATAGGTATTCTCAAGGTGCGAGAGATCATTGGTCTTATGGAGATAACTGCGGTGCCGCAAACGCCATCATATGTCAAAGGGGTCATTAATTTGAGAGGCAGGGTTATTCCTGTTCTGGAGCTCCGGACCAAATTTGGCATGGCTCCCCAAGAGTACAATGATAGAACATGCATTATCGTGGTTGAAGTGTCGACGCCAGGGGGCACCATTCAGGTGGGAATGTTGGTGGATTCTGTTTCCGAAGTGCTCAATATCATTGCGGAAGAAATTGAACCACCGCCCTCCTTCGGAACCACCCAGATGGAGACATCAGCTATTCTTGGCATGGCAAAAATAAAAGGAGAGGTGAAAATTTTGTTGGATGTCAACAGTGTTGTTGGCGAGGGCCTTGTTGACCAGTTTTCAAAGATGTAATTTCAGGTCTTCCGCGAATGGTACTCTCTTATAAACCCTTAACTGATCAGCTGTTTAAGCAGTTTAGCGATCTTATCTACCAGCAGACTGGTATTTTTTTAAAGCCGGAAAAAAAAGAGCTGCTTAATGCCCGCCTGGGCAAAAGGTTGCGGCACTGCCGGATTTCAAGTTTCGAAGAGTACTATGATTTTGTTCAGCAAGATGCCAGCGGCGATGAGTTGGTCCATCTCATTGATGCTGTGTCGACGAATTTCACCAGTTTTTTTCGGGAAAAAACCCATTTTGACTACCTAAGTTCCTCAGTGCTACAGGAGTTTGCGGCCCAAGGGATGCCCGGGGACTTTAAGGTCTGGTCCGCAGCGTGCTCATCCGGGGAAGAGCCTTACTCCCTTGCCATTGTTTTAAATGAGTTCGCTGTTAACCAGATGCGTTTTCGCTTTACTGTCCAGGCCACGGATATATCCACCAAGGTGCTGGCCATGGCCCAGAAAGGAGTCTACGCCGCCGACAAGGTGCAAAATATGGCCCCTGATTTATTAAGACGTTATTTCCAGAAGGGCAAGGGGCGGAGCGAGGGATATGTGAAGGTGAAAAGCGAGCTCAGTCAGCCAATTACCTTCATGCGTTTTAACCTTATGGACCAGTATCCCTGGCAGGATGAGTTCGATGTTATTTTCTGCAGGAATGTGATGATCTATTTCAATAGGGAGACCCAGCAGCAGCTGGTGGATAAATTTTATAAATGTTTAAAGCCGAGTGGCCATTTTTTCATCGGCCATTCTGAGAGTTTGACCGCCATCAACCACCGATTCCGCCAGGTAACCACCACGGGATACAAAAAATAAATACCACAGCACAGGGAAAAATTATGAAACAGGTTGTTGGTATATCAGACATGAAGGTGAGTAAGGATCCGAAGGATACCTTGATTACCTTTTCTCTGGGGTCATGCATCGGCGTTTTGGTCTGGGATCCAAAGGTCCGGGTGGCCGGTTTGCTGCATTATATGTTGCCTGACTCCAAGATTGATACGGACCGGGCCAAGCAGAATCCCTACATGTTTGGAGACACGGGTATTCCTAGGCTTTTTCGGGAAGCCTATGGATTGGGGGCAGCCAAAGAGCGCATGCAGGTTTACGTTGTGGGCGGCTCTCAACTCATGGACTCTGCAGGAATTTTCAATATCGGTGTTCGCAATTACGATATCTCCAAACGCCTTTTTGCCAAAAATGGCGTGAAGTTGACCAAAGAGGATATCGGCGGATCGGTAAACCGCACCATCAGCATTGAATTAGCAACAGCAAAAATTTTGTTAAAAGTTTCCGGAAAGGGGGAGTTTGAGCTATGAGCCGCGTTGAAGAAGTTTTGATGATGGTAAAGCACGTTCCTCCCTTTCCCAAGGTTGCTCAGCGAGTAATGGAGCTGTTGGAGGACCCCAACACCACTGCCACTCAGCTTGCCGAGGTCATCCAGTTTGATTCGGCAATTACTGCCAATGTCTTAAAGATCTGTAATGCCGCTTATTTTGGCTTGCCTCGTAAGGTGTCATCTCTGGACGAAGGGCTGGTGGTGATCGGGTATGATATATTGAAGGATATTATTATCACCAGCTGTAGCGCCAAGTTTTATAAGGGCAATGTCGGCGCTGGTTATGAGCTTGGCCAGGGCGAATTGTGGAAGCACTCGGTGGCCTGCGGCATCATGGCAAAACTGGTGATTAAATTCTTTGATGATGTAGATCCTTCCAGTGCCTTCACAGCAGCCATCCTCCATGACATCGGCAAGCGATTTATGTCTACCTTCATTGCTGATGAGTATGATTTTGTTTTGGCTATGGTGGAAAAGGAGCAATGCTCTTTTGTTGAGGCTGAACAGGAAATTATCGGCATGGACCACGCTACCTTGGGCGGCATTATTCTTGAGAAATGGGAATTCCCGGCGGATATGAAAGAGGCGGTGGAGTCCCATCATAAACCCGATGCCCTGGAAAAAGGAGGTCTCACCGCCCTTGTTGCCCTGGCCAATGCCCTGGTGGTTACCATGGGAGTCGGCGTCGGTGTTGATGGACTTGCCACCCCCCTTAATAGTCAAGAGCTGGCCCGATTTGGCATCGGCGAGATAGACCTCCAGTTTATGATGGCAGATCTTCTTGGCGAGATGGCCAAGGCCGAAGAGTTATTAAATATGTAGGTTATTATCTGTCGTTGATAGGGATAATGGATGTCTAAGATACGGGTTTTGATCGTTGATGACTCAGCGGTGGTTAGAAAGGTTTTTAAGGAAGAATTAGCCAAGGAAGATGATATTGAGGTGGTGGGCGCCGCCCCGGACCCCTATGTGGCCCGGGACCAGATTGTTGCCCTTAAGCCTGATGTCATCACCCTGGATATCGAAATGCCGCGGATGGATGGCATTACCTTCCTTGGCAAATTGATGAAGCATTTTCCCCTGCCGGTGATCATTGTCAGCTCCCTGACCCAGGCCGGCAGTGCCATTGCTTTGGAGGCCATGGAGATGGGCGCCGTAGAGGTGCTTGCAAAACCAGGAGCAGCCTATTCGGTGGGCGAGATGGGGGAGCAGCTTGCCGAAAAAATTCGCGGAGCCGCCAGGGTGGATGTCACCAAGCGCAGAACCACGCCCCGCAGCCTTTCTCCTGTCCGGGTTTCGAGCCGGGCCCTCACCGCCTCCACCAACAAGATTATAGCCATTGGCGCTTCAACAGGAGGCACTGAGGCCTTAAAAGATGTCCTTACAAGGCTTCCTGCCACTATTCCCGGGATCATGATTGTCCAGCATATGCCTGCCAATTTTACGAAGAGTTTTGCCGAGCGTCTTGACTCTCTCTGCCCCTTCAGGGTCAAAGAGGCTGAGGATGGCGATGCGGTAATACCTGGGCTGGCCTTGATTGCCCCTGGTAATTTTCATATGGTTATGCGGCGCAGTGGTGCCCGCTATTATGTCAATGTTAAAAGAGGACCCTTGGTCTGTCATCAGCGCCCTGCGGTTGACGTGCTCTTTAACTCGGTGGCGGCCTTTGGCGGTAAAAACGCCATTGGCGTGATACTGACCGGCATGGGAAAGGATGGCGCCCAGGGCATGTTAAAGATGAAAGAAGCTGAGGCCGCCACCATTGCTCAGGATGAAAAGAGCTGTGTGGTCTTTGGCATGCCCAAAGAGGCCATTGCCACCGGCGGGGTAGACCAAATTAAACCCCTGGACAAAATTAGCCAGGCTATCGTCGATCTTCTTTAGTTTTTTTTAAGCTATGGCCCTTGGGGCGGAGTCTGTCCATCCCCATTCAATAAGAATGAAAAAGGTCTGTGGTAAAAAAATGTTCAGAGCCGTCTTCAAGACTTCAAGAAACGCTGTTCATAGTCAAGAAGAGCCTTTTTGATTTCACCTCCCCCAGCAAAACCTCCCAGTCCTGCAGCGCTGACAACTCGGTGGCAAGGAATTATAAGAGATAAGGGATTCTTGTTGCATGCCTGGCCCACGGCCCGGGCGAGTTGTGGATTGCCAAGCTCTTTGGCAATATCGCCATAGGTCCTGGTGGTAGCAAAAGGGATGCGGGCCAAAATTCGCCACACCCTTTGCTGAAAAGATGACCCTTTTTTGATAAAGGTTGAATCCTCTGGAAAAGTGATGCTTTCTCCCTGTAGCAGGGTGAGCAGGAAGGCGCATAAACTGTCGTGTTTCACTTTAGTCAGGGGGGTGACCTTTAAAGAAGCGCAGAGTTTCTCATGTTTCTTGAGGTCGAAGCTGAGATGAATGATCTTGTCATTGCGCATCAAGCCCCAGATTGGAATCGATTCCCAGGTGCAATGGAACTTCTGTAAAATAGAGTTGACCGCCTGTTTTTTCATTGTAATCCTCTTTTAAGACAGAAATTGTATCCTACACTACATATTATACCTTGATAAATGGCATACCCCAACAAAGGGGTCTTGGTAAAGTTCTCCTCTTTCTAAAACAGCAAGATTTTCTTGTTTTAAGCTCGTTTTATGAGGAGGGGCAAGGGGAAAGTACTTGTCTTTTCCTGGGCCGGTAAGTTAGGTTGATGTTAGATTCCATACTCTTTCAACCGCAAATCGTAGACTAGGATGGGGGGCGCCAAGGCGAGTCAACGATGATGTCTGTTTCTACTAAACATTATATTTCTCTGCTCTGTTGTTTGTTTTTCTTATTTGTTTTCAGTGGCTTGTCCTGCGCCGACATGCTTTCTGCAAGCGCAGTGATCTCCGGTGCCAGCAAGCGGATTCCCCTTGATTCCCAATATAATAAGTCTTCCATTGGTCAGCTTGGCCCCCTTTCAACGTCCAGTCATCTTTCCAGTTCCGCCAAGAAAAAGCCCTCTGTGGCCAAGAGTTTTAGCCGAAATTTTAACAGGCTAACCCCCAGCTTGCTGCGTGCGAAACTGTCGTCACGTAGCGCCATTATTATGGATTCCTATACTGGGCAGGTTTTATACGCCCATGAGCCTGACCGTACAGCTCAGCCTGCCTCCACCATCAAGATCCTTACCGGCCTGATTGCCATGAAATCCCTGCGCGATTCGGTAAAGGTAGAGGTAAGCCGCAAGGCTTCAAAGATGCCGCGCTCCAAGATTTATCTGCATCAGGGCAGAAAGTACAAGGCCAATGACCTGATTAACGCTGTCTTGCTCTCCTCCGCCAATGACGCCAGCGTTGCTCTTGCCGAAAAAGTGGCAGGCAGTGAACATACCTTTGTTAAGCTCATGAACCATAAAGCCAGGCAACTGGGGGCCCGTTCCACTGTCTGCAAGTCTGCATCCGGGCTCACCGTTCGTGGTCAGCGCTCCACGGTTCGTGACCTGGCCACCATCTTTAACGGTGCCATGCAGGATGAAGAGTTTGCCAGCCGCATTGGCAAGGTAAGGGCCCGCACAAGCTATGGCCGTCTCCTCAAGAACCATAATAGGGCGCTGTGGCGTATTGATGGCGCCATGGGCGGTAAAACCGGCTATACTCATTCGGCCCGGCAGACCTATGTTGGTATGTTTGAGCGTGATGGCAACGCAATCACTGTTTCTATTATGGGCAGCGAGACCATGTGGGATGATGTCAGTAATCTCGTTGAATATGGTTTTGCCCGGCAAAGTCAGCTTGCTGCTGCCGGGAAGATTTCTAAGAAGCCAGCCATGGTCGCTTCCCTGCCCCTGCTTTCTTCGTCTCAGGGTTCTGGCGCAGACGATAAGGTTAAATCTTCAACTGTTCTCTCGCAAATCAGCAAGCATCGTAAGATGTAACGCTTTCCCCACGCCTCCACCTCTTTTTGGTGCCTTCTTTCTTTGCCAAACTTTTTGAGATATTTGCTTCATTTATCTGGCATGAAAATCAACCTGGAATATATTGGAAATCAGCATGGAGAGAGATAAAAAAAGCCTGCGTTTGAAATTTCAGGCGGCATCATTTTGCCAGTACCATCCCGGTAAAACAGCTGAATCACTCCGTAAGCAGCCGGAGTACCGCCAGAGCAAAATACTCTTTGTCTCACCGTCTCCTCAACTGCACCAGATTCGCATCAACGCTCTGCTTGACGGCAAACTACTTCTCATGCCGGGGCCTGCCATCAAAAAAGGTTTTTATCGTTTCGCGCCCTACAAAACCTCTTTTAAAGACCTGGGCCATGCCACCAGCCTTAAAGGCGTTGAACTTTTTGGTAAACTTCTTGATGGTACAACATTGAAGGGGCTGCATGTGGACATGGCCTTGACAGATTGCCAAGCTGTAGATCCATCAGGGGGAAGGCTGGGCCAGGGCACAGGTTTTTTTGATCTGGCCATGGGATTGCTGGCAGAACTTGGCGGCGTGGATGGCGAAACGGTTTTTTGCGCTGTGGGCGTTCAAGAGCAGGTGGTTGAAGAAGATTTACCCCAGGACAGCTGGGATGTGAAAATGAATTTTTTCCTCCATGAAGAGGGAATGGTTCCCTTGCAGGCTGGTAACCAGCACCCTGCCATCTTATGGGATGATTTGGAGAAGAAAAGAATCCGTAAGGTCGAACCTCTCTGGCAGCTCTATAAAGAGCGTTTCCCGGAATCTGACAGCGAGGTCAGTAATGTTTGGGCAAAGAGTTTGGCCACGGAAGACACGGAAAAATAACCACCAGCCTATTGCAAAACAAAATCTGATTGCCACCATGTTTCAGCCATTATCTCATCATCAAGCGGCCAATAGGGACATGTAGGAGTTCACCCCTGTGAGCGATGGACGGCCTGACGAGTGACAACTGTCTCTTTATCGCCGGGAGGGCGGGTGCCCCGCAGGAGATAAGCGAAGAGTTCGAATACCCTTGGGGTGCTCCCACGGCATCATCCTGGGAAGGTGGCTGAGGTTCGCTGGTAATCAGAAAACAAAAAAGGTTTCTTCCGTGGCCAAAAATAATATGTATACCCGGCTCATATTCCTTTTCTATCCTATCCCTTGTTTTCTTTAAAGATGGGTTCCATGCCGCAGATTTGGGCATAGGTGCCGATCTCCTGCTGAAACTGTTTAACATACGGGCAGTCCCAAACAGCAAGAATCTTGTCCTTCCGGGTAAAGGCGGTAAGTATCTTTCCCTCGTACTCCTGGTCATGCTCCGGCAATCTTTCCAGGGCGTAGGAGAAAATCTGGGGACGGCGGCAGACATCGGGCCGGTCAGGATAGATGGTGCAGCCACCGCTTGTTTGGTCAAGGTTTGGACAGGTGGAGTGGCGCGGGAGCACCATGGACCAGCCGCGCTGCCAGTGAATAAGTCGTGGAGATTCGTCAGCATAGAAGGGTTTGCCGTCTATTTCCAGAGGCTCGTTGTCTGTAGAGGAGGCCTGCCTGCTTTCGTTGCTTTCAGTTTGCGGAAGAGGGAAAAACGGAGCCTCACTCTCCTGCAGGGGAATCTCGAAAAACTCCTGGCCCATGTCCGCCTCTGGCCCGATGCAGCATAACCGACATCCGCAAGGGCCGCAGAGAAGGCTGTTGATTTCTTCAAGTTCCTGGTTAAGAACATTCTGGGCAACCCAGGCGTCCAGGGCCTCAAATTGGTCTAAACCGGTAAGTTCAGCAGACAGAATGATGCGGCTCGGCTCTTGGGGATTTTTGAAACGTTCATAAGGGGCCATTGCCTCGAGATAAGAGGCCAGAAGGCCAGCTGGTTCTTTATAGCGCAGGCCACCTGTTTCGACTGGTTCTTGGAGCGCCTCCAAAACATCATTGAGCGCCTCAAAGGGGCCGGTGAGATAAAGCATGCCAGCCAGCCGCACTAAGGGCAGTATTGGCTTGGCCAGTTTATCAACGCCCTGTTGGCATTGTTGGATTTGATGGTCAGAAAGCATGGTTGGCGAGGGTGTCGAAATTGGTATCAAAGCGCCCTTAAGGTTTTTGCAAGATGGCAGAGGTCACTCATACCTTTTTTTGTCAGTCTCTGCAAGGAAGGCGCAGCCCACCCTTGACCGAGTTTGTGGTAATCTGTATTATGCGGCCGTTTGAGATGGCTTTTTGAAAGAGGGATACGATGGATGATATGGAAAAACAGGGGTTGCCCGAACATCTAGCTGACTTGCGTACCAGCCTGGTTCGTAGCCTACTGGCGGTTATGGTTTGCTTTGCCGGGGCCTATTATTATATTGACCCCATTGGCGACTGGTTCTTTAAGCCGCTTTTTGAGGTTTTGCCGGAAGACTCAAGCCTGATCTTTATCTCCTATCAAGAGGCCTTTTTTTTTACCTAAAATTAGCCCTGACCTGTGCTGTTCTCCTGTCATCCCCCGTGCTATTCTGGCAGGCCTGGGCCTTTGTTGCTCCCGGCCTTTACCAGCATGAAAAACGGGTGGCCATTCCTTTTATCTTTCTTTCCTCCTTCTGTTTTCTCGGCGGTGCCGCCTTTGGTTATTATGTAGTCTTTCCACCTGCTTTTAGGTTTCTGGTGGGCTATTCCACTGATTTCCTGCAGGCCACACCCACGGTTAAAGAGTATTTCTCCCTCTCTCTGCGACTCCTCATTGCCTTTGGCGCTGTTTTTGAATTGCCTGTGGCCATGGTCATCCTCGCCAAGATCGGCATTGTCGATGGACCGTTCTTGAGGAAAAACAGGAAATACGCCTTTCTCATTTCCTTCATTGTTGCTGCCATTCTCACTCCCACCCCGGACATCATCAACCAAATGCTCATGGGCGTGCCGCTGGTGGTCCTCTATGAGATTTCCATTGTTGCGGTGTGGATGTTTGGCAGAAAGAAGTTTGCCGGATTTGACGAGTCGGTCGATGAAGAGTCCGGAGTTGAAGGCGATTCAGATTCGCCCTCACCCCAGCCCTCTCCCCCAGAAGAGGGGGATTGACCCCGGCAGTTGTAAGGAGTTATACAGGTTGGTCATTGCAGGGATTAGGCAGACGCTTGTCCTGCCAGCTTATTTTCGCCACTCTCAACGCTACACGATAACATGAATAACGCTCTCTCCTTGGGGAGAGGGCTGGGCAGAGGGGAAAAGGTAACAATCAAACACCCCCAACCTGTTGGTTTAGAAAACGGTCAGCTCAGAATAAAAGAAATAAAATAAGATGCCTGAACGGCAAAGAGCCGAGCTGGCAATCAACTCAAAAAAGATAACAAGCTAAACAACCACAGCAGTTCGCTGGCGGGCCACCTTCTGCTGTTCACTCTGAGCTTTTCTGACATTCTCTTGAGCTTTAACTTCCTCTGTTTTGGCATTTTCAAGCCGTTCCAGCGCCCGTTGTTTTTGAGCCTGGGCCTGTTGCTGTTCTGATCTTGAGCCCTGAACTTGGCGGGATGCTGCAAGGCTGCCTGGGAAAAGGGTGAAGGGGTGGTGTTTGGTGCAGTATTTTCGCCTACCATCATAGCCTCCACTTCAAAAAGATAAGAGTGATGCATGTTTCCTCGTTCCTTGTATGGGGCATCTGAGGAAATTGTTAAAATTCATAACATGTAAAATGGGCAGTACACGGGAAAATGGACCCTTTGCAGGTTTTTATCAATTGGTAATTCTTTGTCGGGCTACTTTTCTTCTTGCTCCAGTAAAAAAAACTTTAAGTTGCGCTGGCCTTGCGCCGATAGATCTTGTGTAAAGAATAAAAGCGGCCGGAAAGGAGGTGGAGATAAAGATAAGAAGGCCAATAAAAAGAAATAGTTAGAAAAAAACGATGTAAGCCCGGCAAGGATGCCAGGCTGCAACAAACAAAGAAAGTAAAAAAACTAACATGGAGGTTAGTAAAAATGGCTATTACAGTAAACACAAACGTGCCGTCCCTGACGGCCCAACGTAACCTGACAGGCACCTCAAGTGCAATGAACAAATCTCTTGAGAGACTGTCTTCGGGTCTTCGCATTAACAGCGCCAAGGACGACGCTGCCGGTCTGGCAATTTCAGATCGGATGACATCCCAAATCCGTGGCCTTAATCAGGCCATGCGTAACGCCAACGATGGTATCTCTCTGGCCCAAACGGCAGAGGGTGCTCTTCAGGAGTCTACCAGTATCCTGCAGCGTATGCGTGAACTGTCCATTCAGTCAGCCAATGATACAAATAGCTCCTCTGACCGGGCCAATATCCAGAAGGAGGTTGCCCAGCTTCAGAGCGAGTTGAACCGTATCGCTGACCAAACCACTTTTAATAGTCGGGTTCTGCTTGACGGTAGTTTTTCTGCGGCTAAGTTCCATATTGGTTCAGAGGCTGATCAGACTATCTCGGTCTCCATCGGTTCAGCTCGGGCCACTTCCATGGGCGCTCAGTTGATTGATGGAACGGAGACAAAGGATCATGTCGGCTCTGTATCGACACCTCCCGCTGCGCTCGCTACGGCAACGACAACTGCCAATGGTGTGGCTGGTGATGACCTTACCATTGCAGGACCATTGGGTATAGGAACTGCGACCGTTAATGCCAATGATTCAGCGGCTGAGATTGCCTCGGCTGTTAATGCGGAAGAGGCTAATACTGGTGTAACCGCTTCGGCAAGCAACAGTGTTGTGATCGATACCGTTACCACTGGTACAATCTCTTTTAGTCTGACGTCTGAGCAGTCAGGTGCTGTGATCGGTAGTGCCGGAACAATCAGTGCGGTTATTACGGACACCAATGATTTGGCCGCCTTAAGGGATGCCATCAATTCTGAGTCTTCAAAAACCGGCATCTCCGCAACACTTTCCACCAGTGGCGCGGCGATTACCCTGAGCAATGAAGATGGCTCTGATATCGTAGTGGAGGGCGTGAGCAATAATGATGCCCTTGATACCGCAACAGTTATGAACGTTGGTGGTGTAACTCTCGAAGATGAGGAAGTAACGGGCGCTGCACTGGATAGTATCCTCTTTGGTGGCAAGGTTGAATTTAGTGCCTCCACAGCATTTAGTGTTTCTGGTGATGCTACCCTTGATGTAATGACTGCCGCTGCTACCTCTTCAACCCTTAGTCAGGTTGCCCAGATTGATGTAAGTACACAGGATGGCTCCAATAGTGCACTTAATGTAATTGATGAGGCCTTGGCTTTTATTACCAGCACCCGTGCTGATCTTGGTGCGGTGCAGAACCGTTTTGAATCCACCATTTCTAACCTGATGGTCGTCTCTGAAAATGTTTCTGCTGCCCGTTCTCGTATCCTTGATGCGGATTTTGCCGCTGAAACCTCTAACCTTACCAAGGCTCAGATCCTCCAGCAGGCTGGTATGGCAATGTTGGCTCAGGCCAACACCATCCCACAGGGCGCTCTGACCTTACTTCAGTAGTAGTTGGTAACCAGGAATCAGGGGGGAATGTCCTTCCTCCCTGATTCTTTTGCCTTTCTCAAAAGAGGATATGTAAATGACTATCGGTGTCGGAGGCCTGGTTTCCGGGCTGGATACAGAATCGATCATTACCCAGGTTATGGATCTGGAGAGGCGTCCTGTCTTGCTTTTGCAAGCACGGGAGGCAGATTTTCAGTCTAAAATCTCAGCCTTGGGCAGCATGAAGGGAGGTCTTTCCGCCCTGCAGAGTGCCGCCCAATCCCTGCAGGATGCCGATAGCTTTACCGCCTATAAAACAACCAACGGCAATCATACGGCATTGTCAGCCTCTGCCAGTCAGGATGCAAGCCCTGGTACCTATTTGATCGATTTGACCAGCCTGGCAACAAGCCAGCAGGTACGTAGTGAGGTTTTTACGGCCAGTGATGAGATTGTCGGCACTGGCACCCTGACCATTCAGGTGGGGGCAAATGATGCCATTGATGTGGTGATTGACAGCGACCACCAAACCCTAGCCGGTATCGCCACAGCTATCAACGAGGCTGCAACTGATGTTACGGCTAGTGTGATTGACGATGGTAACGGCAATTTTTACCTGACCCTGGCAAGCTCTGAAACCGGAGCGGCAAACACCATCAGTATGACCATGGTGGACGATGACGGTACTAATAATGATGCCGCGGGTCTTTCCAACCTTTATACGAATCCGGTCGCCCAGACCCTGACCGAGACCCAGGCTGCCGGTGATGCCCAGTTGACGGTAAACGGCATTACGGTGGAACGGACTAGTAACTCCATTACAGATCTTATTGGCGGAGTGACCTTGACTCTCAAGGAGGCGGACCCTGGCAATCCCTTTGAGGTCACAGTGGCAAAGGATCTTAATAGTGTAAAAAGTAAGATTCAGGCCTTTGTGAGCGAATATAATAATATGATTGACATCTTTGGCGGCTTGCAGAGCTATGATGCCGAGACTGAAGAGGCCGGGCCGTTGATCGGGGACAGTACCACCAGGCAATTGCGATCCAGACTAGGGGCCATGCTCTACGACCAGGTGGATGGCGTTGCAAGCGAGGTTAATGGCCTGAGTAGGCTAGGTGTTGAGGTCGGCCGGGACGGCAAATTGACCCTGGACGACGCTAAACTTACAACCGCCTTGGAAAACTACCCTGATGAGGTCACCAGTTTTTTTACCAATACCGAGGTTGGCAATGAGGGAATAGCCCTACGGTTTGATAATCTTCTTGAAAGTTACTTGAGCACTACCAACGGCCTTTTGGCTGCCAAGGAGGATGGTCTCCAAGACTCCATTGACGACATGGGCGAACAGGTTGATCGCATCAATTACCGTCTCTTGAAGAAAGAGGAGACCTTGCGTAATCAGTTTTTGGCCCTTGAGATGATTCTCGGTGAGCTCCAGGCTACCTCCGGAGCCCTAGATCAACAGCTAGAGTCCCTTTCCAATCTGAATGCAAGTATTTATAAAAAATAATTAGGGGTTTGATATGTACCAGAACCAGCAGAAAGTGTGCTCGCAGTATAAGAAAAATGAGCTGGAGAACCTTGATCCGGCCGAGATTGTTGCCCGGCTCTACCAGGCGCTTGGCCAGAGTCTTGTTTCGACCCGGCAGGCCATTGTTGATGGTGATGTGAAGGTGCAGGGCGAAGGGACGAGTAGGGCTCTGGCTATTATTACAGAGTTGCAGACTGGTTTGAACATGGAGGAAGGCGGTGAGATCGCTGAGAACCTCAGCAGTCTCTACAGTTATCTTGTTCAGGAGATCAGCCGGGGAAATGTGGGTGGCAAACCAGAACTTATTGATAACGCAATCAGTACGGTGGAGCCCCTTACAGAGGCTTGGGTGGAGTTGGCGAGGAAAAGAAAAGAAGAGGCGGCTGAGGTTGTAGCAGTCCACCAGTCTGAAAAGCCATTGAAGACAGGGGCCTTTCATGCGGCCTATTAAAGGATTGTAAATGGACGAGGCGATTTTTCAAAAGATTCTTCATCTTACGGAGGAGATGGAGCGGCTACTCACGACCACTGAGAGTTACGAGGAGTTGGGCCCTGTCCTTGCTAGACGTAAAGAAGCAATTGGAAGCCTGGAGGATGATCCTTCGTTTAATAAACCAGAGGCAGTGTTCTGGCTTAAGAAGATCAAGACAGCAGAAGAGAGATGTACAGTCCTGGCTGAGGCCAGAAAGGAAAAGGTCCGGAAAGAGCTCTTGGCCATGCAGAATGGCAAGCGGGCCGTCCACGCCTATAGCAGGCAGGTTTGATATACAATAATCAGGCAGAATGAATTTGAGAAACTGCCTGCTTTAATAAAGTAATGGCCATCAGTTTGGGGGGGAGGCCCTTAAGCTGATATTTTGAGAGAAGTTGGAGGTTTGTTATGGACGTTAATGTAAGTGCTGATGTGAAGGTCGTTGGTCAGCCCCTGGTTTCGACTGTCGAAATGAAAGACAAGACGAAGCCGCAAGTTGCCCCTGTTGCCAAGAGTGGTGATACGGCTGAGGGTGCTCTGGATGATCAAGCCCTTCATGGCAAGCTCAAAGAGGAGTTGAGCCAGCAGGATATGGCAAAGATTGCCGAGGATATCCAGCGTCGTTTTGACTCTATGGGTGCCAGCCTTGGTTTTTCGGTGAACGAAGAAACTGAGGACATTGTCATGGAGGTCACGGACCGGGAGAGCGGGGATCTTATTCGCCAGATCCCCTCGGAAGAGGTTCTTGCCCTGCGGGCCAAGCTTGATGAGTTGGTGGGCCTTCTCTTCGACCAAGAGGCGTAGTTTCCTTTAAAGAATGAGTCGTTGCAAAAAGTTGTAGCCGAGAGGTGCGCCTTTTTGCAGAGGTAAAGAACATAGATGTGTTTCATGTTAAAAGACAGTCCTTCTGGGCTGTCTTTTTTTATTTTTTTAACAACCTAACTGCTACTCTGTACGTGATTAAGGATGAAATTCAAAGAAGGATATAAACCGGCTGGCTATCCAGTCAGCGCCTTAAGTTTTCCTTGACATAAATCTTGAACTAACTATATATATGCCAGCGAAAATGAATAATGGTTCATTAGCCCTAGGAGCCATTTTTTTCGATTGGTAGATTTTAGTTAAACGAAGCGCCAACTTACAAGCTTCAGAGTACCTGTTACTCGTTTGCGCAGGTATTTGGTGAAACTAAAAAAGGCGCGATATATCTTTTAATTTCCATTTTTAAGGAGACCTTCAGATGTCAAAATTAGTAGCCCCCCATGGCGGTAAAGGACTGGTTTGTGCCCTGTTACACGGCAACGAGCTTGAGGCTGAGATCGAGAAAGCAGCTGGACTGAAAAGAATTGATGTTAGTGCTCGCGCTAAAGGCGACCTGATCATGATGGGTATCGGTGGTTTCTCCCCCCTTACCGGTTTCATGGGCAAGGCTGACTGGAAAGGCGTTTGTGAGAAATTTCAGATGGCTGATGGTACCTTCTGGCCTGTGCCGATCACCCTTGACGTTGCCACTGCTGAAGCAGATGCTATTGGCGACGGCGAAGAAGTAGCTCTCTATGCTGATGGCGAGCTTATGGCTACCATGAAGGTCACCGAGAAGTATGAGATGACCGATGCTGACAAGAAGTGGGAATGTGAGAAGGTCTTCAAAGGCGAAGGCGAAGAGTCTGAAGGCGACAACTTCTGGAAGATCGCTCCTGAAGATCATCCTGGCGTTATCATGGTTCAGAACCAGAAAGAGGTTAACATTGCCGGTCCTGTTAAGGTTCTCTCTCAGGGCGAGTATCCTTCTGAGTACAAAGGTGTTTACCTTACTCCTGCTGAGACCCGTGCCATGTTTGAAGAGCGCGGTTGGTCCAACGTTGCTGCCCTGCAGCTCCGTAACCCCATGCATCGCTCCCATGAGTTCCTGGCCAAGATCGCCATCGAGGTTTGTGACGGCTGTCTGATCCACTCCCTGATCGGTAACCTCAAAGCTGGTGATATCCCTGCTGAGACCCGCGTTAAGGCCATCGATATTCTTATCGAGAACTACTTTGTTAAGGACAACGTCATCAACGCTGGTTACCCTCTTGATATGCGTTATGCCGGTCCTCGCGAAGGTCTGCTCCACGCTACCTTCCGTCAGAACTACGGTGTTAACAACATGCTGATCGGTCGTGACCATGCTGGTGTTGGTGACTTCTACGGTCTGTTCGAAGCTCAGGAAATCTTTGAGCGTATTCCTACCACCGGTGACGCTGGTAAGGACCTGCAGTGCCGTCCAATGAAGATCGACTGGACCTTCTACTGCTCCGAGTGTGATGGCATGGCTTCTCTTCGTACCTGTAACCATGACAAAGAGTCCCGCGTTATCCTTTCCGGTACCAAGCTTCGTAAGGCCCTTTCCGAAGGCGCTGACATCGTTGACCACTTCGGTCGTGACGAAGTTCTTGACCACCTCAAAGAGTACTATGCAGGCCTGACCGAGAAGGTTGAGGTCAAGATGCAGGGTGCTGCTTCTGGTGAGACCATGTAACAAACCAGCACGTAGCTGATTTTTACTGCATAAAAAAAGGGAGACGTCTTTATGACGCCTCCCTTTTTTTATGCCTTGAGCATCATCGCTGGTTATGAATTGAAATTCCCTCGCCCCTTTGGGGAGAGGGGGATAAGCGGAAAGGAGAAGTCCTCTCACTGGGCGAGGATGCCAGCGGATAGAGGATTGCGCAGGGCTGGAGGCGGTTACTTCAAAGAAACCATCTCCCCATCCTTGCTGAACTGAAGTTTGTCCTCCTTGGCCAGCCAGCCGATGGCAGCCAGAACGTTGGCTTTGCTGTTTTTCTTCTGCATGATGGCGTTGATCAGGCGGGTGGTAGGTACCAGACCATTTTTTTTGAGATACTTGTGGATCTCGCCGGCAGTTAATCCGAACTGGTCGATGATGGTTAACTTCTTGGCTGCCTTGAAGGGGGGGGCTGTTTTTTTGCCTTCAGGTGTTTTCTTGGGAGCTTTCATTTTGTTGACTGCATCCATGGCCTCGTGGGCCCGCTTGGAAACCTTGCCAACGAGGTCTTCAACCTTTTTCTGGGCCACTTTGCCAGCTGATTCAGCCTTGAATGTTGAACGGGCCAGAGCCTTGCCAACCTTTTCGGTAGTCTTCGTAAGTTTAGTTTTTTTTGCTGTCATATGAGGCCTCATTGTCATTATGTTGTTTGTTGCCTGGGGTACCTCTAAATTTATAGTGAACCTCGAGATCATTCTTGTCAAGAATGACATTATGGCTACCACTTAAAAAATGACAATCGTTTCAATGATATGTTATTAATAATAGATACATATTTATAAAGTTATGCTGTCCTGACTGGTCAGGGTTGGAAGTGTTGCTGCATGACTGGCAGGGCAATGATAATTAAGAAAACAAAAACGGTGGAAGCATGAAGCAGCTCCAGGTTGGCTTAGAGGATCGTGCCTATCCGATATTGATCAAGGAAGGACTCCTTGGCGAGATTGGTCAGGAACTTAAACTCAGGCAAATCGCCAAACGCTATATTATTATTGCTGATGACAACGTGGCCCAAATTTTTGGCGGCCATCTCGTTGAATCTTTAAGGAATGTTGATATCCCCGTTGATCTGCTGACCTTTCCCCATGGTGAGGCCAGCAAGACTCTGGCCACGGTGGAGAAACTATCCAGTGACCTTGCTCAGCTTGGTGTTGATCGCCAGGATGCTCTGATTGCCTTAGGCGGCGGTGTTACCGGTGATATTACCGGTTTTTTAGCAGCCATTTATATGCGGGGTATCTCCTTTGTTCAGGTGCCAACCAGCCTGCTTGCTCAGGTTGACAGCTCTGTGGGAGGTAAAACCGGGGTGGATATCCCTGAGGGTAAAAACTTGGTCGGATGTTTTTACCAGCCCAAATGCGTCTTTATCGACAGCGCTGTTTTAAAAGAGCTTCCCCGTGAGGAGTTGCTTAATGGCTTAGCAGAAGTGGTTAAATATGGCGTTATCTATGATTCAGACTTTTTTAACTTCCTGGCCACTAATCAAAAGAGCATCCTTGCCCTGGAACCTACAGTGGTGGAGGCGGTGATTGCCCACTGTTGTACAATCAAAGGCCAGGTGGTTGAGGCTGACGAGCGAGAGGCGGACCTGCGGCGTATCTTAAACTATGGACATACTCTGGGGCATGCCGTTGAGGCCGCTTCAAATTTTTCCATTGCCCATGGTGTGGCCGTGAGCATGGGTATGGCGGCGGTTAATAAAATTTCGGTGAAGAAAAGTCTTTTGGCTGAAGATAAGGCCCAGCGCATAAATGATGTTCTGCAGGGATTTGGATTACCCGTCGATATCCCGGCTGACCTTGACCGCAAACAGATGAAAGAGTTTCTAAAGACCGATAAAAAAAGTGTAAACGGTAAGCCGTTTTTCATCCTGCCCATTCAGATCGGCAAAGTCATCATCAGTGATGATGTTGATGAGTCCTTGGTTGAAGAGGCCTTTGGCTAAAGGGGCAACAACCGCCAGGTTAATCGTCATCAACAGCGCAGCGAAAGCCAATGGTGTTGGACCAAGTGGTGGCCGGTTCAATCAGGCGCTCAGCGCATGATGTCTGCGAGGAGGCCCATGAGCCTCCCTTCAAAATAGAGAGATCTTTTCCTCTCTGCCTTTCATAATAAGTGGCTGTCCACTCAAAAACATTGCCGAGCATATCCAAGAGCCCAAATGGGCTCATGGATTGTCTGCCGAAGGAGGTAATAGGCGTTGTGGAGCCTGCCTGGTGGCTTCCCAGATTGGCTAAGGGTAGATAGTCATTGCCCCAGGGGAAGAGAAAAGCCTCTAAGCCGCGGGCAGCGGCCTCCCATTCATCTTCAGTTGGCAGACGTTTTCCTGCCCAAGCTGCAAACGCCATGGCATCTAACCGGCTGACCTGGACCACGGGATGTTGCCCTCTGTTCTCAAGTGAACTGCCGGGCCCCTCGGGGTGGCGCCAGTTGGCACCTTTGAGCTGGCGGCTGATGACCCCTTTACTGATGGTTAAAGAATGGCGGCCTGTTTCCTGCTGTAGGCTGCTGGCCAGGCGCCCGGATGTAACAAGACCGTATCCCTGCTGCTCGGCCTCTGTTACGTAGCCCGTTTCCCTGATGAAAAAGTCATAGAGGTCATTAGTTATGGGCAGCTGGCCAATATAAAAAACGGGTACAGGGCATTTTTGAGCGGGCCGGGCTGTTCTGCGCTGCTTGCCGCCACCAAGCAGGTATGTGTCACCGGGGATTTTGATGAATTTCGGCATAAAACGTTCGAGAATCTGCTGGGCATATTCATCGTTACTTTCCTGTAAAATATCAGGGAGGTTAACAAGGGCTTCTTCCGGCTCAATATATTGAGAAAGGTCCACGGATTTCTGGGCGGCTTTGTCATCTTCTTCGAGAATCTCTCCAAAGCCGGAGATATCTCTCTCTCCATCACCTACTTCTCCTCCTCCATCAATATTATCGAGGTCTGCCGCGGCAATTTCTAAAAGACCGGCGGGCAGAGCCTCTTCCTGGGCAGTGTCTTCAGTTGTTTCTTCTTCAAAAAGCCCCTGGTATTCCTCCTCTTCTACTTCGAGAAGATCTGTGTCCGTGATCTCTTCCTCGACAATTTCAAAATCATCCTCAACAGTATCAAGTGGCTCTGTGCCTTCAGGGGGATAAAGGCTTCCACCTTCCTCAATCTCACCATGCAGGGTAAGGTGTTGGTGAAAAGGAAGGAGGGGCCTGGTGGGCTCGCCACTGCCAAGAAGAAGTCAGGCAGCATTATTAAAGGAGGTAGCCCTTTAGCTAGCCAAGAGAAAAAGGTTCTTCCTGGTAAGCTAGAAGAGAAAGTTGAGAGTCCCGACGCTGATCAGATTGCTGTTGAAGCTGAGCTGGCCCCTTTTCTTGCTGGGCAGGAAAAGGGTGTTGATGCTGCTCATGATCGTCCTGGAAAAGGTATGGAGGCAGAACCTGATCTCTCTCCAGATCAAGCGATTTCGCCTGTGGGTGAGGCTGTTGTTTCAGATGAGCAAGATAAGGCCGCGGACACAAAGGAGGCGCCAGATTCTCAGGAAGGTTTCGTAGAGATCGCTGATGCTGAAAAGGTTGGCGAGGATGATGGCAATGGTGCGGTCTTTGAAGAGGCGGAGACCGATCTTCACCCTGTGGATCTTTCCGAAGAAGAAACTCCCGTGCCTCCTTTTGAACCCGAAGAACAGGTGGTCCGGGCCCAAGCCGTTCCTGAAGTTGTTGAAAAGAAAGATGAAGAGGTTGTAACAAGGGTCTGTCCAGAATGCGGCAAAACCATGATTGTTAAGGGGGACCGTTTTGGTTTGTACTGGGCCTGTACCGATTTACCTGCCTGTCGCTACATCGAAAAATGCAAAGAGGGAGATGGTGCTGATGCAACCGTATGCCCCCTCTGCCGCCAGTCCCGGCTTGCTGTGAAGAAAACACCTGCTGGGAAGGATATGTTTGTTTGTCCCGGGCATTCCTGCGAATTTATGGCCTGGTCCAGGCCCCATGCCATCCATTGTCCTCTCTGTAGTTCGCCTTTTTTGGTGGAGAAAAAGGAGATCAGCGGTGAGACTATTCTTCGCTGTCCTAAGGCAGGATGCCGTTATTCTCAGGGAGCCGATGGCCGCCAACAGTCAGCCAAGGCGCCAGTTAAGAAGAAAAAGGTGGTTGTCCGCCGCAAGAAGGGAAGCGGTACCGGTACCGGCGGCGGCAAACGGAAAGTGGTGGTGCGCCGCCGCAAGAAATGAGGAGAGTTGAAGCGAAGCCCATATTTTGTTCTGATTAGCATCGAATCTCAGCACCTTCCTAGGATGATGCCGTGGGAGCACCCCAAGGGTATTCGAACTCTTCGCTTATCTCCTGCGGGGCACCCGACCCTCCGGACGATAAAGAGACAATTGTCACTCGTCAGGCCGTCCATCGCTCACAGGGGTGAGCTCCTACAGGTCCCTATTGGTCGCTTGATGATGAGATAATGGCTGAAACATGGTGGTCGTCAGATATTTTTTTTGCCACGGAATCCATGGAATCCACGGATTCCGTGGCCACCGCTTTTGTAAGACAGCCCCGTGCTTATTTATTGGTGAATCTTCTTTAATAACCAGGCCATGTTCTCGCCCAAGATACGCATGGTCTCCATGCCTTCTTTGTCATCCTTGACATCTCCAGGCTTGAGACCCACTCCCATATTCCAGTAGCTTGAGCTGGGGACCACCATTTCCGAGATGGTGAAGAGATGGTTCATGGTGTCAAAGACATTCACTGAGCCGGCCCGGCGCATGGCCACCACTCCGGCGCCCACCTTACGTTTGAAGAGGCTGCCGTTGACCCTGGCCACATATCCGGCTCTGTCGATGAGGGCCTTAATCTCCGTTGATACCGTGGCAAAATAGGTGGGAGAGCCGAGAAGAATGCCATCGGCGGCAATCATCTTCTCAATATACTCGTTCATGTTGTCGTCATCATTGGCGCAGCGTTTGTTTTTCTCTTTCAGGCATTTCATGCAGGCCACGCAGCCCCGAAGCGGCTGGCCGCCAATCTGGACAAATTCGGTTTCAATACCCTCTTTTTCAAGTTCATCAAGAACCGCGCTGATGAGAATCGATGTGTTGCCTGTCTTGCGGGGACTACCGTTAAATGCGACGACTTTCATGGGATGCTCCTTTTGAGTCTTTAAATGGCCGAGGTCTGTTTTTTTATATTTCAGTAAGAGACAGAGACCACGGCCACCTGTTGATCAATTTTTTGTTTATGCCTGTAGCAAATAGAGGTTGCCTGCGATCCATTCTCCTTTTTCCTTGCGGATGTTCGCTGCTGTAACATTAATTACGGCAAGGCCGTTGTTCTCGGCTATCTGCCTGATATAGTTTTCAGCGTGGCCATAGCGGCCTGTTTCTTTCAAGGAAAAGTCTTGGTCGGCAAGTTCTGTTGAAAAGAGAAAGAGGGCGTCGGCATGGGCTCTATCTTTTACCAGGCTGAAGATGTCGTCGAGGTCGCCAATGTAGACGAAAACATCGGCCGCCAGAAAGAGATCAAACGACCCTTGGCTCTCCTTGAGGAATGAGCAGATATCTGTTTCGTGGAGGCTGGTGTACAGGCCTTTCTGTTCGGCCAAGGCCAGCATCTTAGGGGAGAGGTCCAGGCCGATGAGTTTGTCGGTCACGTCATGAAAGGCCTCGCCGGCCAGCCCGGTGCCGCAACCCATATCCAGGGCGCTTTCAAAACGGCGGTTATCTGTGCCCGCAAGCATTTCTCTTAGCAGGGCAGGGGTGGTGTAGCCCAGCTTGGCCACCAGGCTCTCGTCATAGTTGTCGGAAAAGCTGTCAAAGACATCACGGACATAGGCACCAGGAGCGGTGGCCGTGGTTTCGCCGCTAAGCGCTGCCAGCATATGCGCAGCCATGGTGGCGTTATGGCCCAGGGCAACCAATTTTTTGTAAGTGGCAATGGCCTTCTTGCTTTCCCCCTCTTTATGGTAGAGGTAGCCTAGATTGTTTAAAGACTGAGCATGGTTCGGATTAATTTCCAGGACTTGCTCAAAGGCCCTGATGCTGTGAGCTGACTGGCCCATATCTTTATACAGGACACCTATATTGTACAGGGCGTCATGGTCGCCGGGGCTTAAGCTCAGGACCTTTTTATAGCAGTCTAATGCTTTGTCAAACTGCCTTAGCTTTTTCCAGGTCAGGCCAAGGTTGAAGAAGATGTCCCCATCATCAGGGCAGAGCTTGGCCGCCTCTTGGTAGGCCTTCGCTGCTTTGGAAAAGTCTCCTTGCTCAAAGAAGATGACCCCCAGATTATAATGGGCCGGCGCGGCCTCTGGGGCCAAGGATACGGTGCGGCTGAACCAGTGGCCAGCCTCATTAATATCGCCTTTTTCAAAATAGAGGAGGGCGAGAAGATAGCAGAGTTGCGGGTTGTCAGGCTCATCGGCAAGCAAAGTCTGGTAACCGGTCAGAGCCTGGTGGAAATCTCCATTCTGATGGAACTGACGTGTTTGCTCGAAAAGATTCATAGCTGTTATTTTATGGCAGCAATATAGGTGCTGAGCTGCTCTGCCATCTCATGGTTGTCAAGGAGGAGGCTCATCTCATGGTTAAAGGTCAGGGCCGAATGGGATAAATTATGGCTGCCAACAAAACAGAAGCGGTTGTCAATTATGACCATTTTGGTGTGGGTGGTCTTGCCGGGGGAGTCAAAGCGGACATCGATGTTGTTTTTCTCAAGTGTTGCTGCGACCCGCTGGTTTTCGCTATTTATGGAGTCGCTATATCCCGATTTTTCGAGAACCACCTGAACCTGCACCCCGCGTTTCCTGGCCCTGATCAGTTCAGTCACCAATTGGGCTGGCCTGTTGTTGGCAGAATCGGTGGTTTTGAAGAGGAACATGGCCAGCTCTATGCGCTGGCCTGCCGATTTTATGAAGTTAATAAGAACGGGAAAATAGTGGCCATCAGCCAGGAGCATGGTCTGGCCCCGGCCCAGGACAAAGGTCTGAACCTTTGACACGGCATCGGGCCGGTTGGCAAGGGTGATATGGGGGCGAACCGCCTCCAGAGATTTGGGGCCGATGGACTCAACCTCAAGCAGGGTGTCTATGTCCCGGAAAGGACCGTGGAGACGGCGGTATTTGACAATGGCCTGGGCCCGGGCCGTACCGATATAGGGCAGGGTGGTGAGTTCTTCCTCCGAGGCGGTGTTGATATTAACAGGGCCAGCCAGGGCTGAGGAAAGAAAAATGATGAAGTATGAAGGGAGAAGGATGAAAAAAAAGAGAAACCACCGACCTTGAGAGTTATACCATCTTGCATCTTTCATAATTCTACCTTCATCCTTTAAATTTATTTGCTGGGCCACCATTCAGGTTCCATTCTGGTCATCATATTAAAGCCGCCACCCAGAACAAGGGTGTTGGAGATGCCTACGGAATCGAGGAATATTTGAACCTCAAAGGAGCGGGTTCCGGCGTCACAGATGATGAGCAGGGTCTTGTCGGTGGGGAGTTTCTTATAGTTTTCCCGCACACTGTCATAGACCATTTCCACCCAGGCGTCGCCAAATTTTTCGGTAAAGGCCTTGACCTCGTTTGGATGCCTGACGTCCAGGGCAGCCCAATCCGGTTGACTGGAGAAGTCGTCCATCCAGGCCATGAATTCAGGAATGGAGACATTGCGCTGCCTGTTCATCTGCATGTTGTCAGCAACGTTTGCTGCGGCGTTAAGGGCATCCAGGGCCGTGGCAAAGGGGGGTGCGTAGGCCATCTCGCAGAGACTGAAATCATCGATGGTTCCGCCTTTAGCGATGAGGGCGGCAGCAGCATCAATACGGGCCAGCACTGCGTCATTCATGGGGCCGAAACCTTGGACGCCGAGAACCCTTCTGGTCCGGCGGTCAAAGACCATCTGCAGAGGAATTTTTGACTCGGTGGGGAAGAAATGGGCCCGGTCAGAGGGGGCGGTGATGGCGGCATCAGCATCAAAGCCAGCGGCCCGCGCGGATTCCAGAGAGAGGCCGGTGGCGCCGATGCAGCGCTCAAAGGCCTTCATGATAAAGGAGCCCATGGCGCCGGGATAGGTGGTGCCCAGGCCCGCCAGATTATCAGCGACGATGCGGCCTTCACGGTTGGCCAGGGAGCCCAGGGGGGCCATGAACTTCTGACCGGAGACCATATGGCTCACCTCGATACAATCGCCAGCCGCGTAGATGTCGGGGTCGGAAGTCTGGAGGCGGTCATTGACCACTATGCCAAAGGGGGAGACCAGCAGGCCGGCCTCTTCTGCGAGTTGGCTGCGGGGCCGGACGCCGGTGGCCATGATAACGATATCTGTCTCAATGGTCCGATTGGGAGTGACCACCTTACAGGCCTTGCCGTTCTCATCGGCAATAATCTCGGAGGCACCTTCTCCCGTGAAGATGTCAACGCCCATGGATTGCATGTGGTTTTCCAGCATGGTGGAGAACCAGGGGTCGATAATGCGGGGCAGAAGCTGAGGCATGAATTCAACAACTGAGGTCTCGACCCCCCAAAGGTCAGCAAAGGCCTCGGCCATTTCCAGACCAATGGCGCCGCCACCAATAACAACAGCTTTGCCCACTTGGCCGGTGGCTAACTTGCCCTTGATATCAATGGCTTTATGGAGGTCGCTGATGGTGTAGACTCCGTCAAGATCAGCGCCGGGGATAGGCAGGACAAAGGGTTGGCTGCCGGTGCTGATTACCAGTTTGTCATAGGGGATGGTGTCTTTGGTGCCGCTTTTAACATCCTCGACCTCAAGGACCTTATCTTTGCGATTGATTCCCACAGCTCGGGTCAGGGTGCGGACAGTGACGCCCTTGGCGCGCAGAAAGAAATCCTCGTTTCTGGTCATGTGAAAGCTGGTCTTGCGCAACTCATCCTCGTCTGCCACATCACCGGAAACATAGTAGGGGATGCCGCAGCCGCCGTAGGAAATCAGACTGTCCTGATCGACAATGGTGATTTCGGCGTCCGGCATAAGCCGCCTGGCTCGGCATGCTGTTTTAGGTCCGGCAGCAACGCCACCGACAATAACAATTTTCTCTCCCATGTTCCTATCCCTCCGAAGGTGTAAAAGATATATTTTAAAAAATGCTAAAAGACAAGGAGTAAAGATAAAATCCCTGAGGCCTGAAGGAAAACTGTGGACGGACTAGTTTTGCTGGGGATTTTTCCAGGGAAATCATCAGGCTGCAAACAATATCGCGATAAACAAGGCCTGTCAATATTAGAGAACCCTTAAATTCTTTCTTGACAAGTGGCAGGTGTGGGCATATATGTGGGCATATGCACAAAATGATGAGGTGGGATTTGCTTTCAAAAAATATATTTTTTTAATTTTACCCCGGAGGATTAATTATGGACCGCAATGACCTTTATTCCACAGAGACGAGTAAGACGGCCGCTGAATTTGCCAAAGATTTTGAGGCAGTTTGCCAGAAGTATGATTTCACGGTCAACAATAGCGATAGCATGGATATGGCAAGGACTTTCTCTGCCCATGGCGCCCCGGTTGGCGATGATTTCGATCTGCATATGATTCAGGTCTGCAAGCCTTCTAAGGCATCGAAGAGCCTAAGCGGCAATCCGGAACGTTCGATCCTGATGCCGAAATTCGTTATGGCGTTTAGCAAAGGTGGCAAGACCCAGCTTCGCTACATGAGCTACAGTACGGCGGATATCAAGGCCATGGTTGATGATGACGTTTTCCCGGGCGCCCTTGCTGAGACTTTTGCCAAGATCCGTTCCATGATCGACGAGGCTAAATAAAAAGCGGGCAGATGCCAGCGGTGTGCAGTCTTGACTGGTTGCTGACCAGTGGCAACTGACAACTTTAACAAGGGGTTTTTATGTGGAAACTACTTATCAAAATAAATAAGAATCTGATCTACGCCATCCCGGCATTGATGGTGGCAGGTTTTTGTTTCGGGGCCAATGTTGATCCGGCCCTGGTGAAGAAACTGAAGTCTCTGATTATGCCCATGACCTTTCTCATGGTCTACCCCATGATGGTCACCCTGAATATTAAACATCTCCAGCAGGGTTTAAAGAACGTCAAACTGCAGGTGTTGACCCAGGTTATCAACTTCGCTGTTATTCCCTTTGTGGCCTATGGCCTGGGAGTTTGGCTTTTTCCGGGCCAGCCTTATATGGCCTTGGGGCTCTTGCTGGCCTCCCTGCTTCCCACCAGCGGCATGACCATCTCCTGGACCGGCTTTGCCAAGGGCAATATGGGGGCGGCCATCAACATGACCGTCATCGGTTTGACCCTGGGGTCTCTGGCAACGCCCTTTTATGTCAAAGGGCTCTTGGGGGCCAAGGTGGATGTCAATGTACTGCTGGTCATTAAGCAGATTGTTCTCATTGTCTTTATTCCCATGCTTCTTGGCTATATAACGCGAACGGCTCTGCTTAAAAAATACGCCATGGCCGATTTTAAGGCGAAGATCGCTCCTCGTTTTCCGGCCATGTCCACCATTGGTGTGCTTGGTATCGTCTTTGTGGCCATGGCTTTAAAGGCAAAAACAGTAATGGCTAACCCCGCCATTCTGGGAGGGATCTTTATCCCCCTACTGATTATTTATGGGCTTAATTTCTCGCTTTCCACCTTGATCGGCAAGGTTATGTTTAAGCGGGGGGATGCCATTGCCCTGGTCTATGGCACGGTTATGCGCAATCTCTCCATTGCTTTGGCCATTGCCATCAATGCCTTTGGAGAGGCAGGCGCCAATGCAGCCCTGGTTATTGCCGTTTCCTATATTATCCAGGTCCAGTCAGCAGCCTGGTATGTCAAATTAACAGATTCAATTTTTGGACCACCGCCTGCAGAGGCATAGGTCGCTAGAGAGGTTTTCTGATGAGTGTAATGAAGGTAGTAGTTCCGTCAAATAATCCGGGTGGTATGGAGGCTGAGAGGTCAGATCATTTTGGTCATTGCGATGTCTTTACCATGATCACTGTGAGCAACGGCCAGATCGACAAGGTGGAAACCGTCGAACAGATTGCCCATGATGCAGGCGGCTGTATGGTGCCGGTGAAAACCTTAAGTGGCAGCGGCGCGCAGGCCATTGTCGTGGGAGGTATTGGTGCCCGCCCGCTGGCCGGTTTTGCCCAAGAGGGTATTGATGTTTATTTTGCACCACGGGAGCAGATTCGAACTGTCAATGAGGTGATGGACGCTTTTTTACAAGGCAATTTGCCCATCATGCAGCCAAGCCAGGCCTGCAAGGGCGGCAGCAACTGCCATCACTAGAAAGTAACCAGCAGCCAGCGGATAGAATTTCAGTAGCTGTACCTGGTCACTGACCACTGTCAGTTAAGATAAGGGCCTCACCATTAACAATGGCTGAGGCCATTTTTTTTCGGGCCGAGGTCAGAATGCGCTGCACCGTTCCCCGGGACACACCCATCTGATGACCGGCCTGTTCCTGGGTCATCCCCTCCAGATCACAGAGGCGGAGGGCCTCAACTTCATCATAGAGCAGGTCAACCTGTTTGAGCTCAGACATGGGAACGCGGGTGGGCTTAAAGGCCTTGCCGCATATTATTCCTTCGCAAAATCGTTTCTTCTTCGGACGCGCCATAATAAGGATACTTCAGTGTTGTCTGAGGGTGAGTATGTGCCTGAAATGAATGGGACTGAAAATAGGGTCGCTGGATACAATAAGCAATGTAAAGCAATAAGTAACGGAAGCGGAAAATTATTAAAATAGAAAATGGCAGGATGTACATTGGGATAATGGGATAAAATTGCTTCAATTTCTGCTGTAAGGTACTGTTATCGCGCTGCTTTTATAAGCAGCAAAAGGGGTGGTAAACCTGCAAAATTTTGGTTGACAAAAAAAGGTGCGAGGGATAAGTTCTCAAAACTGAATTTCTATTCAGAAATAGTTTTTTCTCATCGCTATGGGTTTTCGTGGCCATTAGGCTCCGAAGATTCGTAACGGTGAATAGAGGTATAGGCTTTTTTTATATTCAAAGATCCTTAAGGAGGAAACGAGAAAATGCCAAAGCATGATACGCCCTTAATGGACGAGCTCGAGAGTGGTCCATGGCCATCTTTTGTAACTGATCTCAAGCGTCAGGCTGAGACCAAGCCAGAGTGTTGGGATATTCTGGGACAAATGGAGCTTTCGTTCAAAGACAGAATTACCCACTGGAAACACGGCGGAATCGTTGGTGTATTCGGTTACGGTGGTGGTATTGTTGGTCGCTATTCCGACTCACCTAAAGAGTTCCCTGGAGTTGCACACTTCCATACCGTACGTCTGAACCAGCCTTCCAGTAAATTCTACAGCTCAGCGAAACTTCGCGACATCTGTGATCTCTGGGAGAAGTATGGTTCCGGTATGACCAATATGCACGGTTCCACCGGTGACCTTATTCTTCTTGGTACCCGTACCGAGAATCTGGAGCCCCTGTTCTACGACTTGACCCATGATCTCAAGCAGGATCTTGGTGGTTCCGGTTCCAACCTGCGTACCCCTGCCTGTTGTCTCGGTCAGGCACGCTGCGAGTGGGCCTGTTATGACACAGCTGCCATCTGTCATCACCTGACCATGCATTATCAGGATGAGATTCATCGTCCTGCCTTCCCTTACAAGTTCAAATTCAAATTTTCCGGTTGTCCGAACGACTGTGTTGCTTCCATCGCCCGTTCCGACTTTTCCGTAATCGGTACCTGGAAAGATGATATCCGCATTGATCAGGCTGCAGTTCAGGGCTACATCAAAGGCGAGTACAAACCAAACGGTGGCCACCGCACAGAGTCCAAAGCATTTGATATGGAAGCAGACGTTCTGTCTCTCTGCCCCACCAAATGCATGCGCATGAAAGGCGACGATCTGCAGATCGACGACAAGAACTGTACCCGTTGTATGCATTGCATCAACATGATGCCTCGCGCTCTGCGCCCCGGTGCCCAGCAGGGTGCTTCCATCCTTTGTGGTGCTAAGGCTCCTATCCTTGATGGTGCTCAGCTTGCCACTCTCATCATTCCTTTCATCGAAATCAATGCTGACAATGACTTCGAAGAAGTTATCGAAGTCATTGAAAACATCTGGGATTGGTGGATGGAGAACGGTAAGAACCGCGAGCGTCTTGGTGAGACCATGCAGCGCGTAGGTCTTCCGACCTTCCTGAGAGTTATGGACGTTGAGCCGATTCCTCAGCATGTTAAGATTCCTCGTGAGAACCCATACGTCTTTTGGACTGATGAAGAGGTTCCTGGTGGTTTTGAGCGCGATGTTAGGGAATTCCGTAAGAAGCACGCCCAATAATCAGGCTCTGATTACAGGTACGGATAAATAAAATAAAATTCATTCTTCTATAGAAGGAGGTTTATTATGGGTTACGATCCAGAAAATCCCATGGCGGACAGAATCACCGATATCGGTCCTCCACATTTTGAACAATTTTACCCACCAGTTATCAAAGATAACAAGGGTAAGTGGCTCTACCATGAGATGGTACAGCCTGGTGTTTTAGTACATGTTTCCGAGACCGGCGCTGAGTGTTACACCGTACGTGTAGGTTCCGCCCGTCTGATCTCAATTGAGCAGATTCGTGAGCTTTGTGACATCGCTGATGCCCATTGCGATGGTTTCCTCCGTTTCACCACTCGTAACAACGTTGAGTTCATGACTGATTCTAAAGATAAGGTTCAGCCTCTTCTTGACGATCTTGCTTCTCGTGGCAACAAGTTTCCTGTTGGTGGTACCGGTGCCTGTGTTTCAAACTGTGTGCATACCCAGGGTTGGATTCACTGCCATACTCCTGCCACTGACGCCTCTGGTGTTGTTAAGGCGGTTATGGATGAGATCTTCGACCAATTCACCGAATCAAAACTGCCTGCTAAGGTTAAGCTTGCTCTTGCCTGCTGTCTGAACATGTGTGGTGCTGTACATTGCTCCGATATCGCTATCCTCGGTGTACATCGTAAGCCACCCATGATCGACCATGACGCTATCTCCGGACTCTGCGAGCTGCCTCTGGCCATCGCTTCTTGTCCCCTCGGCGCTGTTAAGCCTGCCAAGGCCACCAATTCCGCCGGTGAAGAGATCAAGTCTGTAACCGTTAACGCCGACCGTTGTATGTTCTGTGGTAACTGTTACACCATGTGTCCGGCCATGCCTCTTGCTGATCCTGATGGTGACGGTATTGCTATCCTGGTTGGTGGTAAGGTTTCCAATGCGAAATCTGACCCCACCTTCTCAAAGATGGTTATTCCCTTCCTGCCCAACACTCCGCCCCGCTGGCCTGAGACTGTTGACGCTATCAAGAATATCCTTGAGGTTTATGCTAAGGATGCTAAGCAGTACGAGCGTCTTGGTGAGTGGTGTGACCGTATCGGTTGGGAGATGTTCTTTGAGAAGACCGGTATTCCATTTACCATGAAGTCTATCGATGACTATCGTCTGGCTTATGATACCTGGAGAACCACCACGAACTTCAAGTTCACCAGCCACTGCAAATAATTTTCATTAATTATTTGTAGATAAGTGCGGATAGCTGGCGTAGTCCGGTTATCCGCACTTTTGGTTTAACCAGTTACCATCAATAAATGGAGAACTCCGCATGCCATTATCAAAAGAAGATCTTGAAGCAGCAATCATCGAGAAGGCAACTAAGGCCCCTAAGCCAGCGCTCTACATTAAAGATTTTTACAAGTGCGATCCTGACAGCAAGCCTCGTGCAATCAAGAACGTTGCCAATGACCTGGTGAAACAAGGAAAACTGATGTTCTGGTCTTCCGGTTCCACCACCATGTATGCTCTTCCTTCACGTGTCAAGGACGAAGAAAAGCAGGACATGAGCGACTAGTCTTACCCGTTAGTTTTCGTTTCTGAGAAACAAAAAAGCCCGTTACTCACATGTGAGTAACGGGCTTTTTTGTGTTTAATGCATCGGTGTGGCCAGTATGATGCCGTATCACTATTTTGTAGGAGCCCAGCCCTCTGGGCGATTAAAGCTTGGGCATCGTGTTGCTCAGGCCAATCATTCGCCCAGAGGGCTGGGCTCCTACTCTCTTCTAAGAAGTAGTGAAATGCTCTATTTCATAATCTCTTTGGCCTTGGTCTCATACCCTTCAGCCTCTTCAGGGTGCTTGAAGTTACGATGGGCCTTGGCAATCATATTGTAACAATCGGCAGCTCTTTCCTTGTCTTCATTTAAAATAAAAATGTCAGCCATGATATCCAGGGTTTCCACAACGCCCTTGGGGTCACGATTGCCGGTGTACTCGTCAAAGATGTCCCAGTACATATCCAAAGCTTCTTCATAGCGCTTCATTTTGACAAAAATGGCAGCTTTCTTCTTCTCCAATCCAAAGAGGGAGTAGCGATCGAAATCGTCGGTGCAGATCTTATAGGCCCGGTCATAATGGACAAGGGCCTTGTCAAAATCACCCCGCTCTGAACAGATGTCGCCAAGCTGATCTGAGGCGTTTGCCACACCATGAAGATCGCCCTCTTCCTCCCAGCCCATGAGGGCGTTGTGGAAGGCGTTAGCCGCCATGGATTGTTCTTTGTTTTTAAGGAAATCAATTCCTTCGTTATAGTCTTTGCGGGGCTGGGTCATATTGGCCTCAGCCTCAGCGACCTCCTGGGGGTTGGTTGGGATAACTTTAAGGGAACCGTCATTCATGATATTTTCCTGCAATATGTAAAATTAATATGTTTTAAAGTTGGGCATTGCCTAGGGTAAGGGGGGCCGGTTTAGCGTTTTCCGACATAGTGCCCATATTGGCCAAGGCCTCTTTGGCCAAGGCTCCCACCGTTGTTTTGCGGGGTAAGCCATCTTCATAGATTGTCAGCTCGGCCTGATCATCAACCAGCTTTTCGATCTCGCTTTTGACCTCCATGGCGTTAATACGGCCAAAGAGAAGGACAGCATTGCCACGGGTAAGAGGGTCTTCATGGTGGACAAAGTCAAAAACAGCATAGACCGGGGTTTGCCTGATCACATCAGGGCTTTCCTTGGCAATGGTGGCCATGGCCCAGAGGACAATGGATCGGCTGGAATCAACACCGCGGTACATGAGAAGGTGGCGAGCAAAGGAACCATAGAGATCAGCACGGGCGGCAATGATGCTGCCAATGGTCTCCAGCAGGCCCCAATGGGTTGAGGCTGAATCGGTGCACGACTCATACATCCTGTGCAGCACGTCACTGACCATGCCTGGCTTAAGGGTAGAGACCCGGCGGCAGACCTGGGCCATGACATGGGCTGTATGATAGCGTTCTTTCTCGCTGGGCGAATAGAGCAGACGCTGCATAAAGCGTAAGGTCTTATTGTCGTCAAAGGTGGCGCGGACAAGCTCGTCAATATTGCTCCCCGCTACCCATTTGTTGACGTCAGGCTTTTTGACCCGTTGTTTTTTTCTTTTAGGATCAGGCTTCGGCTCCATCTCTGGTATCACAAAGGTGCCGATGGCCGTTGATTTCACCTTGGCAGAGTGGTCTTTCTTATGGTCTTTGAGCTTACTTGAAAGATCGGAGATATCCTTGGTGAGGCGGATGAAGTAGAGGATGCCGCCGATTTTACGACCATCATGCTCACGGGATTCGTACACATAATGGGTCAGCTCGTCATAGTTCTCAAGACGGCTGGATAGATAGTCAACGTCAGGTTCGAGTTCCCAGGCCAGGTCAGGATTGTCGTCGCAGGCCGCCACCATGCATTCAACCATGGCTGATCCTACGTTGAAACCGGTGGGCTCAGAAACATAGACAGCGCCGCATTGACACTCGCCAAGGAGGAACTCATCCATCTTCCGTTCCTTGGGCTCCTGGGGACGGCCAACATTCTGGCCGCAAAAGGGGCACCATGGCCGGGTTTTTATAACTGGTCCTTTACTCATGTTCTCTGTGCCTACAGCTTTTCAGCAAGGACCTTTTTGAACATGGGCTCCACCGGGTAACCCAACTCCTCCGCTTTTTTCATGGATTTTTCAGCAGCCTTGTAGTCTTCGTTGTAAAACTGGGCAACAGCAAGGTTGTTGTGGGCCATGGGGTAATCGGGTTCGTTGTCTACACCTTTTTGGGCGGCAGACAATGCCTCGTCAAAGGCGCCGGCGCCGATCTTGGCGGCAGCAAGATTGATCCAGGCAAAGGCCAGTTTCGGGTCGTTCACCGTAGCCTTTGTGTATGAATCAATGGCCTTGTCATTTTCGCCACGTTGCTGGTGGATAAGGCCGATGTTGCAATGGGCTTGGGCCGGATTCACTGCATGGATGAGGGCCTTTTTGTTGGCCTCCAAGGATTCGTCAAGTTGGCCAATCTCAAAATAGAGGGCGCCAAGGTTGATATGGGCCTCGGCATTAGCCTCATCGATTGTAATGCATTTTTGGAGTTCGGCGATGGCGTCGTTATGACGCCCGGCCTTGTGATAAACCATGGCCAGATGGTGATGGGCCACAAAATTGCCTGGAAGTTCTTTGACTTTATCTTCCAGTTCAGCAATAACCTTACTCAAGTCTTCGGTAGGCTGGGTGTCGGACATGGTAAACCTCTTAAAATAATTAAAATTAAACGGTCAAAAAGACCGGTATATTTGTACTTTTGAACACGTTACAATAAGCATGGTTATCTAAATTGCAAGGGCTAAATAATTACCATAGTACGCTTTGATTCGCTTAGAAAAGTTTAGCCGCTTTTTTATGAAACTTGACAGCAGAAGAGGGGCATGGAATGTATCTTCTTTAAGGTTTTTTCGTGTTTTAAAGGATAAGGAGAAGGAATGAAAGGGATTGTTGTTGCCGGACTTGGCGGAGGCTCAGGAAAGAGTGTGATAGCCGTGGGTCTGGTTGCTCATTATGCCAAGCAAGGTCAACGAGTTCTGCCTTTTAAAAAGGGGCCTGATTACATTGATGCCGGTTGGCTGTCCTTGGCCAGTGGCCGCTCCTGCTTCAATCTCGATCCCTACCTCATGGATCGAAACGCCTTGGTGGACTCCTTCCAGTCCCGGGCCGCAGAGGGTGAAATCATTATTGTTGAAGGTAATCGCGGTCTCTATGATGGCGTGGATGCCCACGGCGGCTATTCAACGGCTGAGCTTGCCAAGCTCTTGAAGCTGCCGGTGCTCTTGGTGGTCGATTGTACCAAGACCACCCGTACTGTGGCGGCCCTGGTCTTGGGATGTAAGAACCTTGACCCGGAGGTGGAGATCTGTGGCGTGGTGCTTAACCGCATCGGCAGCAGCCGCCATGAAAAGATCGTCCGGGAGGCTGTCGAGACCTATACCGGCATCCCGGTGCTGGGCGCCTATCGTCGTGCTAAAAAGGATATCTTCCCCATGCGCCATCTAGGCGTTACCCCTTTTCAGGAGTATGACGGAGCCGGCGAGGCCATTGATGAACTGGCCCACGGGGCCGCAGAGAACCTTGATATCGCCGCCATTGAAAGCCATATGGTGGAACTTGGCTTTGAGACCGGCAAGATAGCTTGTGGCAGAGCTTTAGAAGGCAAAAGGGTGAAGATTGGAGTGCTGCGTGATGCTGCCTTTCAGTTTTATTATCCAGAGAATTTACGGGCCCTGGAAGAGGAGGGCGCAGAGGTGGTTGAGGTTAATTCACTGACCAGCGGCAGGTTGCCTGGGGACTTGTCGGGTCTCTATATCGGTGGCGGCTTCCCGGAAACAAGCGCCCGTCTCCTGGCTGAGAACGAAGGCTTCCGTGCTTCCGTCAAAGAGGCTGCCGAGGCAGGACTACCGATCTATGCTGAATGCGGCGGTCTCATCTATCTAGGTGAGAAGATAACCCTGGACAATGAGGAATTCCCTCTGGTGGGCGTTTTCCCTGTCCATTTCACCCTGGCGCAACGACCCCAGGCCCATGGCTATACCGTCTTGAAGGCCCGCAGAAATAATCCTTTTTACCAAGAGAATGTTCAGATAAAGGGCCATGAATTTCGTTACAGCCGGGTGGCACATTGGCCGGGTAACCCGGCTGAACTTGGTCTGGATGTGGAAAGGGGGGTAGGTTTTATAGAAGGGGGCGACGGCCTGATTTATAAAAACGTCCTGGCCCTCTACACTCACATCCACGCCGTGGCTACCCCGGAATGGGCCCCAGCTCTGATTGCCAAGGCACGGCAATACAAAAAAGCTTAATGGACCGGCTGGCTGCCGATGACCTTATTGTGGATCATCTCCTTGGTGGCGTCGTCCAGCTCTTTTTCCCAGTGGATGAACTGTTCCTTGACCCGGATAAAGGCGCCGCCGTCCCCCTTGCACTGGTCACAGATTGATTGGGCTTGATCGCGATACATGATGACCTTGGAGGCGGCTTCGCCCTTATCGTCCACAGCCGCCATCTTTCGACAGCCACATTCCATCCGGATCACCACCACGCCGACAGCGTCGGGACTGCCCTCCATAATGCCGGCAATCATGGCCATTTCGTTTTTTATGGTTACCTGACGATCTTCTTTGCCTGCGTTTTGTCGCTGCATTTTGCGTTTAATGCTCATGTGGCACCATTTTTTACTGGTTATCTGGTATGGGAAAGGAAGTGGCCGATAGGTATTGTCCATCCTCTGAAAATAATTTGAACAAAACGTAAATGATCGAGGTCTTTCGGTCAACTGCTAAGGGTTGAAAAGCAATGTTTTTGACGCTCTTAACGGCGGCTCGAAAGGGCCAGCGGTGGTAAGCAAAAAACCTTGTTCACCGAGGAGGTTTTAATGCCAACATTCTTGTTGACAAAATGATGGCTTTGCTTTATCTCGTTTTTATTGATTTTTCTTGTAATTGCTTTCTTGAAAGGATCAAAAACATCTTAAGTGGTGACTATTATTGATGGGTATATCGCCCATTAACTTTTTTCTCTTATTTTAGGAGGTTGTACTATGTGGCAGATTGATATTGATAACGACAAATGTACCGGCGACGAAGAATGTGTAAACGCTTGCCCTGCTTCCGTACTGGAAATGGAAGACGGTCATGCCGTTGTTGCTGAGCCTGACGAGTGTCTTGGTTGCGAGACCTGCGTTGAGGTTTGTCCTGAAGGTGCCATCACTGTAACTGAGGTTTAATCTGAGTTATTGGCCCCAGGAAACTGGACACAAGATAAGGCCTGTCTCCTTTTGGGGACAGGCCTTATTTGTTTGGAGAGATCAGGTGCGAAGGTGAACGAGGCCTGCCTGGTCAGGAGACAAGATTGTTGGCGATAGAGGAACGGATGGGAGCAAAGATGCAGCCGCAGACCCTTCTTTTTCTGGCTGGATTGATCTGGCTGGTCGTGGGCGTATCTTTGGTGTTTAAAGGTGGCCAGATCATGGCCTGGAAGCCTTCCTGGCTTGCTGTTGCCTTTGTTGTCGGCACGGTAAAGGCCTATTTCATCCTTGATAAGATTGCCCGCCGCAATGTTCTGCGCCTTCAAAATTATGAAGAACCCCTTTTTATTGGCCGTATGTATGTCGGACGAACCTGGGCTATTATTGTAGTGATGATTGTTCTTGGCCGTGTCTTGCGTATGCAGGGGGTGGCCCCGCAATTATCGGGCTTTTTTTCCTTGGCTGTGGGCTGGGGTCTCTTTATGTCCAGCCGCCTCTTATGGCAGGGCTGGCTTAACGGCCGAAAAGAGGAAGTATGAATGTCGTCCGCATAGATCGCGAAGCTCTTCGCCGTAATTACCAGGCCATAAAGGCCCAGGTGGGCAGCCAGGCCCAGGTGATGGCGATGATCAAGGCAGACGGTTATGGCCACGGCATGGTGGAAATGGCCACTGTCCTGCAGGCCGCCGGAGTTCGCCATTTTGGCATTGCTACGGTGGAGCAGGGTATTGCCCTGCGTCAGGCCGGGATTAACGCCGCCTTGATCGTTCTTCTTGGCGGCACGGCTTCTGAGGTTGAGGCCATGCACACCTACAGCTTAGAGCCGGTGATTTTTGATAGCGCCCAATTCACCGAGTTCAGCGAGGCTGCTGGTAAGTTGTCGGGCCAATTGCCGGTGCATCTCAAGGTTGATTGCGGTATGGGCCGCCTGGGCTTTAAGCCGGAAGATACCTTTGCCTGGAGTGAGAAAATTCAGGCAACAGCAGGACTTGAACTGGTCGGCATCATGAGTCATTTCCCCTCCGCCGATGGCGACCTGGAGCTCACCCGCCAGCAACATGAGATTTTTAGCCGTTGTGTGGAAACAGCCCGGACAAGCAGTGCCAAAATCAAGGCCCATATTGCCAATTCCGCCGCCACCTTGCGGGGGCGGGATTTCTATGGGGACCTGGTGCGGCCCGGTTTGGCTATCTATGGTTGTTATCCTTCGGCTGATCCGCAGTGGAAGCGGACCCCGCTGCTGCCGGTGATGACTGTTGCCTCAACCGTTGTTCAGGTGGAAGATGTTCCTGTTGATAAAGGGATCAGTTATGGTCATGTTGATACGACCAAACGTCCCAGTCGGCTGGCCATCCTGCCCATTGGCTATGCAGACGGTTTTTTGCGCAGCCTCTCCAGTGGCGTTGGTCAGGTTCTTATTCGTGGCCAGCGGGCCCCTGTTATTGGCCGGGTCTGCATGAATGTCACCGTGGTTGATGTAACCGATATCCCAGATGTCCGTCGCGGTGATGAGGTTATCATCATGGGGCGGCAGGGCAATGAACAGATCACCGCTGATGAAATGGCTGCCTGGATGGGAACCATCAGCTATGAGGTCCTCTGTCTGCTCGGCAACAATATCCAGCGGCACTATATTAATTAATGCCGTCCATAAATGACACATTTATGGACAGGCAGAAGTTGGAAGATTGGCTACAGAAATTAGAAATTGGAATTTTATGATACAGCTCCCTCACTTCCCTCCCCCAAGAATGGGAGATAGGCGAACGAAGAGAGACTTCGGAGGGTTAGGGTGAGGGCTGAAGTCAATGCTACGTACTAGGAAGAAATGATTAAATCACAATTGAAAGAGTGGCTTGATAGCTGTTTTGCCCAAGGCATCGAGCTGGGATACTGGTCAGATGCGGCCACTGGTAGCTTCGTGGTTGAAGAGCCGAAACACGAGGGCCAGGGCGACTATGCCACCAATGCCGCCATGATTATTGCCGGCAAGGAAAAGAAGGCCACTGGTAAAAAGGTCAACCCCCGCGCCCTTGCTGAACAGTTTGTCGAGCTCCTTGCTGCCAACGATACCCTGCTTGCCAAGGTGGAGATCGCTGGTCCCGGCTTTATTAATTTCTTCCTCAATGAGTCGGTATGGGCCCAGGTGGTACCCGTGGTCCACGCTGAAGAGAGCCTCTTTGGCCTGGCCCGTGAGAAAAAGGGCCAAAAGGTGTTGGTGGAGTTTGTCAGCGCCAATCCCACCGGTCCGCTCTCCATAGGCCATGGCCGTCAGGCCGTACTCGGCGACTCCATTGCCCGTCTCCTTGCTGCCGTGGGTTATGAGGTGGAACGAGAATATTATTACAATGATGCCGGGCGCCAAATGCGGGTGCTTGGCGGTTCCACCCAGGCCCGCTATTTAGAGTTGCTGGGTCTTCCCTTTACCTTCCCTGATGATGGCTACCAGGGCGATTATATCCGTGAGATCGCCCAAGGCCTTATAGACGAAGCCGGTGATTCCCATAAGGACGAGACAGGCATCGAGGTCTTTAAGGTGGCCGCTGAAAAGGCGGTTTTTGCCAATATAAATCAGACGCTGGAGAGGATGGGGATCATTTTTGATTCCTATTTTAACGAACATACCCTCTATGATGAGGGGCATATTGATGATGTGGTCAGCCAGTTGCGCGACAAAGGCCTGGTCTACGAAAAGGACAATGCCACCTGGTTTAAGACCAGTGAGTGTGGCCAGGAGCAGGACCGGGTTATTATCAAGTCCAGTGGTGAACCCACCTATCGCTTGCCCGATATAGCTTATCACCGAGAGAAGTTTAAGCGCGGCTATGACTGGATGGTCGATGTTTTCGGCGCCGACCATATTGCCACGGTGCCCGATGTCATGTCCGGCGTTGAGGCCCTGGGCTACGATAAATCAAAGGTTACCGTGGTCCTTCATCAGTTTGTGACGCTTATGCGCGAGGGCAAGCAGGTGAAGATGTCCACCCGCAAGGCGACCTTTGTTACCATTGATGAGCTCATTGACGAGGTGGGCATTGATGCGGTTCGCTTCTTCTTCCTTATGCGTAAGGCCGACAGCCAGCTGGAATTTGATCTTGATCTCGCCGCCAAAGAGGGCAAGGAAAATCCGGTTTTTTATGTCCAATATGGTCATGCCAGAATTTCATCCATCCTCAAGAAATGTGGCGAAAAAGGCGTGGACTTAGGCAAGCTTGCAGATGCTGATTTGAGCCTCCTTAACCTGCCTGATGAGTTGAAAATGATGAAAACCATGGCGGCCTTTCCCGCCTTGGTCAATGATGCGGCCCATGATCTTGCCCCCCACCGTATCGTTCCCTACCTGCAGGAGCTGGCCGGACTTTTTCATCGTTATTACCATGACCATCGTGTTGTTGACCCGGACAAGCAAGAGCTGTCCCAGGCCCGTCTCTGGCTGGTGGCCAGTTTGTGCATCGTGTTGCGCAACGGGCTGCAGCTTATCGGGGTCACGGCACCGGAATCAATGTAGGGCGTCTTAAGAAATGGCCAAAAAACGCAGAGCCAGAAAGAAGAAATTTACCGTCCGCTTTGAGCTTGGGCTGAGAGGACTTGTCGGTCTTGCCATTATCAGCTTTTGCGTTTTTTTGTGGATGTTTCTTCTTGGCGTCTGGGCCGGCCAAACAGTGTTGTTGCCCTCTGACAAGGGAGATACCAGCCGGGCCATAAGTCGTTTTTCGTCAAAGATATGGTCCCAGGGCCAAGAGGCGACGAACCGGCAGAAGAAGGCGTTTGAATCAAGATCTGCCGCGCGGAAGAGCACGGCCAACCAGAATAGTGATGAGGAGGAGGCTTCCTATTTCACCCTGCAGGTGGCCGCCTATGACAGTGATGATGATGCCCGCCAGGAGGTCCTCGACTGGCAAGCGCGAGGCGAGGATTCTTTTTTCCTGAAGCCCCAGGAAGGATACAGTCTTTTTCGTGTTTTTTTAGGGAGATATGATACTCTTGCCGCTGCAAACGAGAAGGTGGATCAGCTCGAAGAGGCGGAGAACCTGCAGGCCTTTATTACCCTGCTGCCTGTTGCCGAGCACCAGTAAGGCCCGGCAATGGGGGGAGCTCATTTTTTTAGGGGATAGATGACGTGATATTACGTAAAGCAACCATGACAGATGTGAAGGGCATTTATGAGTTGCTGCACCAGTTTGCCGATAAAGGCCTGCTCTTAGGGCGCTCGTACAGCTCCCTTTACGATCAGCTCCGTGATTTTCAGGTTGCCCTGAGCGATGATGGCCATAAGCTGCTTGGTGTCTGTGCCCTGCATGTCAGCTGGGAGAATCTGGCTGAAATCAGGTCGCTGGCCGTGGTTGAAGATGCGCAGGGCAAAGGCTTGGGAAGTAGCCTGGTGAAAAGTTGTCTGGAGGAGGCGCAGTCTTTCGGAATCAGTAAGGTTTTTACCCTCACCTATCAGCCTCGTTTTTTTAGCCGCCTCGGCTTTCAGCCCATAGACAAGGGCGAGTTGCCCCATAAGGTTTGGAGTGACTGCGTCAATTGTCCCAAATTTCCGGATTGCAACGAAGAGGCCATGGTCTGGCAGGGCTAAACGCAGAAATCAGAATTTAGGAGTCAGTGGTCAGCAGGATGAATGAGTGGTATATTCGTTTTCTTACCACCAGTTAGATTACTTTAATAAGGGTGAGTGGATTGTGGCGCCGGAATGGCGGCTATACTCTGAGAGAGACCGCTTACCTCTTCTTTTTGTCCGCTTACAGGAGCAGGAGTATATATGTTAGGCAAGGCGCTAACCAAGGTTTTTGGCAGTAAGAATGAAAGGGTACTCAAGGCTCTCGAGCCTGTGGTTGCAAAGATCAATGGCCTGGAACCTGCCATGCAGGAGCTTGCCGATGACGAGCTCATCGCCAAGACCACCGAATTTCGTAATCGCCTCACTGGTGGCGAGTCCCTGGATGACCTTCTGGTCGAGGCCTTTGCCGTGGTGCGGGAAGCCTCGGTACGGGTCACCGGTATGCGTCATTTTGATGTTCAGCTCATGGGAGGTGTTGTCCTCTATCAGGGCAAGATCGCCGAGATGAAAACCGGTGAGGGTAAGACCCTGGCCGCTACTCTGCCTGTGTATCTTAATGCCTTGGCCGGCAAAGGCGCCCACGTGGTCACGGTCAATGATTATCTTGCCAAGCGCGATGCTGCTGAAATGGGCGAGATCTATAGTTTCTTAGGGCTGACCACCGGTTGTATCCTCCATGAGCTTGACGATCAGGAGAGGAAAGATGCCTACGCCTGTGACATTACTTACGGCACCAACAACGAGTTCGGCTTTGATTATCTGCGCGATAATATGAAGTTTAGTCCGGATGAGTTCTGTCAGCGCGACTTCTTCTTTGCCATTGTCGATGAGGTGGACTCCATCCTCATTGATGAGGCGCGGACGCCGCTGATTATCTCCGGCCCTGCTGAAATGTCCATTGAACTCTATGAGACGGTTAACCGCCTCATGTCCCAGTTTAAAAAAGATGTTCATTATACGGTGGATGAGAAGGCCCGCACCCTGGCCCTCACCGAGGAGGGCGTGAGCCAGGGCGAGAAACTGCTCAAGGTGGATAATCTCTACGATCCCCAGAGTATCGAGGCCCTGCATCATCTCAATCAGGCCCTGAAGGCCCATGCCCTTTTTACCCGCGATGTTGATTATCTGGTCCGCGATGGTCAGGTGATGATCGTCGATGAGTTTACCGGCCGGGTGATGCCGGGCCGCCGTTATAGTGACGGTCTCCACCAGGCCCTGGAGGCCAAGGAAGGGGTGAAGATTGAGCAGGAGAACCAGACCCTGGCCTCTGTCACCTTCCAGAATTTTTTCCGCATGTACGACAAGCTGGGCGGCATGACCGGTACAGCAGACACCGAGGCCGCAGAATTTAAGAAGATCTATGACCTTGACGTGGTCATCGTGCCCACCCACCGGGACATGATCCGTGCTGATTACGCCGATGTTATCTATAAGAACGCCAAGGCCAAGTATCGGGCCATTGCCCAGGAAATCAAGGACCTCCACACCAAGGGCCAACCGGTGCTGGTGGGTACCATCAATATTGAGATCTCCGAGCTCATCTCCAAGATGCTCGAAAAGGACAAGATCCCCCATTCAGTACTCAATGCCAAACACCATGAAAAAGAGGCTGAAATCATCGCCGAGGCCGGCCAGCTGGGCAGGGTCACCATTGCCACCAATATGGCGGGCCGTGGTACGGATATCAAGCTGGGCGAAGGCGTGGTGGAAGCAGGCGGCCTCCATATTCTTGGTACTGGCCGCCATGAGTCGCGGCGTATTGACAACCAGCTCCGCGGTCGTTCCGGCCGTCAGGGCGATCCAGGATCGTCCCGTTTTTACCTCTCCCTGGAGGATGATCTGTTGCGTATCTTTGGTTCCGACCGCATTGCCGGCATTATGGATAAGCTGGGCATGGAGGAGGATGAGCCCATTGAGCATTCCATGATCAGCAAGGCCATTGAGAATGCCCAGCGTAAGGTCGAGGGCCATAACTTTGATATTCGTAAGCACCTTCTTGAGTATGATGATGTCATGAATATGCAGAGGAAGGTGATCTACAAGCAGCGCCGCGATGTTCTAGGCCGTGATAGTCTCAAGGAGATTGTCATTGATATGGTCCATGACCTGGTGGAAGATGTCAGCCTCAACAGCTGCCAGGATAAATTGCCCTCCGAGGATTGGGATTGGCACCATATTTCAGAGCAGGTTGTGGCCACCTTTGGCCTGCCCCTGGAGTGGGAGCAAAACGACAGGGCAGATCTCTCCCCGGATGGTTTTGAAGACCAGCTCCTCGCCATGATTACCGGCGCCTATGAGGCCAAGGAGGTGGAGCTTGGCGATGAGCATATGCGCTATTTGGAACGCGTGGTTCTCCTGCAGATGGTGGATAATCACTGGAAGGACCATCTCCTTGGCATGGATCATCTCCGCCAGGGTATCGGTCTGCGCGGCTATGGCCAGAAAAACCCCCTTGATGAGTATAAGAGGGAAGGTTTTGATATGTTCACCAGTATGATCGAAACGGTGAAGGTGCAGACTATTTCCACCCTGCTCCGCATCCAGCTTGCCTCTGAGTCTGATATGGAGGAAATGGAGGCCCGTCAGCGCGCCAAGCAGGAGGAGCAGCTGGCCCGCAGCCATGCTGGCGGCCCGGATGATAAACAGCAGCCCAGCCAGCGCCAGGGTAACAAGGTGGGCCGCAATGCCCCCTGTCCCTGCGGCAGCGGCAAGAAATACAAGCGGTGTTGCGGCAAGAAATAGGAAGAGGGGGGCAGGGCTCCATTGGAGAGGGTGTAAATTTCTCCAGGCCCTTTCTCGATCATATGCTTGATTAATTTTCAAGAATCGAAAAAAGGTGTAAAGTTCTTCTTTGCACCTTTTTTTGTTTGTTGGCCGAATAATTTTTTCCTCAAAAAAGTCATGAGTACAGAAAAGAACAGATCAACCGCCAGTTTTGCCGATTCTTCCGGGCTTGCTGTTAAAGGCTTCCAGGCCTGTGCCATTAAGGCTGGTATACGCGGTAAGGATCGCCTTGATATGGCCCTTATCTATTCAGAAAAACCAGCTGCGGCTGCCGGGGTTTTTACCACCTCTCAGGTAAAGGCTGCCCCTGTTCTTCTTGGCATGGAACATCTTAAGGGCGCCACTGCCCAGGCCATCCTGGTTAACTCCGGAGTGGCCAATGCCTGCTCCGGTAGCAAAGGCATGGAGTTTGCCCGGACGACAGCCAGCCTCGTTTCGATGGCTATGGATACGGCCCTGACCGATGTTCAGGTCTGCTCCACCGGCGTTATCGGCGAACAGCTTGATCTGGCCTGGTTTGAAAAAGGGGTGCCCTCTCTGGTAGAGGGGCTGCAGGATGATGGCTTTGAGGATGTTGCCCAGGCCATGATGACCACTGATACCGTGCCCAAGGTGGAAAAGGTGAGTTTTGATCTTGGTGGGGCAGAGGTTACCATCCTCGGTTTAGCTAAAGGGGCGGGCATGATCATGCCTAATATGGCCACCATGCTCAGCTTTGTGGTGACTGATGCCGCCATTGCCCCTGACGTCCTGCAGACCATGTTGGAAAAAGCCGTTGGCCAGTCTTTCAACGTGATCACGGTGGATGGTGACACCTCCACCAATGACACAGTGTTGCTGCTGGCAAACGGTGTTGCCGGCCATCCTGTTATTGACTCAGAGCAAAGCCCTGGGGCCCAAGATTTTCAAGCGGCCCTGGATCGTCTTACCAAGAACCTGGCTTTGAAGATTGTTGCTGATGGTGAGGGGGCCACCAAGCTCATCACCGTTCGGGTTCAGGGTGCTGCCGCATGGAAAGATGCCGAGCAAATTGGCCGTACTGTTGCCAACTCTCCGCTTTTTAAGACAGCCTGTTACGGCGAGGATGCCAACTGGGGCCGGATCTTTGCCGCCGCCGGCCGGGCTGGGGTGGATTTTGACCAGAGCAAGGTGGATATCTTTTTTGATGAGGTGCAGATGGTGGAAAAGGGCCTGGGGCTTTTTGCCAACGAGGCCGCCGCCACCGAGGTTCTCAAACAGGAGGATTTCGTGGTCACCGTTGACCTGCATGCCGGCAGTGAGAGCTGCGAGATCTACACCTGCGACTTTACTCACGATTATGTCAGTATCAACGGCGATTATCGCAGCTAGTGTCGCCTAGAAATGGCCATTTATGTTTAGTCCCTTCTCCCCTCATAGGGGAGAAGGTTAGGATGAGGGGTGGTAAGGTCAAAACGTTCAGTTCCACAGTTTACAATCCTCACCCGACCCCTCCGAAGTCTCTCTTCGTTCGCTTATCTCCCAACCTTGGGAGAGGAGACTTTGATTCAGAAGCCTGTGAAAAAGATGGTTAACGGTTAAACTTCTCCTCGCAGGAGAGGCGGAGTTCCTTCTCGGCATCGGCCAGCACCTGGCGGGCCTGCTCCACATCTTTATTGATCTGGGCCACGAGTTCGTCGGGGCCGGAGAACTTCCTTTCATCGCGCAAGAAGCGCAGCAGGTTGACCTTGATGGGTTTGCCGTAAATATCCTCGTTAAAGTCGAAGATGAAGGTTTCGGCAGTGATCCTGGGAGTGCCGTTGGCATCGGCTGAGAAGGTGGGGTTGACGCCGATATTGAGCACGCCGCCATAGCATTTGCCCTCATAGACGACCTGGGTCACATAGACGCCGTGCCGGGGGCAGAGATCCTCGCCGGAAATGTGGAGGTTGGCGGTGGGAAAGCCGAGCTGGGCTCCACCGCGCTGCTGGCCCATCTGCACCTCGCCGCGGATCTGGTAATAGCGGCCCTGGAGCCTGCGCACGGCCCGCATGTTCCCTTCGTTGACCAGGCGCCTGATCTCGGTGCTTGAGGCAATCACATCATCGACATGATATGGTTCCATCACAGTGACCGGGAAACCTTTGAGTCTGCCTTGCTCCTTGAGAAACGTTGTGTCACCCTGTCTTCCTTTGCCGAAACAATAGTCGTAACCCACCACCAGTTCCTGGATGCCTATCTTGTTGACAAGAATTTCGTCGACAAACTCCGCAGCATGCGTACCGGCAAATTGCTTGGTAAAGGGGATGATGATCAGGACATCAATCCCGGCATGTTCGATGAGTTCTCTTTTCTGGTCGCAGGTGGAAATAAGTTTGATCCCCGCCTCGGGCCCCACCACCTGTAGGGGGTGGGGGTTAAAGGTGATGGCCACGCTGGTTCCTTTGGTCTTGTAGGCCCGGCTTACCACCTCGCTAAAGAGGTATTGGTGGCCAAGATGGACACCGTCAAAATTACCGATGGTGACGCACGGTTTCTTAAAGGGCTTTTTTATGTCGTCGAGATCTGTATAGATTTCCATTGTTTTCTAGGTCTTATGATGGCGGTCATGTTCTCCGGGCAGTTTTTGCCACGCCAGTCTGAGGTTTTTTGACTGACAGGACAATATTATATTGTGATTGTCTCCTTATTGCACCATGCAAATGGTCAAATGGGTGAGTAGACAAAAACCTTGACAAGGAGGGGATAAAGTCAGTACATTCGCTCCCATCAATCTCGTGGGCAGCTCTTGTTTTTCTGCCTCCGAGCAGGGTGAAAGACCTGGTCCAAACATCCCTGATGGACAAACTTTCAACATGCCGAAGTGGTGGAATTGGTAGACACGCTAGGTTCAGGGTCTAGTGGGCGTATGCCCGTGGAAGTTCGAGTCTTCTCTTCGGCACCATTTTCAAAGCGATTTGTGAGTTATTTCAATAACTTGCAAGTCGCTTTTTTCGTTGATTTCATTGAGTGTCACACACGGGTGATACACAATGAAGCAAAATACGAATCCTTCCTTTCTGTTTTTATCACGTCACGGCATTTATTATTTTCGTAGTCGTATTCCTCTCGTTCTCAAAAAAAGATACAACACACGCAAAAATGAGGTTAGGGTTTCGTTACGTACAGGGAACAAGGCTAGAGCAGTTTGTCTTGCGCGTATGATGTGGGTGAAGTGTTTCGAGAATGATTATTTCTTAGGTGGAGATACTGTGGCAAAATTCATGGATAAATATACGCTCATTATGGAGTTGGGAGTAATGCTGAGTCATTTGCGAAAGATTAGTAAGGATCATTGTGAGGATGGTCAGAGTAGTAAGGAATGGTTTGCCGCGCAAGTAACTGACTATATGAACATTGTTAATATTTCTAACCTTTCTGATGATGTTGATATATTGAATGAATTTTTTAAGAACTTAAAAGATGACGAAATAGAATTGTTTTGTGAGAAGGATTTTTATAAAAGGGCAAAATTTATTACAGGCTATAACTAAAAAATTTAAGGGGGTTTGCCACAATGTATTGAAAGACGGTGATTTGTCCTATTACATCTATTACAGAGATGCCAATGGTAAACAGAGAAAAGATAAGATTGGTAAGAAATCAGAAGGGTTCGATGAACCCTACTGCAACAGAATTCGACTCAACACCATTGCCGCAATCAAAAATGGTGAGCTGCCACCCAATATTCAAATCAGAAAGAAGCATAAGGTGATTACACTCAACAGTGTGGCTGATTTTTATTTCGACACACGATTGATATACTGGACATACCGTTGGCCCAGTCGCTTCATGAGTTTGCCGACACTCTTGATATGGCTTGGGGTTATCAAAAGATGGACATGGTTGATCATCAAATAACCATGGACAGCACAGCCAGATGCAACAGCGTACTCGTGTAACCAATCTAAATAGAGCTAGTCTTCATTGGCAAAGAAACAAGGCTGGCGATTATCACCCCGGTGGATAATATGTAGCGGTACATGGGAAGAAAACGGTGGTCTGGTTTTGCTGGACAGCATTTCATGATTCTTAAGTGGAATGCCGCTCCAGTTATGCCGCGATTTTGAGCGGCTGATTATTCCAGTAAAC
>JBDLIE010000016.1:0-64940 GCA_039715015.1 Thermodesulfobacteriota bacterium
CCAACTTCTTAAGCCTATCAGCCCGTCCAACCAGATTGCTCCCCCTGTTTTGCGCTAACAGCTTGGATTTTCTGGCTCGGCATCGCATACAGGCCAAACGGAAAAACGAGCGTTTTTCTTGACACCTACGCCAAGGGCTCCTTTATCTAGATACAATGCCCAGGCCCAATCTGTTTCAAAGAAGCTTGTGGTGGAGGACCAGTAAACATCGCGGACATTCATAAAAGGATGATCTGAAGCCAAGGCAGGAGTGTGATTTGCGGCGTCTACCAGAGATTCCAGTTCATTGATATTGGGCAATCGCCAGTGGTCAATGGCGCCGGCTTTGGTTTTATTAAGTTCCCGTACCGACCTGAGGGCTTCGCGCCAGTTTAGCTGCATTCCGGCGGCATCAGCATTTTTGAGCCACACCAGGTTGGTCAATTTATCCAGCACTGTAAAACCATTGTCCTGAAAGCGAGGTTTTGGCCAGGGGACAGCGCTTTGTAATGCGCTATGCTGATGAGTATCGGCCCTGTCAATCTCTCGGCCTGAAGCATCATAAAATTTCGTCTGGCCTGTACGCGGCAATATGCTGCTTTTGCCGCGTACAGGCCAGAGCAAATAGTAGTGGTCCTTTCGGCCATAAAACATGCGTGCTCCTTCCAGGTGCACATACCATGCATAAGCTGTGTTGATGGCCGCCGTGGAGGAGGTCCAGTACCAACCGAGAAAAACATTGGCAAAGGGGTGGTCTGCTGGCAGTGCTGGTTTTTTGGTCTGGTAGCTCATTAAACTGCGCAGCTCGCGCCGGTTTGGCAGCCGCCAGTCCTTGAACCCAAAGGATTCATTCATGTTCATGGAGGACACATAGTCGAGGGCTTCTTGCCAGTTAAGCGGAAATTCGGCCAAATTGGCATCTTGGCTCCAGACTAATCCTGTAAGGTTGTCCACCACAACCCCGCCTTCAAGTTTAAAGCGGGGTTGTGGCCATGGCTGCCCTGATTTATATTCAGCATCCTGGCCGCTGTTGGTACAAGGCAGTTGGTGGCCAGCTGCATCATAACAGCGTCTTTGGCCAGTTTGTAAAACGAAATTGTTCATACTGTTTTCCACAAAGCCATTTTTTAAAATATCATAGCAGATATATGCCGTTTAGCTGGATTTTCATCATAAGGCTGTCTTGCAAATCAGCAGTGCCGCTCTTAAAAACAGCATGGGGTCTGCCATTCTCTCAGCATGATTTGGGGGATGATGGTTACGGTATGAATCAGACTGGATGATCCTCTTGACGTCACAGATTTCTGTCTGATATCGTAAAGTTGTATAAAGGCCGCTTTGAGCATATTCGATCATATTTCGGCCAATTGACTATTGCTCTATTAATATTATCAGCAAAAAAGCCTGTTTTTTCTTCGCTATTTTTCAACTCTTGGCAGGAGAAGAATAATGCCTGATTCAGCCACAAATTCGACAGAATCTGAACGTAGATTTCGTACCCGTCTGGTACTCCTCGCATTTATTTTGTTTTCCGTGTTCGTAGCCGGTCTGGCCTATATGGCGACCACGCCAGCACAAACAGTCGGCTTGGTTCTCTCCTATACCGCCGGCCTCTCTATGATTGTTTTGCCATGTACACTGCCGCTCGTTTTCGTCATTGTACCCATGAGTATGGGCCAGGATTATCGCAAGGGATTTACCATGGCCCTGCTTTTCGGTGGCGGGCTAACCATTACTCTGACCATGTATGCAATTTTCATTGCCCTGGCAGGGGATATGCTTGGTATGGACCAGGCGACCCGTATTATGCTGGTTATTGCCGGAGTGGCGGCATGGGTCTTCGGACTGGGTGAGTTGGGGCTATACACCCTCAAGTTACCGACCTATTCCGGCGGACTCCCAGATTTTATCATGCAGCGCCAAGATTATTTAAAGGCATTATTAATGGGCTTGTTTCTGGGGAATGCCGGGGTCGCCTGTCCAAATCCTGCATTCTATGTGCTGCTTACCTATATAGCCAGTGTCGGAAAGATCGGTGAAGGAGCCCTGCTCGGCGCCATTCACGGACTGGGCCGGGCAACTCCCCTGGTCTTTCTGGCCATCCTCGGCATGCTGGGGGTAAACGCCACCCAGGCGTTGCTCAAGCGGAAACTCGCCGTGGAGAAGGCTATCGGCTGGGGCTTGATCTTTGTCGGTTCGATCATTCTGACCATGGGGATCTACGGTCATCACTGGCTGTTGGTTACCGGCGTCCATGAAGGGTGGACCAAGATTTTTACTCCGCCGGGAGTTGCCGAATATTCCTGCTGTATAGAGCCCCCCTGCACCGAGTGTCTGACCAGCGGCAGGTTCCCCAATAACACCTGCCTCTGCCGGCTGATGATTGAAGAAGGCCGTATGGACAATGTCTGTGATGAATGTCTCGGCGGTATCAGCGAAGGTAGAGGTGTGTTTGGTATGGCCAAACGAACGGCTCCCTTTGCCTTTACCACTCTGGGTGGACTGTTATTAGGCCCTATTGTCTGGGCCTGGTGGCGTCGTCGTCGGCCGCCACCTAATAAACAACTCTAAGTAAATGGAGAAAGATATGAAGATTGATCTCTTGACTATGCCCGGTTGCGGCCACTGTGCCAGTGCCAAACAGGTTCTGGAAAAAGTCAAACCGGACTTTCCAGAATTGGAAGTTGTAATCCATGATATTACGGAAAAACCTGAGTTGGCCCAACAGTATATGCTTATGACTGCCCCTGGTGTCGTCATAGATGGGGAGCTGGTTTTTAGTGGCGGCCTGGATGAAAAAAAATTACGCGAACGTTTAACGGGGTAAAGATACAGGAGGAATGATTATGGCACAGGACCCGGTATGCCGTATGCAGGTTGAGGAAGAAAAAGCAGCAGCCACGGCAGAGTATAATGGACAGCAATATTATTTCTGCTGTTCGGGCTGCAAGGAAAAATTTACCCAAAACCCTGATCGTTATCTGCAGGCCCTTGGGCAACCAGAAAGACATGGTCAGTGAATTTCGCCGGTGAGTCTGTTGTATCTGTTTCAGGGGATTTAATTGCCGATCATTCAAGCGGTTTTTCTTAGAGGTGAGTTGTGATTTTTGTTAACACCTTGGCAACTATATCCTGTTGTCTCTTTATCGCCCGGAGGGCCGGGCTCCTACGACTTCATCCTAGGAAAGTGGCTGAGATTCGATGGTAATCAGATACCTAGTTGTTCAGGCAACTCCTCTATGCAGTTAGCTTTTCCCTGTCGCAGGCCAGGCTCTGCCGGGCTGCCCTTTTCGCCCGTTGCACTGGCTGCGTCATTTTTGGGGCAAACAGCCAGCAAAGTGGGCGAAAAGTGACAAAGAGCCGGGCAATCAAGTCAAAAGATAGCTCGCAAAGGTCCCCTTACTGCTGATTAATATAGCCCATCAACATCTGCACAACCCCAGGCGAGTCCCACTCAGCCGGGCCAATGAATTTCTCCCTCACCACCCCTTCTTTGTCGACAATAAAGGTCTCAGGCACTCCAGTTAAGCCATATTGGGGGCCAATCTTATTTTCCTGATCGTTAAGAATTGGCATGGTTATCTTATGCTTTGCCGCGAAGAAATCAGCATTGATCGGCTTGTCACTGTTGAGAATGGCAAGCATCTTAAATTTATCGGCAGGGAGCGCCTCGTAAAGGCGCTGCATTGAGGGCATTTCCTTAACACAGGGCGGGCACCAGGTTGCCCAGAAATTTACAAACACCACCTGGCCCTTTAATTCTGAAAGAGTCCATGTTTTGCCCTCTCTATCCATGAGGGTAAAGTCTGGAGCTGGCTTGCCAACTTCAGCCACCTCTTTTTGGGGCATTTGCCCACAGGCAGAAACGAGTAAAGAAACACAGCATGCCAGGATTAAAAATGATAATTTTCTCATAATACTCTCAGTCTCCAGATTTTACCCTTGATGGGGAATAGCTTATTTTTTGTAGGTTTCGCTTATCTCAGATTCAATGAGCTGCTGTAGTTGCTGATAGCCAAATTCCTGCAGCGGTTTGCCGTTGACAAAGAAGCCGGGGGTCTTGCGAACATTAAGGGCTTTTGCATCAGCCATATCTTGCGCAATAATCCTGTCTATCCCTGGGTCGGTCATGTCTATTTTCAGCTTTTCCATGTTAAGGCCGGCAGCAGGAAGAAATTGCCAAATTTTTTGCGGCTGTGGATTATGGTGGCTTGCCCAGTATGACTGAGACTTAAACATAACCTCCAAAGTCTGCCAGTATTTCCCCTGTTTTTTTGATGCCTCAAGAATTTTCACAAAATAATCAGCCCCTTGGTGAAAAGGAGCATAGCGCAGTACGAGTTTAATTTTGCCTGGATTCGTTTTCATCATATGTTTCACAAAAGGTGAAAACGCTGCACATGTTTCACATGCAGGGTCCATGAATTCGACAAGATATACTTTGGCCTCCTTGCTGCCGAGTACCTGAGAGTGGTCTCGGATAAAAAGTTCAGCATTTTCCTGGGCCATAAAGCCTAATTTTTCGGCCTGTTGTTTTTTGTAGTAGGAGCTGCCGAAAATAAATGCGCAAATTAATGCAAGGCATGAAACTCCGAAAATCACATATTTCATTTGGAAATTCTCCTGGTGAAGATGATTAAAAGGGCAATGATTGTTGAAAATGAAAGCAAAGAAAGCATGGGAATTGTCAAGAAGCCAAATAGGTCAATGTACTCTTCCGTGCACGAAACGCCTTGGCTGCACGGTTGAATGCTTTCTGGGATAATCCCGGCATAAAGGAGGTTGTGGTAGAGTGCTGTAAGCCAGCCGGTAATCGCTAGTGGCAAGGCGAACTTCGCAACATTTTTATCAAGGGGGAAGAGCCCTGTTGCCAGAATTATTACCAGTGGGAACAAACATATTCTCTGGTACCAACACAAAACACAGGGGGCAAATTCCATCACGTAACTGAAAAACACACTTCCCATTGTTGAAAAACTGGCAACAAGCCAACATGCAAAGAGAAGATTCCAGCTAAGTGTGGATGGTTTATCTGATTGGGGCATACATGTTCTCCGAAATTGAGATGCCTTTTATGGTCTGGTTATTGTCACAATGGTGTGCTCTGGAAGTATCAACTGCCACTGGCCAGAGTCAGCCATGAAGACGACGGATCTTGAGCTTTGCCTCAAAAATGAAATCTAACGAAGGCTGGGCTGCTGATGGGCGTGGAGGGGAACTAAGCTGAGGGTGGGGGAAGATCCGTGGCGGAAAAGATAAATTTAGCGGTTGAAAAATGAGGTGGGAGTGAGTGGTGGTAAGAACTATCCGAAAGGCCTGTGTTAAGAGGGAGATAGCATTGCTCAATCAGGAGGCCAAGAGATTCATGGTCAGAAGATGTGATGCCCCTTTGGGCAATGAGGCTGTTTTTGCCGCGGAAATAGCAACTTTGGCTGCTGTTGTGATGTTTACTGGAGAAATCGTTGAACTGAGCAGCAGGCGGAATTACCCTTGACGCATTTTCATCATCAGCATGCTGCACTTGTTGATGATGAACTGCATCAAATTTGAGCAGCAGGCCATGGGTAATTTCACCATGGTCGTGGCAGTGGCTGATTGGGTGGCTGCCTAAATCGGTCGGCAAGAGTCCGGCGATAAAGAGGCATAGTAAAAGGATGTGCCGCAACCTGTGCTTATGGTAGTCGATGAATGTCAGCGTCATGTGCTTGGGGTAATCTCTAATTGGTTTTACTGGAGATCATTGTGAGTAAATAAAGTTCCTTCTTGTTTTTTTTGGGGGGGGCTGTTCAGGCTGTTGACTTTCCTCCCCATTGCAGACCTGGCCTGCGGCATGCTCGCCTTCTGCCGGGCTGCCCTTTTCGTCTGTTGCCCTGGCTGCGTCACTTTTTAGGCAGCTAAAAAGTAACAAAACTTATTTCGAAGCAAGAAGGTAAATCCCCGCACCACAACCCTTCATTACTCACTCAAATTATCATCCACAGCCGCCGCCTCCAACAACTGCGCATTAATAACCTTCTTGGTCTTGGCCCCCAACTTCTTCAACTTCTGAGTCCGGCCAACCAAATTACCCCGCCCACTGGTAAGGCGCTTATGGGCTGTATCATAACTATCAGTTGCTTTATTCAGCTGATCCCCAACCTTCTCCAAGGCCTCTACAAAGAGAACAAACTGATCGTGAAGGCGGCCTGCATCGGTGGCAATCTGCAGGGCGTTGAGGTTCTGGTGCTCGTAGCGCCAGATATTATTGATGATCTGCAGGGTGGCCATCAGGGTGGAGGGGCTGACCAGCAGGATATTGCGGTTAAAGGCCTCGTTAAACAGGTTGGGCTCGTGTTCAAAGGCCAGGAGCAGGGCCGGCTCAATGGGCACAAACATGATCACCAGGTCCAGAGAGTTAACACCAATGAGTTCATCGTAGTTCTTGCCGCTCAGGTCGCTGATGTGGTTGCGCAGGGAGGCGATGTGGCTTTTGACCTGGCGCTGTCGGTCATCATCACTGTCAGCGGCGTGGTACTGTTCATAGGCCACCAGAGAGACCTTGGAGTCAATGACCACATCCTTCTTCTCCGGCAGGTGAATCACCACATCGGGCTGCAACCGTTTGCCCTCCTCGTTCTGGAGGCTGACCTGGACCTCATACTCGCGGCCCTTGCCAAGGCCGGATTCCTCAAGAAGCCGTTCGAGCTGCATCTCACCCCAGTTGCCGCGCAACTTACTGTCGCCCTTGAGGGCCTTGGTCAGGTTAAGGGCGTCGGCGTCAATACGCTCGTTTAATGATTTAAGCTGCTTGATCTCGCTCAGCAGGGAGGCGCGTTCTTTGTTTTCCTTATCATAGACATGGTCCACCCTCTCTCTGAAGCTGGTGAGTTGCTCACGCATGGGGGTGAGCATGGATTCCATATTGGTCTTACTCACCTTGCTGAATTTCTCATGCTTTTCTTCAAAGATACGGTTGGCCAGGTTTTCAAATTCCTTGGTCAGTTTGACCTCGGCCTGTTCCAGGAGCTTGAGTTTATCTTCGCTGGCCTTGCGTTCCTCAGCGATCTTGGTCTGCAGGGCGGCATGGTCGCTATCAATGCTGTTCTTCTCGGTTCGGAGGGTGCTGAGTTCCTGACGGGCTGAGTCCCGTTCTTTGGTCAGCTCATCAATGCGTTGCAGCTCTTTGCTGAGGGAGGCTATGTCGGCCTGCAGGGAGCTGTTTTTGGTGGTGAGGTCCTGCCTCTCCTCATGTAGCTTATTACACTCGCTGAGGAGGGATTGATATCTGCTGCCTGCCTCCTGCTCCATGCGGGCACTCTCTGTTTCGCCTGCGGCGGCCCGTTCAGTCAGCACGGCAAGGTCGCGATCAAGGGCGGTAGTTGCTTCAAGGCTTTCCGTGAGCTTCTGTTTAAGGGAGAGCTGTTTTTTGAGGGTGAAAACAAGAGCTATGGCCATGAGGCCAAGGGCAAAAAGCCATGGTAAGATTTGGGATAACGGGGTCATGGGGTGCAGTATCTCTCTTTGCTAAGAAGGGGAAATGAAACATGATGGTATAGAAGTACCATCATTAACAGGGCATGACTATCCTCTGAACCATATTTTTGTCAAATAGGAAATTGCTGAATCACTTTAAGGAGATTGGCGATGAGCCTCGCCAAAAGAGGCCAAGCTGGCTGATTAACTAAGAGCCTATTGCCATGTTTGGCTTTAAGCTTTTTTTGGCTTAACAGTTAGAACCGCGCAGGGTGCCATCTTCACCACTTTCTCAGCCACCGAGCCAAAAAGAATTTTCTCAATCCCCTGGTAACCATGGGTTCCCATGACAATCAAGTCCACCTCTCGCTTTTCAGCCAGATGGAGGATCTCGTGAGCCACATTGCCGATGAGTACGCACTCTTCAATCTTTGTTTCATTACTGAAGGTTTCAGTGAAACTGTGCATTCTCTCTTTGGCTGCCTTGTCTATCTCTTCTTCAATGGCGACAACAGGCATTTGCGGGATAAAGAAATCAGAATAGTCGTTATAGAGCTGGGCCACAAAACAAAGAAGAATACTGGCCTTGAACTGCTGCGCAACGCTCAGGGCATACTCCATCACATGTTCGGCATTATCAGAAAAATCGATGGGGACGAGAATGGTCTTGATGGTAATCATGGGCATCTCCAATTGAGGTGTGCGTAGATGTGTTCGTCTTGTCATTATTGTAGGTATTGATGATGGGTTTTGTCGAGTATCTTTAGATGAGAAAAAATTTTTTTGTGAAAATTGCGATAAGATTCACAAAATAGGTTTCAGGGTGAAAGACCGACTATTTTTTACAGGCAATTTTGTAGGTAGTTTGTTTGAGATTTCGATTTTTTGGGGAGGCCAGAAATGGCTGAAAATGGGTGGCAATTAATTTATATCTGTGACAGGTAAACACTAGGTAAATGTAGAAACTGCGCGGGTTTGTAGCCTTTTTAGGTTGGGGAAAAAGAGTTGACAGCCCACCTGTTCTATAGTAAGCAAACACAGGTTTAATGAGGGGCCATTCAGTGTTTGTCCTGAGAGAAATTTATACCTGCGAAATCTCGCTATGTTTGGGAAGGCGTTTAGGCGCGAGGCAGGTTTTTTTTAGTTTGAAATGTACGCTGCACTCTCTAGTCAAGTGAGACAAGCGGCAAATGCATGACAAAAAGAAGAGGAGGAAGGAAAACTTATGATTACTATTGACTTGACTATGCCGATGCAGATCCTGAACATCATGATTCTTATGATGGTGTTGAATGCGATTTTGTATCGTCCAGTCAGAAATGTCCTGGCCAAGCGCAAGGAAAAGTTGGAAAGCCTCGCAACGGATGTAGACAACTACAAGAAAAATGCCCAATTACGGGTTGAAGAATTTGATAATAAAATGAATGAAGCCCGCCGCAAGGCCAAGGCCGAGTTCGATGGAGCCAGGGCATCTGCTCAGGCAGCCGGAAATGAGAAACTTGCTGAGATCCGCGGTGAGGCCGACAAGGCCAAGGCCGAGCAATTAGGCACAGTTGAATCAGAATTCACCGCTGCCCAGAAAGAGCTGACCGGCAAGGTCGACGACTTTGCCAAGGACATGGCCGGTAAAATTCTGGGGAGGGCTGTTTAATGAGGAGAGATGTTAATTGGTCCAAGTTAGGGCTTTCAGCTCTGGCGGTTGTGGCGGTTATGGGAGTAACTGCCATGGCCTATGCCTCAAGTGATGCCCATGCCAGCGGTCCCGCCAGCTGGGGGTTGACTCCAGAGAAGCTGTGGGATCTTGGCTGGCGCGCCATGAACTTTGCCGCCTTGATGTTCATCCTGATCTATTTCCTGAAAAAACCCATCGTCGATGGCCTGCGTGGTCGCCGTCAGGGTATTCGTGAGGAGTTTGATGATCTTGAGAGCCAGCGCAGCGCTGCCGAGAGACAGTATCAGGAGTATGCCTCCCGTCTGTCCGGGCTTGATGATGAGCTTAAGAAGATGGTTGAAACAGCCGTTGCCCAAGGCGAGGTCGAAAAAGAGCGGATCATCGCCGAGGCCAACGAGGCAGCTGAGCAGATCAAACGCCAGGCTGAGATGGCAGTGGCTAACGCCGTTGCTGAGGCCAAGGTTAATCTTAAGAATGAAGCAGCCGACCAGGCCGCTGTCATGGCCGAGGGGATTATCAAGAGTAATCTGCAGGCCGATGATCAGGTCGCTCTGGTTGAAGGTTATTTAGCCAAGGTAGGAGGTGCCGCATAATGAAGAACGCATTACTGGCAAAACGTTATGCCAAGGCGCTGTTTGCCGTTGGTAAGGAAGAAAACGCCCTTGATGAGTACGCCACAGGTTTAGGCGAGTTTGCAGCCCTGGTTGCCGACAATGCCGAGCTTGGCGATGCTCTGGCCAATCCGATGTATCCGCTTGAGGCCCGCGAAGGGGTGATGGCAGAGATCGTCAAGGCCGCCGGCGTTTCAACTATTATGGGTAATTTTTTGAATCTGCTCGTCCAGAAACGGCGGGCCGATGCTCTTGGCGATATTGCTGAGATGTTCCAGATTCTCGTTGATGAGGAAAACAACACCTGTCAGGGTGTGGTCACCTCAGCCACTGAGATGTCAACCGAACTTCAGGCCAAGATCCAGGAAACTTTAGAGAAAATAACCGGGAAGCGTGTGACTGTGACCAATAATGTTGATGAGTCAATCATCGGCGGTATGATTGCCAAGGTTGGCGATTTGGTTATGGATGGCAGTATCAAGACGCAACTCGATGAGTTAAAAGAGTCCATTAAGGGGAGTGAATAAAGCAATGCAGATTAAAGCTGAAGAAATCAGTCAAATTATCAAAGGCCAGATCAAGGATTTTGAGAGCAAAGCGGATCTGAGCGAGACCGGAACCGTAATCTCCGTTGGTGATGGTATTGCCCGTATCCATGGAGTTGAGAATTGCATGGCTATGGAGCTCCTTGAGTTCCCTGGCGGCATTCTCGGACTGGCCCTCAACCTTGAGGCCGACAACGTTGGTTGTGCGGTACTTGGTGATGTTGCCAAGATCAACGAGGGTGACACCGTAAAGCGTACCGGCAAGATTGCCGAGGTACCTGTTGGACCTGAAATGGAAGGCCGCGTTGTTGACGGCGTTGGTAACCCCATTGACGGCCAGGGCCCCATTAATGCCAAGGAGTCCTCCAAGATTGAGGTTCTCGCTCCTGGTGTTATCGCCCGTAAGGGTGTTCATGAGCCTTGCTACACCGGTTCCAAGGCTGTTGACGCCATGACCCCTGTTGGTCGCGGTCAGCGTGAGCTGGTCATTGGTGATCGTCAGATTGGTAAGACTGCCGTTTGTGTTGACGCCATCATCGCCCAGCGCGAGACCGACGTTCACTGTGTATATGTCGCCATCGGCCAGAAGAAATCTACTGTAGCCCTGGTTGTTGAGGCCCTTCGTAAGAACAACGCCATGGAATACACCACCGTTGTAGCGGCCTGTGCCTCTGATCCTGCACCAATGCAGTATGTTGCAGCCTTCGCCGGTTGCGCCATGGGTGAGTATTTCCGTGACCGCGGCCAGCATTCTTTGATCGTTTATGATGATCTTTCCAAGCAGGCTGTTGCCTATCGTGAGCTTTCTCTGCTTCTTCGTCGTCCGCCAGGACGTGAGGCTTTCCCTGGCGACATTTTCTTCAACCATTCTCGTCTCCTTGAGCGTTCCTCCAAGGTATCTGATGAGCTGGGCGCCGGTTCTCTGACCGCCCTGCCCATCATCGAGACCCAGGCTGGTGACGTTTCCGCCTTTATTCCCACCAACGTTATTTCCATTACCGACGGTCAGGTATACCTTGAGCCTAACCTGTTCTTCTCCGGTGTACGCCCGGCCATTAACGTTGGTCTGTCCGTATCCCGTGTTGGTGGTGCTGCCCAATGTAAGGCCATGAAGCAGGTTGCCGGAACGCTGCGCCTCGACCTTGCTCAGTATCGTGAGCTCGCCGCCTTTGCCGGTTTTGGTTCCGATCTTGATGCCGCCACCCAGGCCCAGCTCACCCGTGGTGAGCGTCTGGTTGAGATTCTTAAGCAGCCTCAGTATCAGCCTCTCTCCATGGAAAAGCAGGTAAGTATCATCTTTGCCGGTACCAAGGGCTATCTTGATACCCTTCCTGTTGATACCCTTGCTGATTACGAGCAGGACCTCTACACCCACATCGCCTCCTCTGCTCCAGAGATTTTCGACACCCTGAAAGAAAAGCAGGAGATCGATAGCGCTCTGGAAGAGAAAATGCACGCTACCATGAAAGCCTTCACTGAGACCTTCAAGGCTTCTAAAGGTATCAACTAAGGGGGGTAGGTAATGCCTAGTCTAAAGGACGTTTCAACAAAGATCGGCGGCGTTAAAAAGACATCGCAGATCACCAAGGCCATGAACATGGTCTCGGCTGCCAAGCTCCGAGGAGCCCAGCAGAAGATGGAGGATTTCCATCCCTATGCCGAGAAGTTCAATGACACCATGGCCAATCTGAGCAGTGGCGCTTCAGGGGATTATCCCCTGATGGATGTCCGTGATGTTCAGACCGCCGAGATCGTGGTTGTTACCTCTGATCGAGGACTCTGCGGTAGTTTTAACTCTAATATCATCAGCATGGCAGAGAAGCTTGCAGCCAAGTATGAGGCCGAAGGTAAGAAAGTATCTTACGTCTGTGTTGGCAAAAAGGGTTCTAATTATTTTAGAAAGACCGGCAAGATGAGAAAGGATTACCGGGACATTATGGGTACCTTTCAGATGTTCAATGCCCGTGAGATAGCTCAGGATATTGCTGCCAACTTCGAGGCAGGTGATGCCGATGAGGTCCAGGTAATTTATGGTCATTTCCACAGCGTTGCCAAGCAGGTGCCAACCACCCTTCCTCTGCTGCCGGTTAAGCCGCCAGAGAGTGAAGGTGGCGCTGAAGCCGCTGAACAGGCTGGCGATTATATCTATGAGCCCAGTTCGGAAGAAATCATGGACGTACTCCTGCCCCTGTACATGAATGTTATGATTTATAACTCCATGCTGCAGATCGGCGCCAGTGAGCATGCCGCTCGGATGACGGCCATGGATAACGCCACTAACGCCTGTAATGATATCGTTGCCGAGCTGACAATGATCTTTAACAAGGCCCGTCAGGCCGCCATTACCGGTGATTTGATGGATATTGTCGGTGGTGCTGAGGCACTGAAAGGATAACCAAGATAATAAACGGCGGCAGCGATTACGCCGCCGTTGATATACATTGAAGGAGGCCAAAAGCCCATGAGTGAATTAAAAAGTGGAAAAATCGTTTCGGTAGTAGGACCGGTTTGTGACGTTGAGTTTGACGCTGACGCCCTGCCCGATATTATGACTGCCCTGACCATCACCAATCCTGGTATTGATGATACTGCCGATAACCTGGTTGTTGAGGTTGCTCAGCATCTTGGTGATAATGTAGTGCGCGCCGTTGCTATGGATCAGACAGATGGTCTGGTTCGCGGCATGGAAGTAAAGAACACCGGTTCTCCGATCACCATTCCTGTTGGTCCAGCGACCTTGGGACGTATTATGAATGTTGTTGGTCGTCCGGTTGATGGTATGGGTGATATTGCCAAAGATAAAACTGGTGTTATTCATAAGCCTGCCCCTGCCTTTACTGACCAGTCCACCGAAGTACACGTACTTGAGACCGGTATTAAGGTAATCGACCTTCTCGTCCCCTTCCCCCAGGGTGGTAAGATGGGACTGTTCGGTGGTGCCGGTTGTGGTAAGACCGTTATCATGATGGAAATGGTTAACAACATCGCCATGCATCATGGTGGTATCTCCGTATTCTGCGGTGTAGGCGAGCGTACTCGTGAGGGTAACGATCTCTACAACGAGATGAAGGAATCAGGCGTACTGCCTAAGGCCGCCCTTGTTTACGGTCAGATGACTGAACCTCCAGGAGCCCGTTCTCGTGTTGCTCTGACCGGTCTGTCAGCTGCTGAGTATTTCCGTGATGAAGAGGGCCAGGACGTTCTCTTCTTCGTTGATAACATCTTCCGTTTCACCCAGGCCGGTGCCGAGGTTTCCGCCCTTCTTGGTCGTATTCCTTCTGCGGTTGGTTACCAGCCTACCCTGGCCACTGACCTCGGTGGTCTTCAGGAGCGTATTACCTCAACCACCAAAGGTTCCATTACCGCTGTCCAGTGTGTATACGTACCTGCCGATGACTTGACTGACCCTGCTCCTGCCACCACCTTTGCCCATCTCGACGGTACTGTTGTCCTTTCCCGTCAGATTGCTGAGCTTGGTATCTATCCTGCGGTTGATCCCCTTGACTCCACCTCGCGTATTCTCGACCCGAACGTCCTTGGTGAAGAGCATTACCTGGTTGCCCGTCAGGTCCAGAACTCCTTGCAGAAATATAAGGACCTGCAGGATATTATCGCCATCCTTGGTATGGACGAGCTTTCTGAGGAAGATCAGCAGCTTGTTGGTCGCGCTCGTAAGGTTCAGCGTTTCCTCTCCCAGCCCTTCACCGTTGCTGAGGTTTTCACCGGTATGGACGGTAAGTTTGTTAAGGTTGCTGACACTGTCCGCGGCTTTAAAGAGATCCTCGAAGGCAAGCATGATGATCTGCCTGAGACCGCCTTCTACATGGTTGGTTCCATTGAAGAGGCTGTTGAGAAAGCTGCTAAGGCGGCTGAGGCTGCTTAAGATGTTTGAACACGCACCAGAACAGGGAACTGTTCTGGTGCCTTTATTCGAGGTGATGTGCTATGGCAGAAACAATTGAACTTGAGGTCGTAACCCCCTCAGGCCCGGTGGTAAGTGAGAATGTTGACATTGTCACTGCCCCTGGTTATGGCGGTGTTTTCGGCGTCCTTGCCAACCATGCCCCTTTTCTTTCCACCATTAAGATTGGCGAGTTGTCCTATAAACAGGACGGCAAAGAGCATGATTTAATGGTCAGCGGCGGCTTTTGTGAGGTGTCTCAAAATAAGATCACCTTTATCGTCGAAAGCTGTGAGAAAGGCACTGATATCGATATCGATCGTGCTCTGCTTGCCAAGGAAAGGGCGGAAAAACGTCTTGCTCAGGCCAAGGGCCAGCAGGAAAAACTTAATGAGGCCCGGGCCCGGGCTGCTTTGCAGCGTGCCCTTGCCCGTGTTCGTATTGCTGAAAAAAGAGCTAAGTAGCTTAATAGTTTTCAGTACATACCAATAAAAAAGCCGCACAGTAACTGTGCGGCTTTTTTATTGGTCATCAAGAAAGGGGCTGCTAGTCTTTTTCTGCCAAATTGGCCTCAATCACAAAGCCGCCATATTCAGTTTCAAAAGGGATAACAATGGTGGGTGATTCAGAGAGCGTTGAGATCTCAACGCCTCTGCCGGTGATCATGGTGGGCGTTGCCAAATCAAACTTATGATTCATCTTGCCTAAAGTGGCCTTGGCGCCACCGCAAATCATGTTGGTCAACTCACCAACAGCATCGATAATCTCGTCGTCAATGGTGTCCTTTGCATCTTCCATGAGCATGTTGGCCACAATATTGACAATACATTTTTCAGAAAAACTGAGAATCATACAGCCGGAAACCTTTGCACTGGCCATGCCGATGATACCGGTGACATCTCCGAAGGTTGTTGTGTTTTTTTTTAGCGTCGGCTTGGCTGGGTGGACATGTGTTTGACACATGGTTTCCAAAACATTTTTGGCGGCTTGAAGAAAAGGATTTATAAACTCGACATTCATATAGGGGTAACCGGAATCGAAAGGCTCAATAATGAGCGATGATCGCAGGAATTTGAAAAGTAATAACGTTATGTAACGTGAAACCAATTATCAGGGAGAGCTCATCATATTTTTAAAACAATTTTCATCTACTAGGATGAATGAGGAAAAGGCCTTTGTCAAGAAACTCTCGGTGCCACTGTCTGAGAAATCCTTTTGGAACAGAATGATGAAAAATATACTCTCTCTAGGTAGTTTCCCCATGATGATTTTTTGGGTCAAGTAGTGTAGAAAGATGGGCGCAGTAGTAATCATCACAGATTTTTTTAATATTTTTTTGAGTAAGAAGGAGCTGAAATGAACGCCAAAGAGAGAATGGCCATTGATAGACAGACATGTGCCGAACTTTCTCCTGAAATCCGTATAGATAATTATGATGAGGTTTCCTTAGGTTTTACCGAAGAAAGTGTCAAAACAGAGGCCCTCAGATGTCTTCAGTGTAAAAAACCAGGTTGCCGCCAGGGTTGCCCCATTAACAACGATATTCCTGCCTTTATAGGTCTCGTAGGAGAAGGGAGGTTTGAAGATGCGTATTGGAAGGTACGTGAAACCTCTTCTTTGCCTGCCATCTGTTCCCGGGTCTGTCCCCATGAAAATCAATGTGAAGGGGCCTGTATCCGTGCCAAGAAAGGCAAGGCTGTTGCCATTGGCCTCATAGAACGTTTTATGTCGGACTGGATGGTCCATCATCAAAAGAATATGAACGTTGCCTGTGCCGTCCCTAAGGGTAAAAAGGTGGCCATTGTCGGTTCTGGGCCGGCTGGTATGACCGCGGCTTATCATCTTGCCCATGCTGGCTATGAGTGTTCCATTTATGAGTCTCTGCCGGTTATTGGCGGCATGCTCAAGGTTGGTATTCCCCCTTTTCGCTTGCCCCGTCATATCTTGAATGCTGAATTTGCGGCCTTAAAGGATTGCGGCGTTAAGATTGTTCACGATGTCATGATCGGCAAGGATATTACCCTGGAACAACTTAAGACAGAGCACGGTTTTGACGCTGTTTTTGTTGGTGTTGGTGCCCACGCCAGCCGTAAGCTCGGTGTTGAAGGGGAGGATATGGCTGGCGTCAAGCATGGCATCGATTATCTTCGCGAGGTACTTTCCGGCAATAAAGTAGATATTGGCGACAATGTGGTTGTTGTTGGTGGCGGTAATGTTGCCATTGATTGTGCCCGGGTCGCGCTTCGTGAAGGCTCTAAGAATGTCTTTATCCTCTACAGGAGAACCATCGAAGAGATGCCGGCATCCAGCGAAGAGATTCACCATCTCCAGCAGGAAGGAGTGAAGATTGAATTTCTCGCCGCCCCCGTCCAGGTTGTCGGTGAGAATGGTAAGATGACCGGTATCGAATGTGTAAAGATGGAGCTTGGCCCCCCCGATGATTCCGGCAGAAGAAGGCCTGTTGAGATTGAAGGCTCAAATTTTGTTATTGATGCGGATTGTGTTATCCCGGCAATCAGCCAGAACGTCAACCATGATGTTGATGCGGGCCAGGAGTTTGAGCTGACAAGATGGGGCACTTATATTATCGATAAGACCACCTTTCAGACCAATGTTGACTGGATCTTCTCAGCCGGTGACGCTGTACTTGGTCCCCAGACTGTTGCAAAGGCGGTTTATCAGGCCAAAGAGGCTGCTGAATCAATTGTTCGATATCTTGAAGGCCGTGACCTTAAAGAGGGTCGTGAGGTCAGGGATCTCGATTCGTAGTCAATTTTCAAAGCAGTTGCCGCATCTTCTCCGGTGCGGCAACTTTCCACCCACTGAGAGAGCAGTGCAATGCGGCAATTTGTTATAGATGAGTTGAGCGCCCAGGAGCGTGATAATCTTGACAGCTACCTGAAAAAGAGCCTCAAGTCTGGGCCCATGCTGGGGATGTTCTGGCTGCAACTTCCTGAAGATTTATGGTCAAAGGCCCAGAAGGGCCATGATGAATGCGGTCCTTTTTATTTTGGTGTTGAGCTCAGTAAGGATAAACTCATCGTTGAGCTCTTGGTCCGAAGTGAGAGTAACCTGCACTGCTCCTGTATATCCTATGCCACTCCGTCCCAGCGGGAGTATGTCTTAGGCTTTGTCGATACCATGATTGGCGAGGAGCATATCACTGCCTGATCGGCCATTTTAAAATAGCCTTTTTCCCTGAAGACCATTTTTGATATACTCGAGTCAGAAGAGGCTTGAAAGGAAGGCCACCATGAAAATATTTTCCCGGTGGCAAGGATGCTGGCCCGAGCATGGCAGATTTTGAAGAATATTTGACGGTTGAACTCAAAAGCGAGATGGCGAACAGCTATTTTGGCTTTCGCAAGCTCATTGAAGAGGATTCCCTTGAGTACAGGGACAAGGTCCGCCAATACTCCTTTATTCTCGAAAAAAGGATCAGTTTCGACCTGATCCGTATCTATATTCTCCTCCAGGCTGAAGAGCTCATTGATGCCTTTCTTGATCTTTGTAACCTAGAAAAAAAGCTCTTCTACGATCCCTATCTTATTGAGTCAGAAACAATCAGGGAAAGAGTATTTGAAAGTGTGCGTATGCGCGGCTTAACGCGTCAGGGCCGCTTTCAGAATTTTTTGGTGGATTGTTATGATCGCCTCGACTTCCACATAAATAGCTATCGCAAGAAGTATAAAGAGCTTGAGGATATCCACGATGATATTGCTGAGGAGATAAAGCTTTTTGAGAAGAGGCATGACCTCTCGGCCATGATGAGCTTCCTCCACTCTTTAGGGGCCCAGCCTGTGGCTGGCAACATGGAGCAAGGTCTTGAGACAGGGGTGTCCTTGGCAATTGCCAAAAAGCTGAAAATAGATGTTCCTGAGGACGTTGAGTACCATCTCCCTGTCTTGCCAGAGCTTCCTGCCTATGGCGATATCAAAAAGGAGCTTTTCGCTCTGAGCGAACAGGCGTACGGCCTGCAGAAAGAATCGTTTCTCGTACTCTTTGCCAACAATTTCTTCAGGCCACGCGCCTGAGATTATTCCAGGCAGGGAACCTCTCTACCTGATTCCAGATCTCTTTTTTCGTACCTGCCCTATCTTGTCGATAAAGCGACCCATCACATCATAATACATAACCCCAGCCACGGTCATGATGGTGTTATGACCGGCCCCCGGAACAGTCTGGAATTCTTTCTGAAGGGCAGGGGATTCAGCAATGAGTTCAGAGGCGTTGGCCAGGGTAATGATCTCGTCAATTTGACCGTGGATAATGTAGGTGGCCATGGTGATTTTCTTAATCTTGTCGAGATTATGGAAGCCATCTTCTTCAGTGAGCCCCAGGCCATCAACGTCAACGCCAATGGTGTGCAGAAGGGGGAGGGTGAGAGCAAAGCCACTGTCGATAAGAAGGGCATCAACACGATCAGGGTGAGCCCAGGCAAGTTCTATGGCCGCAGCACTCCCTAAGGATCTCCCCATGGTAAGGAGTTTGCCGTTATGATTGTTTGTCTTACGCCAGGAACAGACAGCATCGAGAATGGCATGGGCGTCTGTCAACATGGTGCTTGCTGATGGCGTTCCTGTGGAGTGGCCGTAACCGCGGTATTCGGCAGCCATAAAGGTGATGTCACGTTCAGCATACATGGGGGCGGCATCATCATAGTCTGAGACAACCTCGCCATTGCCATGGAAAAAAAGAAGGCAAGGTGCTTCACGGTTGTTAGATGGGAAAATCCGGAGATGGACGGTTGCACCATCTGAGACATCAATATGAAGATCTTCAGCCCCTGCCGGGCAGGGTGAGCCTGAAGGAGGCGCGGGGTGAAAAATATATTCTGTAACGCCTTGTTGGTCGAGTTTGGCATAGGTATAGGGCGTAGACATAGTAGTCCTCGTAAAAAAGAGAGAAAGCAGGTTGGTCGGGGTTAATAGCCGTGAGGTACTATAAGAAAAAACAGGGAATGATCAAGCTTGATTTGCTTGGCAGAGAGAAGAAAAAAGGGATGATAAAAAGAAGAGGCACTTTACTGGTAGCGGTTTCTGATTGCTTTTAAGACGTCGGTGATTTCAAAAAAAATATCAACAATCTCTGGATCAAAATGTTTACCAGAGGCTGCTAGGATCTCAGCATAGATGTCTTCGTCATCCCAGGCCTCCTTGTAGGCGCGATCAGAGGAAAGGGCGTCATAAACATCAGCAAGAGCAGTGATTCTGGCCTCAAGTGGAATGGAATCGCCTCTCAGTGGTTGGCTGCCGCCGGGAAAAGATTTGTCTGGTGAGAGGTCAATAGAGCCGGGATAGCCACTTCCATCCCATTTCTCATGGTGGTGCAGTGCAATATCCATGCTCATTTTGTCCAGGTGGGATGTGGTGTTGCTAAAGAGCCGGGCGCCAAGGACAGTATGCTGTTTAATCTTCGTGAACTCAGAGGAGTTTAGCCGCCCAGGTTTTTGTAGGATGATGTCGGCGATGCCGACCTTGCCAACATCATGAAGCATGGCAGCAAGACGAATCATATCGTGCCGGGATTTAAGCTCTTGGGAGTCAATATTGTTGACGATGGCCCAGCGCCGGAATATCTCAGCACTGTAGGCGCCAACCCTTTGAACATGGGCGCCGGTTTCCTTGGGGTCATGGAGCTCTGACATCTTTACCATCCGCAGGATAAGCTCTCTATTCATAACACCCCTTTCAATAGCAACAGCGGCATTGTTGGAAAAGAGCTGAAGATAGGTCTGTATCTTTTCTGAAAACGGGATGGGCGTTTTGTTTTCGTCCAGGGCGTTAATAAGCTGCATTACCCCGGTTATCTGGTGATTAAAGGAATGAAGGGGGATGGCAAGAATGGAAACGGTCCGGTAGGAAAACTCTTTGTCAAAGGATGAATTGAAGGTACAGGGCAGGTGGCGGGGGAGATTATAGGCGTCATCAATGGCGATGGTTTCACCGGTTAGGGCGGCATGGCCGACGATGGAGGCATTGGTGCAGGGAACGTTGAGGTTGGTGTACTGGGCGGCCCGGTTGCCGTCCTCGCCATAGAGGCTGTCGTTTTGGACCTGGTTGAAGACCAGACTTTTGTCCTGGGTCAGGAAGATGGAGCCGGCATCTGCATTGGCAAGGCGGCGGGCCTTGTACAGAATGCGATCCAAGATCATATCAATATCATTAAGTTGGTCAAGCTCCTTAATGGCATTGAGGATGGAGAGTACCACTTCATCTGGCTGTTGCTGCATAAAGAAACCTTTAGTGAAAAAGGGCAAAAAAAGCGGTCAACTTAATTTACAGGGATATTATAGGGTGAAGTGATAAAAAAAAGAAAGGCCACCTTGAAAAAATGCTGTTTCGCTTGATTGCCGCGTCACAGCCAAAGAATAAGGCTCAACATGTCTAGTATGATATGTTTTTCTTTTGGTTGTTCCTTGAATTTTAACTAAATAATGAACTTTTCAAGGGAGCCTTAAGGCAATGGAGCCAAATAGAATAAAAAAGGGGCCTGAGCAATATGCTCAGGCCCCTTTTTTAGATATATCTACTACTAACTTGAGCAATCTACCACCAGCTGATGGTCTGATCTGCCTCGGAAATCATATCAACAAGCTTTGCGTAATCAGGTGATTCAACATCAAGGTTGAATTCAACATTGTCGCGATCAGCGGAAACGATCTCTTTGAGCTTCTTGACATCATCGGTGATCTCAGCGGACCGCATAACGTGTAAGATTTTCATCTTGATAACTCCGTATTGAGGTTAATAGGTCTTAGCTTTTATCAGCTCTCAGAATACCGTAGGGGATGATATACTCAACATCCCGCAGCTTCTGGCCAAGCTCTTCCAAAGTAGTCTGGGTGAGGCCAAAATTCTCGGCGTTACACTCAGGCAGGGTAAAGCAATCGCCCTCCATGTCACGGAGCCATTCAACGTTTTCCATGTGGTACTCTTTCATGTCTTTCTCGTTAACAGCAAGATCATTCAAGTCATTGTACATAACACAGCCGTAAGCATACATGTTCTCTACGGCAAGACCAAGAGCGGAGCGAATACCATCAAGGGTGTATTCCCTGCTGGGCATTAAGAAAAATACTTTAGACATTGTGTTCTCTCCTTATAAGCTCAGGTAGCAGTCATAGTCTTCGATGATAGCGCCATGCTGGGCCTGGGTGGCCATCTTAGTGCTGTCAAGACCTTCCGGGATGTCCTCAATGTCATAGCCAGCTTTCTTGTAGCTATCAACACAGATGGAAACATCAACACCGTCCATTGCACAGAGCTTAGGAAACGCGCTGCATTTGGTCAGGTGAGTTGCAAACCAGGTAAAGAAAACCTTAACCTTGGCACCTTTAGCTACCGCGGCTTCGGTGACGCCCATAACATGCCGCATGTGCTGAGGAGATGTAACAAAAATACCAATACTCTTCGCCATTTTATCCTCCAGATTTAAAAAGAAAAAAAGGCATATTCAGGAGTGAATATGCCGTTAACTCAGATTGAGTGGGTTTCAACTATTGTTTTTTCAAGTAGAAACGAATGAAACCAGAATCTTCTTTCTCTCCGAGGTACTCATGACCAGAGCGAGAGCACCAGCCAGGAAGATCGTTACGAGAACCTGGGTCAGTACCGAGGATTTCAAGGATTTCGCCGGCATTAATTTTGTCGATCTCTTTTTTGGTGCGCAGCAGTGGCATGGGGCAGCTCAGACCTTTTGCATCCAAGGTGCGTGCAACTTCAAGTCCGTCAGGTGCGGTTAAATGATCACTCATGGGGATCCTCCGTCAAAAAAAATTAGGTAAATTAAACACATGCGGCAGTGCCGCTTTAACCTCTCATGCGCCTATTGGCACAGGATATAGCAAATTAAGATTTAAAGTGTCTAACAGGAATGGGGGGGGGTGTCAAGAGATAATGAATAGCGATTCATATCCGCTTTTTTGGGGGTGTAGACGGCCCTGGAAAAATGAGATGCCATTCAGCGAATTCTGGAAAAAAGCCGCCCCAATAAGTCATCTTATATTAGCCAGTTATCTATTTTTGGACGCAGCCTTGGCCCGTTGAAAAAATAAACGAGGAACACATCATTCTTGACAAACTAAAGCGCCATGGGTAATGAGGTTAGCTTTGACATTTTTATAACCGCTAAATTAATTAACTGATGGATATTTCGACTGATTAGGTATGAATACTTGGTCTGTTGTTAGATCCTTTAAGAAAGGGTTTGCGAAAAAAAATGAGATGGGTGCCGATTGGCGGTAATTCATTTCTTTTTTGGGCCGCAAAAGTTGGCAAATCCACGATCTGCTGGCCCCTCATTTCACACCTAAGGTTTTGGAGAGAACCGTGATTGAATGGGCAGCATACTGAGGAAGAGGAGAAATTATGAGTGAAGGAAGCATTATAGGCAACAAGGTCGGCGACCTGTACAAGCGTCTCTGTAAGGACGAATGGAACCCGACAATCACCGGCCTTTCAGTCGGCCTCTTGAGTGTTTTGATCATGGCCTGGTGGCGTCCTTGGGGTGCTGTGGGCGCCATTCGCAACTGGGGCGATTGGATGATGCACGGTTTTGCCAATATGGTTGGCGCCGAAGACGGCTTTCTGGAACTCTTTATTGAGGCTCCGGCCGGCTGGCTGGCAAGTTCCGGTTCCGTTATCGGTATCGGCTTTATTGGCGGCGCCTTTATCTCTGCCTGTCTGGGCGGAGATTTCGCCTTCAGAATTCCACCCCGTCTTGAGCTTGCTAAAGGTGTGATGGCCGGTATCCTGATGGGAATCGGCGCCGCCCTGTCCGGCGGCTGTAATGTCGGTGGTATGTATAACGCCATCGGTAACCTGTCAGCCAACGGCTTTACCATGTGGCTTGGCCTGGTGATCGGTGTGGTTGTTGGTCTTAAATATATCTACTGGGAGATGTCCAATATCACCTGGGGCAGTGGTGGCGCAGCGACCTTTGATTTTCCCCAAGGTATGAAGACCTTCCTCGGCTTTGTCGGTCTTGCCGCCCTTATTATCGGCGCCATGAAATATGCCGGTATTGACGATGTTGAAGGTATTGACGCCATTGGCGGCGTGCTCTTCTCCGGTGAGAAAGATGCCGAGTATCTTCAGTCTCTCGGCGGCCTGCTGATGATTGCTGCCGGTCTCGGGTATGCTATGCAGCGCGGACGCTGGTGTATGGTTCAGGGTTTCCGTGAACCCCATATGACCGGTGACTGTAGCCTTGCCAAGTCCGTGGCCCTGAGTATCACCGTGGTTGCCATTGGCGCTGCTGTCCTCAAGTATGGTGTGCCCATGCGCGGTGACGGTAGCCCGGTATTGGCTGAGATTAACTATGTGCGCGGCACCTTTGGTTGGGGCTCCATTGTCGGTGGCGCCATCTTCGGCTTCGGCGCCATGCTGGCCGGTGGTTGCGGTTCCGGTACCCTCTGGCGTGTTGGCGAGGGCCAGGTGAAGCTGATCCTGGTTGTGCCCTTCTTTGCCCTGGCCAACTCCCTGATGACCAAATGGTTCAAGAATTTCGGTGCTGATCAGATCAACCTGGAGCGCGAAGGCAAGCTTGGTAAATATGTCTATATGCCCGATGCAATGGGCTACACCGGTACCCTGCTTTTGATCGCTGGTATTATGATCGTCTGGTACCTGGTAGTTACCTGGAACGAAGAGTCTAACAAGCTGATTGTTGACTTCTAGGTCGTGAAGAGGTAGTAAGGGCAGACTCAGGTCTGCTCTGAGCTGAGCGCATCCTTGCCCCGAGGCAGGATGCGCTTTTTTTGTTGCTGGCTATGTGCGTTTAAAAAAGGCGCCAGATATAATAGGCCATGCCTAAGGCAATCAGAAGTTCCAGGGCAAAGGAGGCGAGGATGCCCACCACGGCGCCGGCCCCTGATTTAGCGGCTTCACGTAACTCTTTTTGTTCAAAATAGAGTTCGCAGAGAAGACCGCCGGCAAAGGCCCCGATGAATATGCCGCCTGCTATGGGAATGAAAAAGCCGATGATAAGGCCGATGGTGGCCCCCCAAATTCCTTTCTGTGAACCGCCGAAATGACGAGCTCCCAGAATGGTGAGGAGGTACTGGCTCCCCCAGGCTGCCAGGGCAAAGAGGGTCAATATCATAATATGTAATAAGGTCAGAGGCTGAAAGTCGGTGAGCAGGCCATGGATGAGGGCGCCGACAACAATGATCGATGGCCCGGGCAGGATTGGCAAAAAGGTGCCGATAATACCCATGACAAGAAAAATGACGAGAAGAAGGTCGGCAAGGGAAGGGGGCCAGGGCATGGTATGGGCTCCTTTGGGCGGTTTGTGATTTTAAAATATTTTACTGATCTGTGCCCATAACCGTAAACCGGAAGGGTGCAGGCGTAAATAAGAATAATCGCTGGTGATTGCCTCGGGTTCGATTTGGAGAACCACTGCTAATTATCAGATTTGAAAGTAATTTTATGGAAATTCTCTATGCAATATTTCTCGGCTTCCTGCAGGGCGCCACGGAGTTTCTGCCTGTCTCAAGCTCCGGGCATCTGCTTCTTGCCGAGTATTTTTTCGGGGTGGAAGAGGCAGGCCTGACCTTTGATGTCATCCTCCATCTCGCCACCTTGGCAGCCATTCTCGCCTATTTTCGCAAGGATCTCGGCAATCTGCTGTTGGCCTTTTTCGGAAGTTATGGCCCGGAGCGCGGACCCCAGGAACGGCGGATGGCTTTTTATATCTGCTATGCCACGGTCCCGGCGGTTTTGGTTGGCCTCTTATTGGGGCATTATGTCGAAACCACCCTGCGTTCTCCGTTGCTCGTTGCCTTTACCTTGAGTGGTGCTGGACTGCTGCTCTGGTGGGCTGAAAAAAAAGGTAAAAAACAGCGTAGTTTTTCTTCCATGGGCTTTTGGGATGCCATGATAATCGGCTGCGCCCAGGCCTTGGCTCTGGTGCCGGGGGTTTCCCGAAGCGGTTCCACCATTACGGCCGGCCTTTTCTTGGGACTTAACCGTGTGGCTGCAGCCCGTTTCTCCTTCCTGCTCTCTGCTCCGGTTATTCTGGGGGCTGGCTGCTATAAGGTGATTAAGCTTTTTGCCGGTCCCGGGCTAGAGAATGGCCAGTATCTCTTTTATGGGGTCGGATTTCTCTCCTCAGCTATCTCCGGCTATGCCTTTATTGCTCTGCTCATGCGTTTTGTCCAGAGTCACTCCCTGGCTGTCTTTGCCTATTATCGATTTTTTCTGACGGCTCTGGTATTATCTGCCCTGGCTTTGGGATATTGATTTGAAGGATGAAGGATGAAGGATGAAGGATGAAGGATGAAAGATGAAGGATCCCTGTCGTTTTACCAGCCAATCCAACTGCAAACCAAGCGTGCTTTGAGCACCTTTTTTATTTGAGGTTTATTTGTGAACGATAAGAAGTTTTCCAACAAGACACAGAAGGTGCTGAAGCGCATTCGTAAACAATTCAAGGTGGGCTTTCGCCCCCTGAAGATTCAGGATCTGGAGCTGGATATGCTGCAGGTCACCGACCTTGAGCATCTCCTGGCCGGCAAGGATCCTTTTGAAAATGTCTCGGAGTTTCCCTTCTGGGTGAAACTCTGGGAGGCCTCAATGGTCCTTGCCCATGTGATGGCCTCCATGCCTGCCCAGGGCAACCAGAAGCTGTTGGAGCTGGGTGCCGGTATGGCGGCCCCAGGCCTGGTGGCGGCGGCCCGTGGCTATGAGGTGACCTTAAGTGATTATGAGCCGCACATCCTTGATTTTCAGAGGGTAAGTGCGGCGGCCAACGGCTTTGATGATGTTGAGTTCCGGATGATTGACTGGCTCAAGCCGCCTGAGATGCCCAAGTTTGACCGGATTATCGGCGCCGAGATTCTTTTCCGCGATGATTTCTTTGCCCCCCTGCTTGCCATCTTCAACACCTACTTACAAGATGATGGAGAGATCTATCTGGCCCACGATCTGCGCCGCAAATCAGTGCCCAAATTTCTTGATCTGGCCCAGAAGGAGTTTAACATTGCTGTCAGCAAAACGACTATGCAGAATGAAGAGGGCGAAAAGATAACCATCCTCGTTAACCGTCTCACCAAAAAATAAGAGGTCCTGAAGCAAAAAAATGCCTGTCTACGATTACGAACATCTTGGTGAAGGTTGTGATGCGGGCCGTTGTTTTGAGTGGGTGCAGCCCATGGCCAGCGCCAAGTTGACTTCCTGCCCTTTTTGCGGTGGCAAGGTGCGGCGTATGGTGTCGCGGGTCAATATTTCAACGCCCAAGACCAATGCCGATTTGAAAAACATGGGTTTTACCAAGCTTGTCCGCCGGGATAACGGCGTCTACGAGAATGTCACGGCCACCGGCAAAGAAAGCAAGATCTGGGACAGCAGCAAACCGGAGACCATGCCTGACCTTAAATCAAAAATAAGCGACTAGCAGGCTGTTAATAGAACAGCACGCAGGGGCAGGGGATGAAATACGCCGATATTGACTGGAACATGCTCTGGCAGCAGGAGCGCCGTGAGAAAAGCTGGAAGCGCAAGAAAAAAAAGGATTGGGACAAGCGAGCCGCCTCTTTTGCCAAACGTAACTTGGGCTCTGACTTTAGCGACCTCTGCCTCGGTCTGATCAAACCGGAACCAAGTTGGTCTGTCCTTGACGTGGGCTGTGGACCGGGCACCCTGGCCATTCCTTTGGCCAGGCAGGTCAAGCAGGTCACTGCCATGGATTTTTCCGAGAAGATGCTGGCTGAACTGGCAGTGCGGGCCAAGGCTGCCGGTCTGGAGAATATCAGATCCGTGCACGCCTCATGGCAGGACGACTGGCAGGAGCAGGGGGTGGAGCGTCACGATGTGGTTGTCGCTGCCAGGTCACTGGCGGTGGACGACCTGCGCGGCGCCCTTGAGAAAATGAACAAGTGGGCCCGGAAAGAGGTGGTTGTCGTGGATAGGGTGGGCCCGGGGCCTTTTGATCCAGACCTCTTTGCCGCCCTGGGTCGTCCTTTTGATCCGGGCCCTGATTTTATCTTCACAGTCAATATCCTCTTCCAGATGGGGATCTCGCCGCGCCTTGATTACCTTGAATTTGATCTGCAGCGCCAGTATGCTGACCGGGAAGAAGCCATCCTGGGCTGGAGCTGGATGGTGGATGAACTCAGTGATGCAGAACAGAGTAAGCTGGGGATTTATGTAGATAAGAGGCTGTCTGAAAATAGTGACGGCAGTGTGACGCTGACCAGAAAAAAACCGGTAAAATGGGCGTTCATTAGATGGGAAGCGAACGGATAAACCAATGAGAATAATGATAGTCGGGGCCGGCGAGGTTGGTCGCCATCTCTGCGAAAAATTATCTGTGGAAGGCCAGGAGGTCGTCCTTGTTGATGAGGATGAGGCCAAGTTGCGCCGCCTTGAGAGGGAGCTGAATATCCTGCCCGTCCATGGCAGTGGGGCCTCCATGCGCGTCCTCGAAGAGGGGGGCATTGACCGAACCGATCTCTTCATCGCGGTAACGGATTCCGACGAGGTCAACCTCATCGCCTGCATCCTCTCCAAACAGTATGATGTCGAGAGCCGGATTGCCCGGGTCAGAAATGAGGATTTTTACTCTCAGTCCGGCCAGGGTACTGAAAAGGCCCTGGATATTGATCTGGTCATCAGCCCTGATCTGGCCATGGCCGAGGAGATTTTGCGCCTCTCAGCCCTTTCTGATGCCTTTGATGTTGCCGAGTTTGCCGATGGCCAGGTGGAACTGCTTGGCTATGAGGTCTACAAGGGTAACCCCACCGTAGGCAAGACCCTCCAGCAGATCCAGGCCATGCAGCCCCAGAATAATTTTGTCATTGCCGCCATCATCCGTGATCATGAGACCATCATCCCCCGGGGTGATGACATTATCGAGGCGGGGGACAAGATTTATCTGGTGGCCCGTAAAAAGGACATTATGGATGTGGAGGCGGTCTTCCAGTTCACCAGCCATATGCCCAAGGATGTCTTTATTATCGGCGGCGGCATCATCGGTTACACCGTGGCCAAGGAGCTGGAGAGGAAAAAGATCAATGTCCGGCTGATCGAGCAGGATGCCGACAGATGTGACTGGCTCACCGGCCAGCTCGATAGGACAGTGGTCCTTAATTTTGATGGCCTTGAGGGCCATGATTTGTTGGAGGAGGGCGTTGATCAGGCCGGCCTGGTCATTTCAGTGACCGACAGCGACACCACCAATATTTTATCAAGTCTGCTGGCCAAACATCATGGCGCCCAGAAATGTATCACCAAGATTACCAAACCTGATTTCATCCCCATGCTCGGCAAGCTGGGTATTGATGTGGGCCTGTCGCCCCGCATGGTTGCTGCCGATATGATTCTGCGCTATGTGCGTGGCGGCGGTAAGATCCTATCGGTGGCCACCCTGCTTGGCGCCGATGCCGAGGTGATGGAGATCCTGGTGACCGAGGACCGGGAGGACCTGATCGGCATTCCCCTCATGGAGCTCTCCTTTCCGCGTGACGCTGTGCTCGGCGCCATTGTCAGAAAGAAAAAGGTGATCATCCCCTCCGGTCAAACCAAGTTGAAGACAGCCGATACCCTGGTCATCTTCTTTGCCACCAGTGCCATGGAACAGGTCCAGGCCTATTTTGGCTGATTCATCCCAGGGCGCACCTGCCTGAAACTCCTAACTGATAATTGATAACGTCCCTATGCGTATCGGCGGTGTTCTTAATATTCTCGGCAAATTGCTTTTGCTGTTGTCGCTCTTTTTGCTGACTCCTATCCCGTTTAGCCTCTATTTCCAGGATGGCATGGTGAAGATGTTTTTGCTCTGCTCCGTGCTGGGGGCCATTATGGGTGGCACCCTGCTGGCAATTTTTGCGCCGGAGGAGGAGCTTGGCTATCGCGACGGCTTTGCCGTGGTGGTCTTGAGCTGGCTTGGTTTAGCCTTGCTGGGTTCGCTGCCCTACGTCTTCTGTGGAGCCATTCCCAGTTTTATTGATGCCTTTTTTGAGTCCATGTCCGGCTTTACCACCACTGGCTCCACAATTCTTAGCGAGGTGGAGATCCTGCCGGAAAGTGTGCTCTTCTGGCGTTCAACCACCCACTGGCTGGGCGGCATGGGTATCATTGTCCTTTCCCTGGCGATTCTGCCCCTTCTAGGAGTGGGTGGCATGCAGCTTTTTCAGGCTGAGATGCCGGGACCAACCAAGGACAGACTGGCGCCGCGCATTCAGGACACGGCCCGGATTCTCTGGGTGGTCTATTTCGCCTTTACCCTCATCCAGGTCTTTCTCTTGATGGTGGGTGGTATGAATTTTTTTGATGCCATCTGTCATGCCTTCGCCACCCTGGCCACCGGTGGGTTCTCCACTCACACCGCCAGTGCCGGCCATTGGCAGTCCGGCTATATCGAATATGTCATTATTCTTTTTATGCTCCTGGCCGGTATTAACTTTTCCCTCCATTATCGGGCCTTTGCCCAGCGCAGCCTGAAGCCCTATCTGGAGAATGAAGAGTTCCGCTTTTATATGATCATCATCGGCCTGGCCACCGGCGCTATTCTGGTCGCCAATATGGGCCATAAGATCTACAATGCCTTTGGCGATAATCTGCGCGATACCCTCTTTCAGGTGGTAGCCATGATCACCACCACTGGTTTTGGGACAGCTGATTTTGACCAGTGGCCTTCAGTGACCAAGGTTATCCTTGTCGCCCTGATGTTTGTCGGTGGCTGTGCCGGCTCCACCGGCGGTGGTATCAAGGTTGTGCGTTTTCTCCTCTTTTTTAAATATGCCCGTCTGCAGCTCCGTTCTTTGGTTCATCCCCGGGCCGTGGGCGCCATTAAACTTGGCAACCAGAAGGTGCCGAAAGAGGTGATGATTTCCATTCTTGGCTTCTTTGCCCTCTATCTTGCTTTTTTTCTGGCAGCAAGCCTCCTGGTGACCAGTATGGGGGTTGATATTGTCACTGGTATGACTTCGGTGGTGGCAACGTTGAATAATATTGGCCCTGGTTTGGCCGAGGTGGGGCCATCCCGCAACTTTGGCGATCTGCCCCAGGCTGCTAAGGTGGTTTTAAGTTTTTGTATGCTGGCCGGTCGCCTGGAGCTCTATACTGTGGCGGTGCTGCTTACTCCTGATTTCTGGAAGATGGCGCGCAAGCCCATCTGGCGCTGGGAGTTTAATAAGAAGTTGGAAGACAGAATTTAGAAATAAGAATGAGTGCTGAAGAATTTCAATATGACGTCCTGGTAGTCGGGGCCGGCCATGCCGGCTGCGAGGCGGCCCTGGCTGCGGCCCGCATGGGCTGCCGGACAGCCTGCGTGGTGTCCAATGTCGATGGTATTGGCGCCATGAGTTGCAATCCCGCCATTGGTGGTCTGGCCAAGGGCCATCTGGTCAAGGAGATTGACGCCCTGGGCGGCGAGATGGCCAAAAATATTGATGCCACGGCCATCCAGTTTCGCAGGCTTAATACCAGTAAGGGCCCTGCTGTCTGGTCATCCCGGGCCCAGGCTGATCGCCTCCTCTACCGCCTGCGGATGAAGTCGGTGATGGAGAACCAGGACAATCTCGATATCCGCCAGAGCGTGGTTGATCGGCTGCTTGTTGAGGATGGCTGCATTGCCGGGGTTGTTACCTCCCTGGAAGAGGAGATCCGCTGCCGGACCGTGGTTGTTGTCACGGGCACTTTTTTAAATGGTCTGATCCATGTCGGCTTAAAGAATTTCCCGGCTGGCCGTATGGGTGATGCCCCGTCAAACTCCCTGCCCCAAAACCTCAAAGAGTTGGGTTTTAAAATGGGCCGGATGAAAACCGGAACCACTCCCCGTCTTGATGCCACCACCATCGATTATTCAGATCTTGAGGCCCAGCATAGTGATGAGCCGGCCAATCTCTTTTCATTTTCAAGTAGTGGGGAGCCTATTTTAGAGCAACGGCCCTGTTATATCACCTATACCAATGAAAAGACCCATGAGATTATCAGGGCGGGTACGGACAGGTCCCCCATGTATACCGGGATCATCGAAGGGATTGGTGCCCGCTATTGCCCTTCGGTGGAAGACAAGGTTATGCGCTTTCCAGAGAAGCTGCGCCATCAGATATTCCTTGAACCGGAAGGACTCGACACCGTGGAGATCTATCCAAACGGACTGCCCACCAGTCTGCCGGTGGATGTCCAGCTTGCCATGCTGCGCTCCATAAAGGGGTTGGAAAAGGTCAATATTATCAGGCCCGGTTATGCCATTGAATATGACTATGTGGAGCCCACGCAACTCACCTCCAGCCTGGAGACCAAGAAAATAAAAGGGCTTTTTCTGGCCGGCCAAATTAACGGTACATCCGGATATGAAGAGGCTGCGGCCCAGGGCCTGATGGCCGGTATCAATGCCGTGCATTTTTGCCGGGATAAAGAACCCCTGGTGCTCAGCCGCTCCCAGGCCTATATCGGTGTTTTGGTGGATGACCTCATCACCCTGGGAACCAAGGAGCCCTATCGCCTCTTCACCTCCCGGGCCGAGTATCGCCTCCTGCTTCGGGAGGATAACGCTGATCTGCGCCTCACTGAGATCGGCCATGAGGTCGGCCTGGTTGATGAACAGACCTACCAACGCTTTGCTGCCAAAAAAAAGGCGATTAACGAGGCGGTGTCTTTGTTAAATAGCACCAGGGTCAGGCCCAAGAAAGAGGTGAATGCCCGTTTTGCCAAACAGGGTCTTGCTGTGATGAAGCAGGATGCAAGCCTTGCTGAACTTTTACGGCGACCGGAACTCAGCCTTGACGATCTACCGGCACTTACCGGCATAGAGCTCGACATTGCTGCCGCTGTCAAGATAGAGGTGCAGCTTGAAATTAAATATGAGGGCTATATTAATCGCCAGATGGAACAGGTGGCCCGCTTTAAGAAGCTTGAGGATATCCCTCTGCCGTTAGACCTCAACTATACAGGTATAGCGGGTCTTTCCAATGAGGTGGTGGAAAAATTAAACACCATTAGCCCCCGCTCCCTGGGCCAGGCCTCCCGTATCTCCGGGATAACACCGGCCGCCATTTCCGTCCTCCAAGTCTATTTGAAAAAGGAGGGACTTCTGTAGAAAGGTAATTCCATCGTCAATTTGAAAACAAATCACCTGATCAGGCCAACTAAAAACGCCCTTTCTGCTCCTATGCAGAAAGGGCGTTTTTAGTTGGACCGTTAGAGGGCCAAAGAAGCTTATAGTTCGTTGTCTTTCTGGCCCTCAAGTAAGGCGGTCAGCGCGTCGATGTTGTCACGGAGAATGAGGGGCTGGCCATTAACGGCTTCTGAAGCGGCAGCAAGCTCCTCGGCATTGGCAGCCAGTTGCTGGGTGCCGCGATCCATCTCGGTGACGCCGATGTTGATCTGGCCGATACCCTGGGATTGCTCGTGGGAAGCTGTGGATATTTCCTCAGTCAGCACGCTGACCTTATGGGAGCCTTCAGTTACCTGTGGGCAGGCTTTCAAGGAGGCTGAAATCGAGATGGAAGCACCTGGTGTTTGTTGGGTTTGCTTTGGAAATTCGTCTCTTTTCCTGGAGGTGAAAAAAGATGAAAAGAAACTAAGCAAACATCAATCACATCTGCTCTCAAGGAGCTGGTCGAGTTTGCGGGCCAGATAGTTCAGATGGATTTTTTCTTCTTCAGCAAGATGGTGGAAGAGTTTTTTCCTCTGGGGGTCGTTTTCCTGTCTGGTTAGGCGGGAGTATAGATCATAGGCCTGGGCCTCAAGGAGCATGCCAAGGTCGAGGATGTCCTCCATGTCGTGGAGGTGCGGGCCGAAATGGGCCATGATTTGGTCACGGTCCATGCCTCCTTCCAGGACGTCCATATCGCTGACATCGGGGATTTCATCACCTGCAGGCAGAAAGCCGTTGACCAGGCCCGCCTTGTGGCGGTCTTCAAAGGCTGCCATCTTGCGAAGCAGCTCTTTCTCCTCCTCGCCTTCAACCAGGTCCACCATGCCGAGATAGAGCTGCTTTAACCCTTCCTCCATGGCATAGGCCATTTTGAAAACATCCTCATAGCCTGTGGCTGTAAAAAACTCCATGCCGACTTCTTCGCCGCCGCCGGCCCTGGTGCCGTTCCAGGCCTTGATGCCACCGCTGATATTGTAAACTTCTTTGAATCCCTGCCCTTGGAGAAGCTGGCTGGCTGCCTTGGAACGAACACCCACGGCACAATAGACCAAGGTAGGTTTGTTGGGGTCGAGTTCGCCTTTACGGGCTACAACCTCCTTAAGAGGGATTAAAATGGCGCCGGGCAGGTGCTCCTGTTCGTACTCTTTGGGCTGGCGCACATCAAGAAGCTGAAAGGAGTCAATCTTATGGGCCTTGATAAATTCTTTGGCCTTCTCTGTGGTGATGCTTTGTCCGGGGCTAAAAAGATTTTTCCAGTTCATGGTCTCTGCGGAGGTTGAGGATTATTAAGATGTGCTTAAAAAATATACTGATTCCCTTGTCGAGGCGCAAGTGCGCGGCCTGGTAAGCTCTATATTTATAGCCGTTAGTTTGAAAACATCACGCCATGCAGCTAAATTTTTTCAAGCTCAATATCACCCCAGGCACCCAAAGTTTCATTCTTGACCACCACCACTCCCAAGAGACCAGCAATGTTTTGTGCCACCTCCAGGGTGTGGGCCATGTCGTCATCAGCCTTGAGTTCGTTGCCAAGGCGAGTGGCTGCGGTGTCGGCCAGGGCAGTATTTGGGGCAAGGACGGTAACCGAGTCCGCCCGGCCAAAGGAAATCGAATGGCCGATGGAGCCGGAGGAGGTGCAGATGCCCAAGGGCATTTGTTCAGGAGTAATACGAAGCCCGATGCGGTTACTCAGCGGTGACTCTCCAGCATAGATAGCAATCAGGCATTCCTGGTGGCGCTGGATGAAAATATCACCGCCATTCTCCACCATTACTTCCCTGGTCAGGCCGCTTTCAATGAGGCCACGGCCAACAAACTCGGCAATAGTACCGGCCACTGCCGCCATGGGCCCCACTTCTGCAGCACGGGCGGCCCCCAGCATGGACTTAAGAAGGGCAGGGGCCAGGTTATCCATGCCAAGGGGGGTCAGGGAGGTGAGAAACTGGGGATGGTTGGTTGCATAGCGTTCAATCTGGCTGCGGCAGCTCAAAATGAGGTCGTGGGCAGCAGCATGGACATCTTGTTCTGCGAGAATGTGGAGGTCGGTTTCCTGGACGGTGATCGCCGTCGCCTGGAGAAATCCCTGGTCAACCATGGCGCGGTACGTCCGCTCCTGATATGATAAGGGGTCACGTTTTTTAGCTTGTTTTACTGGCAAAATAGTATGAAGGTGGTCTGAGTTTCCATGTTATGTGGCGAATGTACCGTGCCAACCTCCCAAGATAAAGTGAAAAGAGCAAGACACCAGCAGGAAATCTGCATTATTTTTAGCCGCTATCCTCGCCCCGGAGCCAGTAAGACCAGGCTGATTCCCCACCTCGGGCCAGAGGGGGCAGCCGGGCTCCAGCGCCGGATGACCGAAGCTGTGGCAGGGCAGGCAGCCTGCCTGGGGCAGGTCCACGTTGAGCTGGCCATGGCCGGTGCTACTGAGGATGAGATGGCTTCCTGGCTTGGAAAGCAATTCCCCTGGCAGCAGCAGGTGGGGGAAGATCTGGGCCAAAGGATGGACTTTGCCTTTGGCCAGGCCTTCAAACGCGGTTTTCAACGTGTCGTCATCGTGGGGGCTGATTGTCCAGAGCTCAGTACGGATATGATAACTCAGGCCTTCCAGGAGTTACGGGAAAAAGAGCTTGTCCTGGGGCCCACCAGTGATGGCGGCTATTATCTCGTTGGTCTTAGGCGTCCTGCGCCCGCGCTCTTTGCCGGCATTTCCTGGGGCAGCGACAGAGTCCTTGTCCAGACCCTGGCTATCGCCCGTAAGCAAGGATTGCCACCAGCTCTCCTTGCCAAGCTTTCTGATGTGGATCTGCCTGATGATCTCAAAAAACTGCCTCCCTCACTCCGGGGGGAGCTGTTTTGAGGCGATCTATTTCTATTATCATCCCCACCCTTAATGAAGAAAAAAGGCTGGCCACTACCCTGGCAGCTCTGCCTGAAAATGTCGAGATTGTGGTGGCTGACGGCGGCAGTAAGGATGCTACCCAGAAAATTGCTGAAGAGTCTGGCGCCATCTTGGTGGTTTCAGCCCCAGGTAGGGCCAGGCAGATGAATATGGCGGCCCGGCAGGCCAGGGGAGATGTTTTGCTCTTTCTTCATGCCGATACCGTCTTGCCGGAGAATTTTCAGGAGGAGGTGGAGTCCTGTCTTGACCGACCTGGGGCGGTGGCCGGTGCCTTTCGCTTACAGTTGGTTGGCGATAAGAAGGGGCTTGGCTTAGTGGCCTGGGGGGCAAATGTCCGGTCGCGCCTCTTGCAGCTGCCCTATGGCGACCAGGCCCTCTTTATGGAACATCATCTCTTTGCAGAGCTTGGAGGTTTCCCGGAGATGGCTCTCATGGAAGATTTTATGCTGGTGAGCGCCCTGCGGAAGAAAGGTAAAATTGTTTTATCTGATAAATATGTGGCGAGTTCAGGCCGTAAATGGCAAGAGCGGGGGCTGGTTCGGACGACATTAGTCAATCAGCTCATAGTTCTCGGCTTTGTTCTTGGCCTGTCGGCCGATTTCCTGGCCCAGCTCTATGGTGTGCGAAAGTAGGTTGGAGATGGCTGGTTTTTGAGGAACCAGCCTGTCCCGGATGTCATCATCCTTGACCGCAGAAAGGAGAAGGACGCTGGTTTTCTGCAGGTAGGGATAGAGGATTGATTTGGTGAAGATGGGGCTTGAGCCGGAGATAAAGGTGGCCAGGCCCATAAAGGCGATGCAGGTAAGAAAGAGGCCCTTGGTGGCGCCGAGAATGCCGCCCATGGTTTTGTCGAACCAATCAAGAAGGATGAGTTGGGCGACTTTTTTACATCCAAGACCGATAAGAAGGGTCATGAGAAAGACCAGGCAGAAGATGCCGGCATAGGCCAGCAGAAAGCCAAGCTGTTTGTTGTGGACAAAAGGTGTGACCAGACTTGCTGATTCGCCATACAAATGGCCGGCCACCAAAAAGGCAAGGACGAGGGCAATAAGCGAGGCAACCTGCCGGATAAAACCGACCCAGATTCCCCGAATAATAAAACCGCCAAGGATAATAAGGGCTATGGCGTCAAGGGGCGACATCAGCGGATAGGAGGGTGGGGTGAGGATAGGGGCATGGCAGAGACCGGCTAAATGCCTGATAGTTTACATGTTCACGTAATCTTATTAAGAATTATAGTCAACTTGGTTGAAAGAGACAAGGCTTCATTTCTAGGTGGTTTTATTGGCAAAAAATGAAAAAAGATGCCATTTTGGCACTGATGTCACTGCTGAGATCAGAGAGATTTTCGCCGGTGACTCGGCAACCTGGCCCCAGTCGTGTCTGGTCCTGGTAAAGTTATCAGATCTTGGCGGCGATGAAAACACCCTGTCCCGGACGGCTGTCAAGGTGTTGACCTCCTCTGAGATGGCCACCTTCCAGGGTTTTCGTTTTTTCCATAGGAGGCGGGAATGGCTGGCTGGACGCCTTGCTGTCAAGGAGGCGGTGGCTCTCCTTCTTTCTGAACTGCGGAAAGCTCAGCAACATTTTGAGGTTGGCGTTGACGACAAAGGTAAACCCTTTCTGGCAACATCCCCTGCTCCTGAAAAGGCCGTTCATCTGGCAATTTCTCATAGCGGCGGCATGGCCCTTGGGCTGGCAAGTCTTGCGCCTTGCGCCCTTGATTTTCAGGAGATTCGCTCCTCTCTGGCCCGGGTTGAGACGAGATTTGCCAGAGAAGATGAGACAGCACCTCTGCAGCCTTGGTGTTCAGACAGGCTTACGGCCTTAGGGCTCCTTTGGGCTGGCAAGGAGGCCCTGCGTAAATATGTTGCACTTTGGCCCCTGCTTGGTTTTCTTGAGTCAGATCTTGAGGCGGTGGCAGCCCATGGCAATGGCTTTCTTTTGTCCTTCCAGCCTCAACCGGGCAAGAGAAGTTTGCCCGCCACCTTGCCAGGGGTTTGGGCTGCCTTATTTGAAGAAAACGCTCTGGCCATCATCTTGAGCGATAGCGAAAACAGGTAACGATTGATGCCACTTTGAAAAGCTCCTTTCTCAAGGCAGCTTTTTTTGTAGAGCGCACTATAAGGGAATCTTCATGGAAATCTTGAAACAAATCAGCCAGATCCAGCTCTTTAAGGGCCTGAACGAGGAGGAGCTTGGCGAGCTGGCAATGATCCTCGTTGACCAGGAGATCAAACGCAACCAGCCTATATTCTCGGAAGGTGAAGAGGCCACCGGCCTCTATATTGTGGTGACTGGCTCGGTGAAGATCTATAAGCTCTCCTTTGACGGCAAGGAGCAAATTCTCCATATCCTCGGAGCTGGGGAACCTTTTGCCGAGGTGGCTGTTTTCACCGGCTCAACCTATCCGGCCAACGCCATCACCATGGAAAAAAGCCGGGTGTTTTTCATCCCTCGTCAGTCTTTTATGGACCTAATTACTCGCTATCCTTCCCTGGCCATGTCCATGCTCGCCACTCTGTCGCTCAGGCTCCGCCAGTTTGCCGGTATGATTGAATCCCTTTCCCTGAAAGAGGTGCCCGGCCGACTCGCCACCCATCTCCTGCTGCTCAGTGACCAAAATAAGGGCAAGGCAGAGGTCGAACTGACCATTGCCAAAACCCAGCTTGCCGCCTATCTGGGGACCATACCCGAGACATTGTCGCGCATTCTCTCCAAGCTTGTAAAGGCGGGCTATGTTGAGAGCAAGGGGGCGATTATCACTATTCTGGATAGGGAAGGACTGCAGGAATTGGCTGAAGGGGCTGTCAAGCTCTAGGAAGGAGCCGCAGGGTTAGTGGACTACTGTTCAAGGACAAACTCGTAAACCAGATTGCGTTGCTTATTGAGCTTTTTTAAGAGCTTTTTAAGCTGGTCTAAGGTCTCCACATCAAAACGAATCTCCCAGGCGGGCTTGTCGTTTCCGACCCGGCCAGCATAGGACTGAAGCTTGGCAAGGGAAACATCATCCTGGATGGTGCTCAAAGTTTTAAAGATCATATTTCGTTTATGACCTGCCGGAATATCCAGGGTCTGCTGTTTTTCCAGGCGGGTTTTTTTCAGGTTCCAACGAACCTCCATGATGTCTTCCCTCTGAATTTTCAGATCCTGCACCCGGGAGCACTCCAGGCGGTGAACTGAAAGACCCCGTTCGCTCAGCAGGCCGTAGAGCCGTTTTTCCGTGGGCAGGGGGTTGCAGCATCTGGATAACTTGACCCAGGCCGGATCGACGCTGTCGAGCTCAATGGAGTTGAAGGCGCCGGTTGGTGGCATCAGGGTTTGTTTGTCGGCGTAAAGACCGTTTTTAATTTCATAAATGACCTCTCTGAGCCGCATCTTTCCCTGGCCCAGCTTCGTGAGCAGCTCATCCTTGCTGCCCAGGCCGAAATATACAAGGATGTTTCCCATGTTTTGTTCATCGAGGATTGAAGAGGGGATGCCATAGCGCTTCAGTTCCTGATGCAGGATAAGTTCCCCTGTCTCTTTGGCCAGCTTTTTACGGCGGCTGCGAAAGGTGCGGGCCAGTTCAGCACGGGCTCTGGGAGACTGGCAGAGCTGTTGGATATCAAGGTCGAAATTAACATGTTCCTTCTGAGTGAGGATGGAGACCCTGTCTCCATCGCGGAGAACAAAAGAAGGATCAACCTCTCCCTGCCTGACCTTGGCGCCAATGCACCGATGGCCAATTTCAGTGTGGACCTTAAAGGCAAAATCAAGGACCGTGGATTGTCTTGGCAGGCAGATCCGGTCACCCTTGGGGGTGTATGTGTAGATTTCCGTTTTGCCGCTGGCGGCAATCATGTCTGTGTAGGAAAGATCAACATCGGCACCCATGATGTTGAACATTTCGGTGATTTCCTTCTTGAACCGGGAAGGCACAGCCCGCTTGGTGTACCAGTCACGAATGATGCCTAGTCTGGCCTGGTCTGCCATCTCCTGGGTGCGGATCTTAAAGAGATAGTTCTGGCCCTTGATATTGGCCCGGACATGGAGGGATTGGTAGCCTGTGGGTTTTGGGTTGGCAATAAAGTCGCGCATGGTGCGCGGGATGGGCGGAAAGGTCTGGTTGAGGATGCCCAGGGTGCGGTAGCAGGTCTGCAGGTCATCGACCACGATATAGATTTCCAGGGGGTTCTCAATGGCGGCAACTAGGCCACCTTCCTGGGGGCGATAGTAGGCCCAGAGCCCCTTTGACTTGAGACGAATGGAGTTGTGGATCCAGGCCGCCTCAAGTTCCTGGCTCAGGGTCTTGACGATGCCGGCCTCTTCGGTCTGGCGCAATAGGCGGCGGATGTTGACCATGATCCGTGGACCCTGGCGCGGAAATTTATAGAGCAGGGCCAGGTTATATAATTGTCTCTTTAAGACAAAGACCCCGAGAACACCGGCCATGGGTGCATAAACGCCGATGGTTTCATCAGAAATCTTCTGGCGTTTATGCTTGGGCATGGAGTCCATAGTCCGCAGATTATGGAGGCGGTCGGCAAGCTTAACCAGCATCACCTCAAGGTGGGCGGCAGAGCCGGAAAAGAGTTTGCGGTGCACCAGGCTGAGAAAGGTCTTTCTATTGCCCTTGAAATGGCTGATCTTGGTGCAGCCCTCAACAATGGCCTCCACCTTGGGGCCGAAAAGCTCGCCAACCAGCTCAACAGTGACCTCTTCCACATCCTCCACCGTGTCGTGGAGAAGGGCGGCGGCCAGGGTCTCCTGGTCGGTGACCCCCAGTTCCTTGGCAAGGATCATGGCCACCATGCAAGGATGGCTAACATAGGCTTCGCCGGACTTGCGGCGCTGGTCCTGGTGGGCGTCTACGGCAAAAGAGAAAGCCTTCCAGAAGAGACGGGCCTCTTTATTCTCCTGGCCCCCCAGAATTGCCTCCATCTCCTGGCTGTACCCTGCTATGTCAAAAGAATTTCGCCCCATGGCTCCCCTGAAGAAATTAATGCCTTCGGAGTTGTTTTCATGGCAGCAATGGCAAGAAATGCCAAAAGAGCCATGTAAGATAAAAAAGTTTGCCTTGATACGAAGGCATTTATACCCCGCAAGGGGGTACTGAACAGACCCCGTTCACTCATTCCAGCTTTGGTTGAAATAAGTGGAAACTTTTATCTTACACAACTGTTTGCTTTTGACAACAGCTTGTTGCTGCCTGACTGTGCAGGGGTGTCAAAGTTGCCAGAAAGTTTTGTTTTCCCTAAAAAAAGGGAGCGGCTCCAGCTTGGCTCGATTATTTATGCCAGATGACCTGAAGAGGGAGTATAAAAGGTTAAGCAGAGCACGTGCAGTATTGCATGAAGTTTAATCAAAGTTGCCATCTTGCAGGCGGCAATGACCATAAAAGAGGAAGCCCATGGGCCGTCGGAGTAAACGACAGAAATTTAAACAGAGAAAGGCGGACCGCCGTGCAACACCAAAATCGGGACGGCGAAGCAAACAGCCCCTCTTTGATATGGAGCCGGACCGGATTGTTGCGGCTATCCATCACCGCGGCGGTATGGCTGAGTCAAAAGAGATCTGGCACGATCTTGACTGGCCCCGTTCCGCCCGTAAAGATCTCTATCTTCTCCTCGATGCCCTTGTCCAGCAACGGGTTCTGGTTGATGCCGGCGGCAAGAGCTATGGCCTCAATCCCAGAGAATTCCAGGAAGGCAGTTTGGTGGTGAACCCAAAAGGCTTTGGCTTTGTTACTCTGGCCACCGCTAAGCCCGGTAAGGATGACAAGGATGTTTTCATCCCGGGCCGTTTCTTGGGGGCGGCCATGCATGGTGACACCGTTCTTATCCAGCAGATTGGCGCCGGCCGTGGTCGAAGCGAGGGTAGGGTCGTTGCCGTGGTTAAGCGGGGCCTTGAGCAGCTGGTGGGTGTTTTTGTTGATGGGGTAGTGACCCCTGATGACAGCCGTCTTCGTCTTGCTGTCAGAATCATGGATGGCGAGAGCCAGGGAGCCAAAAATGGCGATGCTGTCCTGGTGGCCCTGGAGGAATTTTTAGCCGAGTCCCGTTCAGCCACAGGAAAGGTGGTTGAGGTCCTGGGTAACCCCGATTCTGCCAAGGTGCAGATGGAGATGGTCATTCGCAATTTCGAACTGCCCCATGAGTTCTCCGATGCCGTGAAAGATCAGGTGGCCAAAATCAGTGCCAAGGTCGAAGTGGAAGAGGGGCGCGAAGATCTACGTGATATCTTCCATGTCACCATTGATGGTGAGACGGCCCGTGATTTTGATGATGCGGTCAGTGTTGTTAAACAGAAAAAAGGCTTTCGTCTCTACGTCTCCATTGCCGATGTCAGCCATTATGTTAAGCCGGGGAGCCCTTTGGACAAAGAAGCCTACCAGCGCGGCACCAGTGTCTATTTCCCGGCCGGGGTTCTGCCCATGTTGCCGGAGCGACTGTCCAACGGCCTTTGTAGCCTTAATCCTGACGAGGATCGTTACGCTTTTTCTGCCATTCTTGATTTTGACAGCTCCGGCAAGAGGGTGAAAAGCAGTTTCTGCCGTTCGCTGATTCAAAGCCGATTCCGTCTCACCTACACCCGGGTCTGGGAGATTCTCCAGGGTAACCTTGCTGAGAAGGGCGATGATGAACTCAAGGAACCGGTGGAAACCATGGCCCGTCTCGGGAGTTTGCTGGAAAAGAGACGGATGGGGCGGGGGGCTATTGGTTTTGAGTTGCCCGAGGTTGAGATTGCCGTGGGCGACAACGATCAGGTTAAGGCCCTCCATAAAAGAGTACGTAATCAGGCCCATAAACTCATCGAGGAATTTATGCTGGCCGCCAATGAGGCCGTGGCTGAGGCCATGGACCATGCCAAGGTGGATATCCTCTATAGGATCCATGAGACCCCGGACCCCCTCAAGGTGGAGGAGTTTGCCGATTTTGCCCATTCCTTTCTCGGCAAGCTTCCCAAGGCCGCCAGTTCACCGCAATGGTTTAATACGGTGCTGGCCAAGGCCGAGGGTACTCCCAAGGAGTATATGGTCAATAACCTGTTGCTCAGAGTCATGAAGCAGGCTTGCTACAGCCCTGAGAATGCCGGGCATTTTGGCCTGGCCGCCTCCTATTATTGCCATTTTACCTCTCCCATTCGCCGCTATCCCGATCTCCAGGTCCATCGGGCCCTGGCCGACTGGTTGCTGGGAGCTAAACCATCTGCCAAGACCAAGGGCAAACTCCTTGATGCCGGAGATTTTCTGTCAAAACGAGAACGGGTTGCCGTGGATGCCGAGCGGGAGATGACTAATCGCCTTAAGGCCCAATATATGTCGCGCCATATTGGTGATAGTTTTCCCGGCATCATCTCAGGGGTTACGGACTGGGGGCTTTTTGTCGAACTTGACGATTTGATGGTCAGCGGCGCCATTCCCCTTACCGATCTGGCCGGCGATTATTATGTCCTTGAGGAGAAGATGCACCGCCTGGTGGGCAGGCGAACCGGCAAGCGCTATCAACTTGGCGATCTGGTGATAGTCAGGGTGGCCAGTGTTGATCTTCTGAGCTACCGGATCAATTTTGTTTTTGAAGAAGATGCGATTGCTGAAGGATAAAAGGGCGGGGAAGTTGTGGGTGTACATAAAAAATTAGAAGCGGTTAAAAAGCAGCTTTCAAGGGTTCAGGTGGTGCTGGTGCGCCCTAAATATGGCGAGAATGTCGGTGCTGCGGCCCGGGTCGCCCATAATATGGGGATCAGCCGACTTGTTGTGGTGGCTGATGAGATGCCTGAGCAGGCAGCCATGGAAAAAATGGCCACCCACCACGCTAAGGGGCTTATTACGGATCTCAGGCTGGCCCCAACACTGGACAGGGCCGTGGCCAACTGTTCTTGGGTGGTGGGCACCACGGCCCGTCAGGGCAGGCGCCGTTTTTTTCTGGAAAACCCGGCCCAGATGGTGGAACACCTTCTTCCTAAACTCGCCCACAACCGGGTGGCCTTAGTCTTTGGTCCTGAAAATCAGGGTCTCAGTAACGCCGAGCTTGAACTCTGCAATGCCACAGTAACTATCCCCACCGCTGATTTTTCCTCTCTAAATCTGGGCCAGGCCGTGGGTGTTATCTGCTACGAGCTTTTCAGCACCTTGATGAACCGCAAGGGAGGTTCTTCGGTGGCACCGTCTCAGGCCTCTTCCCGGGTGCTGGCAGCCATGTATGATAATTTGGAGGAGACCTTGCGTGCCATTGGCTATCTGCGCGAAGCAGACCTGGGGCAATGGCGCCATAACTTCAGCCATTTCTTTAACCGTATTGGCCTGCGGGCCAGAGAGGTCAAGCTTATCAATGGCATTTGCAAGCAGGTGCAGTGGCTGGCTGACGGCAAAGCTGTGGATAAGGGGGAAGGGAAGAAGAAGTAGAAATGGCCAGGCTGGTTCAGCTCAGCCTTGCAGTACTTTTTTTATGGCCAGGCCGAGCTCCTCAAGGGTGTATGGTTTTTTGATGAATCCGCCGGCTCCCAGGCTGATGGCCTTTTTCACCTCATGGCTCTCTGAAAAACCGCTGACTATCACCGCCTTTTGATCTGGATGTTCTTTTAATATTTGCTCATATGTCTGGCGGCCATTAATTCCTGGATCCATCAACATGTCAAGAAGAACAAGGTCAGCTTTGTTTTTTGCCATGTAGCTGACGGCATCTTCGCCGGAACTCACCGTTGTAGCAGTGTAGTTCAACAAGGTTAAGATCTGTGAAGCGATATCCCGCTGATGGGGTTCGTCATCCACCACCAGAACCTGCTCTCCGTTTCCATGCAGCTCCTTTGTGTTGACATTAAAGACGGCATCGGGTGCTTGCCTTTTGGTGGCAGGGAAGAGAAGGGAGAAGGTTGTCCCTTTGTCAGTGCTCGCAACGCTGACCTGGCCGCCGTGATCCTCCATGGCATTCCAAACCACTGCCAAGCCGATGCCTGTACCGCTGCGGCCCATTTTTTTCTTGGTATAAAAGGGTTCGAAAATATGCTCCAGATCGGCGCTTGCAATGCCTGGTCCATTATCAATCACCATCAGGGCGACGTAATCTCCTGCCGGTAGATTTTTGCCTGAGTCCTCTTCTGCAAGGGCATAGTTTTCAGTTTTGAGGATGATCTTTCCATCAATACCCAAGGCTTCAGCGCCATTAATAACAAGGTTCATGAGGCATTTTCGAACATGAACCGGAGAGCAGAAGATATTGGCAAGCTCAGGACTTAAACTGGTGCTTATTTTTACCCCGGGGTACAGGGAGAGCAATTTTTTGCCTTCAAGGGAGGCAAGATAGTCAAGGATGAGATTGTTCACCTGCACGATTTCACGGACTTTAGCAACACTGCGCGCCACTGTGAGGAGATCTGCTACAACGGCAGCGGCACGCAGGCCAGATTCATGGATGGCGGTGATAGGCCGGCGTAATTCATGCTCTTCAGGCAACTGCATGAGAAGGAGTTCTGGATAACTCACCACTCCGGACAGGATATTGTTGAGGTCGTGGGCAACACCACCAGCCATCAGGCCAATGGCCTCCATTTTTTCAGCCTTTTGCAGTTTGGCCTCGGTGATGACTCTTTCGTCAATCTCTTTGAGGAGTTTTTGGGTCCGCTCTTCAACTTTTTCCCCCAGTTTTTGATTGTTGCGGATCAGAGAGTGGTTGAGGTTGACGATCTTCTGGACAAGGGAGCCATAGCTGAAATAAAGAATAAGAAAGGAAAGACCAACCAGGATAAGGCTGAGAAAAAAGGCTGAAAAAAGTAAAGACCTCCCCTTGTTAACCTCGGGGCTGATATCCAGGGCCACAAAGAGGACAGCCAGCTCTTTCCCTTGAAAGTTGGCCAAAGAATTAATGTTAGAGATAATATAGTTTTTATCATCAACTTTAATAGTCTGCTGCTTTTTCCCCCAGTCGATATCAGAGATTATGTCCTTGAGCAACGTATCATCCGTAACTTCAATGGTGTGAGTGGGGCCGGCAAGGCCTTTTTGATGTTGGGGCCAAATGGTGGCGTATTCACTGTTGGGAATGGCCAAGCCCACCGGGGTTTTCAGCTGCCTGAAGATGGTGTCAAGAAGTACTCGTCCGTCAATGCCGAACTGCACTGCTCCCAGGTACTCCCCCTTGTAAAAGACAGGGTTCACCACCCGGTATTGTAAGCCCACATAGCCGGTGGTGAAACCTGAGCGCTGGCGGCGATCTTTATTGACTGCAACCACATCCGGCCGCATCTTCCTGACATCCTGGCCGAAATTTTTCGGGTTATGGACGCGGAGAAAGGCGGTGGTGTCAGGGAGAATCCAGCCAAAGGTAGCAAAGTAGGGGTCTTCTTGGCGGAGAAGGTCGAAATAGGGCTTGTTGAGTTTCTGGAGCCTTTGCCGGTCCCGATCAGCAAAGGCCGCGAGGAGCGCTTCTCTGCTTTTGGACGTTTTGTAATTTACAAAACTTTTTATACGTAATGCGTAGTGCCGGCTGGCCTGATCAATAATGGTCTTGGCGACGATGTTGGCGCTCTTCGTTTTGCTGGCAATGAGGGTGTCAAGGTTTTGCCGGTTCTGCCTGGCAAGCAGGCTGAGGAAGATGGCGCAGATGGTCAGGATGACCAGCATCACTGCAGTGATGACTTTAGCCCGTGTGCTCATAGCAGATTGCTGCCTTTACAATGGGGTGAAATCTGGCTGAGGAAAGGGGCCGGCAAAGAGAGTGGCAGCATAAGACGAAGGAAACCTGTTTCAAGGAAAAGTTAAGAAAAAGTATAGATTGGCTGTATTGTGATTGCAAGCAGGAAAGGATTTCATCTATCTAGACAATGCTATCCAATGATATGGTGAAAATAGAAAAAGATCATTGAATTCAGTTTGCTACATACTGTGGGCCGGGTACGAACTAGCCCTTCTGGCGGTATTTTTTTGCAAGGAGGTGTTGGCCATGGGGCCACCACTCCCTTTCTTTAGGTACATAGGCGGTTGGCAATGAAAAAAGTTGAGTAAAATGTGAAATTTCCCTACCCTGGATAGGAGTTTCAGCTTTCGCTGTAGTGTCTGTTGCCGAACGATTAAACCTCTCTTATCCTGGACGATTTATGTCTTTTCACGGTGATATCTCCAAGTTTTTCCCACCTGATCTGCTTGAGTACCTGGCATCCTTTTTGTAAAAACTATTTTGATACCACCCTGATCCTTTCGGTGAAAGAGGGTGAATTGTTCCGTTGTCTGGCCTTTCAAAAAGATGAAGAGGGCCGACTGCACACCAAGGTCATTAAGGAAAAGCCCCTTGTTGTGGACGATCAGATTGTGCGTACGGCCTGTGAAAAAGGATTGGCCTTTTTGGGAAAAGTATATGATAGCGAATTTTTTGGGAGCCTTATTGATCTTCCTGAGGAAGGCGAGTGCGGCCTTATTCCCATTGATGTCCAACCTGGCAGCGCCAAGCTGATTTTTACTGTTAACAGCCAGGTGACGGAAGGCATGGGCCCTCTCCATTTTCTTGACCTCCTTTCCTGGCTGATTGCTCCGGCTCAGTCGGTCAAGATCAGCAACGAGACGGCTGTGGATATGCCTGAAAATATAGGCGAGGATAAGGCCACCAAGCTCATTGCCCTCACTGACGAGTTGCCGCCCATGCCCCATGTTGTGGGCCAGGCCCTGAAGCTCATTGCTGATCCAAATAGTTCCTTAGAAGAGCTCACCGCCGTGCTGGCCCAGGATCAATCTCTGCTGGCCATGATCATCAAGGTGAGTAACTCGGCCCTCTATAGTACCGGCCAGGAGACCAGCTCCCTGCAGAGCGCCATCACCAAGCTTGGGGTGGATATTGTCCGCAGTCTGGTGCTGACCGCCTCCACCCACTCTTTCTTTCCTAATGATGATGCCAGGTTTGCGCGCTTTGGCAAGGCCCTTTGGGGCCACTCCAAGGAATGCGGTCTGGCGGCTCGCCGTTTGGCCCAGACCATCGCCTACCCTGATCCTGAAGAGGCCTTTGTTGGCGGTCTTCTTTATGATATCGGCCGTCTGGCTATCTTGATGGGTTACCCTGCGGAGTATGCTGAGATCGACAGACTTAACTGTTCTGGAAAGAAGGGATTGGTTCAAGCCGAGCAGGACCTTCTCGACTTTGACCATACCGTTATCGGTCAGATGCTGGCGCAGAAATGGCGTATGCCTTCATCTCTTTTGGCCTGCGTTGAACAGCATCACCGGCCCCAGGAGGCCACGGACAATTTCCGTACTCTGGCCAACATCACGGCCATGGCTGATTATCTCAGTATCCAGGTGGGTAAGGCCCCCGGCTTCAAGGAACTTGATGAGTGGCAGGATATCAAAGTGGTGCAAAGTGAGCTTGGCCTGGATGCTGCTGCTCTTGTTGACTTGGAAAAGAAGCTGCACGAGGATTTTCGCCAGGCGGATATGTTTGACGTCGCTTAGGGGGCATGGGCCTAGTGTTCTGCACCTTTTCTTGTTTTGCGATTACTAAGGAGTTTCAGCAATTTTCGAAGCGCGATGCTGTGGGAGCAGCCCAAAGGTATTCGAAGTCTTCGCTTATCTCCTCCGGGGCACCCGGCCCTCCGGCGATAAAGGCGTTATCTATTGCTCAAGTCCTTCATGTAGCCCTGAGCCATGATGGTCAGTGATTGGCTGAAGTTCGATGGGAATCACATTTTGTTTTTCAGTTCGCCTCTCTTCTTTGCCTTCGCAGGGATTCATGCTAGTCTGCGTGAAACAACGAGGGCCTCATTGATGGAAAGCCATCCCCCAAACATAAAGAGCCGCAATGCTCTACGCCAGGAAATGCTGTCCCGGCGTGACGGACTTGCCGGGCAGGTGCGCCAGGAAAAGAGTCGGGCCTTGGCTGAGCGCCTCGGTCATCTCGAATCTTTTGCCCAGGCAAGCGCCATTCTTTTTTTTGTCAGTTTTCGAAGCGAGGTTGATACCTTTTTTCTCATGCGCCAGGCCTTGGAGCGAGGTGTACAGGTAGCTGCTCCCCTAACGCTGACCAAGGAAAAAAAGCTTCAAGTTTTTGCCATTAGAGATTTAGACACGGATCTTGTCTCGGGCTACCAGGGTATTTGGGAGCCGGACCCCGAGGGTTGCACTCTTTTGCCACCGTCCAGCCTCGATCTTGTTGTGGTGCCGGGCTCTGTTTTTGATCGGCAAGGGGGACGGATGGGCTATGGCGGCGGCTATTATGATCGTTTTTTGGCCGAGGACGCTCCCCAGGCTATCAGGGTGGGAATATGCTTTGATCTGCAGCTGGTGGACAAGGTGCCCATGGCCAGCCATGACCAATACCTTGACTTTGTCGTAACGGAATCGCACATTGCCGCTTCTGGCCGCCTTCGCCAAGATTTGTTGCAGGGTAAAGGCTCAGAGTAACATATGAAAAACAACAGAGAGGACATTCTGTGAGTACAGCAATTTTCCGAGATAATCTCTACCTTCAGCATGATCCCGGCTTTGATCATGTGGAAAGCCCGGATCGTTTGCAGGTTGTCTATGACCAGCTTGATAATCCGGATATTGCGAAGCAGTTTGTTTTTCCAACGGCCCAAGCCGCCCCTTTTGATATCTTGAGCCTTAATCACAGCAAGGCCCATGTCGAACGTATTGCCCAGACCGCCGGGCGTACCTTTGACGCCCTTGACCAGGACACCACCACCTCGGCAGCATCCTATGATGCTGCCTGCCTGGCCGCCGGTGCCGTGGTGGAGGGGGTCCGCATGGTGATGCAGGGTGAGGTGGACAATTGTTTTGCTCTTGTCAGACCTCCGGGACATCATGCCGAGCATGACAGGGCCATGGGCTTTTGTCTTTTTAATAATGTCGCCATTGCCGGCCGTTACGCCCTGGAAAAATTAGGAGTACAAAGGGTTATCATCATCGACTGGGACCTGCACCACGGCAATGGTACCCAGAATTCCTTTATTGATACCGATCAGGTTCTCTATTTCTCCACCCATCAGTTTCCCTATTATCCCGGCACTGGCTCCCTCCATGAAACCGGCCAGGGCAAGGGTGAAGGCTACACGGTGAATGTCCCTCTTACCCCTGGCCTCGGTGATGAGCATTACGCCCGCATTTTTAATGAGATTTTGGCGCCTGTGGTCCGCCAATATCAGCCGGAGCTTATTTTGGTGTCTGCCGGGTACGACACCGCCCATAATGATCCTTTAGGCGGCATGAATATTACCACAGAGGGCTTTGCCTACATGACCAGGAAGGTGGTAGAGCTTGCCGAAGAGGTGTGTGATGGCCGCCTGGTCCTCACCCTGGAGGGGGGGTACAACCTGCAAAGCCTGGCCAATGGCGTCTTGGCAGGGTTGGTCGAGTTGCTTGGCCGTACCACCCTGAAGGATGAGGTGCTGGCTAAACTGAGCGATACAAAGATCCCTTTTCCCGCCTTTGATAGCGCCCAGGATGAGGCGGCGAAAAAATGGCAGTTTCCCTGAGGAAAATTTTCAAGCTGCCATTAAAAAGCCCTATTGAACTTCACCGGCGGGAAGGGTAGTATGCCTTGTTTGCCAGCCCTTGAGAGCGTTATTGTTGGTGCAAAAAAGGTTTTAACAAAGAGAAACTATTATGAGTATTTCCAAAGAAGAAGTAATGAAGGTCGCCAATCTGGCTCGTCTTGAACTCTCTGAGCAGGAAGCAGAGAGCATGACAGACCAGCTTGCCACCATTCTCGGCTATGTGGCGAAATTGGACGAGGTTGATTGCCAGGATATAGCACCGACCACCCATGTCCTTGCCATTGAAAACGCCTTCCGTGCCGATGAGGTGAAGCCCTCCCTCTCCCAGGAGGAGGCCCTTGCCAACGCTCCTCTGCAAAATGGCGAGGCGTTTGTGGTGCCCAGGGTTATTTGACCTCGCAAGATGATATGAGTTCACCACAAAAGGCACAGAGGCACGGGGTCTCAACAAAAGCTCCGTGGCGCTGTGCCTTTTGTGGTTCAATCAAAATATAAATAGAAAAAATTCCAATGGAACTAAGTGCTCTAACAATCCATGAAGTACAGGAACTCCTGGCCCAGGGTGAAACCTCAAGTGTTGAGGTGACAACAGCGGTGTTTGACCGCATGGCGGCTGTTGAACCCAAGGTGGCAGCCTATATAACGGAAAATCGTGACCAGGCTCTGGACAAAGCCGCAGAGGCCGACGCTATGTTGAAGGCTGGTGAGGGTGGCGCTCTATGCGGTATTCCCCTTGCCATCAAGGACGCCATCTCTACCAAGGGCCTGCGCACCACGGCCGGTTCTCGTATCTTGGAGAACTTTACGCCCCCATACAATGCCACGGTCATGGAGAAGTTGAACGAGGCAGGTGCCGTCTGTGTGGGCAAGGTGAGCATGGATGAGTTTGCCATGGGCTCCGGCAATGAAAACTGCGCCTTTGGCACACCCCATAATCCATGGAATACGGATTACATCTGCGGTGGTTCCAGCGGCGGTTCAGCGGCGGCAGTGGCTGCTGACGAATGCATGGCCTCTTTGGGTTCGGATACCGGCGGTTCCATTCGCCAGCCCGCCTCCCATTGCGGCATGGTTGGCGTGAAACCGACCTATGGCCGGGTCTCCCGTTTTGGCCTCCTGGCCTTTGCCTCTTCCCTTGATCAGATAGGGCCCATCACCAAGGATGTCACTGACGCAGCCATTATGCTGAATGCCATCTCCGGCTATGATCCCCGCGACTCAACCTCGGCCCAGGTGGATAGCCCTGATTACACCAAGGCCCTGGTGCATGGCCTTGAAGGACTCACCGTCGGCGTACCGGAGGAGTATTTCGGCGCCGGTCTTGATCCTGAGGTGGAAGAGGTCGTTCGCCACGGCATTGAGCAGCTCAAGGCCGCCGGCGCCCAGATCAAAGAGGTCTCTCTGCCCCATACCGAGTACGGGGTGGCGGCCTATTATATTATTGCCCCGGCTGAGGCCAGCTCAAACCTGGCCCGTTATGACGGTGTTCGTTATGGCCGGCGCGATATGGATGCCGACTCCCTGGTCGACCTCTACAGGCAGAGCCGCTCCCAGGGCTTTGGCGATGAGGTCAAACGCCGTATTCTCATCGGCACCTATGCCCTTTCTTCGGGCTATTATGACGCCTACTACAAGAAGGCCTCCCAGGTGCGGACCTTGATTGTTGAAGATTATAAACAGGCCTTTGGCCAGTGCGATGTCCTGGTGAGCCCAGTAACGCCGACCACGGCCTGGAAGGTTGGCGAGAAAGCCAGTGATCCTCTGAGCGTCTATCTTTCCGATCTTCTCACCATCCCTGCCAATCTTGCCGGTGTGCCGGGTATGTCCGTGCCCTGCGGCTTTAGTAAGGAAGGTCTGCCCATTGGCCTCCAGCTTCAGGGGAGTCATTTCCGCGAAGAAACCCTGCTCAAGGTTGCCTATAATCTTGAAAAGCGCCTGGATGTGGCAGGTAAAAAGCCCCAAGGGCTGGTGCCGGACGATCCTTTTACCATGGATTGATAGGGAGCCTGCCCTTTCTGACGTGTACGAGTGCTAGAACCATGAAACTAAATGTCAGCGATAATATAAAAGATCTTGTTCCTTACCCGCCCGGTAAGCCCTTGAAGGAGCTGGAGCGTGAGTATGGGGTCACTGATTCCATCAAAATGGCCTCCAATGAGAATTCTCTGGGGCCTTCCCCCAAGGCCATGGAAGCCATTACCGGGTGCCTGGGCAACCTGCACCGCTATCCTGACGGGAGCTGCTATTACCTGGCCCAGGCCGTGGCTGAAAATCTTGGCGTGGCCCAAGAGGAGCTGGTCTTTGGCAACGGCTCCAACGAGGTCATTGATTTTTTGGTGCGGGCCTTTGTTTGCCCTGGCGACGAGGTTATCACCAGCCATCCCTCCTTTCTGGTCTACCAGACCATGGTCCAGGCCCAGGACGGAGTAAATATCGTTGTCCCCCTGAAGGATATGGGCCATGATCTGGATACCATTGCCACCAAGATCACCCCGCGTACCAAACTTATCTTTCTAGACAATCCCAACAATCCCACCGGTACCGTCTTTGATAAGGCGACCTTTGAAGGTTTCCTGGCCAAGGTGCCGGAGACAGTGATTGTCGTCCTTGATGAGGCCTATGTGGATTTTGTTGACGATGACCTGGGCCTTGATGTTCGAGAGTATCTCCATGGCAACACAGCCGTGGTCGGCCTGCGCACCTTTTCCAAGGCCTATGGTATTGCCGGTCTGCGTGTTGGTTTCGGAATCATGAATGGTGAGATCGCCTCTTACCTGCACCGTGTTCGCCAGCCTTTCAATGTCAACGAGCTGGCCCAGGTCGGTGCCTTGGCCTGCTTAAAAGATAACGAGCATTACGAGAAGACCATGGCCATGACCAGGGCTGGCATTGTCTGGTTGTCCTCGGAAATCAGCAAGCTGGGCTGTCACGTTTTTGCCAGCCAGACCAATTTTTTCCTGGTGGATGTCAACTGTGACTGCAAAGACCTCTATGAGCGCATGCTTCATCGTGGTGTTATTGTCAGGCCCATGGCAGCTTATGGTTATGGTTCCTATATAAGGATCACCGTGGGCACCGAGGCTGAGAACAAACGACTTGCTGGCGCCCTGGCCCAGGTTCTTGATGACATTGGCGGCAAGTAATATGGATACCATTATTACCATTGATGGTCCGTCAGGTGGCGGCAAGTCCACGGTGAGTCGGATGCTGGCCGCCAAACTCAGCTACACTTATCTTGATACCGGCGCCATGTACAGGGCCGTGGGCCTTCAAGCCCGGCAACAGGGCGTGGATTTGGCTGATGATGATCAGCTGGCGTCCATGCTGGCTGAACTTGATCTTCACCTTGAGCCTGGTGACGGCGATACCAGGGTCCTTCTGGCTGGCGACGACGTCAGCGCTGCTATTCGCACGGCAGAAATGGGTATGGTGGCCTCGGCGGTTTCGGCCTTACCTTTGGTGCGCGGCAAGCTCACCGAACTTCAGCAGAAGATTGGCGCCAAAGGCCGGGTGGTTGCCGAGGGTCGCGATATGGGAACGGTGGTTTTCCCTAAGGCCCGGCATAAGTTTTTTCTTGATGCCTCCCCGCAAGAACGGGCACGCAGAAGGGTCGAGCAACTCCATGAAAAAGGAGAGGAGGCCGTCTATGATGACATCCTGGCCCAGATCATTAAACGCGACCATGATGATTCCACCAGGGACCTGGCTCCCCTCAAACCAGCATCCGATGCTGTGCAAATTGATTCTTCACAAATGAATGCTCAGGAAGTATTGAATTTTATTCTTGATCAGCTTGCAAAAAAGTAAATTTCAGCTCATCATAAATCTACACCTCCCCATAAAGAGGGAAGGTTGAATGTGGAGAGGCCTTTGTGAGGGTCTGAGGTTATCTTTGAGCGGAGATGCTTTATGGGTGTTGAATCACGGATCATGAAACGGCGGCAGCTCGTTTATTACCTGAAGCTTTACGATAATGAATCAGGTGAACTGGTAGGCAACGTGGTGGATATCACCACCCGGGGATGCAAGATTATCAGTGGTGAACCCCTGCCGGAAGAGAAAAACATGGCCCTCCGTCTTGATCTTCCCGAAGGTCTCTACTCGTTAAAGACAATTATCATGAAGGGCAAAACATTATGGTCGAGACCTGATGTTAATCCCGATTTTTACGTCACCGGCTTTGAGGTGCCGCGGCTGGGGGCTGAGGAGCGCAAAACTGTCCGGCAGCTCATAGAGCAGACCGCCTTTAACGATTAAGCAAGTCTTTGCTGGCCGCCGAAAAAAGGCAAGGAAGCACGGGCCTTGGTGATGGATTCAGAAATACGGACCATGAAGCGCCGCCACCTCTTTTATTACCTGGAGGTGTTTGATGCTGATACAGGCAAGCAGGTGGCTAACCGGGTGGATATCACCACCAGGGGCTGTAAACTTGTCAGTAGAAATCCCATTCCTAAAGATAAGCAGATGACCCTCAAAATTGTCCTGCCGGATGGTTATTACCCCGGCAAAGAGCTTGTTTTTGAGGCACGCAGTGTCTGGTCTGCCAACGACATCAATCCAGATTTTTACGATACCGGTTTTGAGGTGCCCCCGTCTGGGGCTTGAAGAGCGCAAGGTTATACGGCGGCTTATCGAACGGGTGGGCTTTAACGACTAGAAGGCGGCTGAAAAACTACTGCGCTGGGAAATCCTGCGTCAAAAAAGGTCTCAGGTAAGCGAGCCTGCGAGACTCCGAAATGCTCACTTACATTTGTAAGCTGCGCTTTTTCGCCCATTTTTTCCTTGTCTTTCCGGCGCTCGCTACGTTTTTCAACAGCCTTTTGGTCTGCTAATTTCTGAATTCTCTCTTCCTACTTCACCATATAAGGCTCTGACCAGTCGTTATGTTCAAACTCTTCATGGTCTGGCTTGGGAGCTTTTTCCTCAAAGAGGCGCTGTTGCAGCCACTTGATGACCTTGGGCATTTCCTTTGCTATTTCCGCCAGGGCTTTGCCACGGTGACTGACACTGTTCTTCTCGGCCATGGTGGCCTCGGCAAAGGTCTTGCCGAAATCAGGATAATAAAAGACAGGATCGTAGCCGAAACCACCTTCTCCTGTGGCTTTGGTGGTAATTTCGCCCTCGCAGCGCCCTTCATAGGTGAGGGCCGGGCCGGAAGGAACGGCAAGGGAGATCACACATTCAAAGGCCGCTTTTCGATTGCTGACTCCATCGAGTTCATCTAGGAGTTTGCTGATATTGTCCTGGTCAGTGGCATTTTCACCGGCATAGCGGGCTGAATAGACACCGGGGCGGCCGTCAAGGGCCTCCACGGTGAGGCCGGAATCATCGGAGATGGCTGGCAGGCCAAGTACCTTGGCGGTGAAGGCCGCCTTTTTGTAGGCATTATCGTCAAAGGTTTCACCATCCTCAATAGCCTCAGGGATGGGGCCAAAGTCGTCCAGGCTTTTCAAGTCCACAGGGTAATCTTTTAAGATTTCCTGGAATTCCTTAATTTTTCCCTTATTACGGGTAGCAAGAACAATGATGATCGGTGGTGTGCTCATGGCGCTGCTCCAAAGACAACGAGTTGGCAGTTGTTAGTTGACGGTATGCAGATTAACGGCGAACCGTAGCTATTAAAGTATTTTCGAAAATAGCAATTGTAACCGGGAAAACAAAAGAGGCAAGGGAAAGTTGCCGGAAGGGTTGGTCGAGAAAAGAGGGGACAGCGCCGTGAGATCAAAAAAAGACGGCAATTAGCGCATATTGAAATGTGATTACCACGAATTTTCAGCCAATTTTGTTCACCATGCGAGATGGTTGCGCAGGGCGTGATCTGGAGGAGCACCCCAAGGGCATTCGAAGTCTGCGCTTATCTCCTGCGGGGCACCCGGCCCTCCGGCGATAAAGAGGCGATCTTTTGCGCAAAGCCCCCTCTTATCGCGCACAGGGGTGAGCTCTTACAGCACTGTCTCTTGAAAAATGGCTGAAGTTAGATGGTAATCACATTTTACGGTTAAATGAGGCTGCTTTTTTTAAGCGCTCTCCGTTGTTCTGATCTTATCACCCTTCATATCGTCTTTAAAAAGAGAATAGCCCCGCTCCATGGCGCAGAAGTCACCGCACATGGTACAGGTGTCAGTGTTCTCAGGGCTGCGGCCGGTACGTACCTCTTTGGCCTTATCAGGGAACATGAGCAGGTCGAAATGGTCGTCCCAGGCCATATCACGGCGGGCCAAGGCCACCTGTTTTTCCCGTTCGCGGCGCTGGGGATATTTGGCAATGTCGCCAATGTGGGCTGCCAGACGGGTGGCGCGCACCCCTTCACGGACATCATTTTCATTGGGCAGGGCCAGATGTTCAGCCGGAGTGATGTAGCAGATCAGGTCAGCGCCATGGCGGGCGGAGCTGGCAGCGCCAATGGCCGAGGTGATGTGGTCATAGCCGGCGCCGCAGTCGGCGGGCAGGGGACCGAGGACATAATAAGGAGCATTGCCGCTCATTCGTTTTTCCAGCATGATGTTGCCTTCAATTTCATCCAACGGTACATGGCCAGGGCCTTCAACCATCATCTGGCAGCCCATCTCCCTGCCCAGTTCGGCAAGTTCACAGTTAATAATCATCTCGGCCATCTGGGCCCGGTCATGGCTGTCGTGGATGGCGCCAGCCCGGATACCATTGCCAAGAGAGAGAACAGCATCATACTTCTTCATCAGGGCACAAACCCGGTCAAACTGTTCGTACAGGGGGTTTTCCTTATTGTTGTATTCCATCCAGGAGACCATAAAGGTGCCGCCCTTGGAGACCAGGCCGCCGTAGCGATAACCCTGTTTACGCAAACGTTCGATACTGAAACGGTTTATGCCGCAATGGATGGCCATAAAGGACAGGCCGTCGGCTAACTGTTGCTCAATGAGGTCAAAGAGGAATTCTGGATCAAGCAGGTTGGGGTTTTTAAAGTTGCGTGAGTAGTGGTTAAAGGCTTGATAAAGGGGAACATTACCCACCGGCAGGCTGGAGCAACCGAGAATCTCGCGGCGGATCAGGTCAAGATCGCCTCCGGTGGAAAGCTCCATGAGGGTGTCGGCCCCTTCCTCTTCGGCAATGAGGGCCTTACGTTTTTCAAGCTCAATATCGTGGATATCTGATGAGGTGCCGATGGAGGCATTTATTTTTGTGCGCAGACCCATGCCGATACCCACCGCCTTTTGCTTGGGGCGATTGGGGTTGTTGGGGATGACTACTTCACCGTAAGCCACCTTTTGGCGGATTTCCTCTGGGCTGAAGCCTTCGTCCTGACCAATTTGGGTCATGAGCGGCGTAATGTCGCCAGTCTTGGCGAGCTCTAACTGTGTTTTCATTGTTGTTCTCCGTGCCGTCAACGAGACGGGTTGTGCCTGAGAGTTTTTCTGCTCTGCAGGCTGGATTATGACGATGCCTGTGGAGCAGCAGGCATAAAAAAATCCGCACAGAAATAGCTTTCTGTGCGGATTGATACGGACAAATCATTCCGAATTACTTATGAAGCCCAGGCAGGTCTTCTGGCTTACGGATCATCCCGACCCAGCGCGCCTTCCCGTCATAAACTATGACAGTGACATGTTGGCTGGTCAGTCCCCGCTTACAGCGTCGGCCCAACGTTACGGATTTACACCGTATTCCCTTTTCATTGCCTCTGTCGACGATTTTGAAATCAAAAGATCAAAGACAACACCTTGGCATATTGTTTTGTATAAGGGCTCACCATACCTTGCCTGGATGAAAAAACCAGAAAAAGTTTTAACAGCACTAAAAAGAGGTATCCTCTGCCTGGAAGGGTATGGAAGCGCAAAAAATACAAATTTTTATCCTGGTATCGGAAAAGTATAAAAATTTATGCGAAGGCCCTATCTGGTAATCATATAGGCAAAGTGAACCACAATATATGGTAGTGCCATGGGTTGTTTTTGGGCTAAAATAAGCTCTGATGGCGTGCACTAACCCGTTATAATCCCACTAAAACTGGCAAAAATGCTTTGGTTGTGATATAAAAATTTTTACTTATTGATGTAAGATGGAAGGAATAACCGAAATTTAAGACAACTCAAACCGTAATGGGGGGAAATATGAAGTGGCGTCTAGCACTAGGGACAGCATTGTCATTGGCGATGCTCTCTACCTCAGCAATGGCTGATGACGGCGCAAACATGTTTTTGCAGAAATGTGGAGCATGTCACGTCAAGGGAGGGCAGGCGGCGCCTGTCAATCCAGCAGATAAGGCCTCAATCGTGTGGGACAAGTTTTTTAAGAGGGGTCGCCATAAGGTCGACTTCTCTGGGACAGTCAGTGTTGATGATCTGCAAGTCATCGTTCAATATTTAAAAGACCACGCGGCAGATAGCGACCAGCCTGCGGTAGCTGTCATTCCAAGGTAAATAGGAGGAAGAGAGATGAAAAAAGTATTATTGACCGCAGGCGCTCTTATGCTGTGGACAGGTACTGTCTGCGCCGCGGATATGGTTCGCATCCCAGCTGAGGACTACAGGGCAATTATGAAAAGCCTTGAAGCCCTCCAGAACCGGGTTGTCGAGCTTGAATCTAATCAAGGAACTGTTGCGCCTGCAGCAAGACCTGCACCTACACCAGCTGCCCGGCCATCAAGGCCCATGTCAAAAAATGACAGCGCCCGTATCGACCGGCTGGCTGATGACGTTAATAACATTTATGACACCCTGGATCAGGTTGAAACCAAGACCCTGAAGGATAGGGTCAACCTCGGCGCTGAGTATCGCCTCCGTTATGACTCTTATGCCTATAAAGACTTGATGGTTGCCAGCTTTGCTACAGGTCTCCCTGTACCCGCAACAACTGATTCGACCACCGAACACGATGATGATAATTTCACCAATCGTTTCCGTATCAACATGGACGCCAATATCTCCAAGTCACTGAAGTTCCATGCCCGCCTGGCTGCTTACCATGCCTGGGGTGATCATGATCAACATGATTTGGTCAACTTTAATAACGATGGTAATGCGGTTCATACCCTGGGGGATAATGGCCTGAAGGTTGACCGTTTCTATGTCGATTGGATTCCGCAAGGTTTTCCCCTGCCTGTGGCCATTACCGTTGGTCGCCACCCATCCACCGAGGGTCCGCCAGCCGAGTTTAAGGAGAACAGGAAGCGCCAGTCCACCTATCCATCCCTTATTTTTGACGGTGAGGCAGACGGAATCGTTGCCACCTTGGGTCTTGAGCGCTACATCGGCCTTAAAAACGCCGGTCTCCGCTTTGCCTATGGTAAGTTTTATCGTTCAGATATGAATGATACTGATTTTGGCTGGCTTGATAACGAAAATACCAAGGATTCCGATATTTTCGCCACCTTCCTTGAGGGTAAGATTCCCTTTATCAATAACAGCCTCATGGTGTTCTCCTACGCCCACATCTACGACTTGCCGGCCAACTTTGTGGACGGCACACCCGCCGATGGCATCATCCTCGGTGATGCGGATCTGTACGGGGCCCATTTCCAGGTCTCCGATCTTGCCAACTCAGGGCTTGACCTCTATGTCTCTGGCTCTATAAATGAGATGACGCCAAATGATGAGCCTGCGAACCTTGGTTCTGGCTTTAGTCTGCTGACTTTGACCCCGGGAGTGCCAGCGGCGCAGACCGATGTTGAAGGTCAGACTGGTTGGGCTGTGGTGGCTGGTTTCCGTTATACCTTGCCGATCAAGGCGCTTAATAAGCCGAAGTTTGGTTTCGAGTATAACCATGGCAGCAAGTACCATTTCACTCCCACCACTGGTGCCAACGAGCTTTATAATAAGTTCGCTGTTCGCGGTGATGCCTACGAGGTTTATTACATTCAGCCTGTGAGCAGATACCTCTTCTTCCGCACCGGTGCCACCTATGCTGACTTTGACTTTACCGGTTCCGGCCAGCCAGTAGGTGAGCCAATGAGACTGGAGCGAATGATCAATGCAGATGGTGATGAGGTAGATACCACCATGACTAACATCTATTTCCTGATGGATGTTCGTTTCTAAGCAGTTCTTGTTTGTTTCGTAGCAGTCAAGGCCGATTCAGCGATTCGCTGAATCGGCCTTTTTTTTATATGCGCTGGCAGGAAATGAACCAGGACGACTTGTTTTGACGACAACCAGGCACAAGCCATTTTGGAAATACGCTGATGTAGGGGCCTGGCCCTCCAGGCGATAAAAACTTGACTGCTTGCCCAGGCCAAAACCTATCGCCTGGAGGGCCAGGCCCCTGCATAAAGGGGTAGCACGCTAAAGCTTGATGGTGATAGGAGTGTGTTTGTCCAGGAGGTGCACAATATCGCAGCGAGGGAGCAGGGTGGATCAATGAGCTGCATAATTGCTTGGTGTTGATCTGTCTATTTGTTCTGCAGGTCAAACATAGTCCAGGCCAGGGAGAGAGAAGGCGCCACAAAAAGGGTGGAGATGACAAGGGTGTTACGTTGAAGTTCTTTGTTGGCAGCAAGGGTGGCGATCCAGGCCAGGGAGGGCTCTCCAGCAAACAAAGAGGTAAGCAGAGGCAAGAGAAGGGCAAGTAAGGTGACAATGCAAAATTCGCTGATCAGCAGCCGTTTACCGAAAAGTTTTAAACCGTCAAAGGTAGTACGCACCCACAAGAGGCGGCCAAACCCCTTTTTGATTTCTGCAAACTCGCGACCCACTTCGCTGGCAAGAGATATGGCCCGGCGCGTTGAATCGTTGCTGTTTTCCTTTAAAAGATAAAGGCCATGGTGGTTCTTTTTGATGGTTTTTAAAAGGGCGGTCTGGAATTTTTTAAAGAAACCCTTATATCCATATCCCTTCCAGAAGGAAAGATACCCATCCAGCTGTTGTCCCAGTTTCTGAAGTTGAAGGCTGAGCCGGTCAGAGTTGTCTTTTCGGAGGCGGCGGCAGGTAAAGAAAAGACCGTTGCTGCGCTCTGAGACATCAAGAAGATCAAAATAGCTCTTCTTACCATACTGCTGTTGCAATTGACTGATGGTCTCCAGGTTTTCCTGGCGGCGCCGGTCATTATCAGGAAGCCATACCTCAAGGGCCGTTGTTTCCTGTTGGGCACTGTCCAGGTTCTTTTGGGCATCCTTTGCTATAATATTATGCTGCTCGCTCAGAAGCTCTTCTATGAGACCCTGGATAGGTAAAAGTTGCGGGTCCAGTAAAGCCTTCATGAAGATCTCTTTTTGGCCGACAATCAGGCTGCGTAACAGTTTGAACTCCCGGTCACTGAGGTCCTCCCGCACAGCCAGTTGGACGCGGCGATATTGGCCATCAAGGCAGTCATAGTCGGCCTTCATGGCATTTGCCAAAGCCTCTTTGGCATTCCAAAAATCTTTTTGCAATTCGTAATAACGGGAGAGAAGAAGGTTGGAGTAAATAATTTGCCGCGTCTGATGGGCAATATTGCGGGCCTCGTTGAGGTAGCGCACTGTATCGCTGCCTCTGTTTAGTTCAAGGGAGCAAAAGGCCAGGCCAATATTGGCAGCAAAGCGATCACCATCCTTACGTTTGTTTTCTTTTTCAAGTATCTCAGAGGCCTGTTCATGTTGACCGACCCGGAGACAATCAAGGCCCAAGTGCAGGTTGCTGTTGTCAATCTTGATGCGATCCGAAAGGAAGATGGCGTCCCACTGACTGTATCCGGAAAAAGCAAAATTCCACAAGAAACGGGGCTGGTAGACGGCTGAAACATCAAAAAATGAGATGAAGACAAGCAGCTCTGGGTTTTTGCGGACCTGGACAGGGTTTACCCCCGCGGCAAGGAGATTGATGATGTCAGGTTTTTCAGGAAAAATCTCCCTGTAGGTGGTGTTTAGCAGGGGGTAGGTCAAATAGCCGACATCAGCAAGGCCCCATGTTGACATTGAAAGAAATTTAGAAGGGCATAGGGAGGCGTGATGAGCTGTCATCCCACAGTAGAAACACTCGGGGCCCTTGCCAGCAACCGGGAGGGTGCGGTATGCCAGCAATTTAGCCTTTTTGCCAACATCATGATCAAAAAATATAACTCTGCACAGACCAGTACTATCTGACAGGATTTTATGAGCGGGGAATTTGCCCACGTTTTTGGAGGCATCCTGCCATTGTTCGGCCAGGGGGTCAGTAATATAGATTTCCTCATGATGGAGGGAGTCCCAGCTGGCGTGGTCTGGAGGCATGTCATCGGTTCCTTTCTCCTCTGGGGCCAAACCCACGACGATTTGGAGAGGACAGGGGCCGCTGGATGATTTCCAGCCATGCTCTTTTTTACTCTTTAAAAGGGCAGAAAGCAGGTAGGTGAAGGCTGCCAGGCCCTGATCAAAGGTGAAAATAAGAATTTTATCACTGCTCAGCTCTGCCTCACTGCCATGATGGCGGAGTTCGTTGCGAAGAAAATCAATAAAAGGGAGCCAGCGGTTTCCAAGTATTTTTTCTCCCTGTTGGGCAATGGAGTGGATGGAGAGAAGAAGCTTCAGATTCTGAGCCATATTCTAGTCTGCCTTTTTAATTATTACTGCAAAAAAGCTGGGGCTGGAGGTGAAAGGCGCAGCTTATGCAAAACAGCTAGCTACATTGGTTAAGGATACTGCGTGCTGCCTGGTTGTCAGGATCTAGTTTAAGGGCTTTGCTGGCACATCTATCAGCCCTGACAACCATGTCCATGGCTAGATAACTGCGAGCAAGGGCAAGGAGAAGCTCAATATCTTCAGTGAATTTTTGAGCGGCTTTTTCCAGATAGGCACTGGCCTGATTGTGCTGGTTTTTTTCTTGGAGTGCCAGCCCTAAGCGTTTGTGGATAGACGAACGGCGGGGGGCATTTTTCAGGATGTCCTTGTAGCACTTTATAGCCAAATCTGGAAAACCGTTGTTGCTGGCCATCAGGGCGATCTTTTCAAGATTATCCTGGTTGGTTGGATCATGCTTAAGAAGCAGGCGCAGCACTTTCTCGGCTTTTTGCGGTTTCTTTTTTTGAATAAGCAGGTCTGCAAATTTAAAGGCCCTGTCACTGTGGCGTGGACTGATATCCATGGCCCTGCTGTAATAGTCAATGGCCTTGTCCAGTTTCCCCTGATGAAAATAGAGTTGTCCCAGGTAATGATAGGATGTGACATCAAGGCGGTTGAGGTCAATGGCAGTGCGGAACTGCACGATGGCCTGTTTAACGTTTTTTATCTTTATGAAGAGGCGGCCCAATTCTCGGTAGGGGCGTGAAAGATTCCGGTTGGCCTGGGATGCATCCAAGGCCAGTTTTATGGCTGCTTTAATATCGCCACTTTCTTCTGCGCGCCGTGATTCCTTGAGAAGTTGGGTGGTCTGGTCAGGGTTTTGGGCCTTGTCTATGAGATCATCAATCTTTGTTTCCAGAGAGGCGGTAACAAATGGTTTGGTGAGGTATGCATCAACATCATGTTCTGCCGCTTCGGCAACGACTTCCTTGTTGGCATCTGCCGTGATCATCAGAAAGGGGATTTCACGGAGCAGCTTATCGGCTCGCATACGGTGCAAGAGTTCCGTGCCGCTCATGTAGGGCATGTTGTAATCACAGATAATGAAATCGATGCCATGATGTTTTTGCTTTAACATTTTCCATGCTTCTTTACCGTGGGGGGCCTCAAAATATTTTTTGCCGTATTTGATCAGCTTGAGCATGGCACGCACGGAACGGCGCATGTTGTCCATGTCGTCAATGATCAGAAAATTCATGTCTTGCGGGGTAAGTGAATTCATTAAATAGTCGTATATGTCTCAGAAGGTCACAGGCCTTTAGAGGGGAAGTTCGACAAAGAAGCAACTGCCTTGACCTTCACGGCCCTCAACCCAGATTCGACCCTGGTGCAGCTCAACAGCCAGTCTGCAAAAATGGAGGCCCATGCCGGTTCCCACCAAGGCATCATGTTTGTTCGATAACCGGGCGTATTTGTCAAAAATAGTTTCGCTCATCTCAGCCGGGATGCCCGGACCTTCATCAACAAGCATAAAAATAACATGCGATTCATGAAGACGGATACCCGCGGTTATTGTCGTCTGCGGGCTGGAGTAACTCACGGCGTTGGCAAGAATATTTTGAAAAACGCGGAGAAGGAGAGTGCGGTCAATCCGCAAGACAGGAAGGTCGATCTCTGGATCTTCGTTATGGACAATGCCAATGTCTTTAAGGCGGGCAATGGCCTTAATAGAGGAGAGGGCTTCGCTTAAAAGATCATGGGGCTTAACATCTTCCTCAAGGAGCTGAAGCTCACCGTCTGAGATTTTGTCCACACTGACCAAGTTACTGACCATGCGGATGGCCCGGTCGCAGCCGATCTGGGCGCCCTCAAGAAACTCTTTTGTATCATCGGTAATGGAGTAGGAGAGAATATCGAGGTTGGCAACGACCTCGGCCAGAGGTGTTTTCAGGTCATGGATCAGCATGCTGGATAACTGGCTGCGCAACTCCTGTTGGCGCTGCAGCTCTTTATTGCGTGTGCGGAGCTTGGCCCGCTGCCTGGTAAGTTTAGCCTGCAGATCTTCAAGAACCAGTCCCCAGATAATAATGCTACTGAAATGGAGCAGGAGTTGGCCATCCTGCTTGAGCAGGTCACGGTTGCCGGCCTTGTCTGAGACATTGATGGTGCCGGCCACCTTATCCTTGTGGAAAATGGGGACACAGAGCAGAGAGTTCTTTTTATAGGTGGCGCCGCCCCGCATGGGAAATCGTTTGTCCTTAGAGATATCTTCGATAAACAGAGGCTCTCCTTGGCGGGCAACCCAGGAGGCAACCAAATCTGCATCCAAGGGCTGAGTGTGGCCAATAATTTCAGGACGTGTCGCGGCGCAGACAACGAGTTTGCGCCTTTCAAGAACCATAATCGAGCCCCGTTCGGCCCCCATGTAGTCAAGGACAATGGTCAGGATCTTGTTCATCTTCTTGGCGGAAGGGAGCTCTGTGCCGTTCATGGTGTCTGCAATATGGAGGATACAATCAAGAAGGCGTATTGCAACCTGAGGGTCGGAAACGGCGTGGGGATTCGAGGCTTTCATAAGCGTGGGGGACAGGTTTTGGGATGGCGCAGAAAATAAATTTTTTTCTGCGGTTCCAGGGATAACCCCTCAAAATGTGGAGGAAATACAGAAATAGTTTACAACAGGTGGGAGGAGAAAAGAAAGTTGAGAAATAAAAAAAGGTTCATCACGGATTACTGTGGGAAGGTCTGTTGCTTGTATTGTTTTTCTTGCTTCGAATATCGTTTTGTTCCTTTTTGTGTGCCCAAAAAGGAACGCAAAAAGGGCACCCCGAACAGCCCTGGCCTTCGGCGCCACTCGCCTTCCGCAGTGCAATGGGCATTGTGGAAACT
>JBDLIE010000017.1:0-51018 GCA_039715015.1 Thermodesulfobacteriota bacterium
CTACACTTTAGTCAAGGTCGCTGAAGTCGGAACGCACCTTTTTATTTTGGGTGCGGTATTTGCGGCCGTCACCATAGTCGAAGAATTTTTTATACCTGCTGTGTCTTGCCATGCTCCGCTTTGCATGTTTGATGGGGCACCAGTATTGCTCGGTACGGGCGGCGATTTCCTGGACATAGGCGATGAGGCCGTTGAAATAACCGCAATAAAAGCAGTTAATTTTTTCAATCCAATTGAGATAGCTCAGGTAGTGCCGGTCAATGACAATGTAATCGGACCGTTTGACCTTGGGCATCGAGTAAATCGGAAAACAGACCATCTGGTAGAAAGAAACAACCAGGTCCATAAAAAGGGCCGGCAGCAGGCATGACCAGATGAGAGGGGTGGTGATGATGTTCAACAGAGGGGCGTCTTTGAGGTAATAACGGATTTTTTTTATGAGCCTCCTGTTCTGTTTTTTGACCTCCTTCTCAAAATAGACCCTTTTATTTCTAATCTCGTAGAAATACTCCTTTTCCTTTTGCTGAAACTCCTTCACTACCTCCTGCTCCAGCTCTTTTATTTTGCTAAACAGTTCCTGCAGGCGATCGTTCATATATACTCCTGATCCAGATAGAAAGGGGAACGGCATTGATTGGGCAATCTGCTGCGAGATCGGCCCGGCAACTGGCCAACGGCCACGACCTTTGGCTGGCGGAACTTCAGAATCCTAAGGACTAATCTACGGATTTTGGCATGGCCATAGAGGCGACATCTGCCCGTAAGGTCATGAAAATGATACCATAATTTGCTGATCAGTGACAATCGGTGTCTTTTTTTTTGGCGCTGCTGGCTGCCACGATTTTCCGCTGTTTTCGGAGAAGAAGAAAGCCATAGATGGCGACATTGACGGCGACCACCAGGAGGCCGAGAAGTATCTGGCCCTTCCTGGTCAGGCCCGGCGGGTAGATCAGCGGCACAATGTAATGGTCGATAAAGCCGCTTTGGTAAGGGCCATGGCCCGCAGCCTGGCGGAAATGGTATTCAAGGGGAGTCAGCGGGCAAATCCAGCCCTGTATCTCGACCAGGGCCCCCCACAGGGCCGCCGGGATATGGAGGTAGGCAAGCTTCGGCCAGCGCAACACCAGCAGGCCGCCCAGGACGACAAAGGCAATGAAAAGGAAGTGGACAAGAACCACTATATCGCCGGCAAGCTGAAAGAGCATGGGATAATCCACCATCCAGAAGTGTTAACCAGCATTTCTGACAGCGATCTTTGTGAGGAATGCTGGCTAGTGGGGCAGATCGTGGCCTCGGTAGAGGCCGGCGATCTGCGTGGCAAAACGTTTTTCAATCTCATGACGCCTGGGCTTCAGCAGAGAGGTGACTAGGCCATCCTTCAGGCTCCAAGAGTCACAGCTCAGGTGAACGGCGCGGACCTGGGCGTAGGAGGGAAAGGCCCCCAGTAGGACCGCTATCTTCTTAATAACCCGATCCATAATCAGGGTCGAGGTGAGGAGGGCAGGGTCGCCAGGCTCTTGATCCAGATCGTGGCAAAACTCCTGCCAAGCCGTGCGTTCCAGAACAATGAGGGCCGCCAGATAGGGTCTGGACTCACCGAGGACCATGGCCTGGTAAAAGAGGGGATCCTCGGTGATGGATACTTCAAGGTCTGCCGGCGCTATCTTCTCGCCGGTGGAGGTGACGATAATCTCCTTAAGGCGGCCGCGGATATAGATGCGCTGCTGGGCATCGATCTCCGCCACATCACCGGTGGCAAGCCAGCCGTCGTCATCGACAGCGGCCCGGAAATCATCAGGTCGCTGCCAGTAGCCGATCATAACGCTGGGGCTGCGGACAAAGAGCTCGTAATCCTTGCCGAGTTTTACCTCAACCCCGGGCAGGGGCCGGCCCACGGAGGCGGGCAGGTTGTCGGTCAGGGTGTTGGCGCTGACCACAGGGGCGCTCTCTGTCAGGCCATAGCCCTGGACCAGGGGCAGGCCCAGACCGATAAAGAGGCGGCCCACCTTGTCGTGGAGGGGGGCGCCGCCGGTTACCGCCAGGCGCAGCCTGCCCCCCAGCCGGTCTAGGATCTTCTGGGCGACCAGGGTTTGCAACAGGGGCCATGACAGGCGGTCAAGGAGACGGGCAGGGGCGCCGCGTCCCTGGCCTGACTGAAAGAGGCGCCAGCCCGTGGCCACTGCTGCCTTGAATAGGAGCTGGACCAAGGCCCCCTTGTCCTTGAGGCCTTCGTGGGTACGGCCATAAACCCGTTCGTAGATCCGGGGTACCGAGATCAGGACAGTGGGCCGGATTGTGAGCAGGTCCTCGGCAAGGTCCTGGATGGAGCGGCAGAATGCTACCTGGCAGCCAGCCATCATGGGGATGTAATAGCCCACGGTCCGTTCAAAGCTATGGGAGAGGGGCAGAAAGGAGAGAAAGAGATCATCCCTGGTGGCGGGCACCACCTGCTGGACCATCTCAGCATTGGTCAGGATATTATGGTGGGAGAGCATCACCCCCTTGGGGTTGCCTGTGGTTCCTGAGGTGTAGATAATGGTGGCCAGCTCATGGGGGGCTGTGGCCCGGTTGCACAGGGCCGGGCCCCTGGCAGGCAGCCAGTTGGCAACCAGACTGACCTGGGGGCCGCCTGTTGTCTTGGCCTCCTCGCCGTTACCTTTGAGGCAGAGGACCAGCTTGAGATCCGGCAGATTTTCAAGGTAGGGTGCCAGGCCCAGCCACTGCTGCCTATCTGCCACCAGCAGGATTTTGGCCCCGGAATCCCGAATCATAAAGGCGATATTTTTGGGGCTGTCCAGGTGGTAGAGGGGCACGGTGACCAGGCCCAGGGAGAGGGCAGCCTGTTCACAGCAAACCCACTCTACGCAGTTGTTGAGGTAGAGGGCCAGGCGACCACCAGGGCCAATATTTTCGGCCAGCAGGCCCTGCTGCCAACAGGAAATTTTTTGGGCCATGTCAGCCCAGCTATAGGCCTGCCATTTGCCTATCCCGCTCTCATACTGCTGAAAGGCCGGGGCTTGGGGAGTCTCCTTGTGGCGGCATTGGAAGAGGCCCGGCAGGGTAACGGCCTCCCTGGCTGTGATGAAACCGTGGCCAGCCCTTTTGGGGCTGTGGAAATTTTTCGTGTTCATCATGCTTCTCCACTTTCTCTTCGGATGCCGCGCAGCGGTGGTCTGGTGCCGGCCAGATCCGGTTCTCCGCAGTGGCGGAGGATCTCTTGTCTGGCCCGGTCGCGTAAGGCCACTGCCGCCGACCAGTCGTTTCCTGTCGGCTGGATGGCCTGGCCGATGGTCACCGTGATCAGGCCGCGGCGGGGAAACCAGGAGCCTGAGGGCATCTTTTGCCTGGTGCCCCTGATGATCAACGGCACCACGGAAAGGTCTGCCTGGGCTGCAGTGACAAAGGCCCCCATGCGAAAGGGCAGCAGGCCGGCCATGCGTTGCAGGGTGCCCTCGGCAAAGAAGAGCAAGGATTTGCCCCTGCTGCCGTTGCGGACAATACGGCGGGTGGCCAAGACCCCCTGTTCCACGTCATTGCGTGTCACCAGCTCCACATCAAGGCGGGACATGAAGACCCGAAATAAAAAACGTTCCTGCAACTCTGCCTTGGCCACAAAGCTGAAGTCCACGGGCAAAGCGGCGGCCAGGACCAGGGCATCCATGTAACTCATGTGGTTGGCCACCAGGACCACGGGCTGGTCCCTGGGCAGGTTGGCTAAGCCCTTAACCATAAGCGGCGTCATGGAGAGTTTGGCCAGGAGCTTCATGGAGCCGCGCAGAACGGCCCGGCGCCAGGTTGGGCGCGGTAGAAGGAAGATGAGCAGCCAGGCCGAGCCGCCCAGCAGATAGTAGAGGCCCCAGGCATAGCCGGCATAGAGATGCTCTGCTGCCCAGTGCAGGGCCTGCCTCAGTTGGGGGATAAGGCCGGTCATGGCTACCCGCAGAAGTTGCCACCAAACCGCACGCCCCTTCTTGCTCAGGCGTCCCTGCTCGTAGAGGGCGCGAGTCGCAGAACGGCGGAGCTTGCCGCTGGATGTCTTGAGGATGGTGTGGGGCGGCATAAGGAGCACCTGGTCAGGGGGCAAGCCGAGAAGATCGGTGACGATACCATTGATGGAGGTGTGCAGCTGCTCCAGGCGCTCCGGGACCGATTCCCTGGTCTCGGCCAGGACGATGAGCTTCTCGGTCTGGCTGGTGACGGTCCGGCTGCCGAAGACGACCACACAGCCCTTGCGGATGCCGCTGATCTGGCCCACGGCCTCCTCCAGCTCTGTGGGGTAGATGTTGCGGCCGCCGTGGATGATGATGTCCTTGCTGCGGCTGGTGATGTAGAGATAGTCATCAGCCAGGTAGGCCAGGTCTCCGGAGTCGAGCCAGCTGCCGTGAAAGAGCTCCCGGGTCTGCCGGGTATTACGGAAGTAGCCGCTGGTGGTTGACGGGCCGCGAAACTGCAGGCGTCCCTGCCGTCGCTGGGGCAGCTCCTGGTCGTTGCTGTCGACAATGCGGAGCTCATGATCCCTGAGGGCCTGGCCGCAGGCCACAAAACGCAGACAGGAATCATCCTCTTCGGCGGCAGGAATGGCCTGGCCCGAGGCCATGAAGGGGAGGCGTTGGATGCGGTCAATTGTCGGCGTGCTGGCCAGGGGGGGGAAGGCAAGGCCAACGGATGACTCGGCCAGGCCATAAACCGGGGCCATGGCTTGGGGCTGAAAGCCGTAGGGCCTGAAGCGGGCCGAAAAATCCTGCACCGTGGCCGGGCTGACCGGCTCGGCGCCATTAAAGGCCAGGCGCCAGGAGCTGAGGTCCAGGCCCTGGATCTCTCTGTCATCAATTTTCTTGAGGCAGAATTCGTAGCCGAAGTTGGGAGCCGCGCTCAGGGTGCCCCGGTGGCGATGGATGGCCCATAGCCAGTTCTCGGGATGGACAAGGAAGGCCAGGGGGGACATGATCACCAACTGGCAGCCGTAGTAGAGGCTGCCCAGCCAGGCCCCGATTAGGCCCATATCGTGGTAGAGGGGCAGCCAGCTAACAAAGACGTCGTTTGATCTGGCCTTGATGCAGTGGCCCATGGAGCGGATATTGGCCAGGAGATTGGCATGGGAGAGGACCACGCCCTTGGGGTTGCCGGTGCTGCCGGAGGTGTACTGCAAAAAAGCCGTATCTTCCGCCTTAATCTCCAGGGTCTGGTAGTGGTTGCCGTGCCTGGCCAGTTGGCTCACCGTTACCGAACTTTGCAGGGCAGGGGCATGGGCCTTGAGGAGCCGGACCAGGGGCTGGACCTCGGGGATGGTGATGAGCAGGGTGGCCAGGGAGTTGTTGAGGATGCCGATATGGCGGCGCAGGTGCTCCTCTATCTGGCTGAGGCGGGCCGGTGGATAGAGGGGGACTGGGATGGCGCCGGCCAGTAGCACCCCGAAAAAGCTGGAGAAATAGTCGGGGCTGGTGGGCAGCATGAGGGCCACACTCTGGCCTGGCTCAATGCCCCGCTCCTGTAGGCCGCAGGCCACCTCTGCCGCGCTCTGCTGCAATGCCCCGAAGGTGATTCGGTCCCGCAGCTCGGCCTCGGTATAGATGTTGATGTGAATCCGGTCCGGCTGGCCATGGCTATGCCAGGCCAGGACATCCACCAGGGTGGCGGCCCCTGTGGCCTCAGATGGGCCCTTGTCACTGGTTGCAAGCTCTGCCATGACCTCGGCAGGAGGCAGCCTTGAGGCTTGCGCTCCCAGCAGGTAGCGCAAAAGATCCCGGGGTGACTCTGCCATGGCCAGGACCTTTTCTGAGAGGTGGACACCAAAGTTCTTCTCAATACGGGCCAGGAGTTCAACCCTGGCCAGGCTGTCCAGGCCCAGATCTCGCTCCAGATCACTGTCGAGGCCGATGGTGAGGGTATAGACGCTTTCCGGATGGAGCTCGCTCACCAGCTGACGCACCTCCTCGATCAGGAGTTCGGCCTTGCCGTATGTCTCTCTCTCGTTGGCCATGTCATGCACCCTTACATTCCTGATGGCCGCAGCCGCTCAGGCAGAACGGTCTATCACCGGGCCATCAGCCCTTCTGGCCTTGAAAGGCCTTAAGCATGTCGATGGGCAGGGGAAAGACAATGGTGGAGGCATTTTCGTTGGAGATGTCGTTTAAGGTCTGCAGGTAGCGAAGCTGCAGGGCCTGGGGGTTGTCGGCAATGATATTGGCGGCGGCCAGCAGTTTTTCAGAGGCCTGGAGTTCACCCTCGGCATGGATCACCTTGGCCCGCCGCTCACGCTCCGCCTCCGCCTGTTTGGCAATGGCCCGCACCATGTTCTCATTGAGGTCCACGTGCTTGATTTCAACATTGGTCACCTTGATGCCCCAGGCGTCAGACTGCTTATCAATAATCTCCTGGAGGTCGGTATTCATCTTCTCGCGCTGGGCCAACATCTCGTCGAGCTCATGCTGGCCCAGTACCGAGCGCAGGGTGGTCTGGGCCAGTTGGCTGGTGGCATTAAAGTAGTCCTCCACCTGGATGATGGCCCGTTCCGGGTCCACCACCCGGAAGTAGAGGACGGCATTGACCCGCATCGTGACATTGTCGCGGGAGATGACGTCCTGGCTGGGAACATCCATGGTGATGACCCGCAGGTCGACGCGGACCGCCTGTTGGATGCCGGGGATGATGATACGCAGTCCAGGTTTTTTGACCATCTGGAAGCGGCCGAGGAAAAAGACCACCAACCGCTCATACTCCGTAACAATCTTCAGGGACAGAAAGAGCAGGCCGATGATCAGGACAATGGGGATGATATAGGGAGCCGTGGTTGGGGTAATCATGTCAATGTTCCTCCTCTAGGATTTCAACGGTGAGTTCCAGGCCATGTTGGCCTGTCACCCGAACTTGCTGGTTCTTTCTTATTGGTGTGCTGGTTTGGGCCTGCCACGATTCACCATGGATCCAGATCCGGCCCTTGCCCTCAAAATCTGTCATGGCCTCACCGATGCTGCCCAGCAGCTCTTCAGGGCCGCACACCACCTTTTTGCGGCTCATGGTGTAGACCTTGCCCACCAGCAGGAGCAGGAAGGCGGCAGAGGTCATGGCCGTGGCAGCGATGAGGGCCAGGGAGATGCGCAGGCCCTCGTCATCCATCAGGATCACCGAGCCGGCCACAAAGGCGATGAGACCGCCAAAACCTAAGGCCCCGAAGCTGGGCACAAAGGCCTCGGCGATCATGAAGACAATGCCCAGGATAATGAGGGCCAGGCCTGCATAATTAATGGGCAGGATCTGGAATGTATAGAGGGCAAGAAGCAGGGCAATGGCCCCGGCCACCCCGGGCAGGATAAAGCCGGGATGGGTGAGCTCGAAGATGAGGCCGTATATGCCGATGAGCATGAGAAGATAGGCGATATTAGGATCGGTGATCACGGTGAGGAGTCTGATTCGCCAATCCGCCTCAAAGGTTTTGATGGTCAGATTACTGGTGGCCAGAATCATCTTGCCGGACTCTAAGATCACCTCTCTTTGGTCGAGCTGGCTCAGAAGGTCCTTTAGATTGGTGGCCACAAGATCGATAACACCTTCCGCCAAGGCCTCTTCTGCCGTCAGGCTGACCGCCTCGCGCACAGCCCGGGCCGCCCACTGGGCATTACGGCCATGGCGGTGGGCCAGGGCCTTAATGTAGGCCTCTGCATCATTAATCATCTTTCGTTCCAGGGCATCCGGAGGAGGGGCCGTTTCCTCGTCTTTCTGTTCCTCCAGGGGCTTGGGCTTGTCAGGGAGGCCGGGGATGCCGCCGATGCGTATCGGCGTTGCCGCCCCCAGGTTGGTGGCTGGGGCCATGGCCGCTACATGACTGGCATAGAGGATATAGGTGCCGGCACTGGCGGCCCGTGAGCCGGCCGGCGCCACATAGCAGACCACTGGCACCTTTGATGCCAAAATCCCTTTGATGATTTGCCGCATGGACGTGTCAAGGCCCCCCGGTGTATCCATCTGCAGGATGACCAGGGCAGCCTGTTCATCTGCGGCCTTGGCCAGGCCATCCTTGATATACTCGGCCACGGCTGGACCAATGGCACCCTTTATTTCAAGGCGCAGGGCGGTCTTACTTTGATTGGCCTGACAGATGGCCGGGTAAAAAAGGATGATCTGGCTGGCCAGCCAGATCAGGGCCACGGCCAGAAAGTTCTGCCTCAGCATGTGTCTCTTGTGTGAATTTTGGGTGATGATAGGCCACCTCCGGAGTTGTCCTGCATATACTGTCAGTCTAGCACATCACTCTTTGCCAAAAACAGGAAAAGATGACGATTTTAAATAACCTTGAAGATCAACAGTTTACGGAGAGATCTGGGCTGCGGAGAGCAGGTGCTGGGGCAGGCAAAGGTCAGCGGGGCGGATTTTCTTTTGCCTCCCGGCCCCATGCTGAGATAGAGTGAGAACAGGGAGGGCGTCATGCTCAGAGCAGATATCCAAGAGATGTTACGGACCATTGAGGTCGAGACCCTAATGACTCAAGGGGCCACCGGCCTGTCATCCCTGCGCCCCGAGGTTATGGATGCCATGGCCAAGGTGCCTCGCCATCAATTTGTGCCCGGCCACCTCAGGCCGCATGCCTATGCCAACGGCCCTTTGCCCATCGGGAGCGGCCAGACCATTTCCCAGCCCTTTATCGTTGCCCTGATGACCGACCTGCTCTGTCCGGAGTCAGATCATGTGATGCTGGAGGTCGGGGCCGGGTCAGGCTACCAGGCTGCCATTCTCTCCCTGCTGATCAATAAACTCTACACCATCGAGATCATTCCCGCCCTGGCCCAGGAAGCCGCCCTCCGTCTTCAGGAGCTGGGTTTCGACAACGTGGAGCTGCGCCAGGGTGACGGCTATCAGGGCTGGCCGGAACACGCCCCCTTTGACGGCATTATAGTTACGGCCGCTGCCAGTCACGTGCCCAAGCCCCTGCAGGAGCAGCTTCGGCCAGGCGGGAGGCTCGTTATACCGGTGGGCCTTCCCCACAGCTCCCAGGAGCTTGTCGTTCTGGAGAAGGGGAGAGATGGCAATTTTGTCACCAGGGATATCCTGTCTGTGGCCTTTGTGCCCCTCACCGGCCAAGGTTATGGGAGCGATGCTTAAATTTAACAGAAATCAGATGAGGAGGAGCCATGCAGTCACCCCTACAGATCACCTTTCGTAATATGGAAACATCAGCGGCAGTTGAGGCAGATATTCAGAGCCGCGTTGACAAGCTGGAGGATATCAATGCCCAGATCATCAGCTGCAAGGTCGTGGTGGAAGCCCCGCCCAGAAATCAGCAGCAGGGCGGTCTTTTCAAGGTGAGTATTGATCTCACCTGCCCGGAGGGCAAGGTGGTCGTCAATCGGGAGCCGTCTGGTAAGAACAGGGCCCATGAGGATTGCTATGTGGCCCTGCGCGATGCCTTTAAGGCCGCGGCCCGTCAGCTGGAGAAGCACGGTCAGCGCCGGAGAGGGGAGGTCAAGTGTCATAGCGAGATGCCCATGGGCGAGGTCAGCCATCTCTCCCCCATGGAGGATTACGGCACCATTACGACGCCGGACGATCGGGAGTTCTACTTTCACCGCAACAGCGTTCTCAATGCAGATTTTGATTCCCTGACCATCGGCACCAGAGTCTGTTTCCATGAGTCAGAGGGGGATCAGGGCCCCCAGGCCAGCACGGTCAAGGTCAGGGGCTGATGGCCGGCCCCCAGCAGGCCACTGCTGTCAAGGTCCACTGTTATGCCGGCTACCGGGGTGAGGAGACGCCCCGCTCCTTCGTCTTCGATGAGCAGGAGGTGCAGGTGGTAGAGATTGTCGAGGCCTGGCGAAGTCCCCAGGCCCGTTGTTTCAAGGTTAGGGCTGTCGATGGTATCCTCTATGTCCTGAGCCACCGGGAGAAGGATGATCTCTGGCAGCTCACCGCCACCGAGCAGCCCCGCAGCACCTCAGACCCTACTGGTCAAGAGAGGATTTCAGGTGCCTGAAGAGCTCTGCTCTGAAAGCGGGTTTTTCGTTTGCCAGCTGGTGATTTGCCCCACCAATGAGTTTGGTATGGATCTCTGTAAATTTACCGTCCAGGAAGCTGAGGTTGTAACGCCAGTCAACAATGACATCCTCGGTGCCCTGGATGATGAGCAAAGGCTGACTGAGCACGTCGTAATCGTGGATACTCCTTTCCCATCTGTAGAGGGCGCGGAGAAAGCTCATGGGCACCACCATCCGCTGTTGCAGGGGGTCGTTTTTTACAAAGTTAAGGAACTCCGGGTCAGATGAGTTGCGCCGCTGTTTGCGGGGCAGCGTCTTGGTGAATGGCCTGGTCAGGAGGTAGATGAGCCTGGTTGACTGCCAGGGCCGGAAGTGAACCAGGGGCGCCAGGAAGATGACCTTGTTAAAGGGGGACTGGCTGGCACCATGCAGGTACTCATAGGCCACGGCGCAGCCCAGGCTATGGGCGACCAGGTGAAAGGGCCTGGGCAGGTGCTCCCCGCAGAGGTCGGCAAAGGCGGTCAGCACCGCCGCATAATCGGAGAAATCATTGATGGCAAAGCGCGGCCCGCTGGAGAGACCATGGCCGGGCAGATCAAAGAGGACAACGCCCAGGCCCTGCTCCAGGCAAAAAGCAACGAGCCTGCTGAGGATACCACTGTGATCATAGTAGCCGTGCAGGAGGAATATGGTGCCCTTGGCCTGGGGCGGCATAAAGATATGACCGGCAATGGTTCTGTCCTGGACGGCAAAGGTGCCGAAGAGATGCAGGCAGCCGGCAGGGTCAAGGCCATAAGAACTGAAGTAGTGGGCAATGGCGGCTGACGGTGTGTAGGAATCCGCCCCGGGGTTGAGGGGGATCATCTCCGCCCTTATCCGGTCAATATCAAGGCTGATCCCTTCCCTGTCGCCCGGCTCCGCTGATCTGGCCCCCTGGCATGAGCTGCTGGTGACGGCTATAAACAGGAGGCCGGCGCCCAGGAGGATGGTTTGCAGGGAGCCTTGTCTGTTCATGGGGCGTGTCTCCGGGGCTTAAGATTGTCTGAGATGGCAGTGGCAGGGTGGCCTGTCATGGTGGGGCAAGACCCCACAAGCAGATTCTACCGCGAAAGGAGGCTGGCAGGCAAATGATTGTCACGAACTCTGACTGCCGGGGCCGGGCAGAGCTGGCCTGGCCCTGGTTGAATGCCGAGATCCGGGCCAGAATGGTATGTTGCCCACAGAGATAAAAACACAATCACCACTGCGTGGAGTCCTGGCCATGACAGCTCCCTTTCATATGCTCCTGCTGCTGGTGGCCATGGTCTATGGCGCCATGATGCTCTTTGTCTTCCTCTACCAGAACAACCTCCTCTTTCTGCCCAATATCGGCGGTCGCAAGGTGGAGGCCACCCCAGCGAATGTGGGCCTGGCCTATGAACCTGTGACCCTGACCAGCAGCGATAATGTTCAGCTCGATGGCTGGTTCCTGCCCGTGGACCAGGCCCGGGGGGCCATTCTTTTTTTTCATGGCAATGCCGGCAACATCTCCCACCGTCTTGATTCCCTGCTCATCTTTCACCGTCTCGGGTATAGCGTCCTGATCTTTGATTATCGGGGCTATGGCCGCAGCCAGGGGAGGCCGACAGAGGCCGGCACCTATCGCGATGCAGAGGCGGCCTGGCAATACCTGGTCCAGGAGCGCCAGATTGAACCCGGTCGCATTGTTTTCTTTGGCCGGTCCCTGGGGGCGGCCGTGGCTGCCAAACTGGCCACAGTCCACCCACCAGGAGCCCTGATCCTGGAGTCCTGTTTCACCTCGGTACCGGACATGGCAGCCCATCTCTATCCCCTGCTGCCGGCAAGACTTCTCAGCCGTCTGAGCTATAACGTTCTTGACTATCTGCAGCAGGTCTCCTCACCGCTCCTGGTGGTCCACAGTCCAGACGACGAGATCATCCCCTTCAGCCATGGTGAAAGGATATTTGCCGCAGGCCGGCCGCCCAAGGTGTTTCTCAAGCTCAAGGGCGGTCACAACGAGGGTTTTTTTGCCACCGGCCCTGCCTATGCGCAGGGGTTTGCTGATTTTCTGGCAGAGCACCTGGAGAGCCAGGAGAGGCCCGACTAAGAGGGCCAGACCAGGGTGGCAGGTGCTTTGCTGCCCATCACCCTGGCGCTGGCGGGTGATACCGCTCTTTATTTTTTCATAACCTTGTCGATGTTGGCCAAGGCCTCATCGTAGGTCATGATCTCACCGTGGTGCTTCTTTTGGAACTCCTCGGCATCCTGGCGCTTTTCAAAGGCGATGGTGGAGGGGGAGCAGCAGATCGCCATGTCGGTGGCCACCACATAGTAGGCCTTTTTGGCATTGATCATCCGGCCGCTTTTGAAGTCCGGGATGGCGGCGCGTTTGGCATTTTCCTGGTTCTTATTGATGGTGGCGAGCAGGCAATGGGCGCAGCAGGTGCGCATTCTCTTTTTGTCCTTGGTGATGAAGGTACTGGTGGTCTGCTCGTGGCCTTTGAGTTCGGTGGCACAGAGGGCGCATTGTGACATGGCCTTCTTTTTTTCCTTAAGCTTGGCAAAGGCCTTGGCCACAGGTTTCAGCATCTTCTCTTTAGCCCAGTCGTGGGCCTTGATGAATTCCAGGGCCTCGTTGCGGTCAGAGAAGATCTTGTTGATGGGGCAGCCGCCGCCCACCAGGAGTATGGCGCTGGCAGGATTTACCTTGGTGACCTCACCGTCCTTGACCACGATTTCTATTTTTTTGCCGCTTCTGTCACCATAGGCGGTAATGGTGCCGTTGCCCTGGCCGCTCTCAATGATGTCCATCAAGGCACACATGGGGCAGCATTGGTACCATGGAGACTCGGGCTCCACGGTCAGAGTCATAGCCGTCGCCGCTTTTTCCACGGCCATGCCGCAGCGATGGCAGTAATGGTAGTTTTCCGGGTCTTCCTGAAAGCCTTGGGCCTGGCTAGAGGTGCTGCCGAGACCGGCAGCCAAAAGGGCAAAAAGACCAATACTACAGAGAAATAAGAAGTTCTTCATGATGGGACGCTCCTGGTGGAATGGCGGTTGATAAATTATGGGCAGTGAATGCCAAATGTGACAGGTTGTCAAGGGGGTGCGACAAATTGCCGCGGCCCCGGCCTGGTTGGGAATAAGGGCGAGGAGGAAGGCTTTAAGGCGGTGGTTACAGGTCGAACCTTGGGCCTTTTATTAGCGCCCAGGTTTCATTGTTGGCAGTCGGAGGTAGGGGGAATTTCTTCGTCAGCCGGAAGGCTTATGCTACCATGGGGGCAGATGCCGACTACCTTAATAATGGCCTGAACATTTTCCTCCGCCACTCAGCAGGCGGCTGAGGCGCTGCGTCGTGGCGAGATGTTTAGGGCCCCCCACATATCTTCTCCTGAAAAAGATCTTTGTATGGGTGACTTGGATGGCTGCCATGCCTTTGAACACTGGAGATAGAGCCCTTTTTGTCCAGGTCTGCCTGATTGTAAACGGCGGGGTGCTGGCCCCTTGGCAACGCCCGGCCAGGGGGAGTGAGGGGTGGCGGCGATGAGGTTCAGGTTCGCTCCCCAAGGGGGGCGGCAATGGCTGGCGGCCCTGGGTCGTCTTCTTGTTCTTATCGTGGTGCTTATGTCCAGTCTCCTTGCCCTTCTCCAGATGCCCGGTTCCTCCTTCTCCGGCCCCCTGCCCAGGCTCAGTACCGAGGAGGAGCGCTGCGCCGAGAGACTGGCTGGCCATGTCCGCACCCTGGCCCAGGAGATCGGACCCCGCAATATCTGGACCGCTGATACCATGGCTGAGACGGTGGACTATCTCAGGTCTGAGCTGAGCGCCATGGGCTATGAGGTCCTGGAGCAGAGTTATCAGGCCGAAAACACCACCTCCCTTAACCTGGAGGTGGAGATCAGGGGACAGGGCCTGGCCTCGGAGATCGTGGTGGTGGGGGCCCATTACGACACGGTGTATAACTGTCCCGGCGCCAATGATAATGGCTCCGGCCTGGCCGTCCTCCTCGAACTGGCCCGCCACTTGGCGGCCAGCCGTCCTGAGCGCACCATTCGCCTGGTGGCCTTTGCCAACGAGGAGCCCCCCTTCTTTTTGAACAAATCCATGGGCAGCAGCCACTATGCCAAGCAGGCCCGGGCCCGGCAGGATGATATCAAGGCCATGCTGGCCCTGGAGACCATGGGCTTCTATAGTGATGAGCCTGGTAGCCAGAATTACCCCTTCCCGCTTGGTTTTTTTTATCCTGACCAGGCCAATTTCATCGCCTTTGCCGGCAATATCGGCTCCCGCCGCCTGGTCCGTCAGGCCATTGGCGCCTTTCGGCGTCATGGTCATTTCCCCTCAGAGGGGCTGGCCGCCCCCTCTTTTGTTACCGGCATTGACTGGTCTGATCATTGGTCCTTCTGGCAGGAGGGCTACCAGGCCATTATGGTCACTGATACCGCCTTCTATCGCTATGCTGCCTATCATACCTCTCAGGATACCCCGGAGAAGCTCGACTATGAGCGCCTGGCCCGGGTGGTAAGCGGTCTGCTGCCCACCATCCTGGAGCTGGCCGCTGCAAAGCCTGAACACGTTTTTGCACCCCAGGCAACGGGGCGAGGTGCAGATGAGAAAAACCTTTAGCCAGGGCCGCCGAGCTGAGGCCTGCTGGCCACCCCATACGCCAAGGAGGGAAAGATGAAGGCCCTTATTGTCAGTGGTGAGCATTTTGAGGACGCGGAGCTGCTGGTCCCCGACCGTCGTCTCCGGCAGGAGGGCATAGCGGTCGATATCGCCTCAAGCCAGGCCGGGCCCATCCGCGGTAAGCATGGCTCCGAGGTGGAGGCCCGGGCCCTGACCGGCATAGATGCCGGGGAGTATGATCTGTTGATCCTGCCTGGCGGCAAGGCGCCTGCCGCCCTGCGCAGGGACGAGTCTCTCCTGGACCTCGTGCGCCATTTTATGAGTGCTGGCAAAACGGTGGCCGCCATCTGCCATGGTCCGCAGATCCTGGTGGCGGCTGGGGTGCTGGCCAAGAAAAGGGCCACCTGTTACCGCACCGTGGCCAAGGAGCTCCAGGATGCAGGGGCCCACTATCTGGACCAGAGTGTGGTTGTCGATGGTAACCTGATTACCTCGAGGCTGCCAAAGGACCTCCCTGACTTTATGGGGGAGATCATCAGAAGGTGCCGGGGATGAGTTTGCTTGACCACAAGAAGCTGGCCGTCATCCATATTGTCAAGCGTGAGCTCAATATGTCCGATCAGAAGTACCGCGACCTGCTGGAGCAGGTGGCCGGGGTGCGTTCGGCCCGGGATCTCGACGAAAAAGGCTTTCGGGGTCTGATGCGCTCCTTTGCCAGGAGCAGCCATTATCAAGTAAACCGCTATGGCCTTACCCTCCGCCAGAAGCTCTATGTCGACCATCTCGTGGCAGATCTCAGCTGGAGCCAGGCCCATCTGGGCAATTTTCTCAAGAAGTATTATAAAAAGGGCAGAGTGGAGGTGTTGACCAAGAAAGAGGCCAGCAAGGTGATCATTGCCCTGAAGAGCATCCTGGCCTCCCGTAAGCGCCGTCCATAGGAAACTCTGCTTTCTGGTCCTTACTCCTTGTATCGCCTCTCTCTGGCCTGCTGGCCCAAGGTCACCTTGGACAGGGTGGTCATCTCTTCGGCCAGGAGTTCTAGAAGGTCATCAACGGTTAGTATGCCGACAAGGCTCCCCTCATCATTAACCACCACCATACGCCGGATGCCCCTGCTCTCCATTCTCTGCAGGGTCTCCCAGATGCCGTCTGATTCTTGGCAGGTGACGAGCTCGTAGCTCATGGCATCACCCACTGTCACCGCGTCCAGGGCCACTTCCTGGGCCAGGAGTTCAATGACCAGGTCGCGGTCAGTAATGATGCCCAGCGGCATCTTGGCTGCTCCCTCCTTGCCCTGAACTATGACCACGTCACCGACATGGTGCTTACGCATGAGTTTGGCCACGGCAACGATGTCACTCTCCGGGCTGGTAATGACCACCTGACGATTGCAAAATTCTCCTACTGACATGATAGTCTCCTGGTTGTCCTGCTGATGAATGGATATGCCTCCATGGCCTTCACCTCTCCTCATTTCAGCACAGTGCTTTCCTGCCTGTCAAGGGGATGATGGAATATCGGCACCCCTGTCTGGAGAGTGTGCGGCGCTATGTCTATCACCAGAATATAAAGCCAGAAATTTTCTTCGTAACCACAGGGTGTTGTGCTAGCAGTGTAGAGAAAGTGGCGCTCTCTTCTCATACTCTGTCAGGGGTTTAGGCCGAAGGTGCCTGGGCTGGGGCTGATAACATTTTACAGGAAACTGAGAGGAGAAAGAAAATTTCTGGCCTCCCTGCCGGAGATGTTCCCTGGATTTTTTATGATTGGGGCAATACGGTTTGCAAATTATGGAAAGAGGGAAGGGGGCGTCTGAGGTGTGACGAAACAGGGATAGCGTCCAGCCTAGCCAGTAAATATCCTCAAGAGATGATGGATCAAGGCAGACAGTTGGAGAAAAGAATGATGATATGGGTGGTGATGGGCTTTTGTTACCTGTTCCTTCTGTTTTATTGTCCTGTTTTTGGCAGCCAAGGGGCGAGGGTAGCGCTTCTGAAACGGTATTTTCAGGAAGGGCTACCCTTCTTTCACTTGCACTTTTTCCTAATGGCTACTTTTAAGGCCTCTTCGATTTTTTTCACATAGTGGAAGGTGACACCTTCTTTGACATTTTCTCTGACCTCGGAAACATCCTTCTGGTTTAGGTGGGGCAGGATAATTTCCGTGATGCCGGAACGCACCGCTGCCAGGACCTTTTCCTTAACGCCACCCACCGGTAACACATCGCCGCGCAGGGTTATCTCGCCTGTCATGGCCACATCTTTGCAGACTGGCAGGTCTGTAAAAAGGGAGGTGAGAGCAACCACCATGGCCACGCCGGCTGACGGCCCATCCTTCGGAGTTGCCCCCTCAGGAACATGGATATGGATGTCTTTTCCCGAGAAAATTTCTTCGTCTACCTGTAATTCCTCCGCATGGGCCCTGATATAGGTCAGGGCGGCAGCAGTGGATTCCTTCATGACATCGCCAAGCTTACCGGTCATCTTCAAGCCACCGTTCCCCTTCATCATGGCGGCCTCAATAAAGAGCAGCGCACCGCCAACCGGTGTCCAGGCAAGCCCGGTGGCAAGTCCGGGCCCCCACGAGTAGGTCGAGGTCTCGGGGAAGAACTCGATCTGGCCGAGATAATCTACCAGTTGCTTAGGGCCGACAACGACCTTTTCCTTATGGCCGGTGACGATATTTTTCGCTACACCACGACAAATGGCCGCCAGTTTTCGCTCCATATTTCGGACGCCCGCCTCTCTGGTATAGGAGCGGATAACCCCCCGGATAGCATCGTCGGTAACCTCCAGATTTTTGGAACTAAGTCCGTGGGCTGCAAGCTGGCGATTGAAGAGATGATTTTTAGCGATATTAACTTTCTCTTCCTCGGTATAGCCGGTGAGGGTGATCACCTCCATCCTGTCGCGTAAGGGGCCTGGGATGTTTTCCAGATAGTTGGCCGTGGTAATGAACATCACTTTGGAAAGGTCGAAATTGACCTCAAGATAATGGTCGCTGAAGGTGGAGTTCTGTTCAGGGTCAAGAACCTCCAAAAGGGCAGAGGAGGGGTCGCCACGGAAATCGTTGCCCAGCTTGTCGATCTCGTCAAGCATGAACAATGGGTTGTTGGACCCCGCTCTTTTAAGACTTTGGATAATCCGACCGGGCAAGGCGCCGATATAAGTACGCCGGTGTCCTCTGATTTCAGCCTCGTCACGAACCCCGCCCAGAGATAGTCTGACGAATTTGCGGCCCATGGTCTGGGCAATTGATTGGCCCAAAGATGTTTTGCCAACACCTGGCGGACCGGCAAAACAGAGAATGGGACCGTGCATGTCGGCCTTTAGTTTGCGAACGGCCAAAAATTCAATGATTCTTTTTTTGATCCGTTCCAGCCCATAATGATCTTTGTTGAGATCCTCTTCCGCCTTGGAGATATCCAGGCTGTCCTTGGTGGATTTTTTCCAGGGCAGGTCAAGTATCCAGTCTATGTAGGTTCGGGACACCGTGTATTCAGAAGACGAGGGCGAGATTCGTGACAGACGGCTCAGTTCTTTTTCGCCAACCTTCCGGACCTCTTTGGAGAGTTTTGCTTTGGCCAGACGCTCTTTGAGTTCCACAAGGTCAAGGTTTTCATTGTCTTCCCCCAGCTCTTTCTTGATTGCGGCCAACTGCTGGCGCAGAAAAAATTCCCGCTGTTTGGAGTCAATATCATCCTTAACGTTTTTCTGGATAGCCGCACTCATCTCAATGGTCTCCAGGCGTTTCGCGAGTTCAGAGGTGACCTGGTGGAGAAGGGGTTTGGCCTTGGCCACCTCCAGGATACCTTGTTCCCCTTCAGCAGGGAGGTGGAGTTGTGAGGTGGTCAGGTAGGCTATATGGAAGGGATCCGTAAGAGAATCCATGGTCATGATCAGTTCCGGAGGAAGTTTTGATATTTCCACCAACTGCTTAAACTGCTCACTGATATTGAGGCTCAGAGCCTCAATTTCCTGATCAGCTTTAAATTTCATCGGAATCTCCTTCACCTTGGCCACCAAATAAGGGGCGGTTTGACTGTAGTCGGTGAGAGAGATTTTTTTTATGCCGCTGACGAGGATTTGATAGGAGCCGTCATCATTCTTGATGAGCTTATGGATGTAGCCGGCAACACCAACATTGTAAAGGTCCTCCGGGGCGACGCTGGGTTTTGCCTCCAGCCCTTCACGATGGGTGACAATGGCAAAAAGCCTGTCTTTAACAAGGGTGTCGTCAATAAGTTGTTTTGAGGAATCATCTTTAACCTGCAGGGGGAATCCCATGCCGGGAAAGAAAACAAAACCATGGAGAGGCAAAACCGGCAGGGAGGCCGGAATTTTCAGCTTGGTGGGGTCCACGTTTTTGTTGTTGTCGTTTTCTGGAAGTTTTTTTTCTGGCATTCTTCGAATCCTAAAGGGTTATGCGGAAATGTCTGAGCTGGCGCATGGAGTTCAGAGGAGCTTTACTCAACCTCAATCTTTATACGACTCTGAGTTTTAAGTTTAGGCAGGGTGACAATGAGGTAACCATTTTGGCATTTGGACGTGGTGGCCGAGATATTAACAGGGGTTGGTATTTTAATGGTCCGGGTGAAATCGCCATGTTCGATTTCCAGGTTATGAATACAGGTGGTGTCTTTAAAGGACGGGGCCGGACGTTCACCGGAAACGGTAACGGTGTCATGCTCTGCAATCACGGAAATGTTGTCCGGGTCAACGCCCGGTAACTCCATGTAGATTATAATTTCCTGGCTGGTTTCAAACATATCCACCGGCGGTGCCTTCATGACGGCATGATAAGGCAGCATGCGAGGGATTGACATGTGGCTTAAAACACGGCCAAGATGGCGTTCTAGGTCGCTGAAGGTGTAAGGTTTGTTCTTCTTGAATCGGTCCATCACAAATACCTAAGTAGAAGGAATTGTTGGAAAGTGAGAAGGAAAGCAAGGTGTTAATATTTAGCTTAGTATTTTCAATATGGAATTGTCATGGATTTTTTACAACAGCAGAAGGTTAAAAAGTGGAACTTGTTCATAAAATAAAGTATCAATAAGGGTAGGCTAACTTTTTCTTGACAAGGTAACTTCGGCTCTGTAAAAAGCTTTTTTAGTTGCCTCCTGATTGAGGGTATTCCAATTTTTGCAGGGGAGTTTAAATGCGTTTTTTTTGCTCAAATAAGAAATGTCAGGATGAGAGTCGTGACAAAGGAACCTGTACAAAAATATCCTGTCACAAGGGTTGTATGCCCCTCAGTGAGGTGAAGGCCGGAAAATGTGTCTGTGTTCGCCATTATAATGGTTGCGGCAAGATGCGTAAGCGCTTGCTTGATATGGGACTTACCCCCAAAGCCAAGGTGGATGTCGTTCGGAAGGCCCCTTTGGGAGACCCTATTCTTCTTAAAATAGGTGGTTACGATATTACCCTCAGCGAATCTGAGGCTGTTCATGTTGAAGTGGCGCCTGTCGATTAAAAGGGGCGCGATGTCAAAGGGTTACATGTTTTTAAAAGGCTTTTTAAAAGGGTCTTTTTCTTGATTTCCGTTCAAAAGGCATCTTTTTCTGCATTTTTTTAATTAAATCCGCAATCTGCTGTTTTTTTAGTAGATCTTCTCTGTTGGAAGAGGTATTTTAATACCCAGTGGTTATCGTCTTAATTTTTCAACGAATTTTTCTGGAAGGAGGAGTGGCGAATGGATCATTCCCGGGTTTCAAGAAAAATAATTTTTCTTGAAGATTCAGAAGTGCCCTTTTTCCCCTTTCTATCTCCGTTTGAACGGTCGATTCATTCATCTGCGTTTCATAGCCTTGTATTGTCTGGAGAGACATTACATCAACCCATGCTTGTAAGGATAAAAAATGGCTGCGGTTGTTGAACAGGAGTTGTTCCAGGCATGTCAGGTCATCTTTGGTGATGATCTGAATATTTCCACAGAATTTCTCGAATATGTCCAGATGTCCGGGGTTAAAAGCGCCTATCGTAAACGTGCCAAGGAAACCCATCCCGACACATTGGTTGGTCTGGGAGAAAGGGCCCAGCTTCGTGGCTCCCAGCAATTTCAGGCAGTTCAGCAGGCATATAAGAACCTCAGCGCCTATCTTGACGCGCGGGAAAAGGGGTTTGTTCACGTCATAAGGCCTCATTCGCTAAAAGAATCAGCCCCTCACAGAAAGGCGTGGACCAACAGATCTGCCCGGACAGATTTTTCTAAAAAACAGGCAAAGGCCCGCCAGCAAAAAAAGCAGGCAAAGGGTCCTTGCTTTCACGGCGGCAAATATTCCAAGCCACGGCCTACCCATAGGGGAACGCAGGGTAATCTCTTTACCGGCAGGCTCCCTGATCGGCCTCTTCTTTTTGGACATTTTCTCTACTATTCCGGTCTTGTTGATTGGCAGTCCATAATCAAGGCCTTGGTCTGGCAGCGCAGCAACCGGCCACGACTCGGCGATATAGGCCGCCGCTTCGGCTGGCTCACCCCCGAGGATGTTGTCTCCATTCTCAAGACCCCTGATGGGCGGCCTTTTGGGAAGAGAGCTGTTGAAAAAGGCTTGCTCACCCCACGGCAGTTGCGGACCCTTCTCGCCTTTCAGAAGTCACAGCAGAGTCGAATCGGAGAATATTTCGTTCGGAAACGGATTATCGACAGGGTTCACTTCGATGAGATCCTTGGCAAGTATCACGCCCACAACCAGAAACAAAATAAGAAGCTTCGCAAGGCCTCTTAATTTGTCAGCCACCCACCTTTTTTCGTGAGCTATAACAACCTCCTCTATCTCCTGGTTGTCATTTTTCTGCTGTCGTCTCAACCGGTTCCGGACCAGGCAGCCTTGCCCTTCTGGCAGGCTTCTCTTCTTTTTGTTGGCAAGTTTTGTTTGTTTCATTTTATCTGCCGGCGTTTTTTTTCTGCCAGTCGGGTGCAGCAGGTACGAAAATATTTACAGGTTGAAAAATATCTAACCTTCCTGGCCATTGCTTTTCTGGCCATGGATATTTACCTGCTTGATTGCCTCTACTATTTCTCCCTGTTGCCTTTTGCCGGAAGTGTGCCAATCCTAGGCAGATTTTTGGGCCTCCTCCTCTTCTTTGCCTATCTTGCTACTATCTGGTTTGCCGCCTCAATTCGAAGCATTGCGATTTTTGGCAGGGCCACTAAGACCATCAGTTTTGTTACGGAGAATATCCGCTCCAACCTGCCCATTGTTCTGCCCTGGCTTTTCATATCCCTGGTCCTGGATATTTTGAACATACTGCCGGTGCCGGCGATCAGAACCTTCATGAACTCCGGCTCAGGGGAAATCGTCGTTCTTGCAGTTTTTTTTCTTTTTCTTGCCCTGGTCTTCCCTCCTCTTCTTTTGAAAATATGGGGCTGTCATCCCATGGCACCCGGTTATGTTCGCGGCCAATTAGAATCTTTTTGTCGCAGACTGAACCTTGGTTACCAGGATATTATGGTTTGGCCACTTTTTGGCGGCCAGATGGTAACAGCCGGGGTTGTAGGCTTTATTGCCCGGTTTCGATATATTCTGGTGACCCCCGGCCTGCTTGCCAGTTTAACCGCCGACGAGATCGATGCAGTTCTTGCCCATGAAATCGGCCATGTTAAGCGCTACCATATGCAGCTCTATCTTTTTGTTTTGGTAGGTTTTTCGATCATTATTAATCCCATTGTCGAATTGTTTCTCTATGGTGTGTTGCACGGCGACTGGTTTTATCAACTGGCAGACCGAATCAATGTCACGACCGCAGATCTCCTTGAATTTTCTCTGCCTGCTGCGCTCCTTGTGCTGGTGGTTTTCTTTTTGCGCTTTGTCTTTGCATTTTTTATGAGAAATTTCGAACGACAGGCCGACCTGCACGCCTTTACTTCTCTGGGAAGTGGGGCGGCCATCAGTGACGCCCTTGAAAAGGTGGCCTTGGTCAGCGGCGATATTCGGGACCTGCCTAGTTGGCATCATTTTGGTATCAGCCAGCGTGTTGATTTTCTGGCGGCGTGCGATAAGGATCCAGGACTGGTGCAAAAACATCATCGTAAGGTGTATCTGGCCCTGGGTTTCTATTGCCTGTTGATTATGGTCGCCGGGACTCTTCATTTCACCCTCCCTGATGATTTGGTTGAAAATGCCGTTACGGAGAGGGTCATTGTTCAGCTGGAAGAGGAAGCCGCCCGGGAACCGGGAAGTTATCAGATCTATTGGGCACTGGGTGACATCCACTACCGCCGTCAGGCATATGGCGAAGCCATAGCAGCCTATGAACAGTCATTGAAGATCGTCCCGCAAAATCCTGAAGTCCTTAATAATCTGGCTTGGCTCTTGGTGACGAGTGACGATGCACGCTTTATTGATGCAGATTATGGGGTTATTCTGGCCTCTAAGGCCGTGGCTTTGAAACCGGCCCCCCACATATTAGACACCCTGGCTCATGCCTATTGGCTCCAGGATGAAAAAGAGATGGCCTTGGAGATTGAGAAAAGGGCCCTTGCCACTGCTCGTCCAAGGGATAAAAAGATGTACGCTGACCAGCTCAAGAAGTGGCAGGATTCGTTAACAGAGATACCAGAGCAAAGCCAGCAATTTTAAACTAGGGCAGGGCGATATCGTTCTGAAAGTGAAGGTCTGCCAGGGGGTGCCCGTCCACAAGGCTCGCCCCGATCAGTTGGCCGAAATTTTCTGCGGTGGCCTGCTGCTCTTTATTGTGCCCGTAACGCGGGTAATGGCCACTCATCAGCGCCATCTTTTCCGGGTGTTTACCGCTGAGCTTTAAAAATACTCCCAAGGTGCGCCACGGCTCCCTTATTGGGTGGCTGAAGATAATGGCGTTAACCATTCGAGCGCCACATTTCTTGAGAAAACCTTTCAGCCCCCAGAGATGCATGCGCCAGTAGCCTCGACAGGATATAAGGGGAATAACGTTTTTATTTTGCAACAAATGGCGGCTGTCCCGGTCGAAAAAGGAAAGCATCGGCCCGCTGGGATGATAGGACCAAGTGGGGCCAGCTAAGATGACAAGATCACTCTCTTTACGGCACGATGCAGAAAGCGGTTCAATGGCATGGCGCTCCCTCAAGAAGGTGCGGAGCATCATTAATATTGTTTTTGGAACAGATCCAAAGGGAAAGCGGATAGGACTAAGGGGTTGCAATCGTTCATGGTGGACATCGCAGCCCGAGCTTTGCAGGCCGCTCACCAGGCTGTTGAGCAGCCCTGAGGTCTGGCCGCTCAGGGAGAAGGAGATGATGAGGATGGAAGGAGATGGTTTCATGGTAACGTTTTTCTATGCTTAGATCTGGCGCGATTCCGCTTTATACTTTATTCAATGAGAGAGATGTTGTCATCACAACTTTTGGTAGAAGAGTGGCTAACTGGTGTGGGGATTTATTGAAGCGTTTTAAATTATCTGCAGGGAGAGCATGGAAAAGAAAGATGTCATCATAATCGGCGGCGGGATTTCCGGTCTGGCCTGCGCCCATTTTTTAAGGCAGGAGAGGCCTGAGCTCTCAGTGCTCATTGTTGAGAAATCAGATCATGCCGGCGGCGTCATCCGTTCTCATCACGAGGATGGCTACCTCTGTGAGTGGGGACCCCATGGCTTTCTCGATAACAAGGAAGAGACACGGGAGATATTGGCGGACCTCCATCTCATGGCAGACATTCAACGCGCTCCATTGCGGGATTTTCATCGTTTTCTCTGCCGTCATGGCCGGCTCATAGCCTTGCCTCAGAAGCCTCAGGAGCTTGTCACCTCGAAACTTCTTACTGCCTGGGATAAGCTGCGACTGCTTGGCGATCTCTGGAAAAAGCCCCTGGCCGGCAATCCCACCATTGGCCAGTGGGTTGCCTATCGTTTCGGCAAAGGCGTGTTGCCCCTGGTCGATGCGGCCGTTACCGGCACCTTCTCCGGTGATTTTGAGAAGCTGAGCATGGATGCGGTGATGCCTGGTGTCCGGAAGCTGGAGGCGGAACATGGCTCCCTCTTGCGGGGCCTGAAGAAAAAAGCTGCGGCATCAGAAGAAAAATCCCTGGCGCCGTTGCCGGCCATGATTAATTTTCCCCAAGGTCTGGAAAGATTGGTGCAGAGTATGGCTGTGGGGCATGATATAAAGACCGGATGCGAGGTCCATGACCTGGAGCAAAAGGAAGGGGGCTGGCAGCTTGCGACCAGCGCAGGCCCTCTTGTTGCCGATCATGTCATTTGCGCCCTGCCGATGAATAATGCCCTGCCGCTTCTCGCCTCTTTTAAAGAGCCGCCAGTGCAAGAGGTGCCTGAGTCGCATATCTGTAACGTCACCCTTGGTTTTGACGATAATGGCGCCATCCCCAAGGGGTTCGGCTATCTGGCCCCAGAATGTGAAAACCGCTTTAGCCTGGGTTGCATGTTCACCTCCAGGATGTTTCCGGGCCGGGCCCCCCAGGGCAAGGTCCTGCTAGAGGCCCTGGTGGGTGGGCGAAGGCACCCCGAACGCCTTGAGTTGGACGACGCCGTGATTGTTAGTCGTGTTGTTGAAGACCTGCGACTGTTACTGGACCTGCCCGAAGCCCCGGAGTTTGTCAAGGTGCTGCGACCAAAGAGCGGCATTCCCCAGATGGAAAAAGACCATCTTGACCTCCTGGGCTGGCGTACCAGCCTGGAACAGGACTACCCCGGACTTTCTATCTGCGGTTTTGGTTGGGATGGGATTGGGATCAACGATATGACCCGGTCCGCACGCCAGGCTGTGTCAGCAACGTGCCAGGAGAGGAGAGACGAGCAGGATCCTGAGGTGAAACCCGTCTATTTCTAAAGAATCCCTTCACCGGTCGGAAGATCTTTTTTATGAAGATCGCTGTAAATATCGGCAAAATCGTCCTGCCGTTTCTCAAGTATGGTCATGAGGTCCGGGCCAAAAATCATATCTCCACTCTTGCCGGTGCGGTTATCTTTACGCATGATGGCCATGGTTTTTTTGTGGCTGAATCCCGGTTTATAGGGTCTGGGGCTCCGCAGGGCATCATAGACATCAGATAGAGTTACTATCCTGCCTTCCAGGGGAATCTGCTCGCCCTTGAGAGGGCGAAGGTCGCTGAAGTTGATGGGGCTGCTGTGACTTATGTCTGATATCTCTCCAGAAGGCAGAATAAGGGCTGGATAGCCGCTGCCGTCCCATCGTTGATGGTGATGGAGGGCGATATTACGGGCCATGTGAAGACGAGAATCAATGTGAGTGCTTCCTGCCACCATTTGATCAATGATCTGGGCACCGATAAGGGTGTGCCTTTCCATCGTGCGCCACTCATCCCTGTTGAGCTTTCGCTCCAGTTTGATGATGTGAGGAATGGCCACCTTGCCGATGTCGTGGATGGCGGCAACCTGGCCGATGCCGCGGCAAAAATCTAAATCCATCCCAAGATCGCCAGCCGCCAGGCGGGCATACTCATTGACCCGGAGAATATGGGTTCCTGTAATCTCATCGCTGAACTCAGCTGCTGCGCAGAGGCCTGTGATTGCCTGCAAAAAGAGATGTTCGTTGGACTCGGCAAGATCAATAAGGCGTGTAACCGTCCGGGCTGTGTTAACCACCGTTGCCATGGCAAAGAGGTCATTTTTTGAAATAAGTGGAAGCTTGTTAAAGGCGATGATGGACAATTCGCCCTGGTGGTAATTGACGAAATTCTCTAAAGGTTGGGCAATGAAAGAGAGGACCTGGGGATCAAACTGGAACCTTTTGGTAAACTCCTGATGGCTTTCTTCAGGACGGCGCTGGCCGCTGACCATCTGTTTCTGTAAGGTGGATTGCCAGATGGAAACCGATGCATCAGGAGCAATGGAAATATTTGTAGATTTTTCGAGTTCTTTATCGGCGAGTTTGAAAACCTGGCCCTGGAGATGACCCTCATTTTTTTTCCGAGCAATAAACACGGCATGGTAGCCTTCAATAAGGATAAGGCGGGCCAGGCGCTCATAGCTGTCATTGTTGTAAACAAGTTCCTTGAGTGAGTCGGCAATCTCCAGGTTGAAATTATGGATTTGGCCCAGGCGATGGTCTAATTCTTTCTGGTGGGTGATATCTGAGAACCAGACAAGGATTTCGCTATCAGCCCGTGTTGTGCGAATTCGGTACCAGCGCGCCACTTGCTCAATGTAGGTTTCATAATCGTTGCTTGGCCCAGGTTGCTGGAGGGAGGTAACTATTTCGCTGAGCAGCTCCTCGTCGATGAGCTGGGTGATGTTGGTGATGGCAAGCTGGTCAAAGAGGGCTTTGGTCTTGCCGCTGGCAGCCAGAATGTTGCCCTCCGCATCCATTAAAAAGGCAGGGTCCTGCCTTCTGGCCGGAAGGAGAAGCAGGCGTTCCTCATACTGACTGGTAAGGTGGATAGCTGCCTGGATTAAAACAAGTATGACAAAGGTGACGACGGCTGGTGTGTAGAAAGAAAGACCCGCTGTTTTACCTGGCAGCAGGTGGAGGGCCAGACCAATGACCAGAGCGATAATATAATTGCCTGGTTTTTGCAGCTCCTTAAGAACAAGGCGGCTGAAACAGAGGATATTTGAGCATCGGACCGGCGGCATAATAAGTTTTGTGATTGTTTTATGATTTAATGATCATCCCCAGCGTATATCCACATTGACGCAGTTTTTCCGGCCTGTGTAAAGCCACATTTTTTATAAAATCCTATGGCGTCGGCATCGGCTGTAATCATGTGTTGATGAAAGCCCTGATATTTTTCTAATAATTTCGCCATGAGCATTTTGCCGATGCCTTGCCCTTGATAGTCAGGCAACACCAGCATGTGGGGATAATAGACGACTAGGTGGCCATCTGAAATGGCATTGGCAAGGCCCACCAAGGTGTCATTGTCCCAGGCGCTGATAAGGGCGTGGGAGTTATGTAATGCCTGCTGTAATGTGGCGGGTTTCTCAGCAGAGGACCAGTTGTTTGCTCTATACAAATGTACTATCTGCTCTCGGGCAATCTCGGTTTTTTCATTGTACGTGATCGGCATGTGTGCAAGTCAGGTTAGCTTGTTTGTTGCGCTGAAAGGTCTGTGGTTATTTCAATATCTGACTCGTTTGTCAGGGCGGTAAATAATTGGCTGTCGAGTGTTTGTAAGGGAGTTTTTATGTCCAGTTTCCTGAAAAGCTTTCTGAGGTCTGATCTCAAATAGCAAAAAGGGATTTCAAGAACGGGAAAGCAGTGGCAAACAATCTCCCTTGCCTTAGGAGGTGTTTCAGGATTGCTGGGATGATGTTCGTCTAAAATCCTGCAACAGCCTACCTATAAAATGTACTCACCCCTAGAACAGATGACACACCAGCCCCAATCTTCGGGGGAGTATCTCGATATCTATATGGCCGAGAGCTGTGAGTCTTTTTGTGTCCACCCGGCAAGCTGCCTGCCGTAACAGCCAGGATTTGTTTGCTCATCTTGGCCTGAACCTATGGTGAACAGGGTAGACCGAACAAATAACCGTCCATAATTATCCAGCTGGTGTCAACGTACAGGGTATCCGCCGAGGGGCCCTAAGTCAGGGGTCTTGATGCCTTATAGCCAGCGCCTAACCTTGTTTTTGTATTGAAGATATTCATCCCCAAAGCTATTTTCTAGGTAGCGTTCTTCTCGGTCAATAACGACAAGGTTGAAATAGGCAAAGAGGAGAGTAGATGCACCTAAGTGCCATGCTGAATCTGAGAATATCCCTATGGTCACCATGGCACCCAGGAGTGCCAGGTATAAAGGGTTTCTTGTAAAGCGAAAGGGCCCCTTGGTGATGAACTTTGTTGTTGGCTTATTGTAGTTAATTGCCGTTTTGCTTTTTCTCATCAGCATGAATGAGTTTAAGGCGATAGCTCCTGAGAGGATGAACAGAGGGAAGCCGATGGCCAAACGGAGAGCCCATGAGTGGAGGGTGAGGGAGAGGGGGAGCAGCCATTGTCCCAAGAAGCCCATGGATACGAAAGCGAAAAAAATGATAGGAGGAGGAATAATCCCTTTGAAATATTTTTCTTGCTCCGTCATAAATTCACTCAGTGAGATTGAACAAACTTAGATTTGTAGATAGCAATTCTTCCCCTGCACGAGCAGCAGGGGAAGTCTTTTCGATAGATCTCCTCTGGGAAGATTTCGTTTTCATTCTCACAGAGATGGCAGGCAATTTTCTATAAATGAATGGACTTTTTGGGTGTCATCTCCAGCCAACTTTTCGAGATTGCCATAAGGTATTTTTCCTACCAACTGCCGATATCCTTGTCTTCCTTGGTGCCGCCTTCGCGGTTGTCCTTGCCCAGGGTGAAGATGTCTATTTCACCGTACTGGCCTGGGTTCTGGTAATTATAGTCACGTTTCCAGGGATCTTGGGGGATGGCCTTGGCAAGGTAGGGGCCGTCCCAATCTTCGATGCCTGGATCGGTGATCAAGGCTGAGATACCCTCATTCGGGCTGGGAAAGTCGCCGACATCCATGCGGTAGGCGTTCATGGCCGTCATCAGCATCTCAATCTGGGTCTTAGCCGTCTGCTGCTTGGCTTTTCTTACCTGGCTATAATATTTCGGCACGGCAATAGTGGCGATGAAGCCGAGGATGACCATAACGGCCATCAGCTCCAGTAGTGAAAAGCCATGGTTGTTTAATTTAATATGTTTATTTTCTTCACGTTTTCTCACAAGGGCACCTTTTCGTTTGTTGATGGTTCTTACAGGGGGTTGATCTTATCTGGTTATGCCGGTGAATGGTCCAGGGCGGTTTCGGTGAAGCTCCTGGCGCAGCTCACTCATTTTCCCCTGGAATTCATTGATATATTGATCAAGAACATCTTCCGTCTCAATAACATAGGGGGTGAGCATGATCAGAAGTTCAGTCTTCGTCAGCTGCCGGCTCTCAAACTTGAAGAGATAGCCGAGCAGAGGGATGTCCTTAAGGAGTGGTATGCCGCTGTTGAGGATGGAGTTGTCCGAGTCGATCAGGCCACCGATGAGGATCGACTGGCCGTTTTTAACGGCAAACTTGGTCTTGAGCTCCTTGGTGCTGATGGGGTTTGATTGCACACCTTCCTCCTGAATGGGCAGGGCCTTACTCACAGTCTGGTTAATATCAAGAATGATGATGCCGTCATAGTTGATCTGGGGGGTAACCTCAAGAATGACACCGGTATCCTTGTACTGGATGGTCTTGTCGACTTTGGCGGCATCGGCATTATTCTCGGTGACGGTGGTGACAATGGGCACCTCCACGCCAACGTTGACCGTGGCTGTCTCATTGTTTAAGACCAGGACCTGGGGTGAGGAGAGAATGGAAAGATCAGTCTTGCTAGCCAGGGCCTTGAGCAGGCCCTTGACGCTGTCACCGCCCTGCACCACAAAATTGATGGCCGTGGAAAGGGAGCTTGTCAGGCCGAAGGTGTCCATACTAAAGGTATATGGTGTGCCGTTATGCGAGCCTAGCTTGTTATTGAGGATGGCCCACTCCACTCCCAGGGAGAGATCGTCCGTAAGGGTCACCTCTGCCACCATAACCTCCACCAGGACCTGGCGGGGCAGGTTGTCGAGGCGCTCCAGGAGACGGACAATACGGTTGTAGTCAGGGGGAAGGGCGCGAATCAAAATGATGTTTCTCGTGTCGTCGGCCAGAAGCAGGGGCGTTCCGGCAAAACGCAGGGAGGAGTGGGCGCCTTTGCCTTTACTGGCGGTGGCCTTTGGGAGGGGTGTCTTTTTTTGGATCTTGTTGGTTGTCGGTTTTTTGGTGGTGGAGGATCGCTTCTCAGCGCTTTTGCTGGATACTGAGTTGTCTTCTTGAATCAGGTTGTTCACCAGTTCGGCAAGTTCACTGGCCACGGTGTTGCGGGCATTATAGATGTAGATGTTATCCCGATCCTGGCCGGGCGTGACATCCAATTCCGCTATCCATTTCTCGGCATTTTTCACCAGGAAGTCGCTCCTGCTCACCAGCAGCAGGGAGCTGATCCTTTCCAAGGGCTGGATGGCAATTCCTTCAAAATTATTGTTGTTGACATGCAGGGTGTTGAGGATTTCCACCACCTCGTCGCGCAGGTCAAAAAGAGGGGCGTTTTCCACCTTGACCAGGCGAATTTGCAGGGTGGCCAGGGGAGAAACGTCAAGGCGGGAGAGGATGGTAAGGACATCAATGATCTTACTTTCATAATCACTGATCAGAAGGGTGTTCTGGTTAGCGATGGTAGAGATGGCCCCTTGTTCAGAGAGGTAAGACTCCACCAGCTTGGTGGCCTCTTGGGCTGCAAGATGCATGATGGGCACGATCTGCAGGATAAGGCGTGATGAGGGTTGGAGATCGGCAATGTCCGCAGAGTCGTTTACCTGCTGGCCATAGGGCTTGCGGGCCACGTAGATATAGTTGTGGCTCCCTTCATTACGGATATCCAGGCCGTTCATATGCAGAATTTTTTTGAAAATAGGAAAGAGGTTCTCACTGGCAATCTTGCGGGCCGAGCGGATGTTGACCACCCCCTTGACCTGGGGATCAATCATATAGTTGAGACCTAAGGCGTCGCCGAGAACCTGGATCACCTCATAGATGTCGGCATTGTCAAAGTTGAGGAGCAGGCCGTCCGTACTCTCCTGGTCCAGAGGGGTGAGGGCCTGTTGTTCTTGGGCCAAGACTTCTTGCCAACTGCCTGGCAGGTGCTTGGAAATCGTCATAAGCTTGTCGAGGGCCGGATTGTTCCCTTGGCCCTCGGCTCTAAAATTCCTGGAGAGTGGCGTGCTAGCCCCTTCGCCGGGAATTTCTTCCTGAACCAGAAGACTTGAGTTGTCCTCCTGCTTGGTTATCCGCGAACTTATCTCTTTAAGGTCGAGGGTGCGGCTGGTGTCGTGTTGACCACGATCTGCGCAGCCGCTGGTAATAATAAGCAGGCTGGCCAGAAACAGGAGAAAAAGGCTGCGCCTCAGACCCTTATGAGCAGTTATTTTGGTAAGAGTTTTCATGATAGTTTGCTTTATGGTTTTTTCACTGTCCGGGTTGTGGGCCGGCGTGCTGGGCTAACACTAGGTTTAAGTTTTTTGGTTGCCGCCGGCGTTTTTTTGCGTGGAGCCACCTGTCGGCGATTTTTATCAGGATCAAAAAGCATTTTCTTAATAGTATCAGATCCTTTCATAAATAAAATAAAATCAGTGGCGATCTCTGTGACTGTGTAGCCTCCCAGCTCCTCTCCCACTTCAAGCAGGGTAGTTTTCCTACGGCTCGGGGCCTTGGCTTTTGGCCCGGCACGTTTGATCTGAGCCGCTGTTTTTGCCTTGATGAGGTAAGAAACGATGGCCTTTTGGTATCCTTCACCCAGAATGGCACCACTAAAGACGACATCATCCATGCGAATATTGTTGCCGTAGCCTTTGCCCGCTTTGCCAGGCTGCGATTCTTTGGCCAGGAAACGTTCGGCGTTAAAAAGGTAGTCACTGTTCAAGTCCGGCAGGGAGGGCTTGATGGCGGGGTTCAGCTTGAGGGGTTCCTGGATCTTGATTCTTTTTGAACGGTCTTTCTTCGTGGCCTCAACTATGTCTTGCTGCGAGGCAGGTGTTATCCGAAAGGTGTCAATGTTTGCCTTAATAAGCAGAAGACAGAGGAGGGCAAGGAGGGTTGTTATGGCGGGCTTAACCATTCTTCTTCCTCCTTATGCTTTTCTTCTTTGCCTTAACGGCTTTGTCTTTGACATCGTAAAAGGCCTTGAGGTCCATGAAGACCTTAACCCCTTTGAGCTTATCCGGCTTAAGGGTGCAGTTTTCAATCAGGAAAAATTTGTCATTGCGGTACAGGGCAGCCAGAAAGACAGCAAAATTTTCAAGGCTGCCATTGATGCGTAATTTGATATTAATGCTCTGAATGCCGCCTTCACGGGTCTTGCCGCCGAGAGGGCGTAAAGATTCCGGCTCAAGGCCAGCCTCGGAAATGAGTGATTGGAGACGGATCTGAATGGTTGAGGTGATGGTGTCGGCATTCGGGCCCTTGAATAGGACGGCTTCCGCCTTCTTCATCTCGCGCTCAAGCAGGGCCACTTCTTTTTTGAGAGAGGGCAGCTTGCGGCTACTCTTTAACTGGGCAAAGAGGGTTGCTTCTTTTGTCTCTATTTCAGAAGCCTTTTCCTGATATGCGCCAATTGTGAGGCGTATAAGGCCGAAACAGAGAAAGAGGCCAGCCAGGCCAACCAGCAGGGTTTTCCTGTCCATATTCAGGAGGGGGGCAAGGGAGAAATTCATGGCATGCTCACCTCCAGGTGGAAATAGGTCTGGTTCCGCCGTTTCAGGGTGGATTTCAGAGTGGCGGAGCCGAGATTGGGAATTTGTGCAGTGAGTTCGTGCAGATCACGGGTGTATCCCTGGATGGTGATGGTCTGCGTTTTCTGATCTATGCGGAGCTGATCAAGATAGGCAGTGCTGGGCAGTTTTTTGCTGATGTTGGCCATGAAGGCGATGAGATCTTTGTTTGTCCCCATGGCCCGGTAATCGTCCAGCTTGTTTTTCAGCTTCTTGATCCTGGTTTTGAGTTTAAGGGCTGCCTCGGCATCGGCTTTAGTCGATTCTATCTGGTGATCTATGAGGTTTTCTTGACGATAAAGAGCGATACTCTTGCCAGTGCCAAGGAGAAGGATGAGGATGAGATTGGCGGCTGCCAGGCCGATCAGGGCTTTCTTGATATAGTCGGGCCTCCGGAAGGAGGGAGGCAACATGTCAAATTCTCTGGCGCTGGCAGTTTGGCCAAGAAGGGCCATGGCAGATGGTTCGCCGCCCTCAACGTTGCCGAGGCGATACAAGGTGGCGTCACCTGTGCGCTCCCTGATCTGGGCAGCGTTTACCTCGCCTGAACAGATATCCCGGCCAACTACCTTGCCCTGCTTGAAATGGGTTATTTTGCCGAATCGGCCAGGGCTCCATAGAGACCAGGATGTCTTCCGGTTATCGGCGTTGAGGTAGCGTTGGCTCTCTGGGTAGAGACCAATAAGATGGGCACCTGCCTCAAAAAGTATGTGTAAAAAAGGGAAGATCTGTGATCTCCTGCAGAAATAGAGAGTGATCGAGTAGCCCTCTTTGCTGCGTTTTGACCTAAAGGTATAGAGGCTGTCTCCCCCAAAAGGACTGAGCATGTCGAGCTGGAGGGCGATGGCTTTTTTCAGATCAGGGGTCTGGCGGGGCAGAGTGATCTGGGTGAAGAAAAGAAGCTCCTCGGCGAGATAGACGTCAACGTCCGCCCCGGCCAGGGCAGGGCAGTTCTCAAGCTTGGGAATGGCCTTGGCAAAGGCTGTGCTGTCGGCGGAAAGGTCTTTGGTTTGATAGCCCTCAGCGCTTTGCCAGCCAATGGCGGTGGAGGCGCTTTTTAGGAAGATGTCAAGACGTTTGCTCATGACCATTCCTCCTGCCAGCCGTAGTAGTTCAGTTTTATGTCGTTTTTTTCAAAGAGGACAGTGACCTTGGTCCCTGGCCGCTCATCTGTCTCCTGGTTTTCTTCCTGAAGTCCGGCATAGCCTGTAGCGGTTACCGTGTAGAAAGGCACCTTATTGTCAGAGTAGGTGAGAAAATCGGCGCATTGCTGGTAGCGGTCATTGTCCAGAACGAGTTGGGCCTCCACTACAGAGAGGTCGCCCTGATTTTCACGTAGTTCATGGTAGGTGGCGATCTTGTCCGGGTCGTTTTCGGTGAGGAAGGCCAGCATGGCAGGGCTCAGGCTGTTGAAGTTTATTTTCCCCTTTGGGTTATGGACGGTGAAGGTCTCAGAGATTTTTATCATGTCCCCGATCTTTTCAGCACCGCGGATTAGGTTCAGTTCACTGACCTCAATGAGCTTGCCGTTTCGAGCCCGGTACGGGGGCTCTAATTCCTGGTAATATTCATCTTCAGCGCCCTGCAGACGGTGGAGGTTGTCGGCGTCCCGCCAGTCCTCAAGGGAGTCGGTAAGGGTGGCCAGTTCATCATCCTCCATGCCGAGAAAATCACCAAAGGTAGTGAGGAGATGACGGCTGGCGCCATTAAGATCTATTTTCCCTGATTCGTTGACCAGCACGTAAGCCAGCCGACCTGTGTCCAGGGTAATCTCATGTTCTTTACCCAGATAGGTGAAGGTGATTTGCTCATCGTCAATGTCCAGGGGAGTGTCAAGAAGGGTAAAGAGCGCCTGGTTAATGCCGCCGTGGGCCAAGGCCCGGCCCACAAGGCGTTGCCTGGTATTGAAACCCTCCAGGGTGCCGACCCGCACGGCAAAGGTCAGCTCCGCAGCGAGAACCGTTACCAGAAGCAGGATAAGAATCACCACCACCAGGGCAAAGCCGGAGGAGTGTTGGTTGTTCTTGCTGGGTGGACGAAGGAGGGTCATGGTCTCTTAGTAGTTTTTTTTGTTATTTCCTTTGAAGCTGCAGGCTTTGTAACAAGCCCGTTTCACTGGTGGCAATAGAAAGCGTGTAGGTGGTTCCTTCCAGGAAGATCTCGTTGTCATTTTCTTCATAATCCAGGGCTGGGCCTCTATATTTGATGTTTTCCGTCATAACGGCGTCCTGGCTAAAGAAAAACTCCAGCTTCTCTTCCATTTTATTGAGACGATGCATGGAGGATGAAAAGCTCTCAAGCACAGCCACATAGCTCAGGCCAAGAAGAAGCACGGCTGTCATCACCTCAAGGAGGGTAAAGCCTTTAGCACTGTTATTGTAGCGAAAAAACTCAGCCATCAGCTAACCTCCAGCACTTCCGGCGCACACCAGGGCCTGAATTCATAAGTCTGATCAATATAAATGAGGGTCACGGTATTGCTCTCCTCATCAAAATCAAGGGATAATCCTCGCGGCACTGTGATTAAGGCCATCATATCACTGTAGTCTGGGATCAGCTCCGTGTAGTCGGGGTTATAAAAATCCTTTTTCTCCAAATAATAGAGGGTGTTTTCCTCTGGGTTGTAGCGGTAAAAGGCCATTACTACTTGGCCTGTTCGTGCCTGGAACGGGGTGGCTGTGGCCAGGCGTAAAAGGTCTTTTCTACCGGAAATGAGGACTTTTCTAGTAGTGGTTGGGTTTCGCCAGCCACTCTGCACCTGGCGCTGGAGCAGGGAGACAAGGGCGTAATGCTCTTCGATCTCCCGGCTTTTATTTTCACCCTTGCCGGCAAAGAAAATGGAGCGGTTAAGCATGGAGTAGATCATGCCTGAGGCGATGGTGAGAAGGAGCATGGCCACCATAACCTCAAGGAGGCTGAGGCCAGTTTGGTTTTCCTGAATGGTCGGTTCATTACAGGGAAATGTGTAGTGTAGGTGCCGGTCTTGTTTCATTTCTTTCAGTGTCCGTAGGAGCTCACCCCTGTGAGCGATAGGAGGGTGAGCAAAAGATCGTCTCTTTATCGCCCGGAGGGCCGGGCTCCTACATCAATTAATTCTCATATTTTGTTTGGTTGGCCGGTGAGGGGGTTGATTTGTAGTGTCCGGTGCCGTTCGTTGCTGCTTATTTCAATGGTGGCCGGGGTGGCCCAGCCTTCAGGAGAAAAGAAGATGCGTTCCGGCTCCATGGCCAGGGTTACTCCCGGTTTAAATGGTTTCACCACCTTCGCCCCTTGGGCAAGTTGGACCATCAAGACATCTTCTTCCAGGGTTACTGTTACTGGTTTTCCCTGACTCACCGCCATGAGCTTCCAGCCCCGGACCTGGGCCATGACCTCGTTGACCTCCTTGCGGAAGGTGATCTTGGCGAGCATGTTGGTCACCGGTGGGGCGGCAATCACCATGGCCAAGGCAACAATGGCCATGGCAGCCAGAATCTCAAAAAGTGAAAAGCCATGCTCCCTGGTCTTCATTTATCAACCTGTAATATCGTTCATGCCCAAAATAACCCCGAGCATGGATAAAACAATATAGCCGGCCCCAAAGGACATGATCAGCAAAAAGGCCGGTTCCACCAAGGCGATAAAACGTTTGAGCCGTTCTTTAAGCTGTTTCTCAAAATGTTGGGCGATCTGGCCGCAGGTTTCGCCAACCCGGCCCGACTCCTCACCAATTGCCAGCAGGTCAACGGCCAGATCAGGGATCAGATTGCCGTGCAGTTTGGGCGCCACCTGTTGTCCTTCTTTTAGGGCCACCGTGGCCCTGGCCAGCAGTTCTTTGTAATGACGGTTGGTGGCAACACCAGCACTGATCCGCAGGGCTGTGACCAGATGGACACCGTTTTTGACCAGCACCTCCAGGGTCCTGAAAATACGGGTGGTTTCAATATCACGCACAAATCCCTTGAGAACCGGAAACTTGATGGCCATATCGTCAAAACTTTGCTGGCCCCGCTCGCTCTTGGCATAGAAAAAGAGGAGGGCGGGCAGGCCAGTCAGGACAAGAAGGGTCAGTAGGAGGTGGCTGCTCATAAAATCAGCAATTGCCATGAGCATAGCCACGTTCATGGGCAGCTCTTTGCCCATGCCCTCAAAGAGCACCTTGAAACGGGGCAGGATAACGGTGAACAGAACAATGAGGATGCCAAAACCGGCGGTGAGCAGGATCAGGGGATAGATGGAACTTGAGATGACAAACTGGCGAAGTTCCCTGGCCTGGGCCTGGTAGTCCGCAATATTGTCAAGCATCTCCGGCAGCACGCCGCCTTCCTCACCGGCCTTGACAATATTGGCGTACATGGAGTTGAAGGCAGGTTCCTCCAACAGGGCGGTGGACAGGGCCAACCCTTCTTTTAACTTGTTTTCCAAGCGGATGGCGAAATCCCGCAGCTCCATTTTTTCTGTCTGCTTGGCGATGAGGCGCAGGGCGCCATCCAGGGACATGCCGCCTTTAACCAGCAGGGCAAGCTGGGAGGTGAAAAATTCTATATCAGCGCTTTTCAGCCGCCCGCTGCGCATCTTGGCGCCGGCAAAGAGGGAGCTGCTCTTCTTCTTTTCATAAGGCGCAATACTAAAGGGGCGCAGACCCTGGCGAAGCAGAAGCTGGCTGGCGGTGTGAATGTCATCACCTTCGATGACCCCCTCGGTTACACCTTCAGGAGATTGGGCCTGATACTTAAACAATGGCATTTTCCATCTCCCTGGCCACACGCATGACCTCCGGCAGAGTGGTCATGCCGGCGCGGGCCTTATCGAGGCCGTCAATGAACATCTCTGTAAAGCCGTGCTTACGGGCCACCTCTTCAAGTTTTTTAAGGTCTTCACCCCGCGAGATACAACCGCAGAGGTCGCTGTTCATGGTGAGTAGTTCGTAGATCCCCATCCGACCGATAAAGCCAGTGCCGGCGCAGTGCTTACATCCCTTGCCGGCAAAGGTCTGAAAATCGCCGCCACCAGGCACCGCACCCAACTGCTCAGCGGCTGTGCCCTGTTCAGTTCGGCAATTGGGGCAAATTTTCCTGACCAGGCGCTGGGCCAGAATTCCCCGTAATGCTGAGGAGATGAGAAAACGCTCGACACCAAGATCCACCATGCGCATCACGGCAGACAAGGCATCGTTGGTGTGGAGGGTGGAAAAAACCAGGTGGCCGGTGAGGGAGGACTGTACGGCAATTTCAGCAGTTTCCAGATCGCGGATTTCACCCACCATGATGATGTCCGGGTCCTGGCGGACAATAGCGCGCAGTCCCTGGGCAAAGGTGAGGCCGATCTCCGGTTTGATCTGTATCTGGTTGATGCCGTGGAGCTGGTATTCCACAGGGTCTTCAATGGTGATGATCTTGTTGGAGCCGGTATTGATCTTGTGAAGGGCGCAGTAGAGGGAGGTCGTCTTACCGGAACCAGTGGGGCCGGTGACCAGGATGATGCCGTTTGGCAGGTTGATCAGTTCTTCAAACTCATGCTCCAGTTTTGGAGGCATGCCCAGGCTGCTGAGGTCAAGGATGATGCTGGTCTTCTCCAGAATACGGATGACTATCCCCTCGCCGTGGATGGTGGGCAGGGTGGAGACACGCAGGTCCACCTCTTTACCGCTGAGGCGCAGCGAAATCTTGCCGTCCTGGGGCACCCGGCGTTCGGCAATATCGAGACCGGCAAGGAGCTTGACCCGGGAGATAATGGCGGCCTGCATGGAGCGCAGCGGAGTTTCATGGTCATAGAGAACACCGTCAATCCGGAAGCGTACCAGCTGACCATCCTCAAAGGATTCAATATGGATATCTGAGGCCCGACGGTCCAAGGCAGTATCCACCAGGTTGTTAACATAGCGGATAACAGGAGCCTCGGAGGCCATGTCTTTAAGTTTATCGACATCCGCCTCATCCAGGGAAAGTTGTTCTGATTCCGGCTTGTTGAAGCCAAGATCATAATGGTCGTCACAGAGGGTGCGCAATTCTGCTTCGGCCATGAGCTCAATGGTAAAATAGTCAGCGGCAGGCGGGGGAGAGTCGGCCTCCTGCTGGGCATGAAGGAGCTGCAGGCTTATTTCAGCGGCATTAATGATCTCGCTATTTTCCGGGCTATGGGTGATGAGAATAACCTCATCGTCGCGCTGGACAAGAGCAAAGGGGTGGCCTTGATGAAAGATCTTCGGTAGCTCAACAGGCAGAAAAATTTCTGATTCCTGGGGGTGGTAGAGCTTAAGGTCGAGCTGCTCAGCCTGAGCGATCAAGATATCCTGACTGCTGACAAAGCCAAGGGAGACAATGATCTCAGCAAGGCTTTGGGGGACGGTCTCAAGATGGGCCACGGCGCGGTCGAGCTGCTCCGGGCTTATTTTGCCGCTGTTGATCAACAGCGGTCCGAGGTCGTCTTTTTTTGTGAAGATAACGGTCATAGGGCAGGTGGTGGTTTCTATCTCATTATATGAGCTAAACGGTTGTTTCTGTTTACCATTCCCTCAACAATTAACAACAGGAAAGAGACATGAAGCAGTTTGTGGCCCTTAAGGATGGGCTCAGAATGCGCTTAATAAAGACAGCATGTTCTGTGCCAGCAGGCAGGCGTGAATGTCGTCCTTAAGGGATCCATTTCTTATAATCCCCTATTTATACAATAAAAATCAAGGGGGAGTGTGCTGGAGGCATCATGTAGCTCCCGTCGCGTCCCTGGATCACCATATTACAGCAAAATATTCATAGTTTTATTCCTAGGAAGATCAGAATGTTACGGCATAAAAGTCAACAAGAGAACAGGATTTTAGGGAGCAAGGCTTGACCTTAAAAAGAAAAATTACTACTTTGCCGGCCAGCAATTTAACTAAACAACTTAACTCTTAATTACCAGCAAAGAGGAATGATAATGTTCGAAAAGGCGAAAATAACAGGGTTGCTTGTTGCTCTCGTTGTCTGGGTGGCAGCCCTTCCGGCCCGGGCAGATCTCACTGTGGATCTGCAGAATTTGGTGGCAGAGGGGAGTGCGATAAACAGCAGTCTCACTTTTTTTAGTTTTACTGACCAGTCCTGCAGCGATCTCGGTCTTGTGAACGGGGACCTTGAAAATCTTGCCGCCACTGCCCAGGCTGTTACAGCCGGCTTGACCAATCCTCTCACTATCAGCACAGAAGATCTCGATTCCTTAGACAGCCTTTCCGGCATGGCAAAGGAAATGTCTTTGAACTCAGTGAGATTGAGCATGGAGCTCCAGGATATTGAAGAGGTTGCCGAACTTTTTGAGTACCGGGCTGCATTGAGCGCCATGCTGGAGCTGTCGGACGATATCGGCAGCATGGCTGATCGTATCTTAGAGATGGCCGACCGTATCCTGGCCATGGCCGACAATATCGGTGCTATGGCCGACCGTATCCTCATCACCCAGCAAATCCAGAACGCCAATATCGCCCTGACCCAGGCCTCTCTGCTTACCACCCAGCAGAACATGGTGCTCCTCAGCCAGAGCGTCTCATCTATCATATATAATGTGAGCTTGGCTCTGGTTGTTTCTGACAGCAACAATCTCCTCGATGACATGGCCGTACTTACTATCACCTCGGAAAACATGGCTCAGGAGCTTGACCGCCTGGAGGTAGGTACCAGTCTTCTTCTTACTGGGGTTGTTGATCTCTACACCTGGATGAGTGTCAGCAGTCAGGGCGCCAGTCATTATATTAATGGTGACACCCTAACTTCCTTAGGTGATCTCTCAAATATCTACTCAGGCCTTGCCTTTTCTTTGGAAACCTATGCCGCCAGCATCAATCAGCTTGCGCCGCTCACCGACACCGTAATCCTCGCCGATGCCACGGCGTCAATGTTGCGGCTCAGTGCCGATATTGGCCTCATGGCCGGCAGGATAATGGAGATGGTGGATAAGATTATTGCCATGGCAGACAATATTGGCCTGATGGCCGATAATATTGTTGCCACCCAGGAGCTTCAGCAGACCAATATAGAACTCACGGAAAGCTCTCTTCTTACGGCCCAGAATGTCACTATAACTACTATCAAGAATATGGGCCTGTAGGCGCCTTGCATTCGGAGAAAAAAATGAAAAGATTAATGCAATACTCTTTGATGATCGTTGTTCTGATGGCGGCAGTGGCCCTGCCGCAACAATCCCGGGCCACTGTCACAAGCGATGTCCAGGCTCTGGTTGCAGAGGCTCATGCCCTGCAGAGCCGGCTTGTTGGCACCCAGGTCACCCCTGGTGCCATTTGTGCGCCGCTGGTAAGCGCGGGCCAGGCAGCCCGGAGCATGGTGAAAAGCATTGAGTCTGTTAACAGCGGCCTGGTGGCACCCCTCACCATTGATGATGGTCTGATGACCGCCTTGGAGGATCTTTCTCTGGCCAATGTCCAGATTGGTGATGAGGCGTTACGTCTGGCTATGGATGTTCAGGTTTTGGCTCCCAGCGTCGATGCCCTGTCCATCAAAGATGGCCTGACTGCCATGCTGCAGCTCTCTGATGATATCGGCGCCATGGCGGATCGTATTGGTGAAATGGCGGATAATATCCTTGTCATGGCCGATAACATCGGCATCATGGCTGATCGTATTTTGTTGACCCAGCAGATCCAGAGCCAGAACCTGGCCCTCACCCAGCAGTCCATTCTTCAAACCCAGACCAATATGCTCACTCTGGTGTCAGTGGTGGAAACAGCAACCTATGATCTTGATTTGAATACGCTGATTATCCAGGGTGAATTACTTGCTGCTGATCTGGCCGCCACTGTTTTTAGTCCTTTTACTATCAAGTATCAGCTTGCTGGTGCTGCGGCTGATGTTAACAATTTTCTGGCCCAGGTAAAGGCCATGGAGGAGAGCCTGAAGGCGGTGAGCGCCGGCAGTACCGTGACGGTGGACAGTAGCACCCTGACCAGCCTGGTGAACCTGTCCAGCATGGCCACCTCGGTTTCCACGGTTTTAGATGGTTACATCCTGGTCATTCAGAGTATGCAGGCAATGATTTTTGACCGCAACCTCGATGCTTCCTTGTCCAGTATGCTTGCCATGTCTGCCGATATCGGCATGCTTGCCAATTCGATTCTGGAGATGGCGGATCTTATTTTGGTAATGGCGGACAATATCGGTCTGGCCGCTGAGCAGATTATTCTCACCCAGCAACTGCAAAGCGGTTATCTGGCCATCAGTCAGGCCTCTATTCTGGCAACCCAGGAAATGGCTATAGGGATAATCGTGGCCCAGAATTTGTAAGCTGAAGCAGTAAGCAGAAATAGGGGCAGAATGGAGCTCTGTTTTCCCCAATAAAAAAAAGCGCCTTGTTCATATATGAACAAGGCGCTTTTGTCGTTTCTGGTACACCAGGCAGGATTCGAACCTGCGACCCCATGATTCGTAGTCATGTACTCTATCCAGCTGAGCTACTGGTGCGCAATGAAGAGCTGTTTATAACGCACTTGGCGGGTTTGGGCAAGTGGATTTTGTGTCAAGCTTTTTGTCAATGTTCCGGAGGTGAAAAAGGTTACTTTTGCGCCTGTTTGCGATAATCGGATAATTCTTTTTTACTCTCTTGGCCCTCTCCGGGGCAGGTGTCCTGAGTTGGCATTCTTGGAAATCCCTCAAGTTAAGTAGACAGACGGAAAAGCGTATTGTTGGCGGCCGGAAGAAGTTTGCGGGGCGCTATGGCCGCTATGGCCATTGGCAGAGTGCTGCCAGCCTCTATAAGGCCCGAATCAAAAAAAATATCTCAAAGCATATCGCAGCAGCCTGCAAAGGATGCAGGAAAGTTAACAGCTAAATCTGGTCGTCATTTCACCGCGAGTTTGGCTACCAGACTGACCGTAGGCCCTGTTTTTTCCTGATCTGGTCGATTCGTCTCTCCAAATCAATGCGCCAGTTGGCATGGATGCGTGCCCCTGAAGGGCCGATGAGTTCCGGCAATCCGTAGACAAGACGGTCAGCGGCCCGGCTTGCCTCAATCACTGCTTCAATGGAGCGGGCCCCGAATTTGTACTGGGCCAGGAGGAGGCGCAGGAGGAGCCCCGATGTCTTTCTGGCCGCTTTCTTCCAGTGGGTGTCCATCTGGTGGGCAATGATGAAGGCCCTCTTTAAAAGAATACGGCGCAGGTCTTCCAGTTCAACAGCAGTTGCGGAATCACGGAGCAGGTCCTCAGGGATTTCGATACCGTCAATATCAAGAACCACTCTCAGCCGGCTCATGAAATCCGGTATCTTCAACGTCTTGGCCTGCTGCAGTTCGGCAGAATCTTCAGTGCTAAGCAACGCCTCCATTCCTTCCCAGTTAGATTTGACCCCGCCGGCAAAGACGAAAATGGAACGGCCGATATAGTAGGGGGTGCCATGGACATAGGTGACCCCGTCCTGCATGGAGGGCAGGAAATAGCGGAGATAGCCGAACTCGTTGTTGTTGTAGCGGCAGTCAAACTCGTCCCAGAAGGTGATGGGCACCTTGCCCTGGGCGACCGAGGCGCGGATGAGGTCAATGGATGAGTTGATTTCGTTAGGGTCTGAAAACTGGGTGAGGTTGAACTCGAAGAAGTCAAAGGGGTCGGTATCAAATTTTTTGCCGATCACCCGCGCTACTTCCTTAACGGAAAAAGATTTCCCGGAGCCTGGAGGGCCAAAGACGCCGATACATAAAGGACGTTGAAAACTTTCCTTGCTGACATAGGAGTCCATGACGGACTGCAGGGTGAGGACCGGACCGATTTCTGCCGGGTCTGTGGTGCGAAGATGGCCGATATTGTACATGCGCAGGGTCTCGAAACCGCTCTTGTGGCTCACCTCATCTTTGAGATAATGAAGGACCTCAAGGATGACATCCATATAGCCGTGGCTGCCCGTGAAGGTAGCGCCGATCTTGGCTCTTTTCGCTTGATCAAAAAAGGAGCGCAGACCCTGGCGTTTATCGGCATCCCATATCTGGCTGGAAACTTTTTCCAGGCTGCGGTCAAACTCCGGTGAAAAGGTGGGGAGTTCAATGAAGAAAGGGTCATAGTCTTCATCGCTATCGCAGCAGTCGTCACCAAGATAATCACTGCTCAGATCCAGGGAGGGGAACTCAAGGGTGTCGGAAAAATAATAGCCATGCTCATAAAGCCAGTGCCAGTTAGCCAGAACCTTCTTCGACAAGACCAGGGAATGGCAGCGGCCAGATATCAGGGATTTTGAGCGGATAAATTCCATGGCCAGCATGGAGGTGACCAGGGTGTCGTAGGCTGGTACCGAGCCCTTCTGGCGCGGGGAGCTTTTTTCCGGCAGGCTTCCTCCCCGATGGCGGAAGTAGACGTTGTCCGGGGTGATAGAGAGCAGGCCATGGGGAAACATCTCCACCATGATATGGCAGCGAAAACGCTGCGCTCTGGCATCCCAGAGGCCGACCTCCGGAGAGCGCAGGGCGCGCAAAGACATAGCGACAATGGACTCCCAGACCACCGAGCTGTCCATCTCCATCCGGGTAGTTTCCAGGTCGGAAAGGCGGGCAAAGAGCATGAAATTCTCACCAAACTCTTTGGCCCAATCGGCCCAGTGGGCCACACTGATCCCCATGGCAATGACCCAGGCCTTGGGGTTTGCTTTTTTAAGATCGGCAGAGACCTGGGGTGGTCGGCCGCCATCATCAATGATCAAAATACCGTCATGACCGCTGAGTTCTTCACTGTTTTCCTCGGTGAAGGCGAAGGATTGCTCGTCATCGCCACGTCCGGCATAGGGCAGGATCTGGTGGACCATGAACCAGCCGTGGTCCTTCTCAATCTCGGGGCGTTGATATTTTCGGAAAATCTGGAAGATGTCTTTCTGTTCGCCATAGGTGAAGGTGGTGATCTTCGGGGAAAGATTGGCTGAGGTAAGGTAGGCGGCAAGCCAGGTCAAACACTGATCAAGGCGGCCATTTTCCACCTCCACCTTGCCAGCCAGCAGCTCGACAAAATCACCGGGATTGTAGCCATAGGCAGGCAGGCTGCCCTCTTCAAGGAGGCTGACCTCCTTAATAGCAATATTGCGGATCTTAACGTTTGATCCTAAAAAAAGAATTTTCTGAGATGTTTCTTCCTGTGGTTGTTTCGGCATGACGGGCTCAATTAAGCAAGGGTTAAAGGGAAGAAAAAGTTAGCACTAATGATAATTATTATCAAGAGGTAAATAGCTTAAAAGATACAATATATGTAGCTTGAGTATAGGCATGGCCGAGTGGAAAAGTAAAGATGGTGGGGCTGTACTGCAGAGGTGGGTCAGTGGTCAGAAAACAGAGTTTGCAATTTTTCTTCGAGCAGATCCTGCTGCCTTTCAATGCTTGCTGTCAAACGAAATTGGGCTGCGGCACGCTGCAGGGTCTCTTCAGGGCTTGCAGTCTTAAAATAATGGCAGCCCTGGAGATAGTCGGTGAAGAAACGCAAACCCAGTTCCAGGGGAATGAGGCGAATGGCAGCCAGGAGATATTTTTTGTCACTGGCATTAAGAAGATGGCGGCCATCCTCAAGAAAACCGTGAAGAATTTCCAGACATATATCACGGTCAAAACAGGTAGTGTCCAGATCATAGGCGCAGCCACCGGGATTGCAGCAGGAGCGCAGACAGTCGCCGATATCATACAGCAGCAGGCCCGGCCCTACGGTATCGAGATCAATCAGGGCGCAGGCCCGGGATGTTTCCTGGTCAAAGAGAATATTGGCAAGTTTGGGGTCACCATGGATGGTGGTGGTTTGCAGTTCACCGCGAAGGCGGGCCTCCTCAAGGATGGCAACGAAACCACGATGCTCTTCAATGAAATTTTGACATTCTGCAGCAAGAGCGTTTTTGGGGCAGGAGGGATTGGTGCTCAGCGCCGCTTCATAGAGCCGGAAATAATGGGGCGTCTCATGAAAATGGGGAATTGTGATATGGAGACCGGCAGCCGGAATTTCCCTGGCCAGGTTGTGGAAGATGGCCAAGGCCCTGCCAACCTCTCTGGCCTGGTGCTGGGAGGTAAGGCTGGAAAGGGTTGTGGTGTTGCCAATATAGCTTAGGGCCCGCCAGGTGCCGTGGTTATCACACCACCACTGGTTGCCCGCAAGGGTGGTAAGAAGCTGGGGGATGGCCCATCTCCTGTGGGGAACGAAGCGGTGGAGATGCTCAGCAGGAAGAGAGTTGTTCAGAGTGGCCAGGTTCTCGCAAATCAGTTCAGGTGCATTAAAGGCCTGAGGACTGAGGCGTTGGAGAATGAATGCAGGCTGGTCGTTGCTGCTGACGAGAAAGGTGTCGTTTATGTTGCCGGCGCCGATTTCATCAATTTGCAGCCCGTTCTCCCCAGAGATAAATTGGCGGGCGGCCTCATGGGCCTTTTGCAGTTGGCTGCTATCCATACGAGTCCTGATCACTCACTGATCTTATACTTTTTATGATAGCCCCTGGGGGTGATCATCACCCCTTGCCAGGTATAGGTGGTGGAGTTACCAATGATCACTGTGGATTGCATATTGACCTCAGCCTTATGAAGTTCGCCCAGGGTGGTGAGGGCAATGGTTTCATGCCCACGGGTGGCAGCGGTGACAATACCCACCGGTGTTTGCGGCTCCCGGTATTTGAGGGCGATTTCCTGGGCCCGCAAAAGTTGGCTGGTCCGTTTTTTTGACTTGGGATTATAGATCACCATGACAAAGTCGGCAGAGGCGGCCGCATCAAGGCGTTTTTCGATGAGCTCCATGGGGGTGAGGAGATCAGAAAGGGAGATGGCGGCAAAATCATGCATGAGCGGCGCGCCCAGGCGGGCGGCACAGGAGTTTAGCGCGGCAAGGCCTGGAATGATTTCCACCTTCACCTTGGGTGCATTTTCAATAACCACCTCATAAATAAGCCCGGCCATGGCATAGATGCCTGGGTCGCCGCCGCAGATCAGCGCAACCTTTTTGCCGGTGTCAGCCAGTTCCACGGCCTTGCGGCAGCGGTCCACCTCCTGCATCATCTGAGAGGACAACACCTCTTTGCCCTCAAGAAGTTGGGGAATCAGGTCAAGGTAGGTTTTATAGCCCACGACAATATCAGCCGCGGCAATGGCCTTACTGGCCTGGGGAGTTATATGGTCTACGCTTCCTGGCCCGGTGCCAACCACGGCCACGGAGCCTGGGCCAGAGCAATTGTTACATCCTGCCATTTCTGTTTTCCTATGATAAGTTGGCCTCCGCCACTGCTTAAAAGAGCAGCAGGTTCGGCAACGCCCTGGGCGCCGGTGGCCTTGACTACGGCCGGCGATGGGACCAGGTCTGGAACTTGGTTTAATTCATCTTTAGAATAAAAATCTATGGGGTATCTATTCTGCCTGGCAAATTCCAGCAATCCTTTTTCGTCATTTTTTAAATCTATGGAGGCAAGATTGCGGATGGATTGTATGGCCAGGTTTTCTTGGTCACAGAGTTCCTGCAGTGCCCCAGCAAAGGCAGGAGCCGGGGTGCCGCGGTTGCATCCCATTCCTGCCACCAGGTTACGGGGATGGAGATGGGGCTGCTGGCCAGCAACATCTGATCTGTTCGAGATGATAAGGTCGGCCTGGTCCGGATCAGTAATAATGACGAAGTCGGCAGGCCACGGGGGGAACTCTAAGTCGCTGTAGACCTGGAGGCTGCCCTTATTGACCAGAGTAGTCATGGCTTTGGTTAAACGGCTTTTGTCAGCAACCACCAGTCCATGATTTCGGGCCCAGATATCAAGGGCCGTGTGGCCAAGGACATCGGAGGCCGTGGTGATCACCGCCTGGCCGCCGCTTATGGCCGCCAGCTGCCGGGCCAGATCATTGCCGCCGCCAAGATGGCCGGAGAGGAGGCTGATCACGAAACTGCCCTGCTCATCCATGACCAATACACAGGGGTCCGTTTTTTTGTCGACAACCAGTTGCGCCAGGGCGCGGACAACAATGCCACTGGCCATGATGCAGATAAAGGCGTCGTAACGGGGCCAGGCCTCAGCCAGGATCGTGCTGAATTTTTCCTCGCTGCTGACAAAGGTGGCATCAGGCAGCTTTGTTGCCAGGCGTTGGGCCAACTCCTTGCCGCCGTTGGTTATGGCCAGGATGGCGATTTTCATGAGCCCTGCCGGTACTCATGGCTGAATCCCTTGTCGTAGAGCCTGCTTTCACTCTTTAACTGACCGGCCAGGACCTGGCCGACAACGATCATCGCTGTCTTGGTGATGCCGGCCTCTCTGATCTGCTCGGCAATGGTGGTCAAGGTGCCGCTCACTGTCTGCTCTTCAGGCCAGCTCGCCTTTTCCACCACGGCAATGGGGGTGTCAGCCGGGTAGCCGCCGGCCATAAGCTCGTTGACCACTGTGTCGATCATGCCGACACTGAGGAAAATCATCATGGTGGCCTGGTGGGAGGCCAGAAGCTGCAGGCTCTCCTTTTCAGGCACTGGGGTACGTCCGGCCTGACGGGTGATGATCACGGTCTGGGAAATCTCCGGCAGGGTGAGTTCAGCCTTCAGTGCTGCGGCCGAGGCCGTGGCCGAGGTAACGCCGGGCACCACCCCATAGGGGATGTTCTGTTCGTCCAGGCGCAGCATCTGTTCCTTGATGGCTCCGTAAATGGCAGGATCGCCGGTGTGGAGGCGTACCACCTTTTTGCCAGCCTGCTGCCCTTCAGCCAGAAGGGTGGTGGTCTCATCAAGATTAAGAGCTGCTGAGTTGTGAAGGGAGGCGGAGAGACCGTCCAGCAAAGCTGGATTGACCAGGCTGCCGGCATAGACAATGATATCAGCCTCATCAAGCAGACGTCTGCCCTTCAGGGTCAGTAACTCCGGGTCACCGGGGCCGGCGCCGACAAAATATATGGGATTGGAATTGTTCATAAGCCTCTGTTTTTCAACCACAAAGGCTCAGAGGTTTTTTCTTTGAGTCTTTGCACCCCACAAGGGGGTATTGAAAAGAATACCTCTGTGGTTGAAATTTTAATTTTCTGGGCCTCCATCCTTATTTTCTGATGATGATGGTGGAAAAATAATGGAGGTCAAGGTCAGCGGCTTGGCGCAGGTCGCTATGCACCTTCTGGCCGGCCATACCGCACTGTTCGTAACATACAGCCTGGTCAATAAGGTCCAGTTCACCAAGAAGATCAACCAGTCGGGGCATGACATTATGGACCTTCATTAATACCGCCGAGTCGCAGCTAGTCAGGACCTGGCGAAGACGCTGGTCGTCAAAGGTGGCCGGCACCACAGTGAGAATTTCGCCCCCCAGGCACAGAGGTTGGTTGCCGGTGGCGGAGCAGCAGCTCATGGCCGTGATACCGGGGATGACCTTGATCTCCATCTCCGGCGCCATCTCTTTGAGGGTGGCGTAGACATAAAAACCGGTGGAGTAAACGGCTGGATCGCCGAGAGTGGGGAAGGCCACATCACCATCCTTGAGATGGTCAAGGATGAGCTTGGCTGCCTTCTGCCAAGCCGCTTCCACCTCTTGAGTGCTCTTGCCGTTTTGTACCTTATGCATGGGGAAACAGACTTCGACAACCTTCTTGTCATCCACATCCATCAGGCCTTTGACAATTCCTAAGGCGGTGGAGTCGCCATTGACCTTTGCCTTAGGGGCCACCAGGGTGGCGCAGTTTTTCATGGTTCGCAGGCCTTTAACCGTAATAAGTTCTGGATCACCTGGACCGGTGCCGATGATATAAAATGTATTCAAAATAAAATTCCGTTAAATCGTTATGTTTTTCGCAAGAAAATCCTGTAAGAGATTTTTTTGCTCCTACGTGCCGTAGGAGCCCGGCCCCCCGGGCGATAATAAGGCTTATTGAGCACCTCAGCTCACCCTAATCGCTCGCAGGGGCGAGCTCCTACTTAATCAGGGGATGTTGTTGGTTATTTTCTGCCCCGGATAATGGTGATGGGGCTCAGTTTTTCATCCTTTGTCTTATTTTTTCTGGTTACTCTGATTTCTGAGACATCCACTTTCAGCTCCTGTTTCTTCATCAGGGCCGGGGCAGCTTCGGCTGTTTTGGCAAGGACGGCGTTGGCCACCAGGATACCTCCCTCTTGCAATTTGCCGGCGCACAAGGCGATGATCTCTGAAAGGTTACCGCCACTGCCACCGATAAAGACTCGGTCAGGGGCAGGCAGGTCATCCAACACCTCAGGGGCCATGCCCTCAACAAGCTGCACGGTGTGGCATTGGTAATTCCTGATATTGGCCTTGATATTTTCCACCTCTTCAGGCTGGCGTTCAACAGCATAAACCATCAGACCTGGGGTGAGGCGGCTGGCCTCCAACGCTACCGAACCACTACCGGCCCCGATGTCCCAGAGCACTCCTTGCTCCGGTAATTGCAGCTTGTGGAGGGTGGCTGCCCGGACCTCGTCCTTGGTAATCAGGCCGCGGCTGTGCTGGATGTCTTTTACCTCAAGGCCGAAGCAATAGCTGCGGGGCCGGGGCTGGCGTTTAAAAATCACGACGTTTAAATTACTGAAGCTTTGCCTGCTGATCTCCTCCAGGTTGCCTGTGGTCAGGCGTTCATCCACTTGTCCCAGGTTTTCGGCCACCATGACCTGGTAGCGTTCGATAGTCTTCGTGTCAGCGACAGCGGTAAAGGCTTCCAGAAGCTGTCTGCACAGGGCATCTGGGCCATTGTCGCCATCGGTGAAAACCAGCACCTTGTCGTGGGGCAGGAGCAGGGGCAGGATATGGTCCGCTTCCCGGCCATGCAGGGAAACAAAGGCTGCATCATCCCACGGCTCCTTGAAGCGGCTGAAGGCGAGCTGGACCGAGGAAAGGGCAGGGTGGATCTCTAACTGGTCGCGGCCCACGCTCTTTAGCAAGGTGCGGCCAATCCCGAAAAAAAGCGGGTCACCGCTGGCCAGCACCGCCACATTGCCCTTTTGCAAGCGTTTTGCCACCAGTTCCAGGGTCTGCTGGACCGGGGCAATGGCAATAATCTCTCTCCCCTCAGGCACCATGTGGCGATGGCGGCTGGAAGCAACCACCGCCGGGCACTCTTCAAGAAGCTCCCCTGCCTGGCTGGTCAGCCCCTCCGGGCCGATGCCTATGAGAAAGATTTTATGTGCCAAATTCATCCATTATACTCAAAAGTAATTCTGTTCCTTTTTGCTTGCCCAAAAAGGAACGCAAAAAGGGCACCCCTAACAGCCCTGGCCTTCGGCACCACTCGCTTTCCGCCGCGCAAGGGGCATTGCAGAAACT
>JBDLIE010000018.1:0-50880 GCA_039715015.1 Thermodesulfobacteriota bacterium
GTGAGCAAAGATGAAATTTTTCAGGTCAAAGTCTCTTTAGGGAAAGAAATTTCTCACCCAAACACCACCGAACACCATATTCGCTGGATTCAGCTATTCTTCAAGCCGGAGGGGGACAAGTTCAGTTATCAAGTTGGAAACTTCGAATTTACCGCCCATGGAGAATCTGTTGATGGGCCGAATTTGGGGACCGTTTATACCCACCACTCGATCACTTCAGAATGCAAAATAAATAAGGCAGGCACACTTATAGCGACATCCCTATGCAACATTCACGGTCTTTGGCAGGGCACTAAAGAGATCAAGGCCAAATAAAATTTGCAGCAATGCATTCTTCATAATTCTGCTGCCAAGGATACTATCCACACCCTCAAGATTATGAGGAAGCATAGAAAGAAGGATCGGATTTTAGGAATTCGTGCCCATTGCTCTTCTCATCTTTTTTACAGAGCTTTCAACATGCACTGATTATGAGATCCCTTGCGCAATTCTGGAAGGGGCACAAGTCGCAATTAACTATCATGCAACGGGGAGGAACGAAATGGCTGAAATCGAATGTGCTGGTAAAAAAATCAAAATAGATGGTGACGGTTTCCTCTTAGACTCTGACGTTTGGGACGAGGATATTGCCAGATCGTTAGCCGAAAAAGAAGGCGTTGAAGATTTTAACGATGAGAAGATGGAAATAGTTAAATTCATGAGATCGTACTACAAGAAATTCCATGCATTCCCGATCCTGAACTACGTATGCAAAAACATCCATCAGCCTCGAGAATGCGTCACTGAAGAATTTATCAATCCCGAGAAAGCATGGAAAATAGCGGGGCTTCCAAAGCTGTCCGACATTCATTTCGTTGCAGTTGATGGGAAGCATTACCGCCTTGAGGAGTGTTGCTAAGAAAAGAGCACCCTCAAATATACGCACCTGGAGGACTATACCATGTGGCAGGTTGAGGTCGACAAAGACAAATGTAATGGCGATGAAGAATGTGTGAATGCCTGTCCGGTAGATGTGTTTGAGATGGTTGATGGTAAATCAGACCCTATTAACATGGAAGAATGTCTTGGATGCGAGACATGTGTCGAGGTTTGTCCGGAGGATGCGATTACGGTTACAGAAATATAGATCATTAAAGATACTGGTGGAAAAATGGTTACGGTATTTAGATGCAACATCTGCGGAGAAGCATGTCTTTTAGATTATAAACCATCTCATTGTCCTTTTTGCGGGGCGCATGAACAATGGCTAGTTGACTCTCATGATTATGTAGAACCTGAAATTCCTGAGCTGACTGCAATATCGAGAAAGAACCTTGAATTTACTTATGACCTTGAAATTAAGGCTTCTCAAACATATCACTGCATCAGAAAAAAAACTAACGATGAGTTTATAGTAGGAATGTTCAAAACGATTTCAAAAGTTGAACTGGAGCATGCTGAGCTTGTCGGCAAACTAATTAACAGAGATCCGAGCTGCGAAATACCGTTTGATGACAAACTTTGCACAGAAGATAGAAACGAATCTTTAGAACAGACAAAGGCATTGGAAACTAATGCCATAATGCTTTACAAAAAATTCCTCAAACAAGCTACTGAACCGCGAGTTATTGAAATATTTCATGCTTTAATAAAAATAGAACAGGATCATTTAGAATTGGTAAATAAAAACATGTAGATGTTCTCATATTGACGATGATTTTTATGACATAATAATATTTATTTTAAAATCTCATATAATCATATTGCTGTTGAACTATTCAAACTATAGGAGCACTAACATGAATATCTTTGGTTACGCCATGCAGATGGAAAAAGATGGAGAAAATTATTACCGTAAACTTGCCAAAGAATGCAATAATGTTGGGCTTAGAGGGATATTTACCATGTTGGCTGACGAAGAAGTAAAACACTACAAGGTAGTTGAAAAGCTGACCAAAAAAGATAAAACACCCCAACTAGCAGAAACCAACATATTAGAAAATGTAAAAAATATTTTCATTGAAATGAAGGATGTGAAACAAGACCTGCACATCGACACTTCCGAAGAAGCGGATAATTACCGAAAAGCTCGCGACATTGAAGACATGAGTCAAAAATTTTATTTGGAAAAAGCTGACCAGGTCGAAGGGGAGCAGGCGCGACAGATTTTTTTGCAATTGGCACATGAAGAAGAGAGGCATTTGCGAATAATGGAGAATATTGTCGAGTTTGTTTCAAGAACAGAGCCTGGACATTGGCTCGAAAATGCAGAATGGACCCATTTGGACGAATATTGATGTTTTAAATTCAACAAAAGTTGAGAGAAATTCAGCACAACATTTCAATTTAAACAGGCACCTAACTATTAGAACTCAGCGGGAAGGGTGGATCTGAGAGAGGTAGTACAATGGAAATGAAAATGCCCAGAATTATAGACTGTTCAATGATGGATTGTGCGTACAACACCGATAATATGTGCCATGCAATGGCCATAACGGTTGGAAGCCAAACACCTTTGTGCGACACATATATGAGACGAACACAAAAAGGAGGCGCGATGGATATGACCGGCAGTGTCGGGGCGTGCAGGCTGGAAAATTGCTCGTTCAATGAGTCTCTTGAATGTACGGCCGACGGCATTCATGTCGGGGTCCACTCCGGGGATCCCGAATGTGAGACCTTCACCGCTAGATAAGATTGCTAATTATTGAAGCTGATTAATCGGAGCACAAACATATACCCTTCCCGCTGCTCTAGATTATAGAGACTTGAAAATGAATCAATATGCATTGGTTCAGGTACGGAAAAATATTTCACGAACTTACCGCTCTAAATTTTCAACCAACACGGCTTGGTGAGCTTTAGAGAAATGACGTAAAAGTTCGTTTTAAATAAAAAATGAGTGGCGTGGCCCAGATTTTTGCCTGCCTATGCCTGCAGAGACTTCTGACCACTCATATTCCTACAACTCTTGCAAGGAGATTCATTATGAAAAATCTACTGTTAGTGACACTTACTACTGTAACTATGATGTTTACGTTGCTTCTGTCGTCCGGTTGCGTAAAAGAAAAACAAGTCATGGGGGCTGACTGGTACCGAGAAACGCCAAAGGCTGCACACGAGAAGCGCTTTCCAGCCGGACATGGCGATGCAGCAACGGATAAGAACTGCCATTTCGTAGAAAAAACAAATTCATACTTTTGCCAGTTTGACTGGTTCGAATAGCTCCCCAACATAAAATAAGGGGCTGTCCTGGTTAATGAAAGTTATTTAGGGCAGCCCGATAATAATGCCCTAACAAAGGATTTTTGTTTCTCCTAAATTCCTTTGCTAACAAAACATCTCCGCCCCTTTTTTTGTGAGCTTGTACGATGGGCTTCTTCCTCCTACATATTCGATGATCCCCTCTGTTATCATTTCGCTTATAATCTCCTCACAGGCCATTACCTCTTTAGCGCTCAAAGTTGGCATATAGACTTTGTTCAACCATTCCGGAGACAGCATATCTCCTTCCCCAGCTTTTGCGGCTTTGAACTTACCAAGCAATTCATCTTTAATTGCTAATTTGATTGCCTCCTTGTGCTTGCCCATATGATTTCTCCTTCTTTTTGAAGGAAAGAGTTGACCTCTTTTCAAGGCATAATCAGCTCTTCCCCAACAATACGATTTATTCTTCCAGATCAACCTCGATATCCAGATCAATCCAGATATCCTTGCCGACCATCACCCCTCCATCATCCATGGGCACATTCCAGGCCATGCCGTACTCTTCGCGGTTCACCGCGGTTGTTGCTGTGATGCCGAGGGTGGTCTCGCCGCCGAAGTCCTCAGGGCTGATCACGGGTCCTGAAAAAGATACCTCAAGGGTGACCGGCTTAGTGACCCCATGGATGGTCAAATCACCGGCCAGTCTGCCGCCGTCTGCCGCCGCCGCAAAGTTGCTGCTTTTGAAGATTATGGCCGGGAAGGTTCCCACGTCGAAGAAGTCGGGACTGGCAAGATGCTCGTCCCGCTGGGCGATACCTGTATAGAGACCGGTGACGGCCACCGCAACTTCCAGGGAGAAAGAGGAGGGATCTTCCGGATCGAACTGGGCCGAACCGCTTAATTTATTGAACTGACCGCGGACATGGGCGACCATCATGTGCCGGACCTTGAATGCTGCCACCGAATGATCGGGATCAATATTCCATTTCGCCATGGGTCTTCTCCATTGTCATTGCTTAAGAGCAGTTGATAAAACACTGGGGGTCTTCGGCCAGGATATCCCCCTTGCCCCTGCAAAGTGAATGGGCGTAGGCGATGGCCCGGCAGCCCCGGCAATGCGCCCACCTGGAGCAGCTACCGCACCTACCCTTGTAGCGGCCACGATCTCGGAGTTGCTCTAGAGTCTTGGAATTGGCCCAGATCTCCCGCAAGCAATCTTCCCGAACATTGCCGATGGGAACCGCCAACCGCCGACAGGGAGTGACAGTGCCATCGGCCAGGAGCGTCAGGCCAGAAACTCCGGCAGCGCAGCCGCCGGCGGCAATCGAGCCGCAATCATCCACTCCAGCCCCGTTTCTCATCTGCGAGGCCACCGGATCGCCGGTGACGATCTCAAGGCCATTGACAGGAAGGGCAAAAATCGCCTTATATATTTCCCTGACCTTGTCCCTGCCGAGCATTTGATCGACCAAACCAAGGCCCTGGCCGGAAGGCACCAACCGCGAAAACCCCAGGCGCTGCACTCCGAGAGAGGAGGCAATCTCAACCAAGTCCTTAAATTTATCGGCATTGATCTCCGACAGGGTGGCATTCAGGGTCACCTTATGCCCAGCGGCAAGGAGAAGGCCAATACCTTGGCAGGAAGCGCTGAAACTGCCCTGCCCCCTTATCTGGTCATGAATATCTTCCGGCCCCTCGATACTTACCTGGACACCTTTAACGCCAACCTCGGCCAACATTGCCGCCTTTTGGTCATCAATCAGGGTACCATTAGTAAGCAGATAGATGGCGAACCCCCGGGAGCCCATCTCGCCGAGGACCTCAAAAAGGTCTTCTCTCAGGAAGGGCTCGCCGCCGGTAACGTTAAGGCTTGGGGAAAACTCTAGATGATAGGCCTCTTCCCAGACTTCGAGCATGCCGGTTATTTCATTAAGCACCTCACGGATTTCGGCCAAGGAAAGCTCTGTAAAACTCTCACCTGCCTGGTAACAATGCGTGCAGCGCAGATTGCACCTTTCGGTGAGGTGCCACTGAACAAAAAACTCCTGAAGGCTGCTTATAGGCATCGGCTGTTTGACCTCGGTAAGGGTAAGGTGATATTCTCCAGGTAATACAACTAATTGGCAGGTGCAATCACACCTGCCAATTAGGCTTTGTTGCCGACCGGCAACCTATTCAGACTTTCAACCCTTTCACTTGTGGCAAAGCCGGCCGGGATTCTCCTTAACAGCTTTGCTCATCTTTGCCCAAAAGGCGGCTTCTTTCACCAAGGCTTCTTTGCTAAGATTCTTCTTCATACCAATCCACCTCCATTATTGTGACACGGCGACATGCCGTAAGCCTATCAAATAGGATCGGCCACCTACTAAAGTTTTGTCAAATGGAAAAAACGAAAGTTGTCAAATCAAGCCTACGCCTCTGGCAATGAGCAATACAATAGTGAGGAAAACACAGAGTTTACGTGAGCAATATCTTCCCAGCAGCAAACGCCTTGATCCTTTAACAATTATGTTGAAACGTTAAAATTCTCTGGAGATGAACGAATTTTTCTGTCATCTTAGGAGGCCAATATGAAATCAGGAGCCATGCATGAAGTTAAAAAGCAATGAAGAGAAACTGGTCTGCCAATCGGTAATCGGTGAGATCACCTCACCGCTTGGTGGTATTAATCCCTATAGGATCAACCCGGAAGGTCATTCGGATATTTATCCTGGAGTGGGTGGCATTACTTATAATGTCAGGATTGGAGACAAGGCCTGCGGCCTGTTTGCCGACCATGTTGAACCCGGGGTCTCCATCTCCAACTTCACCCAGTTCGCCGGCCAAGCCGGCCCCAATCGGGCCTTGAACCTCTTTTCCTGCGTGGGCAATGTGGCAACAGTTGTTTCAGGCGAGGCCAAGGGAGCAACAGGCAGGGTCACAGGCAAACACGGCGGTATCGACCATGTGCTTGTTGATTTTGCAACTAAAGACATGGAGAAGCTGGTTATTGGCGACAAGATCCAGGTCAAGGCTGTTGGCTGCGGCTTGGGCCTCGCCGATCATCCAGGAGTCAAGCTCCTTAACATGGATCCGGCCCTTTTCAAGGCCTTAGGGGTTAAGGCCCGTAAAAATGGCCGTCTTGAGGTTCCGGTCACCCATACAATTCCAGCCAAAATCATGGGCTCTGGTATCGGCCACACCCACTCAAACTCCGGGGATTACGACATTCAGCTCTTTGACAAACCAACTGTGGACGAGTATGGTCTTCAGGACTTACGCCTGGGTGATTTTGTCGCGATTATGGATGCCGACGCCACCTATGGCAGGATCTACAAGACAGGTGGCGTGGTCATCGGAATCATAGTTCATTCCGACTGCGTTCTGGCCGGACACGGACCAGGCGCCATGGTGGCCATGGCCTCCAAGGATGGCCTGATTATCCCCAAAATTGACGCCAAGGCCAACCTAACCAGATACTTCAAAAAACTTTAAATTATCCTCAGAGAAAAACCATTATGAACGACAGACAGCGCTTAAAGGAAATACTCCTTGAAAAATCATACCGCCAGGGCACCTTTACCCTTTCTTCCGGTCGGGAATCTGATTTCTATATTGATGTCAAGCAGACCAGCCTTGACGCCGAAGGAGCTCTTCTCTGCGGCAAGTTGATTTTTGAGTTAATCAGCAAGCATCCTGAGACCATAGGCGCTGTGGGTGGTATGACCTTAGGGGCAGATCCTCTGGTAACAGCGGCCTCCATTGCCAGTTTCCTGGACGGAAGCAATGCCATCCCTGCCTTCATCGTCAGAAAGGAGGCCAAGGGCCATGGTACTGAACAATTTCTTGAAGGCCAGAAAAATATGCCTGAAGGATGCAAAGTAACCCTTCTTGAAGATGTGGTTACCACCGGCGGCACCCTTCTCCAGGTTATTGACAGGGTTGAAGCCCAAGGCTTTAAGGTGGCCCAGATCATCACCGTGGTTGATCGTGAAGAGGGAGGAGCCGAGACTCTGAATGAGCGCGGTTTTACCCTTGATGCCATTTTCACCCGCAGCCAACTGCTGGCAGACTAAGGTAGTCCTGTAATGAAGTGTCGGGAATGTGGCGAAGATTTAGAGGTGGCTCGCGCCTGCCGTCGGGTGCGGATGCGCTGTATCTCTTGTGGCAAGGAGTACCAAATCCACGAGGTGGCTGCTGATCTTGATGATAAGACCGTCGCAATCCTTGAGCGTTACACCGCCATCATCTACGACTAACGGTTTATCTTTCAGCTAAAATTTATCAGGATGGCCCGAGGTTGCGGAGAGTCGCCAAGGCATCCTTGATATTCTCCCAGCGCTCCACAGAGTAAGAAGCTGACGACACTCTAGAAAAAGGCTCATAGCGCTCTAAAAGGTAGTCGTGAGCCTTATCTATCTTGCCCTCATCAGCAAGGTAGAGAGTAAGAGCCCGGACTCCCTCCTTCTCACTCACCTGAAAATAGGGCCCGGACTTTTTGATATAGGACGGCAGGTCCGCGAACTTGCTATAAATCTGGGCCATCTGCTTGACATCCTTTATCTGGCAGGATAGCTGACCTATGAGAACCATAATCTTCAATGGAAAGGGTTAATATCTAACACAAGCGCTCTTCTTATGGTCTATAACAATGACCAGACCGCCGTCAAGACCAGAAAGCTATCACCCTTTTTTCTACCACTCCAAACGAAAATTATTATCCAGGGCACTGACCTTAGCTAACTTCACCCGGACCGTATCCCCAAGCTCAACGTGGTCCACCTGACTCAGGGGAAGATCGCCCTCCAGAAGAATATCAGAGAGCACCACCTGCACCCGCCGGTCCTTGATATCAAGAACCAGGGCATTCATGGCATTGCCCACCCTCACGCACTCCTCAAGATAACGAAGCAGCCAGTAACGATGACGCTGACTGCGCACCCGATTAGCCCGGCCCACTCCATGGAGAATATTGCCGACAAAGCCCTTGCAATCCTTTTCGCTAAAGGGTGTGCCTTGGCGGCTGATGATACCGCTTAGCTGATGCTGCATGACCAGATCCAAAAAACGACGTATGGGTGAGGTCACCGTGGTATAACAATCAGCCCCCACACCGCTGTGGGACTTGGCCGTGGTGAGGAGATGACCGCGAGACAGACAGCGGCGTTGGCGAAAGTTGAGAAAAAGGTCACGTTGCAACCCTTCAAAAAGGCGCTGGCGGGGTGGATCCTGGCTGCGGTAAAGTCCCGGCTCCATCCGACTTGAGACATATTGGGCTCCGAGAACATTGGCCAAAACCATAAACTCCGCCACCAGGGTCCGGGACAGACTATCTGAATCAGCCAGGCGCACCTCAATCTTATCTCTCACCCGAATATTGACATCAGGAACAGGCATCACCACAGCGCCAGCTGCCACCCGTCTCGCCAGGAGCTTCTGGCCAAGATCGGTGAGAATAGCAACCTCCTCATCGCTCTTCTGATCCGCCATATCCAAGGCCTCGTCATAGCTCAAGCGCCGCTTGACATTGACCACACTGCGAACAATACGGGAATGGACCACCTCGCCCCCAGGGGTCAACTCCACCAGGGTCGAGATAGCAGGCCGGTCAGTTCCGGCAATAAGGCTGCAGCCATTTTCAGACAGGCTGTGGGGCAGCATGGCGATTTGACGATCCGCCATATAGATCGATGTTGCCCGCTCCCGGGCCGTATCAAAAAGCAGATCGCCGGGCCGGACATAATGACTGACATCGGCGACATGGATGCCCACCAGATAATTATCCCCCTTTTTTTCAAGGTGGAGGGCGTCGTCAAGGTCGCGGGTGGAAATCGCGTCAATGGTGAGCAGGGGTTTATCGCGAAGATCAAGGCGTCCCTCATCAAAAAAATCACGGCGTTTATCTTGAACGGTAAGGGCTTCCGCCTCTTCCATCTCTGAAAAATCAGTGGGAAGATCAGATTTCAACAGGGGGATATTCTCATCTTTATGCCAGATGCCGGCTCTCACCAGAATGTTGAAAGGATCATGGAGCCGCCCCAGGTTTGCCTTCTTCAAAAGTTCACGGGTGGTTGCCGCCTCGTGGGCATCATTACCCTGCAGGTAGAAGGCCCCTACCATCTCTAAACAGAGTTGACGCTCTGGCCATTGAAAGGAACCATCCCCATCATAAATTGTTCGCAGACCATGGGCACCATCTTCCAAAAGTTCCTCTTTTTCCTGCTCTTTCCGGGCCATGATCCGCAGCTGTTCCACCACCTCTTGGGAGTGGACCTGGACCTTGCCCTCCTTGTATTTGAAGTAGAATTTATCGGCAAAAACGCAGCGCAGAAAGGCGGCCACATGATCATCCGTGGCACCTTCGGCAAAGGCAAGTTCGGTGAAAAACCGGGCCGGGAAGGCGGCTTGCTCCTCACTGACGGCAAGCTCCCAAATCTCCTCAAGGTTGATTGGTTCCATCATGTCCTGACGCCGAGCCGCGGTGCCCTGGAGCAAGGCCATGGCATCCTCACGGCTGGCAGCACTGTAATTCTTGGCTGAAATATGAACAACGCGGCCTTGGGGCAGCTTCATTTCCCGGCCATTTTGGTTCATGACCCGCAAACGCTTGCCCTCTTCACCTTGAACCAGGGCGCAGACAAATCTACCCTGATCGACATATTCAACAATTTTTCCCAGCACGTTCTTTCTGCTCGCGAGTTTATTTTGATTTCGTCATTGTAAAACAGAACTCTCCGCAGCTTGCGGGAGATGGTGACAAATGGTAATTTGGCTTAAAGAAATCAGGATGTACCAGCTATCTCCCCCTTTGTCACTGTGAATCCACCCATGAATATCACTGAAGAAAATATTAAAACAGGCGTGGTTGCCCTGGTGGGCCCGCCCAATGTCGGCAAATCCACCTTACTCAACACCCTGTTGGGGCAAAAGATATCCATTGTCTCTCCCAAGGCCCAGACCACCCGCAATCGGATCATGGGCATTGTTAATGGCGAAGGGTACCAGATTCTCCTTCTTGACACGCCCGGCATTCACCAGGCTGACTCCCCTCTCAACAAAGAGATGGTGAAGATAGCTCTGGACTCTCTTCATGATGTGGAAATCATCGTCTTTATGATCGATGTCACCTACCCGTTACCGGAACGACTCACCAACGCCAAGCAGGTCCTTGAAAAAACGGGAAAACCTGTCATCCTGCTCATCAACAAAATCGACATGATTGACAAGGAGGCGCTCTTTCCTATTCTTGAGGCCTATGATGCCCTGTTTCCCTTTCAGGCCATGCTGCCCATCTCAGCCTTAAAGGCAGACGGCTGCGATCAGGTCATCAACGAGCTTCTGGATCTTCTGCCCCTCAGGCCTCGGAGCTATCCCGATGATATCCCCACCGATGTCACAGAGCGTTTCATTGTCAGCGAACTTGTCAGGGAAAAGATTTTCCATCTCACCCATCAAGAGATCCCCTACTCCACAGCAGTGGTCATTGAGAGTTTCGAGGAACAAAAAGACAGAGTGGTGATCCACGCCACCATTCAGCTTGAACGAAAATCCCAGAAAGGGATTGTTATCGGTAAACAGGGGAAGATGCTGGCCCGCATCGGTCGCGAGGCCAGGAAGGATATCGAGGAGCTGCTTGGCACCAAGGTGGTACTCAAGCTTTGGGTGAAGGTGGTAAAGGACTGGTCAAGGAGCATGCGCTCCCTGCGCGATCTTGGCTTTTAGCCGCCCTTGTTCCAAACCGGGAAGTGCTTGGCATCAAAAACTTTTATAATTTTGCTCGCGCCTTTACAAGCCGCTGGATCTTCTCCTGATCATCCTCAAGCATATTGTGAAACTGGCAACCTGCTGAAACAATATCGAGAAACTTCTCATCAATCACCCAGCGCACCTCCATGTGGACCTCTTCGATACCCTTCAGCTCAGCCAGGCCATTTAAGGCCATCAGGGTCACATGGTCTCCGGGCTGCACGGCAAAAGCGCCTTGGCGTTTCTGACTAAACTGCAAACCGCCGGAACTGATATTAAGCACATCAACATAAAAAGGCTCGCCTGCGGTGCCGTTAATGGAGGCGGCAATCTTTTCTCCGTTATTGAAATAGGTGCGCGGCGTACTTCTTTTTTCTTCAAACGATGTTCCCATCAATCTCTCCTTGCTGAATGTCACAACCTTTAAATTTTATCAAAAAAGAAAGTCCCCTGGCAAGCAGATAGTTTGCAGGGGGTAAAGGGGAGAGAGCACTCTTGGCCTATACATAGTCCACAAAAAAAGCCCCGCCAAGAACTGGCAGGGCTTTTTAAGCTTAGACGATGGTATCGATTCTTTGCTGGGGCCGGTCAGGGGGTTGTTCGGGAGGCGCTTCGGAGCGATCTGTGCTTGATGCGTTGCGGTTCTGGTCCGCGCTTTGTGAGGTCTCGGCCGCAGCGCGGGAGGTCTCAAGGGCGGTGGCTGAAAATTCGGCAACAACTGCCGGGCCGGAGTCGCTGACTTGACCAGCCCGGTTTAATTCATTCTCCCGGGTGGGGGTCTTAATGCGTGTGCCGCTATCTAAATTTTGGGGCCTATTATTGTCTTGGACAGTGGTAACACTTGCGCCATCAATAGCCATAACTCTCCTCCTTACTAATTAAAATCCAGGTCACCCGCGCATATATTTTAAGACTCTTTCGTATATTTAGCCAGCTCTGCCTTCGATTTTTTTGGTTTCCCTTTGATTAGCAAATTGTTGGGATATTTTTTATATTTTGCGAGATCCCCCTTTAGGTTAGCGGCGCAACCTCAACGTCACCTGGAAATGTTCTCTTCTTTTTTCAGAAAACAGCGTTCTTTCATTGTATTTTGGTGCCAAACTATTTATGACAAAAAACACAAAACATTACTCCCAAGGTCAACCTCTCCCATGGCGCCAGGTTGATTCCAGAATTATATAAGGACAACATCATGGCTAACGAAGTTAGACTCCGCTTTCCCCCCAGCCCCACCGGCTATCTCCACATCGGCGGAGCACGCACCGCTATCTTGAACTGGCTCTATGCCAGAAAGCATAACGGCAAGCTTATCCTTCGTATTGAAGATACCGATGCCGAACGTTCCACCGAGGAGTCTATCCAAGGCATTATCGACGGCATGAACTGGCTTGGTATTGATTGGGACGAAGGTCCCTATTTCCAGACCGACTTCACCGAAGACCATAAGGCCGCCGCCCAGAAACTGCTGGATACCGGCAAGGCGTATAAATGCTTCTGCACCAAGGAGACCCTTGACGCTAAACGGGAGGCGGCCCTGGCTGCCAAACAGGAGGTCAGGTATGATGGTACCTGCTCCAAGCTGAGTCCTGAAGAGGTTGCGAAAAAAGAAGCGGCCGGCATCCCGGCTGTGGTTCGTTTCAAGGTACCTGAGCGCGACGGCTCCGTGGGTTATGACGACAAGGTCTTAGGACGCATTGAACAGCAATACAACGAGATTTCCGACTTTGTCATTGTCCGTTCCAACGGCAAACCCCTTTACCTGCTCTGTAACGTGGTGGACGATATCCGCGACCGCATATCCCATGTTATTCGCGGCCAGGACCACAAGGACAACACCAACCGCCAAATTCTCCTTTACGAGGCCCTGGAGGCGCCGGTTCCGGTTTTTGCCCACATGCCGTTGACCTTAGACACCAAGAAGGCCAAGATCTCCAAGCGGAGTCATGGTGAGATTGTTGCTGTCCAATGGTACCGCGATAATGGCTTTTTGCCTTGGGCCATGGTGAATTTCCTCTGTCTTCTGGGCTGGTCTGCCGGTGATGACCGGGAAATATTCTCCCAGGATGAGTTGCTTGAAGCCTTCACCCTGGAGCGGATCAACAAATCAAACGCCATCTTTAACTATCAAAAGAACGATCCGAAATTCATCACCGACCCCAAACTCCTCAACATCAACGCCCATTACCTGCGGACCATGGACCTTGAAGAGCTGGCCATCCTGGTCAAGAAAGAACTGGAGACAGCCGGCATTTGGGATGCGGCCTATGAGAGCGAGCGTAAAGAGTGGTTTTTAAAGACCCTGGACATGTCCCGGGAGCGATTTTACACCCTGAAAGACTTTGTTACCCAAGGCCGGGCCTGGTTTGCCGATGACTTTGACATGTGTCCCAAGGCCCTGAAAAAAAATGTCCGCAAACATGGGCAGCTCAAAGAGTGGTTGCCGGAGCTGGCCGAAAAAATGGCCGCCATTGACACCTTCAATGCTGAAGAGGCGGAAAGAGTAGCCCGGGATTTTGCTACAGAAAAGAATATCAAGCCCGGTATTCCCATTAACGCCTCCCGCGCCGTTTTGACCGGCCAGATCAAAGGCCCCTCCATGTTTGAGGTCTTTGCCCACCTGGGTAAAGAAACCGTAGTCCGCCGCCTGCAAGAGGCGGGTAAATGGTTTGAAGAATAGCTTGGCGCTCCTGGTCCCTTAACAACTGACAACTAAAAAAGCCGAAGACGTCACCATGTCCGAAATTGATACAAGCAAACTTGATTTTATCCGTACCATTGTCGCCCAAGATCTAGCGGCCAACAAGAATGATGGCCGCCTGGTGACCCGCTTTCCGCCCGAGCCCAACGGCTATCTCCATATCGGTCATGCCAAGTCCATCTGTCTTAACTTCGGCCTGGCCAAGGAGTACCCCCAGGGTGTCTGTCATATGCGTTTTGACGACACCAACCCAGAAAAAGAAGACGTGGAGTACACCGAGTCTATCATGACAGATGTCAAATGGCTGGGCTTTGACTGGGGGGACAACCTCTTTTACGCCTCCGATTATTTTGGGCAGCTCTACGATTATGCCGTCCAGCTCATCAAGATGGGCAAGGCCTATGTCTGCAGTCTTAGCGCCGAAGAGATGCGCACCTACCGTGGCACCCTGAAAGAACCGGGCAAAAACAGCCCTTTCCGGGACCGGAGTGTAGAGGAGAATCTTGACCTTTTTGAAGGCATGAAAAACGGTGAATTTGCCGAAGGTGAGCATCTGCTCCGGGCAAAAATCGACATGGCTTCGCCCAACATCAACATGCGCGACCCGGCCATCTACCGTATCCGCAAGGTTGCCCATCATCGCACCGGTGATACGTGGTCTATCTACCCCATGTATGATTTCACCCACTGCCTTTCCGATGCCATTGAAAAGATCACCCACTCCCTTTGCACCCTGGAGTTTGAAGACCACCGGCCCTTGTACGATTGGGTTTTGGACACCTTAGAGACCCCCTGTCACCCCCAGCAGATTGAGTTTGCCCGCCTGAACCTCAACTTCACGGTGATGAGTAAACGTAAACTCATGCAGCTGGTAAGCGAAGGCCTGGTCAATGGCTGGGACGACCCCCGTATGCTGACCGTTTCCGGCCTCAGGCGCCGGGGCTATACACCCGCCTCCATCCGTAATTTCTGCGCCGAAATCGGACTTGCCAAGCGAGAGAGCCGTATTGATATGGGCGTCCTGGAAAATGCCGTCCGCAATGACCTTAACGACATTGCCCCCCGGCGCCTGGCTGTGCTGAACCCTTTAAAGGTGGTGATTACCAACTACCCGGAAGACAAGGAAGAGGAACTGGAGATTGCCAACCATCCTAAGAATCCAGCGCTGGGTACTCGGATGATTCCCTTTAGCCGAGAAATCTATATCGAACGCGACGATTTCATGGAGGAAGCGGCCAAGAAGTTCTTCCGCCTTGCCCCCGGCCGGGAGGTACGTCTGCGGGCTGCCTATTTCATCACCTGTGATGAGGTGGTAAAGGACGACAATGGCGAGATTGTTGAACTGCGCTGCAGCTATGATCCAGCCAGCCGCGGTGGTTCATCGCCGGATGGCCGCAAGGTCAAGGGAACCCTGCACTGGGTCTCCGCCCGCCATGCCGTGGATGGTGACATCCGTCTCTATGACCGCCTCTTTAACAAGGAAAACCCGGAAGATGACCCCGATATTGATTTCAAAGAAAACCTGAACCCCGGCTCCCTCAATATTCTTACCGAATGTAAGCTTGAGCCATCTCTTCTTGCCGCCACATCAAACGATCATTTTCAATTTGAAAGGGTGGGTTTCTTCTGCCTGGACAGCAAAGAAAGCTCAGCGGAAAAGCTCGTCATCAACCGCACTGTCACCCTGCGTGACACGTGGGCCAAAATGGCGAAAAGGTAGTCAGGTTTTCAGTGATCCTAGTCAAAATCTTTCTCTTTTGAGATGCGTTCAGAATAGGGAATAGATGTTGGCTCTTCAGAAAGTGGGCGGCCTAAAAATTCTTCTGCCTCATCTACATCAAGCTTACTGCCGATGATGAGAGGCACCCGCTGATGAAGATCCTCTGGTTCGATATCAAGAATATTCCGGCCGTCATCGGTAATGGCCCGCCCACCAGCCTGTTCAATGAGCATGGCCAGGGGAGAAGCCTCATAGAGCAGACGTAATTTACCATAGGGTTTACTGGTATCCTTAGTATCGCGAGGGTAGGCAAAAAGACCACCAGTAATCAGATTACGATGAAAATCAGCCACCAGGGAGCCGATATATCTGGAGCTGTAAGGCCGCCCCTTGCTCTTGTCCGGCTGGTTTATCATCTCAAAAAACTCTTTAACGTTTTCCTGCCAGAAGGGCTGGTTGTAAGTGTTGACGCTGACATACTTGGCCCGTTCAGCGGTCCTGATATCTGCATGGGACAGATAAAACTCTCCAACACTGGGATCAAGCGTAAAACCATGGACACCATGGCCTGTGGTAAAGACCAGCATAGTCGATGAACCATAGAGGATGTAACCTGCAGCCACCTGCTCACGGCCAGGCTGGAGCAGATCATCTATATCTCCCTGCCGCCCCTCTTCTGAAAGACGGCGATGCACGGAAAAGATGGTGCCAATACTGACGTTGACATCGATATTGGAAGAGCCGTCCAAAGGATCAAAGGCCAGGGTGTATTTGCCCTCATAGCCTTCCTCCACGGGAATGATGCTATCCTCCTCCTCAGAGGTCATCACACAAAGATAGCCGGACCGGGCCATGCGCTTAACAATGGTACGATTGGCGAACTCATCAAGCTTCTGAACTTCTTCACCCTGGATATTCGTCTTGCCGGACATACCGAGAATATCGGCAAGCCCGGCCATGTTCACCTCAGCGGAAATAGTCTTTCCAGCAACAATCAGTTCATTGAGCAGCCCGGAGAGATCACCTGTGGCCTCCGGATGCAGACGCTGACTATCAACAATATGCCTATGAACAGTTACTCCCAGTGGTCTTCTCATATAATCCTAAGCTCCAGCTTCTTATAGAAACAGATTCTCACCCCCTCTTGGTTTTACCTTGCTGGCAGCAGCTCTGAGGCATGGCGAAAATCTTTATCATTTACCTTTGACACCCTATTGAAATCACTAAAAGTTCCCTGTGCAACTACTTTTTTTCTTTTACTCTTTTTCAAAGAAGCAACAAAGCTGTAGAATGACAGACAGCCCATCATGACCAAAGAGACAGCGTCCAAAAAAAAATCAACAAAACACCTTTCCACCGGTGATGTACGCAGCTATTTCAGGCTGCTGCACCACAATCCTCACTTTACCCGCCTCTGGCTTGCCGGGGTCATCAGCCATATCGGCAACTGGTTTAACTATATTGGTATTTTTGTTCTCCTAAATGAGTTTACCGGTTCAGGGCAGGCCGTGAGCTGGTTTCTCATTGCCAAGTTCATGCCCTCCTTTTTATGGGGACCAATGGCCGGCGTTATTGCTGACCGCTTGCCGCGCAAGCTGATTATGATTACCGGTGATATCCTCCGGGCCATCATTGTTCTTGGCTTTCTCCTTGTTGATGATGTCCAGTATATCTGGCTCATCTATGTCCTGGCCCTGACCCAGGAAACAGTATGGACCTTCACGGATCCGGCCCGCCGCGCCTCTGTTCCCAATCTTTGCGCCAAAGAAGAGCTCAAGCTTGCCAATAGCCTTAATGGTGCGACCTGGTCTGTCATGCTGGCAGTGGGAGCGGCCCTGGGAGGTTATGTATCAGCCCGTTTTGGCTGGCGAACCGCAATTATTGTCGATGCATCAACATTTCTTGTCTCGGCAGCCCTGTTGACAGCGCTGCCCTTACCTCACCGCACAAAGGAAAAACAACCTCACAAGACATGGGCAACCCTCTTGGGCTTCACCGACCTTAAAGAGGGCTGGATCTACGTTATCCAGCATAAAGAGGCCGCCCGCCTCATGTTGGTCAAAAGCGGCTGGGCCATGGCAGGTGGTTTTCTTGTCATGCTCACCATTTTCGGTGAACAGATTTTTGGCGGAGAGAGTGGCGGCAAAAGTGGCGTATTTTACTCAGCCCGTGGCATTGGGGCCGCCCTTGGGCCTATAGTGGTCTGGAATTTATTTGGTGAAGAGAAAGAGGACATGACCCGGGCCATTGGCTTTGGTTTCTTTGTGGCTGCCTTCTCCTATCTCTGCTTCAGCCAGTCCACCTCTCTCTGGCTGGCTGCATTTTTTGTCTTCTTTGCCCATCTTGGCGGTTCCGTGCAATGGGTCTTCTCAACAACGCTGCTTCAAGAGATGGTGGAGGATGATTTTCGGGGCCGTGTTTTTGCTGCTGAGATGGCCCTCCTCACCCTGGTACTTTCCATCTCCACCTGGCTCACCGGTTTTGTTCTTGATTTGGGAATGGCACCAAGGCTGGTCACCGCCTGCCTGTCTGGTTGCTTCCTTATACCTGGGCTGGCCTGGAGCCTGACTGAACCTAATCCGCAAAGGGTAGATCAGTCAAAAAAACAATAGGGATCTTTTTCAGTAAAGATATCTAAGCCCATACCGTGGGTCACGGCAAGGCAACCGCCACAGGCGCTGCGTATCTTGCAGCCACTGCAGGCCTCGGAGCCGGCCCGGTATCGTCTGGCAGCCTCGTTATGGTAGATCTCCGACAGGCTGTTGACCTGAATATTGCCGATATGGGAAGGAAACTTGCGGCAGGCATGCACCTCACCGTCGGCAAGGAGTGACAGAAAATTAAAGGCCGCCCCGCAACCATAGCCCGTACAGCCCCCAAACGACGACCTGCCATCTTTTACAAACAAGGTGTTTAGGTGATTGTCCTTAAGGCCCATACAGGGATTGGCTAAGGATGCCTCGTAATAACGACGCAGAAAATCCTCGTAGCCTTCGGTGGGGGCAGAGAGGAGCTGTGCCCCTTCGCCCACCATGGCCAGCCTGTTAAAATTAAAGAGATCAACCTTATCCCTCAAGAGTTCGGCCAGGGGCAGTACCTGATCCTGATTCTCCCTGGTTAGGGTCAACATGACCATGGAATAGACACCCAGCTCTTTAAGAATCTCTAGAAATTCAATAATCCGCTCAAAATGCCCGGCTCCGCGGATATGATCATTATGCTCCTGAAGGCCCTCCAGACTGACCTGAAAAAACTCTAAGGGTTGAATGGCCTGCAGTTCCTCAACAACCTCTCTCGCCGCAGGGTTGCCGAGAATAGCCAGCTGAAAGCCCCGGTCAGCAGCAGCCTGATACAGCTCGTTAAAGCGTGGATAGAGCAAAGGATTGCCACCGGTAAAGGTCACCTGGCCATAGACATGATGTTCCCGGCAGAAAGCGCGAAAATCATCAAGGATGACGAGGGCCTGCCCATAATCAACGGCTGTGCGGCTTGTCCGGTCATAACAATGTTTACAGTGGAGATCACAGGCCTGGGTGATATGCCATTGCAGGGTAAAGGCCCCCGAGGACAGATATCTTTCAGGGACAAAATCATTTGTCTTAAAAAGAGTGGTATCGCGGCGGATAGTTGTTTCAGGGACCAGGAGATACTCTTCATTTTCGGCCCGTTCCATAATACGATCAAGATAGGCCAGAGTCACCTTATGCTCGCTGGCTGCCTGGGCCAGGTCAATACCCTCTTCGACAAGTTTTAAGGCAAGAAGGTCCTGGGGACCGGCATTCTTGTAACGTACCGCACCACCGGTCAGCTGCCAGACAAGGACCAGCTGTTCGCCTGGCTGGCCCTCTTCATCACGCCCGGCCAGGATAGGGGCCAAATTCTGCCAGGGGAACTGGGCAATGCGAAGGGTGGGATTAACAACAACCTTTTCGGCAGGAGGAGCTAAGTCTGCATCTAAGCGCTCCACTTCCGCCACCAGCTGCTCAAGGCGGGCTAGATCAGGGAGAAAGGAAGGCAGATGGAGATCATCAATATGGTGAGCCAACCAGTCAGATAACTCCAGGGATGACTCTTGGTCATTGGCCTGGAGAGATTGGGCAAGAATTGCCAAAGAACGAGGATAATCGGAAAGCATCTCTCTGCCTGTCACCTGTTTATGAGATTAGAACAGCGATAAAAAAATCGGATTTACCACCAACGGCAGTAAACCCGACGCAAATCTTGAAAGTGCAACCTGCATTCTGAGGCAGAAACCTTGTCGGCAGTAGATGCCGGAAAGATTCCTACTTCCTTTGACCACCACAGCTGGAGCCTGCACCATCCTTCTTCTGACCACTACAGCTGGAGCCTGTACCATCCTTCATCTGGCCACTACAGCTGGAGCCTGCACCATCCTTCTTCTTTTCGACACCTCCGGTGTCGCCTTTTTTACCGCCTCAGCTGGAGCCGGCTGGATCAGCCTTCTTGTCATCAGCGCTCACGGCGCTGCCTTTTTTACCGCCTCAGCTAGAGCCGGCTGGATCAGCCTTCTTATCATCAGCGCTCACGGCGCTGCCTTTTTTACCACCTCAGCTGGATCCTGTCTGATGCTGCTCCTCCTCGCCAGCGCCACCTGCGCCGGTTTTACCAGGGCCTCAACTACTGCTGGCAATTCCTGTTCCGGGAACAGCGACTCCTGCTCCAGCAATCAGTCCGGCGAGACCGAACTGTGCCAGAGTCTTCTTGAGCTCCTTTATTTCCACGTCATTCCTCCTCAGCAAAGGATTTAGTGAGACACAAAGATGGCTGGGAGCAATCTTTGCCCTTCTTGGTAAAATTCAGTATGTCATAACAGATTAGTTTTTTCCACCTACTTTTATTATTAGATAGGTTTTTCTGATTAGCTGTTTACTGGCCTGCAAAGCCTTGCCACTTTTTGACTTTTTCATTGTAGATCATGGCCTCCTCAGCTCGGCCATGCTTTAAGCAGCCCTTCTCGTAAATTTTTGCTTTTTTAACAATTTCATGGGCAAGAGTAAGACGATGGTGCGGCGTACACCTTTCCAGGTTAGCCACCTTTTCCATGGAGCGGATACGAAACCGATCCATCCCCACCCGAAACAGGGATGAAACCTGATCTTCCCGCCCCCCCTGTTTATAGGTAAGTGGCTCATCAATCTTAAGAAAAGGCAGGGAGGTGCTGGCCCGTAACCAGAGTTCGTAATCTTCGCAACAGGGAAAGGACTCATCAAAAATTCCAACCTGGTTAAAAAAATCTCGCCGGGCCATGACCGTTGACATCCCCACGCAGCATAGGGGCAGACATTGTTTAAAGATATGGCCGTGGGGGCGGGCATGTATCTTTTTTTGGTTCAAAAACACACCCCGTCTATACCACACCTCATCGGTGTGGCTAATCAGGTAGTCAGGATTCTCAGCCATGGCCCGGGCCTGGATTACCAGCTTTTTCTTGTCCCACCAGTCATCGGAATCGAGAAAAGCAAGAAGACCGTGAGAGGCCTCTCTGATCCCCAGATTACGGGCAGCGGCAGGGCCTTTGTTTTCTTGATGGAGGCTGCGAACATTGTCGCCATAAGAGTTCAACACTTTCTGGGTTTCATCAGTGGAGCCATCATCGACCACCAGCACCTCAAAGTCCACATCAACCTGGACCAGCACAGAATCTATAGCCTTTTCAAGCAAGCCTCCGGCCCGGTTATAGGTGGGGATTATGACAGATACCGACTCCAGTTCAGCCATGACCATCAACCATGATAGATGATCTCACCGCCGTGCTCCACAACCTCAACATCATCTTCAAGATGGTGCAGAACTATACCACCGTCATCATTGATGGCCTTCACTTTGGCAGCGTACTGAGGGTTGTCTTGGGCATTGAAACCAAAGGAAACCAGGCGCCCGCAACTGGTGCACAGCCCCCTATAGGAATTCATGAAAATGTGATGATCACCTTCAAGCCCTTCCTCCTCATAGGTAAGAAGACCAATATTCCAGCGTAGCTTGGCAAGAAGGTCCACAGCCACCAAACCAAGATCAAAATCATGACCAGCGCAGGTCTTCATACTGGCAGCAAGGGGGGCCAGTTCTTCTGGAAACTGTGAATTATTGACATTGAGCCCGATGCCCACCAGAATAAATTCTTCGGACGACTCCGGACAGATAAAGGTTTCGCAGAGGATCCCACAAACCTTCTTCCCTTCAACCAGGACATCATTAACCCATTTCAGCTCGGCATCAAGACCAAAATGGCGCGCCGTCTCACAGGCACTCAGACCGGCAGCCAGGGGCAAAAGTTGGGTGGTTTGTGGTAGCCATTGATTAAAAAGAGCCGTTACCATCCAGATCCCGCCGGCCGGGGCATGCCAGGGCCTCTTAAAACGCCCTTGACCATCTGTCAGGGCTTCAGCAAACAGTGTCGAACCGCTGGCAAAGCTGCGCTTTTCTTGTGATGCCGCCCGGATCTGCTGGCGGACTTCATCCATGGCACGGGGCAAAGACCTATAGGGCTGGATATGTGAGCCAACAATGGCTCCGTAACGAAAAATATCGGCGGCGGGTAAAGAAGAACCGGCAGAACGCCGGTCCATTTCTTCCTGGGCTATATAAGAGGCAAGGAGATCAGGAGAAGGGAAAGGAGTTACTCCCATTCCGCCTTGACCCGGGTGATGATTTTTTCAACCAGAGGAAGAATCTCTGGGGGGCAAATTCCCATTAATGGTTCGCCCTGTTCCACACTCTGACCTGGGGAAAAATAGACCGAATGAATAATCCCGGCCTCGCCTTCGTAGTAGACGGGAGTATCACGTTTCATTAACGACATGGTGAAGATCTCGTCACCGCTTTTCACCTTCACCGAACGCTGACCAAATTTATCGATTCGGTTCTGGATGTCCATGGCAAAATAATATTTGGCCTTTTCCGGTGCCTTAAAGGGCTTAAGAACCTTACGGAGGATTTGCTCGATAATCTCCTTCTTTTTCAAGGGATGGCGGATGGTCATAATTTTCTCACCCGCCTCAACAAATTTTCCCTCAAGCTCAGAGCGGAGGAAAGAGACCTCGCCCTTGGTCACCGAATGGATCGGTTTCTTGTTACGCTCTCGTGTTAGTTCACAGAGCAGGGTCCCCTTGATATGACGAAACTCTCCAGATGCTCCCTCAACCTTGGCACCGTCCCGGACATGGAAACGGACCTGGCCGGTGTGTCTGGTGTGGATATCTTCATAGGCAAAAGGGTCTTGCCTGTACTGACTTAATACTGAATCGTAATCTATTTCATTTTGCATGGATATATCCTACAAAAACAGCCTGGTTAACGGTAATACAGGCTATTGCCGCCCATTGTCATTAATGACTTGTACAGATTATGACGGAACTCCCGCCGGTCCCAGATGCCGTGGATATGGCCTCTTTTCAGGGCGTTGCGGGCATTATGATAATCAGGTGGAATTTCCTCGCCGGTTGTGTCACGGATAACCCTAGGGCCGGCAAAACCGATCCGACTGGAACGGATGGCAAATTGGTAAAATGAACATCCCAGGAAACTGGCCACGGGTCCGGCATAGGAGTTATTGTCATGCACAACGATATACAGACCGCCGGCATCAATATACTCCCGAACAGCCATGGTACATTTCGGCATCTGGGTAACGCCCAGAGTACCTTCCTGTATGCGGATACCGCCGGTTGTGTGGACATAGGAAAGCAGAGGACGCCGCATCATCCGGGCCCGTTCAGCAGCCTGGACAAACTTCTCGCCCTCAGCAGAACCCACCGTACCATTCCGGAAATTGGAATAGAGCATGGCAACAACCACCTCAACACCGAGAACCCGGGCATCAAAGGTAATCATCGAGCTTTTGCGCCCTGTTTTCTTCTTGGCATCCTCTAGACGCTCACCAAAACCGGAGGCCTTTAAGGGGTTTCCTGCGGCGATATCTTCATTGAACTCGCGAATGGAATCACGGTCAAAAAGATGCTTGAGATACCACTCATACTCCAGGGGAAAATGATGGCCGCATGTTTCACAGACGCCACCAAACTCACCATAGAGATCAGGGACCCAGAGATCCTTGCAGCCATAGCGCTCCGAATTTGGGCAGGTTACGGTGCGATCCTCGTTAGCCAGAGGGCTGGTATAGGTATCGTCGTAAAGTTCTTCGGCACCTGCCGGAGCGGATAGAGCCGTGGCATTCTTGGAGTCTGCCTTACGGTTAAAGAGATCAAATACACCGGCAAAGGGAGCTGCCACCTGCTTGATGACCGCTGAACTCTCACCGGTGACATCGCGCATCACCTGTTTCACCTGTTTCTTTTGGCTGTGGAGCAAGTCGTAACGGAAATTATAGAAATACTTACTGGTCTTCCGGCGCATACGCTGGGCCAAAGCGCCGAGAAGGGTCCCTTTTTTACAGAGACCATCACAGGCCATATCGCGATATTTTTTGGACCTCAGCTCCAGCAAACGCCTAACCTCTTCACGGTTAAGCTCCCAAGACACGTCAATATGCGGGTCTTCAGGGTGCTCTTCTTCAGAGCGTTTCACCTTGAGTTCATAGGCCCGGAAGGCTCGCAGACTTTTTGTCTTTAGAACAACCTCATCTGTCGCGCGGATCATCTCAAACTTAACACGTTTGAAAAAACTAAAATCGTCACGTTTACCGCCAAGGAGCGGCTCGTCAATGACCCTGTCAATGGTCCGGAGACGAAGATTATCCTGAGCTGTGATTTTCAGGCGCTCGGCGCATCTTTCCACCATTTCCGGCGGCACCTTTTCACCTTCACGGATCTTGCCTTCAATGGCCGCAGCACCTTCCGGGGAGATAACAGAGTAATAGCCGTGGGAAAACATCATCCGGTAATCGGAAAGGCCAATGGCCTCGGCACCGCCGGAGCCACCTTCAGAGATCAGGGAGATAATCGGCACCCTGAGTTTAGTCATGGCAAAAATATTACGGGCAATCTGTTGACCGGCGCCGGGATAATCCTCAATGGGAAAAGAACCGGGGGTGAAAATATAGGAATGAATGGGGATGCCTTCGATCTGGGCCACCTTCATGAAACGCAGGGCCTTTTCATTTCCCCAGGGCTTACTGGAGCCGCCGTTACGGTACTCCTCACCATGGCCTTTCTCATGACCAATGACCATGACCCGCTGGGTCACGGTTTTGCCCTTCACGGTGGCTGAAATAGTGGCCTTGGCACAGACCATGGATGCGTCAATGGAGGCCTCTTCTTCACCACCAAGCTCAGTGTAATCGTCATAGACGTTTTCCAGAATATCCTTTAACGAAAAACGCAACGGACTCCGGACAATACGGACCCGGTCCATACTGGTCAGGCTTTCTTCGCCCCGTTCCTCAAGGAACTTGATCTCATCCTCAAGACCACTGATCTTGGCTAACAGAGAATCAGCACTCAGGTCAAAAATAGCATCACGCAGGGCGCTGAAACGCTCCTGCAGGCTATCTACATTGCCCCATTCCGAAGAACCTTTTACCTGAATGAGGTAATTAATCCTCTCATCTATTTTTTGAAGTCGCTTTCGTATTTCTTGCATAAGATAAAACAGGTGATTTTTTTAAAAGGTTAACAACCTGTCAATATTTTCCTTAAGGTACTCAAGGTTGGTCATCATGGCTTCGCCACTACTGGTCTCACCTTCGATGGCTACCTGGTTTAGAAAAGCTAACCCCCGCTCTTTGGCCTCGGCAATGGACTTACCCCAGACCAGAGCCAGGGCCAGATTGGGATCAAAATCACTGGGAATAGCATAGGAGCGATCCGCAGGGACCTGGGTATAAACGGCTGACCAGTCATGCTCAGGGAATTTAAAGGTGTTAATAGTTCCAATCCAGGGAGCAAAATCACGACTGGTGTCCTCGGCAACGATACGAAACTCAATACAGGCGCCCTGAAATTTGATTCGGCGCTGGCTGTAGCCGATCTTGTCGCCAAGAGCTACCCGGATCTGTTCCCGAATCAGATTAGGCTGCTTTTTCTTATAAAAGGAAATTCGAGCCGAGACATCATTTTCAACCTGAATACGAGTATTTACCTCAAGAAGATACGGTTGGCCGTTACGGGCAACAATCCACTCCCAGGTGCCAACATTGTCATAACGAACATGGCTGGCGAGCTTGAGGGAATAGTCAACAACCTGCTCAAGAACCTTTTCTGCATCAAAATCGTAATTAAAGCAACTCTTATCAAAGCCAGGAGCGGCCTCCAGCCTTTTCTGGCGGCCTGTTGACTGGATGGTACAATTTCTGGTGCCGAAATGGATCCGCTCCCCATGCTGGGAGCAGAGCAGTTGGACCTCAAGATGATTATAATCACGGAGGCATTGCTCTATGAGAACACCGCCATCGCCAAACTGGCGCTTGGCGTAATTCTTAACCTCCCGGTAGGTTCGCCGAAACTGCTCAATACGGTTCACCTCTTCAATACCCATACCACCGCCGCCTGCAGCCGCCTTAACCAGGATGGAAGGATTTTCAATGCCCTCCTCAAGCTGATCATTGAGAAGCTTGGCAGCAACGGCCTCTGCCTCCATTTCATTATAAATAGGAGCATCAGTGCCGGGGATGGTGGGAATACCAAGGCCATTGGCGACCTTCTTGGTATTGATCTTGTCACCAAGGTCCTTGATCACCTCCCACTTGGGGCCGATAAATATCAGGGGCCGATTGCGCATGGTGACCCGACGGGCAAATCGAAAATCCTCCGAGAAGAAACCATAGCCTGGATGGATGGCCGTACAATGAGTGTGGTCGGCAATGGAGAGTATTTCGTTTGGGTCGGTATAGCTTGAGATACGCCAGACCTTTTGATTGGCACCACTGCCTTCGGCATAGCGACGGACATGCTCGGAGTCCTTGTCCGGATCCGTATATACCATCACAAAATCAAGACCAAGATCTTCACAGGCTTTAGCAATCCTGATAGCGATCTCACCTCTATTTGCAATCAATACCTTAGCTTTCAAAATAAACCTCGGGTAAAGTAGGGTATGCCAGAGATGGCATCATTAAAAATATAAAAGTTTGGGAAAGTAACAGTGAGGTCAAAAAAATCTTGTAAATAATTTTTTTTAACATTGAACATCTGCCTGACACCTAAGCCATTTAAAGCAAAAGGCAGTTTTCTTTGTATGGAGTGAACTCTTATCCAGAGTCAAAATTATCACTTCCTGCTAGAAAAAAGAAACCTTTACTACCAGGAAACGAAGCTGGTTTATACCTTTTTCCCGAGCACTGGTCAATTTTTTTGTAAATTAGCTGGCTTTTTAACTATGCTCTTCTTATATTTTTTCAACTAAAGAGATCTTCCCTGTAAAGAGAAGTCAACATCTTATTTTTATTAACAATACCGTATTTTCAGCCATTTCGTCGGCTCCACGACAGAGACGGATTGCAGTTGTATTAATGGGTACCTTGAAAATTCGACTTTCTGTTCAAGGGCAAAGCAATTTTCAAGGTGTTCTCTTGCCAGAGGTAACTATACCAACTCTAATGTCAGACAATCCCACTCCCACCTCCCCCTCCCTTTTTAGAAAAATCCTCCATTATTTTGGGTTAGCAGGCAGTCCCGACCCTGCCGAAGATCTGAGCAACGAACTACAGGAGCTCATTGAGGAAGGAGAGGAACATGGCCTGATCAGTACCCTCGAAGGCGAGATGCTGACATCCATCTTTGATTTCAGGGATACACAGGTCAAAGAGATCATGACTCCGGCCACGGAAATCATCTCCTCCCCTCTTTCGTCTTCTCCCTGCGACATCATTAAACTTATTAATGAACACGGCTTCTCCCGCATTCCGATCTACGATGATTCACCAGACAGAATCGAAGGCTTTATCCATGCCAAGGATCTCCTCAGCTGCTCTGATACGTCACCGGTCACCCATATTGGCCCACTGCTCACTCCCATGATTTTTGTTAATGAAAATGATAAAGTCATGGCCTTGCTTCAAGACTTCCAGGCCAATAACACCCATCTGGCTATTGTCGCCGATGAGTTTGGCGCCACCCGTGGCCTTGTTACCCTTGAAGACATCCTCGAAGAAATTGTCGGGGAGATTGCCGACGAATCTGACAAACAGGAAAACCTATGGCGGGTCATTGATGACAATACCGTGGTCACCGATGCCAAGATCGATCTTGACGCTGTTGAGGCTTTTTTCAACACGAAATTCCCTGAAGGCCCCTATGAGTCCATTGGCGGTTTTATAATTGACCAGCATGGCCGGATCCCTGAGCGTGGCGCCACAGTTTCCTACCCCCCCCTCACCCTCACCGTCCTGAAGGCGGATCAGCGGCGTATTAAGATGGTGAAAATCCAGATTGAATCAGAAAAAGAATCCTAAATGCCTGCCGCCCTTTTACCCTTCCTCTCCGTTCTTCTTCTCTACCTCGCCTCTCCAGGTCCTGGTTTTTCTTTTCTGGCTTGGGGCGCCCTTGTCCCCCTGTTTCTGTTCTGCAAAAAGAGTTCGCCGGGCAGGAGTGCCTTATGGGGTTTAGCTGCCGGCACCCTGTACCATCTTCTTCTCGTCTACTGGGTAACCATCTCCATGGAGACCTATGGTGGCTTGCAGCCTCTAGTTTCATGGCCGGCTCTTCTCCTGCTTGCCCTGTATATGGCCCTCTACTTTTCCCTTTTTTGTTTCCTGATAAGCAAAACAAAAAGCCGCCTGCCCCTCCTCTGGTTTGGCCCCTTGCTCTGGGTAAGTCTCGACTATATCCGCGGTTTTCTTCTCACCGGCTTTCCCTGGATGGATCTGGGCTACACTCAGTATAAATCCCCCCTGCTGATCCAAACCGCTGACCTTCTCGGCCATCATGGCATCACCTTTATCCTGATTTTAGTCAACACCTTGCTGGCCCAAATCTTCGTAGACAGAAAGTGGTTTCGAAAAAACATCAAGCAGGCTTGCACTGCCCTGCTGCTTCTTTCCATAGCACTGGGCTATTCCGGGATCCGGCCTTATCACGTTCGACAAGATCTGCAGTCGAGCCCGACACTACAAGTGGCTGTGATCCAGGCCAATATCGACCAGGCCCTGAAATGGCAACAGGATCACAAAAAAACAAGCCTGGATCGTCACCTGCAACTCACTCGCCAGGCCCGAAAGGAAAATAAGGCGACCCTGGTTATCTGGCCGGAAACAGCTTTGGCCTTCTACCCCAGCCACGATCCTCTGATGCCCTATGTGGAAAAGGAGACCGTGCAGAGTGACTCCTTTCACCTGCTTACCGGTGCCCCCTATGTCTTACACCGGGATACAAAGTATGATTATTACAACAGCGCCTTACTTTTAAAGCCGGACGGCGACCCCGAAATCTATTTCAAACAGCACCTTGTTCCCTTTGGCGAGTATATCCCCCTGCGCTCCATCCTGCCCATTCCCAAACCCATTGTCGAAAGCCTTGGTGATTTCTCAGCAGGCACCTCAGGAAGGCCCCTCAATGCTGGCGTCGCAAAAATCGGCACCCTTATCTGCATTGAGGCCATCTATCCAAATCTGGCCCGTCATGAAACAGCTTTGGGGGCAAATATTCTCGCCAATATCACCAACGATGCCTGGTTTGGAGCCTCAAGTGCACCTGTTCAACACCTGGCCATGGCCATTTTCCGCACCGTTGAAAACAGACGCAGCATGGCGCGGGCCGCCAACACCGGCATTTCCGCCCTTATCCTGCCCACCGGAGAGATTCTGCGCCAGACAGGTCTCTTTGAACAAGGCTTTCTCAGCGCCGAGCTGCCCCTTTTAAACACCACAACATTTTTCACCAAGGCAGGCTTTCTCTTTCCTCTTTTCTCCCTTGCGGCTACCCTGCTCTTGTTGGGGATTTTTTTGAAAAAGAAGGCACGCCAAGTAAAATAATTGACGGCCCAAGAACCTTTTGGGTATAGATGCACTCATCATTTGCAGAGATATTTCACCTAATTCTTCTCTCCATTGCACTCACAGGCTGGGCCGGGAGCCTTGCCTGCAGGTATAAAAAGACATGTCAGCAGAACTTCAACAAAAACTTCAAGGCTATAAAGACCGCCTTCTCACCTTAAAGGTGCATCTTTGACTTAGCCGGTAAGCAAGAACAACTCGCCGAGCTTGAACACCAGACCATGAACCCGGATTTTTGGAATGATCCGGACAAGGCCCGCCAAACCCAGATTGCCATTGGCCGCCTTCAGGATCCCATTGACGGCTGGCAGGGTTGCTATGACATTGTCGAGGATACTGAGGTGCTTCTTGAGCTGGCCCGTGAGGAAGAGGACGCCGACACCGAGCAAGAAGCCATTGAGGCCATTGACTCGCTTAATCTACGCCTGGAAGATTTCGAACTGGAATGTATGTTCAGCGGCGAGCATGACAACAGCAATGCCATGCTCGCCATCCATGCCGGAGCTGGCGGCACCGAGGCTCAGGATTGGACTGATATGTTGCTGCGCATGTTCCTGCGTTGGTGTGAGAAAAAGAAGTTCAAAACCGACATCCTTGACCTGCAACCAGGTGACGAGGCCGGGGTCAAAAGCGTCACCCTGATGATCAAGGGTAAATATGTTTACGGATACCTGCGCTCAGAGGTGGGCATCCACCGTCTGGTTCGCATTTCTCCCTTTGACACCAGTGGCCGCCGTCACACCTCTTTTGCCTCGGCCTTTGTTTTTCCTGAACTTGATGACGATATTGAGGTGGAGATCAACGAGAAGGATCTACGCATCGACACCTACCGGGCCAGCGGTGCCGGTGGCCAGCATGTCAATAAGACAAGCTCGGCAATCCGCATCACCCATATCCCCACGAATATTGTTGTCCAATGTCAGAACGAACGTTCCCAGCATCGCAACAAAGATATGGCCATGAAGATGCTCAAAGCCCGCCTCTACGAAAGGGAGCAGGAGCTGCAAAAAGAGCAGCACGAAGAAATCGGCGGTGAAAAAAAAGAGATTGCCTGGGGCAGCCAGATCCGCTCCTATGTCATGCAGCCCTATCGCCTGGTCAAAGATCACCGCACCAACCAGGAAAGCGGTAATGTCGATGCAGTTTTAGATGGTGATCTCGATCCCTTTATCAAGGCCTTCCTCCTATGGCAGGGCAACAAGTAGACACAAAAAAATGTGCTAAATGCGGGGCCTGTACCCCGGTCTGTCCAGTGTATCAATCTACAGGCCGAGAATCGCACACTGCCCGCGGCAAACTGCATCTCTTTAAGAAAGGCAGCTCATTCGACTCCGCTTATTTTAACGACCTGCTGTCCAAATGCATTCAATGCGGGGCCTGCGACGATGCCTGCCCCCGCAATTTGACGCCCAGTGGCGATATCCGCACCTGGCGGGGCCATCAGCCCTTTGGTCGCGACCCGCACGGTTTTATAAAATTCCTAACTAAAAAGGTTCTGGCCAGCCCTCTGCTCCAAGAGGGTGGTTGCCATACCCTGCGCGCCCTTTTTGACAGCCTCCCTCCAGCAAGCGGTCTGCGAAAACGCCTAGACCTCCTGATTCCAGGTCTTGCACCTCAACAACCCCTGCCCCTTCCACTAAAGAAGGATAATCCAACCACTCTTACCTATTTCCCTGGCTGCCTGGCTGATCATCTCTATAAGAACATTAAAGAAGCAACAGCAATTCTTGCCGGCCACTGCGGCTATGAACTCCACAGCCCTGCAGCGCTCACATGCTGCGGCCTGGCCTCACATACCTCCGGCAATATGGAAGAGGCCCGGGCTCTGGCCAAGGAAAATATCCAGGCTTTTATTAAGACAGACGGCCCCATCCTCACCTCCTGCGCCTCCTGCACCAGCCATCTGAGCAGTTACCCGGACCTTTTCACTGACGACCAGGGAATGCGTGCAAAGGCACAGAATTTTACCAGCCGTATCCAGGAATTTTCAACTTTTTTCAGCGACCAGGCAGGCCTGCAGGGAGTCGGCCCTCAAGAGACGGCTTTTTATCATGACCCCTGCCATCTTCGCTTTGGCCCCTGCCAGGTCTCCAAGGAACCGCGCCAACTCCTTGCAGAGATGAACGGCTGTCCGCCGCTCTCTCTGCCTTCACAGTGCTGCGGCCAGGGTGGTCTTTTTCACCTGACCAACCCTGGCCTTTCTCAGGACATATTCAACCGGGCCCTCCAACCCCTTACGGAACTTTCCCAGGGCACCATAGTCACCACCTGTAGCGGCTGCCTACTCCAATGGCAACAGGAACTGGCCCGTGACAAGGGCCCCTTTACAGCGGAGCATCTTGCCGTTTTCCTTGCCAAATTGTGTAAGGATTGATAATTTGAAATTCTATTTTCTAATAAAAGGAGAGTGTATGAAACTACGAAAGTATATCCTTGTCATCCTAGCTGTTTTTTTCCTGTCTGACCCGGCTCTTGCCACAGTTGATTGGTCGATTGACAAAACCATTGAGACCAAGGCAGCCATAAAGGACATCGCAACTTCATTTGACGGCAAAAATCTTTTTGTTCTCACAGAGAAAAATGAGCTTGTCATGTACGATGGCTCAGGGAAAACCCAGGGCAGCATGAAGGTTGATCCTGGCATGGACAAAATTCTGCTGAGCGGATTTCAAAAGGCCGGCGTTCCCGAGCAGGTTTTTGTCAGCAACTCGACCACCGGTCAAATCAAGAAACTCTCATTCAGCCTGGTGGCCAAGATCAACACAACCGGCAGCCCGTTTCTAGGCAACCCAGACGCGCCGGTGGCCCTGGTTGTCTTTAGCGATTTTCAATGACCCCACTGCGCCAAAGCAGGGGCGCTACTCGAGCAGGTGCTCGAGCAAAATCCAGATACCGTAAAAATCGTTTTCAAACATTTCCCCTTAGGCTTTCATAAGCAGGCCCAACCCGCAGCCCAGGCCGCTATTGCCGCCCACAAACAGGGCAAGTTTTGGCAATACCACGACAAGCTTTATGAAAACCATAAGACCCTGAGCGCTCAGAGTTATGAGGCATTTGCCACCGAGCTTGGCCTTGATCTGGCCGCCTTTAACCGCGACCGTAAAAGCCCACAGGCCCGCCAGCAAATGGCAGCTGACATTAATATTGGCAAGCAGTCGGGCGTCAGCGGTACGCCAGCCATTTTCGTTAACGGGCACCGGGTGAAGCAACGGAGTCCGCAAGTCATCCAGTCAATGATTGATGCGGAACTCAAGAAACGCTGATGGCATGAGGGGGCCCTTTGACACGCCCAGGGTGCCGGTATTGATTAAAGAGGTGGCGAAATAAAAAAAGAGCTTTCCTTTACCAATAACGACATCGTTCGGCTTCTTTATGGCGACCTTAACCGCAATCTCCATGAACTGGAAAAAGGTATTGGCGTCAAGGTGAAGGCCCGCGGCACCTCTCTCACTGTGAGCGGCGCTGAGCATGATGTTGAGCTTGCGGCCCAGACCCTGGAGCAGCTCTACATGCTCATTGAGGCAGGTTATCCGGTGTATCCCCAGGATGTGGCCTACGCCATCCACATCCTGGAAAAATCAGCGCGGGCCGACCTCAAAGAGATCTTTCTCGACCAAGTTTACATTACCTCCAGGCAGCGTGTTGTTTCCCCAAAGAGCCTCAACCAGAAGAGCTATATCGAGGGGATCCGCAATCATGACATTGCCTTTGGCATCGGTCCGGCCGGTACAGGCAAGACATATTTGGCAGTGGCCATGGCCATTGCCGCTTATACCAGTCATCAGGTGAACTCCATTATTCTGACCAGACCGGCGGTGGAGGCCGGTGAACGTCTGGGTTTTCTGCCCGGTGACATGGCGGAAAAAATAAACCCCTATCTCCGCCCCCTTCTTGATGCTCTCAATGACATGCTGGGCAAGGAAAAGGCCGGAGAGCTTCTTGAACTGGGCGAGATAGAAATCGCCCCCCTGGCCTTTATGCGCGGTCGCACCCTTAACAATGCCTTTGTCATTCTAGATGAGGCACAGAATACCACCTACGAACAGATGAAAATGTTCCTCACCCGGCTGGGCTTTAACTCCAAGGCCATTGTCACTGGCGACATCACCCAGGTGGACCTGCCCTACAGCCAACAGTCAGGGCTGATGGCTGCCTCTCGTATTCTCAAAAAGACCCCTGGGATCAGCTTCACCACTTTCACGGATACCGATGTGGTGCGCCACCCCCTTGTTCAGAAAATTATCAAGGCCTATGAGGCCTCAGAAAAAAAGCGTCCGGCCAAGAAAAAAAAGAGCCCCTGATTATCGACTATGTCTGTGCTGCTGAGCAATAATTACAGAGGGTCCTGGCCAGTCTGCGTTGATCTTTTAACTAAACAGGCTGAAGCGCTTCTTGATCTGGCAGGGCTGGCACGTCACGAATTATCCCTGCTGCTCCTTGATGACCCGGCCATGCAGAAGGTTAATAAACAGTGGCGCCAAAAGGATAAAGCCACCAATGTCCTTTCCTTCCCCCAGGGCGATGATGATCTTGACCAGCACCCCATGCTTGGCGACATCATCATTTCCATTGACACGGCCCAGAGGGAGGCAATAGATAAAGAGATATCTCTTCATCAGCATCTAACCACCCTGCTGGTCCACGGTTTTGTCCACCTTCTTGGTTACGACCATGAGCGTTCGGACCAGGACGCCGAGGAGATGTTTGCCCTTGAGTACCATTATTTACAAGCACTTCGAACAAGGAGAATGAAAATGGTTAAACTCGCCATTAATGTTGACCATGTGGCCACCCTGCGTCAGGCCCGTGGCATTACAGAGCCGGACCCTGTTACAGCTGCAGCCATTGCCGAGCTTGCCGGGGCAGTGGGTATTGTTGTTCATCTCCGGGAAGACAGGCGCCATATGCAGGACCGCGATATTGAGATTCTGCGTAAAACAGTGCAGACCAAGCTCAACCTGGAAATGGGTGCCACTGAAGAGATCATTGAGATCGCCCTGGACCTGCTTCCGGACATGGTCACCCTGGTTCCGGAAAAACGTGAAGAGTTAACCACCGAAGGCGGTCTTGATGTGGCCGGCCAGGTGGAAAAGCTCAAAGATGTTATTGCCAGGATGACTGAAAAGGATATCCCGGTGAGCCTCTTTATTGATCCCGATTCATCCCAGATTCAGGCCTCCAAAGAGGTGGGTGCCACCTTTGTTGAAATCCACACCGGTCGTTATGCTGATGCCACCAGCGAAGAGGAGGAAGATAAGGAATTTGAGTTGATTGCTGCAGCGGCTGAAGAGGCCTATGAGGCGGGCCTGCGTGTCAATGCCGGCCACGGTCTGAACTATGTAAACACAGCGAGAGTTGCTGCCCTGCCCACCATCGAAGAACTTTCCATCGGTCATGCCGTCATGGCCCGGGCAATTTTTGTCGGTCTTGATCAGGCTGTCCGGGAGATGATCGATATTTGCCGATACGCCTAAAGTATCCAGAAAGTACATAACAAGGTTCTGCACGGATTACCGTGGGAAGGTCTGTTGCTTGTCTTGTTTTTTTTGCTTCGCATATCGTTTTGTTCCTTTTCGCCGCTGCGCTGCTGCGTGCCCAAAAAAGGAACGCAGCCAGTGAAACGGGCGACAAGGGCTCCCCGAACAGCCCTGGCCTTCGGCACCACTCGCCTTCCGCTGTGCAGTGGGCATTGCCCTTCGACAGGCTCAGGGACCGGCGGCTCCTAGTAGGGTATCGGAGAAGGAGAGTTCCCTGAGCTTGTCGAAGGGTGCCCGTTCAGGGCTGAATGGGGAAAAGGCAAAACCAAAACATTTAAAACCTAAGGTTCCACGGTACTCCGTGATGAACCATAAAAAAGCCCTGTTAACCATTATGGTCAACAGGGCTTTTTTATGCCTGTGTCGTTAAAAACAGGGTGTGCTAACCGGGATCGGCAGCATCACGTTCTTCCGGCGTCATCCCCCGCACATGAATGAGCCGCTTCTCCTTGTCAAACTCAACAACCACCCCTTCTTCGGGGCTGTTCAGGACCCGGCAGGCCTTGCCAATGGTTACCTGCACACCAGGATGAAGCTTACCGTACACATAAACACATTGGGTGGCTGACTCCTCAATTTCTTCATCAAGTTTTTCTTCAAGCTCCGTGAGATGGTTATTAGCCTCCATTACCTTGGGAAGAAGACCATTTAATTTTCGGAGCTTTTCCGCGTTCTCTGCGGAAAAATCCTTACCCTCTTTTTTCATCATTATAGAAAGGGCACTGATGTCCTTTAACATCTCATTAAGCCGTGGCGGCCAGATCTCTTTAGCTGCCTCAATCTTTTTTTTCTTAAGTTCAAGGGCGGGATTACGGCCGACAATCACCTCGGTATTAACCTCGGCATCAGAGCCTAGCTCCAAGGCATGCAGGGAGCCACCCAAAACATATTTTCCACCAATGAGCGCTCCTTTGCCGCCCAAGGCCTTCAGGTCTTTTTCAACCCGAAGATATCCCTGAACGACAAAATCATCGATGATCATGTTGCCCCTGGTCTCAATAGGGCCGGTATTTTCGCAAAAATCTACCTGCATATCGCCCCAAACACGCACCGAGCACTCTTCGCCAATGAGACCGCCTTTGATCTTTAGGTCAGATCCAGCTATAACCTCAGCGTTATTAACTCCTTGGTTTATCTCAATGCTTCCCATGCATTTGACTTTAAATCCGGGAAGAACCTGCCCCGTAATATGGAGATGCTTGCCACTAAAGGTGATATTGCCGACAGTCATGTCAACATCTGAACCGACAGTATGCTCCTCATAGACAGCAGGCTTGCCCGCTGACATGAGAAACTTGCCCTTGACTGTTGATGTGACCTTCAGGCCATCTTCACTCAGGCTGACTCCAGGACCACAACGAATGGTCACATCTTTGCCATCCGTTGCTGATATTTCTTCCCCAAGCACATTACGGCCGGCAACACCCTGGCTCGCAGGTACCTTCTCAAGCAGCAGCTGGTCCTCCGGAACATTAACAATGTTCCCTTGTTCTCGAAAATCAACACGTTCAGAGCGGGAATCTTTATTCTCCTTGGTCTGGATGACCGCTGGCCGAACAAGGGGTTTTATTTTCGCGTTCTCACCATCCTGGGGAGGGGTTCCTGTAGCGATTACAGCCTTCCCGCCTTCAAGGGAAGGCTGATCTTCATTAAAGCCGTGATTTATGCCGACAGCCATGGCCGTGGCTATGACATCTTTCCAGTCGCTTGGCTCGAATTCTGCGGCAGTATGAAGAGCAAGTATGAGTTGGAGCTTATCCTTTGAGAGCTGTAACGTATACTTCTCGTCACAGATTTTCAGCGGCTGTGCCCCAAGCTTGAGTTCAGACATTAACTCATCCTAAATCTTAAACTTTTTCAGGTAACATCTTCAGGGGCCACCTAGCCCCTTTATCCTTCTCATTCCTATGTGTCGGCATAATTGATAATAAATTGAGTATTTTTCACCGATATAGAGGGGTATCCACCGTCATTTTCCCCAAAGGGCCGTGCAATGACGCATGAAAACGGAAATGTATTGTAAGTTTATTATAAAGTAAGTGAATTTAGCAAGTTACTTGCAAGAATGGCTCATGTGCCCGCCAGGTTACCCGTAGACAGGTTCTGGTTGGGCAGCAGGGGAATAAAATTCTAAAAGGGAAAAATCCGTAAAATTAGAATGTTAGCGGGGAAGCATACTCTTTTTCAGAGCCTTGATCTGCTCAACCTCTCCCAAGACAACCAGGGTATCTCCCTCCTCAATGGAGGTGCCGGGGGTGGGATTAAAAATGGAATTACCTCCCTTTCGCTTGATAACAACGACAATGATGTTGAAATTTTTACGGATCTCTGAATCCATCAGGGTTTTATCCACCAGGGAGGTGGCACTGCCTGTAACCACAAGCTCTTCAAGACGCAGGCCAAGATCTCTGCCACTTACTGCCAAGTCGATAAAATCAGTAACTGTGGGCCGTAAAATAAGATTAGCCATCCGGAATGCCCCAATATAATAGGGAGATATCACCCGGTCAGCCCCGGCCCGCTTCAGTTTTTCCTTGGCACGCCTATCGCCGCTTGAACGGGCAACGATATAAAGCTCGGGATTCAACTCCCGGGCCGACAGGGAAATATAGACATTGTCGGCATCAGAGGAAACAACCCCTACCAAACCTTTGGCCCGCGCCACTCCAGCCTGAATGAGCATTTCATCATCTGAGGCATCCCCCTTCAGTGACATATAGCCCAGTTCAGCGATCTGTTCTATCTCCGAATCCTTTTTTTCTATGACCACAAACTTCTTGTCATGCTCATGGAGGAGTTTGCAAATAACCTGACCAATGCGACCAAAGCCGCAAACCACATAGTGATCTTTCATTTTTCCGAGCTTCTTTGACATATTTCTTTTCCCCAGAGCGGACCTGATCCCCCCCTCAACAACACTTTCTGTAATCTCCCGAAAAACAACCATCACATAGCCAACCCCGACAAGGATAAGAATCATGGTGAAATGGCGTCCGGCCGGGCTGAGATCAACCATCTCTCCATAGCCCACAGTGGTAACGGTAATCATGGTCATATAGAGACCATCATCAAAGGATGCATCCTCAAGGACCATGTAGCCCATAGAGCCGAAGCTCAAGATGAGAATCAGAGCAATGATTGATAAGGTAGTTTTTTTCATACGCCTACGATAATTTTTCTTTACGACTCCGAGACTCTCCACCGGCAAAAAGGGGAGACGATTCCTTGGCATTTAGCACTCAAAGCTGCCTGTGACATTTTTCCGGAAAAGAGAATTCGTCCTCATTTCCAGAAAGAACAGTCGCTGCATTTGTTCGGAAAAGAGGACTAATGTGGCGACCACGGCAACAAACCAACATCAAGCCAGCCGCCCCATGACCATAAGATATTGTAATATTAACACATTTTCAGACCAAGGCTTCTCGCGGCCTGAATATTGCTTTACAACAATATCAGCATTGATCGTTCTCCCGTCATCACAAACCAGGAGGTGGGTCATGACTACAAAGGATGTTATCAAACTGCTGATGTTAAGCCCTTTCTATTTTCGCCTTTCTCTGCGCGAACGACAACAGCTTTTCGAGGAATTTTGCCGCCATCATAAGGTCTAGCAAACAATTGAAAAGAAACTTGTCGGCAGAGAAACTCTCCCGCTGATTGCCAAAGCCTCTCGGCTCTCTCAGCATATCCCTCTTTTTACCAGGCCATTATATTTTCGGTGGCACTCCCGGGCATCTTACGATATATTTCATAAATTTTTTAAATAGCAAATGATTTTAGCTGCTTTTTAAAGATTGTGCCTGTATTTAGCGGCACTTACCCGGTAAAGAAAACATTATTTCATGCTGAGATAATGGAAATCAATACATAATGAGAGAGGAGTATATCATGAACATCCTTATGTTTGGCCCCAATGGCAGCGGTAAGGGCACCCAAGGTGCAATCATCCAGGAAAAAGAGGGTAACATCGCCCATATCGAGTCCGGCGCTATTTTCCGCAAGAACATCGGCGGCGGCACCGAGCTTGGCATGAAGGCCAAAGAGTATATCGACCGTGGCGATCTTGTTCCTGATGACATCACCATCCCCATGATTCTCGATCGTCTTAAGGAAGATGACTGCAAAGGCGGTTGGATCCTGGACGGCTTCCCCCGTAACAAGGTGCAGGCCGAGACCCTGGCCAAGGCCCTGAAAACTGAGGGTATCAAGCTTGACTATGTGGTAGAGATCGTTCTGCCCCGCGAGGTTGCCAAGCTGCGCATCACCGGTCGCCGTCTCTGCGAGAACGACAACAACCATCCTAACCACATCGCCTTTGACGCCATTAAGCCTGTGGAGAAAGACGGCGAGCTGGTCTGCCGTGTTTGCGGTGGCGCCCTTTCCGCCCGCGCTGATGACCAGGATGATACCGCCATTGATAAGCGTCATGACATCTACTATGACGACAACACCGGCACCATGGCCGCTGTTAACGTCTTTAAAGCAATGACCGCCGACACCACAGTTGTTTCCGTGGATGGTCAGCCTTCCATCAAGGAAGTTACTGAGACCATGCTGGCCGGCCTGAAATAATTTCAGACGAGCTGCAAAATTTCTTATAAAAAAAGGCCAGGGAGAAACTCCCTGGCCTTTTTTTATGGCCTTTTTTTGCTGAATAATTAAATATGCTGCTCCCTGGAATTCCCGGCAAAGCATAAACCGGCTTTAGGCGTTTTTATTTTTATTTCAACAAGATCGCCTGGCCAGACCCCAGCCCACTAAATTTCCATGGCCGGCTTGTTACTGTTTAGATATACACTCCACAGGACATGAAGCGATGGCTTCATCGACACACCCCACATCCTGATCAGAGCCCTCGATCACGAAAGCCTTTTCTTCATCTTCATCAAACCTGAACACCTCAGGACAGGTTTCCACGCATGCTTCGCATCCGATACATTCTTCTTGGTCAATTTGAACTTTCTCTGCCATGATGTATCCTCCTTTGAAATCAAAGTAGATTCCCTGCGGCCATCCGCCGTAGGTTTTTCTTAATATCTCACCGCTGCCGGCGATTAAATAGGTGGGACGATGGTGACCAAAATTCGCATCTTCGTTTTTGCCCGGACGCCATGGGGCTCCCGAATCTGCGAAATCAAGATATCTCCCTCTTTGGCTGGTATCTCGGCATCTCCTTCGCCGAGAAAGACCCCCTCTCCTTCGATTACCTGGATCGATAGTTCTCCATCGAGATCATGGGAGTGAACTGGAAAGGTGACCTCTGCCTCAAGGTTAAAATTAATGATTTTAAAAAACTCGGAATCTTCCACAAGAAAGAAGCGTTTCATGGCGCCAGGCGTGAACTCTCTCGTCTCATCAAGCTTTATGACTTTCATAATTTCCTCCGTTTTCCAGATTCTTGACGGTTAAAGCAGAAGGGGAGAAATTCGCGTGAAAGAAGCTGCAGTAAGGTCTGGCGTCGTTGTGCTTGTCCCGAACACTCAAGAGTCAATTCAGAGGCCCTGCCAGCCTTTCCCATGTTCACCCGTTTTCACATTTCATTCTTTAGCTACAATAAGACAGTTGGGATGCAAAACAAGTGTTGCATAGGAACCATATTTTTCCTGAGCGGCTAAACAGTTTTCAGAGTAGGCAGGACAGTTGAAGTCGGGATTAACCTCTTTTACCCGTGATGCTACTTTTTCTTCGATTACCGGGTCTTCGTAGCTATTACAGTTATTGCCTTCGTCCCAAGCGCCATCAAGGTAATCCGCCAAATCAAACGGGGTGTTGTTTTCCCAGGCCTTAACTATTTTCCTGTTTTTGAGAGAAGTAATAATTTGAATTTCACAGGTGATGTATGGCCTGTTAAAGAAATTAGCAATCACGCCTTTTAGAGGGTCATTTTCTTTGAGCAAGACCTTATTCCAAAAGCGCCAGCCATTGAAGTTGGCGACAAGATCGGCAAAGGAAAAAATGCCAGTAGTTGTATAACCAAATTTTCCAGCTTCTTGTTCCTTGCCCCACTCAAGAGCCTGGGCGATATTGTCTTCCCGGTAATCGGTTAATTCAAAATAGTGCCAGCCCTCAGCAAAGAAATGGCCCACCTTATCCAGGCCGACAAAATGACCATTAAGACTAACGACATCACTAAGCTCCTTCAGGTTTAAGGAGAAACCTTCCAGGTAATTTATGTCTCGATAAATAGAGTCGTTTAACAATAAGGAGTAACTTTGCCTGGCAAGTAAAGTGCGTAATTGTTTATCGAGGCCGTACCCTTTGAGTCCCCAGGATGCGGTGAAGGATTGAAAAATGGCTTTTCTCAGTTCTGTATACAGGACTTCTTCATCACAGAATTCATCTTTTTCTATATCTTCAACATCATCTTGTTTTGCATTGGCTTTCCGGATCCCCTCATGGATACGTTTGTTAAAAATTTCGTTAATACTCTTTAGGCTATTATCGAGTTCAAGTTCTCTTGGGGTCACGCTGTCAATTTCAGCCGCAAAACTCACTTGAAAAACAAAAGCAGGTATTAACCCGAATAAAACATATATCTTTTGGCGGTCATTCATAAATATTCACCAACTCTGAACCATCAATTCTTTATCTGGTTACTACTCATCTTCAGCCATTTCGAAGCGCCATGCGCAGGAGCCTCCCCCATGAGTGAAAGATCACCTCCTATCGCCCGGAGGGCCGGGCTCCTACAAACCAAGCCGTTCATGCAGCCATATGTCATGGTGACTAATCATTGGCTGGTCGATGGTAAACAGAATTCTTTGCACAATTCCACACCAAAAACTGTGGTCTGAGATACACCCCACCTTGACGAACAAAACAGACTGCTCAGATGGTGTTCATGGCTCGCAGTCTTTGCAAAAGAGGGGGATGGGAGTAGTGGAAAAACACATAGGCCGGGTGCGGGGTCAGGTTACTAAGGTTGTTGATGGAAAGCTTTTTCAAGGCCGAACCCAGGGCAGCAGCGTTAAAATGGTGGGCGGCAAAACGGTCAGCCTCATATTCATTCTTTCTAGAGAAGCCGTTCATACCAAGCCCCATGACAGTGGAGAGCGGCGAGTAGAGGATAACAAAGCTGATCAGGGCCAGATGGAAGCTATGGATATCGGCACCCAAGGCCTCGGAGAGCAAGGGGCTTCCAATAAACAACGACAGGATATAGAGCATGATGCCGGTTTGGCAGAGGGCGGCGATAATACCCTTGGTGGTGTGTTTTTTCTTATAATGACCAATCTCATGGGCCAGCACCGCCACCAGTTCATCCACCTCCAGGTCGTTGATCAGGGTGTCATAGAGGACGATGCGCTTTTTGGCGCCCAGGCCGGAAAAATAGGCATTGGCCTTGGTGGAGCGCCGGGAGCCGTCAATGACAAAGACATTGTCAAGCTGAAAGCCGGCCTTGGTACTGAAGGCCTCGATTCCATCCCGCAGCGCACCCTGCTCCAGGGGGGTCTGCTTATTAAAGAGGGGCACGATCAGGGTGGAGTAGAACATGGTCATAAAGACCATGAATCCACCCATTAACAGCCAGGCATAGATCCAGAAATTGTCCTGGGTGGCCTGGTAAAACCAGATCACCGCAGCCAGCAGGGGGCCGCCCAGGAGGAAGGTGAGCAGCCAGCCCTTGAGCTTGTCGGTGATAAAGGTGGCAATGGTGGTCTTGTTAAAGGCAAAGCGCTCCTCAAGGACAAAGGTGTGATAGAGGTCAAAGGGCAGAGAGAGGATTTCTGAGGCCATGAAGAGCAGGGCAAAAAAGAGCAGGGAGACCAGCAACTCAGCCTGCACCATGCCCCGGGCTACATCGTCGATAAAGGCAAAGCCGCCAACCATGAGCAGGGCCAGGAGGATGACAACCTTTAGGCTGGCGGTGACCAGATCAAAGCGGCAGTTTGCCCTCTTATACTCCTGGGACTGTTGATACTTTTCATCGCTGTAGATGCCCTTCACCTCATCAGGGAGATGGGTGGTGATATTTCGGCAGTTGAGAGCGCTGAGCCCCCTTTCCAGGAGATAATCAGCAATAACGATGGCAATAATGACAAAAAGGATGGTGGCGCTCATGGCTTCAATGTCTCTTTAGGGGTTATGGGTTCGTTTTCCTGGGAATGCTGGCTAGGTCTTTATGATTTGAGGGGCAGAAGATAAGCAGGGGACTGATTTTTTTTTCGCTGCTGTTGGCGAAAATCATTCTCTCTCCCGGCTCAAAGGCCAAGAAGGCCAAGAAGGCCAAACCATAGCATGGTGTCACAAGACTCCTTCTAGCAATAAAATTGCCTCAATAATTAAGGATGGCGTCCTCCGAATTGTGGCAGCGGCCTTGGCAAGGGGGGCTGGCGCCATTTCATACACCGTCCCATAACGTCCTTGCTGGCGGAAGATATTGTGGTCGGTGTAATGCCATGCTTCTTGTTATGGGCCTCCTGGATGGCGCACCTTCACTTGGTCTCATCAATGGTATACCCCATGGAGCCGATTATCGCATCACCATTGAGGATGAACTTGCCGTAGGCATTCCGGGCAGCGCGGCCGCAGGTCTGCAATTCAGGGGAGATCCAGGAACTCCATGTGGTTGCAATATCAGCATGGACGGACGCGGAGCCTGGATGGATAATGTATCCACTGAGCCCCTATGAAAGTCGGTGAAAAAGGAGCGTGTGTATTTACCTGCTTATGATGCGGTTACCAAAGCCAGGAGATCGATCATGTAATATATGGACTGGTACAAACAACCCAGGCCGCATTCGACCCTGGCCAAGAAAACACCTGATGAGGCTGATTCCGTGATGCTGCCGACGGTCAAACAGGCAGCGTAAGAATCTGCAGATAATCCACTTAAAAAAAATGGCTGCCATTCAAACGAAGGGAGCCATCTCTAAGTGCGGCGTCTCGTTTAAGCAGGGCAGCGAGACGAATTCGTGAGCGAGTCGCAGCGGATTTTGAATTGGCCGATGATATTATAGCTACCAGTAAAAAGCTTTCTTAAATATCAAAATATCAAGCCTGTCCCAGACATAGGTGTGCCGCTTCCGCTAACGGATAATCTGGCCGGGACACAGTTCCCGGCTCCCATACGGCATCCCGCCATCCTTTCTGCATGCCCACATCCAAAAGATCCCCGTGTTTCTCGAAGTCTTCCAGTATCTGGGTGGCAGCGGATAGCTCCTGCTGGGCGGTGCGCGCTTTCTCGACCCAGCTGTCTCGCTCAGGTGTATCGGACCAATACTCAGGAATCGACTCTAATCTCGCTGCCGCACGTTTCACCCAAATTTGCGCCGTACCCCAAATCTGCAGTTTGGTAAATTCGCAGTGAAACGTGGTGCGATCATTGGGATTACCGGTTGCCTCCCAGTTGTTGGCTTCGCAGCTTTGGCAGGCCGCACGAAAATTACAAAAGCGGCAGCGGCTTTGTTCAGGGGAGAGCGATTGGTCGAACAGAACCTGATCAAACGACATGGAAAAATATCTGCTACAGGGAAAGGTGTCGCCTTTACTGGTGTGAGCCATCATCGCTCTGCCCGCGCCGCACCAGGGGCGATCCTGATATTGCACCAAATTTACTACGCCGATGGCTAAGTCGATCAACCTCGGTGGTGGCAATTCAAGATGTTGGCCGAAGAGATCCACCAGCAGCTCGATCTGTCGGCGAAACTCATCCACTACTTGGGCCTTTTCTGCAGGGGAGCCCCAAATATCCTCCATGGGAACGTTGGCCGAGACAAGCAGACCCTGACGCATGATATGGACAATACCTTCAAATATCATGGGCACCGTTTGGGGGCTGATCGTCATTTTTATTGGTTGGTCCGGCCAGGTTTCAGCGAAGAACGAGAGATGTTCTTTTATCTGGGCATAGCTGTTCGACCGATTGAGGTCATGAGCCTCAGGTGAACCATCGAGACTGAGCCCCATAATCACATGATGACGACGCTCAGCCACCCATGCTTTAATCTCTGGAGTGAGCAGGGTACCGTTGGTATCGATAAAAAAGAGATAGCGTTTTTTCCACTCGGCGCGGCGCTCATCGGCCCACTTCACCAGATCCCGAATCATCGGCCAAGCAAGCAGCGGTTCACCGCCGAACAGGTCGAAGACCACCTCCTCGAAATTATCCTCTGCGCTGAGATGGTGCTGCACCACCGAAGTCGCCACATCCAAAGTCATCGGGGTGGCGCGCTTGTTCCGCCCTTCTTTTTGGTAACAGTAGATACAATTGAGGTTACAGCGCTCCGTCACCGACAAGGTGACTGTTTTTCGCCTAATTTTATTCATGGGCGTGGCAATGTGGCGCGGTGTTGAAGGGCAATATCCAGCAACTCCATTACCAAGGGGTCACGCAGCACATCAAAGCGTGAGCCTAGTTCAATGCCCGTTTGTTTACTCCCACCTTTACAGCCACCCCCGCAACCGCCTTCACAACCCTGGCAGCCACCTTCGCAGCTGACCGCGCACCCACCAGAACAGGTCCCCTCGCAGCCATTGGCATTCCCAACCACGGGAACATCAACGGATAAATCAGACACACCGCCCGCCCGAAGCAAAGACGCAACCTGCTCTAACAGTTTTTGAGCCTGCGCCGCGCCTATTGGCTCGCCAACCACTTGAGTTTCTTTAACGTCATTTCCCATCTCAACCTCCTGTTGTTAAGAATTGTGATGGTGAGAGGACAATCGCCTTTTGGAGCGCGCTTCGCACGCAGCCTAAAACAGCTTCTTTTGTCCTAACACATCTCTCTCGTGGTGAGATATTTCCGGTATTATTTTGTAATTCAGGGGACATCCATGATGGATAGCCAGAAACAGGATAACAACACATAAGCCAAATCCCACCTGTGCTTGTCAGCCGGTATAGGTGTCCCTATTTTCCCTTATGGTTTAAGCAAAAAATATACCAGACGCCTGACTACGCTATCGAAACCCGCAAACATTGGGGCTTCATGCATCCGTGGCCATAGTAAAGCAATAAGAACAGGGGGATTTCATTCGGAATTCCGGAATTACAGAAAAATTGCATACAAAAATGCCCTTTCCCGGATTTTCAACCCATGAGTTTTACAAATAGTTTTATGTGATTACCACTAATCTTCAGCTATTTTGAGGCACGATTTCGCAGGAGCCTGCCCCTGCAGGCGATAGAGGGGCTATTTCATCATCACGCCTTGCCCACATCGCCCGCAGGGGCGGGCTCCTACAATTCAAACCTTACGAGTGTTTAGCCGCCATAATAATCAAGATTGGCTGAAGTTCGCTGGTAATCACATAGTTTTATGGCAAACGAAGCAGAGAGGCTGCCAACTTAATCGTAGGAATTTTGGTGTCGCGGGAGAACATCAAGTGGAGGGGGGAATTTGGTTACCTGAAACAGGATCAGGTTTGCTGAACTCGCAGGTTAGCACAATGAAGCGCATAGTTCGTCGGAATCATCCTCTCTTTTCCCCCATTCAGCCCTTTTCCAGCGGAAGGCGAGCGGTGCCGAAGGCCAGGGCAGATATACACGAAATTAAATAACAGGGAACAACAGACGTGCTTGGGGTCTGCGTTGTTTTCTTATGCGGCGATTTTTGCCGTTTTTTTCATTGAGGGGAGAAATTAAATAATTCCGTCTCTCTTTTTTATGCTTTTTTACCCTATTGATCCCTTGCATCATTACTTGTCCCGCAATAACTCCAGGGTGACGAGGATATCGACATCTTTACTGACCACCCCCATCTTGGAGAACTTTCCATCCCCCACCCGATATGCCAGACGATCTATGCTCAGGGTGGTATCAAACCCAGATACAACCTCACCTGGCTTTAACGGATTTATTTTCTGGCCGTGATAGTTGAACACAAGGGACAGATCTTTGGTGACATTCTTGATGGTCAGCTTGCCGTCGACAATATATTTATTATCGCCTGCCTTTGTAACCCGGGTGGACCTGAAGGTAATTTCTGGATATTTTTTTGCGTCAAAGAACTCAGGTGTTCTGAGGTGCGTATCCCGCTTTCCTATTCTGGTATCAACGCTATCGACCTTGATGGTGAAATCGAATCTGCTTTTTTCCGGACTGGCCGGGTCAAAGATCACATCCCCGGAAAAGGCCCCGAACTGGCCTCGAACTGCTGCATAAGTGTGCCTTACCTCAAAGAAAAAATTGCTATGTGCCGTGTCCAGCCGCCATTTTTCTGCCATTGCTTGGCCAGGTGCCATCAGGCTTAGGAACAGAAGAAAATAGAGTGTTTTTTTCATGAGTATGCTCCTCTTTTAATTGTTTGCAAATGCCCCTTTTCGTTAGCAGGATAATTAATACTCAAACAATATGGCTAAAACACTTCTCTGTAAACTGGGCGGTCGTAAAGTTTGTTGTGGTAATTCTTTCGCCTTATGACAAAATACGACGCAGCCAGATGCGGAGAAGCAAGAGCAAATTGAGGCCGAAAATCCCTAGGGCTGCGTTACGCGGCAGACCTCCTTTGAATGTATCGCTCACCCAGAGAACATGGAGCGGCAAGATAAGCAAAATCATGGTCGCCCCAATGCGGTGCAAGACCAGCCACTTGCCATAGTAGGTGCCGAGACGTTCCCTGAAAAAGGCCAGGATGGCAACAGTCAGGATAACGAGCATGAGGCCGATGCCGACAAACTCGGGATAATATTTGCTCTCAAACATATAGGCAGTGAAATTTTCAGAAGCCTTGTTCAGGACGGGATGCACCAGCACAAGTAAGGCAACGAGAAAACCATTAAAGCGGTGCAAGGCGAGCAGGCGTTTCTGGATAAAAATCTGTTCCATGAACTTGAGGTGTGATACCAGCAGAATCTGGTAAAACAGCAGCACCGCAACGGTGATGCCGACTATCTTGCCGCTTCGCAGCAATACTTTTTGAATGCCGAACTTGTATAAAATGGAAGATGATTCGAACTGGAAAGGTACTGTCCAACCGGCTACCAGCAAGAGCATGGCAAGGATTACCAGAACCAAACCAAGGACCAGCCGTTTTGCAGGGGAAAAATATTTTATAGAATCCATGTTTTCAGCTCTTAAAAACTTGATATATGCATGGAAATCGTGGGGCGGGGCCCAGTCACACCATTGTGAAAAACTAAAGACTTGCCCCTTATAATGGAATTTTTTCTTCCCATAACTTTACGATAAACGGCGCTTAACAACGGCCGACCGGTTCGACAGCGAAGAAAGGGCGCGGTCAAGCGTTCGGGTTTATCGCTTTGTTATGCGCATTTATTGAAACCATCCCAAGTTTATCGCACTTTGTATATCTCGAGGAAGTAGTTTGTGGATTCGAATAGATCTACTTTCCCTGTCTATAACCTTCTGGTCAGTCGATTTCCTGATCTGTTCAATGTCGACCCAGGCAAGGTCTATGGTCTCCCGCATCGGATCCCATTGCTTTTCATTGCCTTCAGGAATGCGGATGCGGCGGACCTCATCAAGATCAAAAATACGTACCTTAGCTAGAAATAGGACAAATCCGCCATCATGGATTTGCCTTATTGGCTGCGAGGCATTAATAAGCTGCTGCCTTCCGAGGTAACCACGCGTTTCTTCAACAGTTTCCCTAAGTGCGGTTTCGTAATCAGATTCTTTTACACGTTTTGGATCAAGCAAGCTGCCAGCTTTTTCATTTTGCCCGGCAGGCAACTCAAAATGCTTGTCGTGCCGGTCTCTAATGAGGAGCACGTAATTTATCTGATTTTCTTCGGCTATTAGAAGCATTCCGGAAGCTGCACATACAGCTGATGATGACATGGTGAATATGCTCAACCAGGTAAAACAGAATAATGTCCGGAAATTTATGCTTGGATGTCCATGTCCTGCCATCTTTGCTCTCCATTTCCGACTCAGACTTAAAGAAGCTAGGAGGTTAACGTTTGAGATAAGCTAAGACGAATTCCGGAATCCCAACGACAACAGACTAACAGGTGCAGATATCTGGATAGAATCGCCCCGATAGCCGGCAGGAGAGCAGCTGTCCTAATCCTACAATTACCGCAGTCCTGGGCAGAATAAACAAGGGGGGCGGATTTGTTTTTTCTGGATAAAACAAGCCTGCCCCCTCTCTTGACAAAATGGAATGCGGATGACGATTTTTCATTCAGCCCCCACCGTCTTGCTAGTATTGCTTTCCTTCGATGTTTTTTTTCAGCTGGGCGATTTCAAGGCCCAAAGAAACACATTCTTTGCCATCCATACAGTTGTCAGCCTCTGGCACATCAAGAAAATGTTTTAATTCGTGCTCGTCTTTTTTGAGATCCACTACCCATGCCTTTTTTTCATCATCATAGCAGACATCAATATCAATGCCGCAGATGCCGATATCTGGATAGATTGCAGTGATCTTTTCACATAATTCATTGGCGTCATACATGATTAGTCCTCCCTTGGATGGGTTATGTTGCTGGTGATCATCCTGAATTCACCTCCGGTTGTTTAATGACCGGCACATGCTTCTCTTTGCGGCCTTCAACGTGTTTTTCCCATTCTGGTTCATATACGGCTGGCAAATTACTCAATAAGCCGGTAGGGATAAGCCCGCCTTGTCCATTGACTTGCCGGATATTTATCCTGTAGATATTCATAGGCTTCTTTGAGCGGTTTAGGATCGTTTGTGCTTTTGTAAAGACTGACTCCTTTCTGAAAAATGGCTTCAGGGGCTGAGTCACTTCCTGAGTAATCAGCCATAATTTTTTCGTAACAGCTGAGCGCTTTGTTGAAATCATTGCCATTAAAAAATGAATTGCCAATCCCGAGCAATAGAGAAGGAATCAGCTCTTCAGGACTCATGAAACCAACGGTTCGATGATGTTCATGACCTTCTTGGTCAAGGATGAGGAGAGAAGGTGTCCACTTAATATTGAATTCCGTGGCTAACGGGTGGTCGGCTGTGACGCGCAAAGGGATGACGTTCTGGTTTATGAATTCAATCACCGTTTCGTTTGGATACGTAACTGCACCCATCTGTTGGCAACCAATTCATTGATGATTAAGGAAATCCAGAAAAATCGGTTTGTTTTCGGCTTTTGACCGACTCCTTGCTTGGTCTAATTCTTCTTCCCATTGAATTTGCATTCCCATGGCTTAACCTCCTCTTTGATTTTTTAATTTCATAAAAGAGCCAGCATTGATGGCATGGCCAGCATGAAACCTCAAGAGTCACACCTTTCCGGCTAATGTTCCCGTAAACAATCTTGAAAGACAAAAAATGGCGGTGGGTAGAGTTGGTCAAAAAAATACCCTCAGCACACTCAAAGTGTGGCTATCCGACCTTACTTTGAAGATGCCGAAGAACCCTTGCGCGTGATTTCAAACTCCCCTATCTATGAATAGGTTCGCACGACGGGTTGAAAATTGTCAAATTATGATTTGCAGATGATAGATTAAGGTAGGAAGTTGGGAGTAAAAATTTGTGATGTTTCTTGATGTGGGGGGTTGAGCAACCTTTGATTTTCCTGTTAACGATTGCTTACAGGCCGGCTTGTTTATCCACAAGATCCACTGGCGCTGACACCGGGAGCCGTTCTGCACCAGACACCTCCTTGAGGATATTACTCTTATCTTGGTGTCCGTGAAACTGGGAGGGGGGGGCTGACCAGCAGGGAATTACGGTGACATCCATGCTTAATCATTCAATCTATTTTTCCCGGAGAGTTTTTTGGAAAAATCAGGGTGTTTCCCGAAAATCTTTTTTTTGGGCCCCACAAATTGGGCAAGACTCTGGTGGTTTGTCGATGTGTAAATATCCGCAGAACTTACAAAGGAAATATTTTTGCTTTTTTTTGACCTTAACACCTTTTTTTTCTTTTGAATAAAAGGACATTATCCGTCTTTCAGCAGCCTGAAGTTGCGACAAGGCTTGGATCATCGCTTTGTTTTCTTCTTGTTGGGCGTCACGTAAACATTCGGAATACTCTTCAATAATTTCTTCTAGTTCTTTTTCAAAAATTGTCGAAATATACTGGTCTGAAATATCAATTTGACCTCTGAGAGAGTTGAATAAACGACGTGCCTGAACTGCCTCAGATTCAGCTATAGCCCTTAATAAATGACTGACTTCTTGTCGGCCTTCTTGTCTTGCTTTTTGTGAATATATTTTTTTCCTGGCCGCTGCCTT
>JBDLIE010000019.1:0-50515 GCA_039715015.1 Thermodesulfobacteriota bacterium
ACAAACTTTTTCCTTACCAATAGTAGCCATAATCACTTCTTTGCTCTCAATATACATTCCTCACCGGAATCTTTTTGCACTAAAAAAATAAGTGCCGCACAAATATAAAAAAACAAAGCCCTCGCAAGGGTAAACAGACTATAACGCTTCCCGTGCAAACGTTTTCCTGTACAACGTATCTCAAAACTAGCCGCCGCCATCACGAAGGTATTAACGGGAGTCGTCGATGTTTGATAATGTTCAAATCCCACCTTCTGTGCAAAAAGCTCAAGAATGTTGGGAGAAAAAAGACATAAGTGCCGAGGCGGATCCAGCCCCAACCAGTTTAGCCCGAAATATTTATGACCTGAACTTTTTATATTAGGGGTGATTACAACCAGTTCCCCTGCTGATTTTAACAGCCTACGGCATTCTGTCAGTAAAGTTACAGGATCATACACATGCTCAATAACATGATTCATGATAATGACATCATATGAGCCCTCTGCAAGATCAAGTTTTTCAAGTTCCCCAAAATGAACTTTAATACCATGAGCAGTCCTGGCACTTTCCGCCGCCTTAGGGTCAACCTCCTGTCCTTCAACCTCCCAACCTGCCTTTCGCATCCAAACTAAGCGATCACCGCTACCACAACCAACTTCTAACAATTTCCCAGGAATTTTCCGGGGACGACATAAATGGTTAAGTTTCTTATAGTCCTGCCTCATAAAAATATCTTTGCAAAAACTATAAATTTTCTGCGATAGAGTTTGCTTACGCACATCTTCACCATGCGTATAATATTCATCATAAGCCTTCCAGAGATCATCCTTGCAGGGCCTTGGATCCAACCAGACAAGACCACATTGCAGATTAGGACAACGCTTAATGCTCCATTTACCAGAGACTCCAAATAACCGGTCCTCCAGGTCCTGGTAAAGAATGTCACCTTTACTGCCACAGATATAACAATCAAGGCAGGCCTGTACGCGCATATTTGCATCAGATACTTGTGACATAATTTCGAAAATAATTTAGTTAAAGAGGGGAAAGTTTTTCAGGTAATTACGTATGAATGATTTGTCTTCTTTCGTTAAGAAAAGAAACCAAACTGCAGGGATTAGCAAAAGAATAATACCGGAAAAATAAACGACCTTGAAAAATATATTTTCCATCCCTGCAGCTATCAACAAAATGAGTAATGCAACACATAATGAAAGAGCTTTTTGTTGGATGAACACAACATTTGAAGGAAGATATCGTTTCGATATAAAAAAAAGTAGTAATGTATCCAAGATTACCCGCCCCACCCAGGCAATAGCAGCTCCTTCTATCCCGTAAAGATCAACCAATAGCCAGAGTGCCAGAAGATAAATCGGAAGTTCAAAAAGGTGTAATTTCGCTGTTATGTCTGGTTTTCCTGCCCCTTGGATTAAGGCAAAAGGAATGTGACCAAGGCTATTTATCAATACCCCAACTGAAATCCACTGCAACACCCTGGTACTATTCTCAGCGAACTCAGCACCGAGCCACAACCCCAAACCTTGCTGGGCAAAGATCACAATCGCGAGGACAACTGGGAACAATGCGACAAAAATATAGTTCACGCCCCTATTAAACAACCGCTGAGCATGAAATTTATCGTTGACCAGCGTTGTGGAAAAAGCAGGAAACAAAACACCAGCCACAGCATAAGGAACAAGCCAGAGCTTTGTCGCGACCTCATACGGTGTGACATAATAGGCAACTGCAGCCATGGCAATCATGCTGCCGATCAAAAATCGATCAATATAAACTAAAAACGGACCAAGCGCATTGCTGACACTCATCCACCCCCCAAAACTCAGCAATGGCCGAAACAGATTCCTTTGTATTTTGGCCTTGCCAAGCAAATCAGGAACTAAGCGGACACACAAGAACAGACTCCAGATGCAGACAATTAAACGTCCACAACCCAGCACCCACATAACCGGCACCAGGCTATCTGAAAAAGGCAAAACCAAAACCGGGCCAAGAAAAGTTATAACACCAAGGGGTATTCTAACAGCATTGGCCAAATCAAAACGTTGATAGGCTTCAAGAATACCTCTTAACCCGGTTGAGGCAATAACAAACGGAATTGACAAAGATAGGACATAGAAAGAATGTACGGTTTCTACCTGCAAGAAACTTGGCACATTTAAAATATTGAAGACAAGCTGGTGGGAAACTGCAACGACAACGAATGTCCCCAAAAAGCCCAGGGCGGTCATCAGGCATAAACCTGTTTGGGCTAGATCGGGAATAGTATCCCCATCCCCTGCCCCCAGTTTCTCGGCAATCAACTTTGTCAGTGCCCTGCCAAGGCCTAAGTCAAAAAGACTAAAATATCCAATGACCATCCAGGCAAGAGACAAAATACCGAAACGATCCGTTCCCAGACCGTTGATCAAAAAGGGAAAGGCGAAAAAGGCAACTACCAAGGGCGCACTGTGACCAACTATATTCCAAAGAGCATTACGGGCAAGTTTTGGCCCGCTCGTTAACTGATCAACATCCGATGTGCCTTCGTATGCAAATGGGGAATCTTTCTGGACTTTCATCTACTTACCACAATTTGTCATCACCCAATACTGCGAGCTAGCACAAATCAATAAAGTACCACCAATTTAGTCGTCCCTGAACAAATCATTTCAGAGGATCAGCTTTTCCTCAGAATCAATTGTAAACTAGTTCTAGCTTTTTCATGAGAGTTATTCCCCGCTGTGCCATGTTAGGACGTTCGTTATTGTAGGTCCAGAGCCAACGTGTAGCATATCCATGCACATCTTCTATTGAATCAAACAGATACTGGGCCAACCAGCATAGCGAGCTGTACGATTGTACCGTTCAATATATAAGCTTTTTGCTGCAGTTTTCCCAGGTGACTACAGTAAGACGAATTCCTTGCTTCTCCGCTCATTTCATAATTTGGCTCATGATGTATTTAGGGCCATTGCAAGAAAGAATAGTCCTAGGCTAGACGCGCCATATAACGACTTGCTTCACAGCTCAGATTACACTTTCAGATGGCAAAGAAAAAATGGCTCCCCTATTCTTGGCCCCTAAAATTAAAACCTAGTCTATTGAGACGTTTTTTGAGACCACCGAACCCTTCGTTCAGCAATACCCATAACCCAGAACGATAGGCAGCAGGACTGACAAGCAGTCGGCACCAGTCTTTTAAGCTTGGATGAGGCCTTAGAGACGCAGCAGGTTCATCACCAACAGGAATGGATTGTCTGTACGCACGCGCCGCAAAAATCGCTGCCTGCCACTTATCTGCTGATTGAGAAAGAGAATAATGATCGCGGCAAAATTTTCTTGCAGCTGAGGCCATTATGGCACGCCCCTCTGGATCAAGCACCAATCGCCGTATCGCTTCGTACCATGCATGCTCATCATTATCTACCAACACACCCGTAATTTCGTTTTGCACCACGTCATTATAAGGAGGGACATTTGAACACACCGAGACGACTCCACACGACCCATAGTCAAGAAACTTAATCGCACTCTTGCAGGAACTAAAAATAGACATATCCAACGGAATAATACCAATAGCGTTGTCATGCGCCACGATGAAGTCTAAGAAAGATTGATAAGGCAAGTTTTCGATACAAGTAATGGGAATGCCTGCCTTATCCAAAAACTCACCCGGCGGACCAATGCCAATGATCTCAATATGAAGATCACTATCCGCAGCAAGGGAATGAAGAGCAGGAACAATAAAATCCACGCGTACGGTATCACTCGAAGCAATAAATATCGTCACGGGCTTATCATCAGCAATGTGTCGAACATTATCACTCATCTGTATTGGACAGTTGCGGATAACTCTGATGCTTGGATTGTATTGCGTCAACTGACTAGCAAGTCTCTGAGTCGTAGTCGTAACCATATCAACATTACGTAGTATCGACTCAATATTTTGCTTCGCACGTTGGTAATGAGCATATGTGGCTAGAAATTTCGGAACATCAGTTAACAAGTCATCAATATCGAAAATAACTGCCTTGCCATGTTGCTGGAAACGTCTAACAAGATCAATTATGTGGTGGCTAGATTCTCGTTGCAGTACAATTACATCAGCCCACAGGATATCTCTAACCTGGTATTCCGATATACTTTTACACCGAATCTCCCCCCCATACTTCTCAGCCCAGGCGGTCAGAGGATTAGAAAGGCGAATCTCACCGATAGTCCAGTCCGATATAGGGGGGAGGATAAGGACACGAGCACTAGGCATATTTTCGAAATAAGGATTTGGATTGCCCGGGCACGCCTGAACAACATACTGAAATACGTCAGCAGCATCGTCGTTGACATGCTGAGATATTGCATCAAGAAGAGCTGGATCGAATGCAATGCCTATGGAATCAGCAGGCAATCGCACCGAAACAACGGACAACACACGATAACCAGTGAGAGCGAAAAGCTCCATGAGGCCACGCTTGTCAAAGAATCGCATGTGTGTTCGGTCGAGCACCCCCCTATCACTGTACTCCCACCGCCCCTCCAATAGCATAAGACGCACCGCCAAATGTGCTACATTTGGCACAGAAGCAACGATGATTCCTCCAGGCAGAAGCCGCTCACGAATTTTTACCAATACCTCACCCGGGTTGACTAAATGCTCAAGAACATCGCCAAAAATAATGCAATCAAACTGCTCTTTACTGTAAACTGGAGAGTCAAGATAGGCTTCAATAGTGCCAGCGAACACATGATCCAGTCGCTCCTCTGCGAGCGCCGCGCATTCAGCAGAAATCTCAACACCAAAAACTGAATGACCGGCAAGCTTAAGCGTTTCTCCAAAATATCCTGTATTGCAGCCTACTTCGAGAATTCGGGCCTTATTCCCACGAAATGTATCGGCAATAAAATTATAGGTGATAGTGTGCGAGTTATTCCTGACACTCAGATCGATCTCCCCTTCATAAACCGAGGTATTAGCAACGTTGGTCATGTGACGATTAACTATCATTAATATTCTTCCACAAAATTAGTAGGTTTTCTCAAAACTCATTACATCCAACCGGTCTACTGCTATATGAGATTAGCCAACATCTGTTTTTGTGGCCATGGATATTGCCAGCATGGGTACGCCCACAAGACCTGTACATAAACTGTTTGAAGCGGATTTCAGGATCATTGCATCGTGGATCCATTGATGCTGAAAAGGTTCCTGCTGAGTGCCATCGGCGATCGCTACAGTCACAGAATATTCTCCTTTAGGGAGAATAGGCATCTGAAAGAAGAATTTAGCCTCTAAAGTAACACCCGCCTCAGCTCTTACAGGTTGTTCAATCAAAGTGAGAAAAGTATTGTCGCCGAACAATGCCTGTCCAAGCCGGTCTTTCACAATAAAACCAACGATCGGACTTTCAAGGGTCTCAAGGGTAGCGCAGCACACACACAGTTTAACCAATTCCCCGCCGACAACCCAGGCAAGCGGTGTGTTGTTTTCATCTGTAAGCACGACCGAAGTGATGTAGGCACCACCAGACCCAAAAGATTTTGCATTTGGTTGAAACTGAAACACCTCAATATCGTTGCGCAGGTTCGTAGTATTGATGAAATCAAGACGCATATCACGATAAGACATTTTAGGCACATCAATAGGTTCTGAAGATGTTGTGTCAGGCTTAGCCCCAGTGGAAGTACCTCCCTGGGTTGTTTCATATAACTTAGCAAGATAAGCTTCGCTGATCTCTTTTGGCGATCCGGATTGACGAACTGATCCGTGATTAAGCCAAAAGGCCTCTTGGCAAAGTGCAACAACAGCTGCGATATCGTGACTAACAAAAAGGATAGTTCCATTTTCACGAAAATTCCGCAGAAACCGCATGCACTTTTGTGTAAAAAAAGCATCGCCTACGGACAACGCCTCATCGACTACCAAAATATCTGCATCTACATGGGCAATCACCGAAAATGCTAAGCGTACATACATACCACTAGAGTAAGTTTTTACAGGTTGATCAATAAACTCTCCAATATCAGCAAAAGCAATAATATCATCAAGACGTGCATCAATTTCTTCTTTGGTCAACCCAAGAATAGACGCATTCATGTAAACATTTTCACGCCCCGTAAATTCAATATTAAAACCGGCACCGAGTTCCAGCAGAGACGCTACCCTGCCAAATGTCTCTATAGTACCGGAGGTGGGCGTTAAAGTGCCGCATACTATTTGCAGAAGAGTAGATTTGCCGCTACCATTGCGACCAATGATACCGCATGTTGCTCCTTTTTTTATTTCAAAGGAAACATCTCTCAGCGCCCAAAATTCCTGAAAATATTGTTTGGACTGTTTCCCAACAAGCCGATGCAAACGCGGATAGACAGACTGTTTGAGACGATCATGCGGTTTATCGTAAACCTGATAGCATTTACTAATATTTTCTACCTTAATAGCAACCTCAGAGGACATCAGCAAACCCCTTTCTTGTCTTTTGGAAGAATGCAAAACCAAGCCAAGCGACCAATGCAGCACCTAGGAGATAGATAGTCAAGATTTTTAGATTAGGGATTTTACCCCAGAACAGCACTTCACGGGTTTGTTTAATTATGGGAGAGAGAGGGTTCAGTAGCAGTAACTTCTGATACTTTTCAGGTAGCGCACTGGCAGGGTAAAAAATCGGTGAAAGAAACATCAAAATCGTTGTGATGATGCCTACAAATTGAGAGATATCTCGTAAATATACACCCAATGAAGCAAGTGACCATGTGAAACCCATAACAAAAAGTAACAAGGACAGGGTGACCAATGGCAGTAGCAATATGGTGAGGTGTGGAGCCCCAAAAAAAATAAAGTAAAAAATAAACCACACACTAAGACTGATAAGGGCATGAAACAAAGATGAACCCAAAACAACCCAAGGCAATATCTCTAAAGGAAAAACAACCTTCTTGACATAATTAACATTGGCAACAATAAGACTAGGGGCGCGATTGATGCAATCAGAAAAAAAATTAAATACAATAAGCCCCACAAATAAAATAAGCGCAAACTCGCTTTTCGAATCAGCTCCAGTACTCCAACGAGCCTTAAAGACCACGCTGAAGACAAAAGTATAGACGGCCAACATGAATAAAGGGTTAAAAAACGACCAAGCAAGTCCCAAGAAAGAACCGCGGTAGCGACCAATAACTTCGCGCTTGGTCATTTGGGCAATAAGTTGACGATTTACAAAAAAACTACGAATTGCATTGATAGGGTTTATGGAGACCGGAGCATGTGGATTCATGGCATGTCCATGCAGAGTTCTAACGCCTCATCCCAACTTGGCATTATCACATTATACTTTTGTTGCAATTTGGCTATCGCCATACAGGAGTTCTTCGGGCGTTTGGCTAGCGTAGGGTATTCAGCGGTACTGATAGGGTGAATATTCTGTATTTTCATAACATCACTTTTGCTTTGTTTATGGGCTATCTCCCTTATATTTTTGGCAAAACTGTGCCAGGTTGTTTGGCCAGAGGAGGTGAGATGATAGAGTTCTGATTGGAATGTTTTTTGTTGTCGTTCAACCAGTGACTGTTTGACAATCTGGGCGGTTGTCTCGGCAATGAGTCTTGCCCAGGTGGGGGTTCCTGTCTGGTCGGCGATGATGCGTAAGTTTTCCCTTTCCTTCATTAACTTGAGCATGGTCAACAAAAAATTGTTGCCACGAGAACCATACACCCATGATGTCCGCAGAATCACATGATCTGCATCAATGGTTTGGATGGCCTGCTCACCAGCCAGTTTACTTGCACCGTAGATATTAATTGGCTTAGGCCCATCTGTCTCAGTGTAGGGTGTTTGTTTGTTACCATCAAAGACATAATCAGTGGAGTAGTGGATCAGCAATGCCTTCTGTTGTTTGGCCTCTTCTGCCAAGACACCAGGGGCACTACCGTTTACTTGCATTGCCAACTCTTGCTCCTCTTCAGCCTTATCTACCGCAGTGTAGGCAGCGGCATTGACAATAACATCCGGCTTTATGTGTTGGATAGCTTTTCGGATAGATTCATTATCAGCCAAATCCAGGGCGTGCCTGTCCAGGGCGACGATATGCCCAAGGGGGAGCAGGGTGCGCTGCAGTTCCCAGCCAACCTGGCCGTTTTTGCCGGTGATAAGGATTATGGGTGATGTAGGTGATTTCAATTCCCCTCACCCCTGCCCTCTCCCTTTGGAGAGGGGGTTACGATTGGGTGATCAAAGTAGTCGGCTTTTGCAAATGGCTGGCCCTGCTTGTCCTTGGCTGAAAGTGAAGGCTGGCCGTCTATGGGCCAGTTAATATCAAGATTCGAATCGTCCCAGACGATGCAGCGTTCATATTCCGGGGCATAATAATCAGTGGTTTTATACAGAAATTCGGCGTACTCACTTAACACGACAAAACCGTGGGCAAAGCCGGCCGGTACCCAGAACTGTTTCTTATTTTCCGCAGAGAGATACTCGCCCACCCATTGTCCGAAAGTAGATGATTTCTTGCGAATATCAACTGCCACATCAAATACTTCGCCGCTCACAACACGGACCAATTTACCCTGGGGCTGTTTTATCTGGTAATGCAGGCCACGCAGCACATTTTTGCTTGAACGTGAATGATTGTCCTGGACAAAGCATACGTCATAACCAACTGCCTGGTTAAAGGCCTTAGCATTGAAACTTTCAAAGAAGAAACCTCGGTCGTCACCAAAGACATGAGGCTCAATGACTAACACCTCTGGAATAGCGGTAGGAGTTACCTTCATACTTTCCGGCCACGCTCTAAAATTTTCACCAAATACTGGCCATAACCATTCTTCAACAAGGTCTGAGCCAGTGCTTCCAACTGGTCATCGCTGATATAGCCCATATTCCAGGCGATTTCTTCAGGACAAGACACCTTTAAACCCTGGCGCTGTTCCAGTATTTCTACAAAACGCGAGGCATCAAGGAGGGATGCGTGGGTTCCGGTATCAAGCCAGGCATATCCACGCCCCATCAGAGAGACTTCTAACTGTTCCTGATCTAGATAGCGTTGGTTAACCTCAGTAATTTCTAATTCCCCACGAGCAGAGGGCTTGATATCAGAGGCAATATCCACCACCTGATTATCATAAAAATAAAGCCCTGTTATTGCATAATCAGATTTTGGTTTCTGAGGTTTCTCCTCCAGGCTAATCACTTTTCCCTGCTCGTTAAATTCTACGACACCGTAGCGTTCTGGATCTTTAACCTGATAAGCAAAAACTGTAGCGCCAGTCTGGTTATTGGCTGCCGGCATCAATAACTTGGAGAAATCATGACCATGGAAGATATTATCCCCCAAAACCAAGGCACTGGGATTATTACCTATAAAATCTTTACCGATAATAAAAGCCTGGGCCAGACCATCAGGGGAAGGTTGAACGGCATAGCTGATGTTGAGTCCTAACTTTTCGCCATCCCCCAGCAGGTTCTGAAACAATGGGGTATCTTGTGGCGTGGAAATAATCAGAATGTCTTTTATCCCTGCCAGCATCAAAGTTGACAAAGGGTAATAGATCATTGGCTTATCATAAATCGGCAAAAGCTGCTTTGAAACTGCCATGGTTAACGGATATAAACGTGTACCGGAGCCGCCCGCCAATATAATTCCCTTTCGCGACATTATCTTCCCCCGTAATTTTCGACAATCCAGTTCTGATAACTACCATTGACGATATTTTCTACCCACGCCAAATTCTCCAGATACCAGGCGACTGTTTTCCTGATGCCCGACTCAAATGTTTCTGATGGTGTCCAACCAATCTCCTTTGAAATCTTGGTGGCATCTATGGCATAGCGATGATCATGGCCGGGCCGATCCTTAACAAATGTAATGAGGCGGCGATAGGGTGTCCCAGATGAGTCAGGTGCCAACTCATCAAGAATGTCACACACGGCATGAACGATTTCCAGATTCGTTTTCTCGTGGTTACCACCGATGTTATAGACTTCGCCCACTTTCCCCTTGTCCAGTACTTCGCGAATGGCTGCACAGTGATCGCCTACATAAAGCCAGTCACGAATATTTTTACCATCACCATAAATGGGTAGGCTTTGCCCCTTGAGGGCATTCATGATGATCAGCGGAATCAATTTTTCGGGAAACTGATAGGGGCCATAATTGTTCGAACAGTTTGTGGTGAGAACGGGCAATCCGTATGTATGATGATAGGAACGGACAAGATGATCGGAAGACGCCTTAGATGCCGAATAAGGGCTATTAGGCGCATAGGCGTTCTTTTCTGTGAATGCCGGGTCGGAGGAGGCAAGGGAACCATAAACCTCATCTGTTGAAACGTGTAAAAACCGGAACTGTTCTTTCTGCTGATCTTGTAGTTGCAACCAGTGGCCACGAACCGATTCTAAAAGATGAAAGGTTCCAGTGATATTTGTCTGAATAAAATCTTCGGGACCGTGGATCGATCGATCCACATGACTTTCAGCTGCAAAATTAACAATTGCCTGGGGCTTATATTGGTCGAGCAGCTTGTCAATGAGGGCCCTATCACCGATATCACCCTGGGCAAAAACATGCTGAGGATGGTCTTTTACTGCCTTTAAATTATCTAGATTACCCGCATAGGTAAGCTTATCAAGATTAATTACCCTGCTTTTGTTTACCTTCAACCAATCCAATACAAAGTTTGAGCCAATAAAACCAGCGCCACCTGTTACTAAAATCGTATCCAACTCATACACCTTATTAATTATCCAACAATATTGTTATTCTAGGAGGGAGGGGGGAACTAAAGATTACCTAACTACCTCATCAGTCCTGATTTGAAAAGAAAAAAAACCCTTATTTCCTGTTAAAAAAGGTGACTAAACTGAGGCCCGTCGGCATTAGTAGTGGCCACTCGGGCACGTCTATATTCAGCGGGACAGACAGGCCCTCAAATTTGAGAGGGAACTAAAAATAAACACTCTTATATGTCCCTGTTAGCGCCCATAGGTATCTTCAAAACGGACAATGTCATCTTCCCCCAGATAACTTCCTGATTGAACTTCGATAAGCTCAAGAGGAATTTCCCCAGGATTTTCGAGGCTATGTTTTTCGCCAAGGGGGATATAGGTAGATTGATTTTCTGTCAAAGAAAAAACTTCATCTCCCCGGGTGATCATGGCCGTACCACGGACCACTATCCAATGTTCAGCCCGGTGATGATGCTTTTGCAGGGAGAGCTTGGCGCCCGGCAAGACAACAATTCGTTTAACCTGGTACTTCTCGGCCATGTCCACACACTCGTATGTACCCCATGGACGATAAACCTGTTTATGGACAGCTATTTCAGAACGGCGATCATCTTTGAGCCTTTTGACAATATCCTTGACCTGCTGGACCCTATCCATAGGAGCAACAAGGACGGCATCAGGTGTTTCCACCACCACGTGGTTATCAAGACCTATAGTGGCCACTAACCTTGAGGATGAGTACAAAAAAGAGTTTGAAGTTTCAGATGTTAAAACATCGCCTTTGGTGACATTGCCGTCCTTATCCTTTTGGCCAATCTCCCAGAGAGCTGACCAAGACCCAACATCATTCCAACCTGCATCCATAAGAATGACTACAGCAGATGAGGTCTTTTCCATCACCGCATAATCAATAGAATCTGCCGGAGACTTTGAAAAGGCCTGGGAGTCCAGCCGGAAAAAATCGAGGTCATCCTGACCATCCTGCCAGGCCTTGCGGCAGGCAGCGACCATTTCTGGAGAATATTTCTCCAGTTCTTCAAGGTAGCGAGATGCAGAAAACAAGAACATGCCGCTATTCCAAAAATAGTCTCCTGAATCCACGTAATGAGAGGCAGCAGGCAGGTCAGGTTTCTCAACAAACCGTTCAACTTGAAAAACTCCAGATCCTTCAGCCTCTAGTTCTTTGCCGGCCTTTATATAGCCATAACTTGTTTCTGGATGCGAGGGGACAATTCCAAAGGTGAGCAAATTGCCCTTTTGGGCATATTTTACTGCTGAATTTATAGAATGAATAAGCGCTTCTGAGTCAGCGATCACATGGTCAGTAGGCAAGACAAGCAAGAGAGGATCTTCACTGTCATGCAGCGCCTGTAACGCAGCAACAGCGAGAGCGGGAGCGGTATTCTTTCCTTCAGGCTCAAGAATGAGCTTAGCCGGACGGGAAACTTGGCGGAGTTGCTCTGCCACCATAAAACGATGAGCCTCATTACAAACTACAATGGCTTCCCCACAATCCTCTACAGGGCCGAGACGGCCAATAGTCTCTTGTAACAGTGTGTGTTTCCCTGCCAGAGGTAAAAGCTGTTTCGGATACAACTCTCGTGATAATGGCCATAATCTGGTGCCGGAACCACCGGAAAGAATTACTGGTATTAGCATACTTTTTAAATTACCTAGTATAAAAGCAGGTAGTTTTACCCTGAAAGAAAATCAGCCCCTAAAACTCCAAACAGAGGTTTGCGCAAAACAGCTTGTCTTGTTTAGCAAGATGCATACAAAACAAACATGAAAAAACAACCCATTGAAAAGCAGCAGATCGCTCCGGAAATGGTTCTTGATTTCCTTGAGAACACCTTGCCCTTCAAGGAACTTGGGCATGATACTTTACGGGAACTTTCAGGGCAATGCATAATCGATTTTTACCCGAAGAATACTCTTATTTTTCAGCAGGACATTACGGATGTTGCATACCTCTATATTGTTCAGCAGGGAGGAGTGCGCAGCTTCTTGAAGGATGAGGAGGGCGAGGTCACCCTGAAGGATTTTCGGGGCGAAGGGGAACATTTCGGGGCCTTGGCAATTATCCAGGGCACCAAGGCCAATCTTAACATCGAGACGGTGGAGGATACCTTCTGTTTTCTTTTCCCCAAAGATGCCATTAAGCGACTCCTGCAGTCTGACCCCAAAGCGACACACTACTTCCTTCGCTCTTTATCGGAAAAGCTGGTTAAAAGCGCTTACAAGGAATTACGGCACCACAAGGTATCGGCCCGTTCAGACAATGCTTTTTATCTCTTCACCACCCAGGTTGGTGAGATTAAGACAACACCCCAAAAAATTTCAGCGGATCATTCTGTCCAAAATGCCGCTGCAGAAATGGCCAAACTCGGTATCGGCTCCCTCCTTGTTGAAGAAAACCAGAAGATTGTCGGCATTGTCACCGACAAGGACCTCCGCACCAAGGTAGTTGCCCACGGCATGGATTACAGCACGCCGGTGCGCGAAATTATGGCGGCTCCGGTACAGACCATCCCAGGCAACTCTTTCTGTTTTGACGCCCTCATCACCATGATGAAAAAAAAGATGCACCATCTGGCTGTGGAGAGCCAGGGAGTGATCAATGGCATCGTCACCACCCATGACCTCATGGTGGTCCAGGGCACCTCCCCCCTTTATTTATTTAAAGAGATCAGCGGCGTGCGCTCTGTAGAAGGGCTCTACCCCATGGCTGAAAAGATCCCCTTGGTTGTCCGCAGTCTGATTGAGGACGGGGCCAAGGGCGGCAACATCACCCGCATGATCACTATTATTAATGATCATATTGTCGAGAAACTTCTCACCTTGCTTTTGGAAAAACATGGCTCTCCCCCTGTGCCGTTCTGCTGGATGCTGATGGGGAGTGAGGGACGCCAGGAGCAAACCTTTCTCACTGACCAGGACAACGCCCTCCTCTATGAGGCCAGCGACGATCCAGACATCCAGCAAAAATCAGCAGAATACTTTAAAACCTTCTCCGAGGACGCCATTGACCAGTTGGAAAAATGTGGTTTCCCTCGTTGTCCCGGCAACATAATGGCCTCTAATCCGGAACTCCGACAAGACAATCTCGCCTGGCAGCACACCTTTGACCGTTGGATCCGCATTCCCGACCCCAAAGAGGTCCTTAACTCCACCATTTTTTTTGATTTCCGAGGCGGCTTCGGCGACAAAAAGCTTGCTGAGGACCTGCGTGACCATTTAGCTAAAGCTATCCCCAAAAACGAGCTTTTCCTCTACCATCTGGCCAACGACTGCCTGAGCGTCCGCCCCCCCCTCTCTTTCTTTCGTAATTTTATTGTGGAAAAGGACGGAGAGCATAAAAACAGCCTCAACCTCAAGTATAATGGACTCGTACCCTTTGTCGATTTTGCCCGGGTGCTGGCCCTCAAAAACGGCATCAAGGAAAGCAATACCCTGGGGCGCTTCCAGCTTCTCAAAGAACAGCAACTCCTTTCTCCGGAATTCTATGCCGAGATTGTTGATGCCTATGAGTTTATCATGCAGATCCGCCTGGTTCACCAGCTCCACCAAACCGAAAATAACGAGACACCGGACAACTATATTAATCCAGCGCGTCTTTCAGATCTTGAAAAACAGACCTTGAAAGAGGCTTTTGAAGTCATTCGCCGTATGCAATCATATATTAAACAAGAGTTTCGGTTGGGGGAGGTATAGGGTCAGAATAAGAGGAGTTAAAGAAGGTAAAGAAATAATGAATGGGGCTTGGAGACAGGCGATAGGCTACGGAATATGAAAAAACACTTCGGACAATCTTCTTTAACTCCTGTGCCTTCCTTTAACTCCTCTTATTCTGCGTCTTAAAACAATGTTTGATTTTCTAAATTTATTTAAGCCAAGGGCGCCAAAGCATCCGGCCTTTGCCAAAAACCATGCGTTCTTCACCAATTTTGACCAGCACAAAGCCATTGAGGAGTACAATTATGTTGTGGTTGACACGGAACTCACCGGTCTTAGCAGAAGAAGGGATGAAATCGTTTCCATCGGCGCTGTCCATATCAAGAACCTACAAATCATGGCTGGCCAGACTTTTTACACCCTTGTCCAGCCAGAACATAAGATAGATGCCACTGACTCCACGGTAATCCACCGCATCACCCCCCAGGAGCTTATCGAAGCGCCTAAAATAGATGAAGTTCTCCCCGACTTTGTTGAATTCTGCGGCAATGCTCTTTTTGTCGGACATTATGTCGATCTTGACACAGGCTTTCTCAATAAAGAGTGCCGACATTTTTTTAACGCAAAGATTGAATCACCGGGCCTGGACACCATCCGTTTGGCCCAGATATACACAGAATTAAACTGGCAGCACCATGATGACCGCTTTAATTGCAATATCTCATACAACCTCACTGACTTGAGCAAGCAGCATGGTCTCCCCCTCTTCCCGGCCCACAATGCCTTGCAAGATGCTATGCAGACAGCGTATCTCTTTCTCTTTCTGGTTAAATCGCTTCAAAAAAACGGCCTGCACACCCTGAAAGATTTTTATACTGCCGGCCAGAACCTTCAGCAGATTTTCTAAGAAGTCCGTACCTCCCAGCTTTCACCTCTCAACTATTTTATCCAACTGCTCCTTGTCTCAAAAGTGCGGCTAGCTCTTTTCTTGTGACCATCGAACTTCAGCCATTTTGGCAGCACGATGCCGCAGGAGCACCCCAAGGGTATTCGAAGTCTTCGCTTATCTCCTGCGGGGCACCCGGGCCTCAGGACGATAAGGTTCGATTTTATGCTCATGCCGGCCCCCTTAGCGCCACAGGGGTGAACTCCTAGAAAGCAAGCAGTTCATATACCCATGTGCCATGGTGATCAATAACTGGCTGCCTGATCATTGCTGGCTTAAAAACGACATAAATGACTTTTTTTTTAAGCCCGGATCCATATCCGAAAAAACACCTAAGTATCAATACTGACAACACTTATTATATGAGTAGTTATGCCCGGGCAATAATACCTAGGTATTCATACCTATTGTAATTTTACCTAAAAGTCCCTAAAAAATGTTCCAACAATTCGAGGCCACTATTGCGCCCTACAAATTGTTATGTACATGCAAGGGGTTACCCCATGTGCCACAACCATTTTTTTGAACTTACTGAAAAAAGAGCATAGCTAGAGAAACCACCAGACAATATGGGCAAAACTCTCGCACAGTATTGGCGTAAAAACCTCATCCTCATGGTGGTCCTTCTTACTATCTGGGCAGCTGTTTCATATGGCTGCAGCATCCTCTTTGTTGAACAACTCAACTCTTTTACCATTGCCGGTTTTCCTCTGGGTTTCTGGTTTGCCCAGCAAGGTGCTATATACGTTTTCGTCATTCTCGTCTTTGTCTACTTCTTCGCCATGGAGAAGCTTGATAAAAAATTCGATGTTGATGAATGAGCTGAGACCACTAACTATTTACTCCTCAAGACAAACTACAAACTGAACACATGTCGATCCTGGACTGGACATATATAATGGTTGGAGTCACCTTCAGCCTGTATCTCAGTATTGCCTGGATTTCCATGGTGAAGACCACTAAAGGCTTTTATGTGGCTGGTGGCGGTGTTGGCCCCATAGCCAACGGCATGGCTACTGCTGCCGACTGGATGAGCGCGGCCTCTTTTATTTCCATGGCAGGCCTCATCTCATTTATGGGATACACCGGTTCCATTTATCTGTTGGGTTGGACCGGCGGCTACGTATTGCTTGCTCTCATGCTGGCCCCTTATTTACGTAAATTTGGCAAATTCACCGTTCCTGATTTTATCGGGGACCGTTACTACTCGAACGAAGCTCGCTTCATCGCTCTTCTCTGTGCCATCTTTGTTTCATTTACCTATGTAGCAGGTCAGATGCGCGGTGTAGGTATTGTTTTTTCACGCTTTCTTGAAGTTGATGTCAACACCGGCGTTCTGATTGGCATGGCCATTGTCTTCTTCTATGCCTCGTTGGGTGGCATGAAGGGTATCACTTACACCCAGGTGGCCCAATATTCCGTACTGATCATCGCCTACCTCTTGCCAGCCTTTGCCATCTCTCAGAAGATAGTTGGCACTCCAATCCCCCAGATCGGCTTCGGCGGCACCATTGCCGATGGAACCCATGCCGGTCAATATCTTCTTGAGACCCTTAACCAGCTTAATACAGATCTAGGTTTCGCCGAATACACCAAACCTTTTGCCGAAGGCGGCAAATCCATGCTGGATGTTTTTTGTATCACTATGGCTCTTATGGTGGGCACCGCCGGCCTTCCCCACGTCATTGTCCGCTTTTATACTGTAGCCAATGTCCGCAGCGCTCGCCTTTCTGCCGGATTTGCCCTGCTCTTTATCGCAGTTCTTTACACAACAGCTCCGGCCATCGCCTCTTTTGCCCGCTACAACATGATCAACTCCATTAGCGGGGCAGAGTACAGCAAGGCCCCTACATGGCTTACAAGTTGGGAAAGAACAGGTCTTATCGCCTGGGTTGACAAGAACCATGACGGCATCATCAATTATAGCAAAGGCCAGCCCTTTATCGGCAAACCCAAATTTAACGGCGAGACAGGCTCATACGGCCAACTCATAGTCGCAAACACCCTGACGGACGACAACAATGAGCTTTATATTGATCGTGACATCATGGTCTTAGCCAACCCTGAAATCGCCAACTTGCCCAACTGGGTCATTGCCCTGGTTGCCGCCGGTGGCCTGGCCGCAGCTCTATCAACAGCATCCGGCCTCCTGCTTGTTATTTCATCTTCTATCTCACATGACCTCTACTATCGTCTGATAAACCGTAATGCCTCTGAAAAACAACGCCTTCTCGTGGGCAGGATTATGATCGGTGTTGCCGTGTGTGTTGCTGGTTTTTTTGGTATTCATCCGCCCGGTTTTGTGGCCCAGGTGGTTGCCTTTGCCTTTGGTCTGGCAGCCTCATCATTTTTCCCGGTGATCGTCCTGGGTATTTTTTCCAAAAAGACAAACAAGGAAGGGGCCATTGCCGGCATGGTGAGCGGCATCCTCTTTACCATGTTTTATATTATCAATATCAAATTCTTTAATGGCACGGCCTGGTGTTTCGGCATTTCAGCTGAAGGCATTGGTGCGGTGGGTATGCTTATAAATTTTATTATCACATTAACCATTTCCCGCTTTACCCCTGCCCCTCCTGAGGAGGTTCAGGACATGGTGGAAAATATCCGCTACCCACGCGGTGCAGGGGCCAGTGTTCATCAGTAGATTGGCCCCTGCAGCCCACTCTCTAAGTATGGACAATGAACGTTTAGGTTTTAAGCATACTGACCCTGCTTAGAATTTAGCATAAGCCTTCAGGTACGGGAGAACGTAAACCCTGAGGGCTCCGATAAACCTTAGTAAGGAGGAAGAAGAATGAGTGAAAACTCAGCAGCAGAATACTGGAAGGCAAACATCCGGCTTGTTATCGGTTGTCTTGTCGTCTGGTTTGTTATCTCATACGGATGCGGCATCCTTTTTGCCGACGCCTTGAACGGCATCCGCCTGGGTGGCTATAAGCTTGGTTTCTGGTTTGCTCAGCAAGGTTCTATTTACACCTTTGTTGCCCTGATTTTTTTCTATGCATCCCGCATGAATAAGCTGGATAAGCAATTCAAAGTTGACGAAGACTAAGGAGTAAATAATGGATCTTAAATTATTAACGTATCTCGTAGTAGGGGCGACCTTTGCCCTCTACATTTATATCGCTATTCGTTCCCGGGCGTCCAGTACCAAGGAATTTTACGTCGCTGGCACCGGAGTTCATCCGGTACTTAACGGTATGGCAACAGGCGCAGACTGGATGTCTGCGGCCTCCTTTATTTCCATGGCCGGCCTCATCGCCTTCAAGGGTTATGATGCCTCCGTCTACCTGATGGGTTGGACAGGTGGTTACTGCCTGCTTGCCATGCTTCTTGCCCCCTATCTGCGTAAGCACGGCAAATTTACCGTACCCGCTTTTATCGGCGACAGGTACTACTCCAATGCAGCCCGCCTGGTTGCGGTTTTCTGTCTCATCGTTGCCTCCTTGACCTACGTTATCGGTCAGATGAAGGGTATCGGTGTTGCATTTTCCCGTTTCCTCGAACTGCCTTACGCAACTGGTTTGTATATTGGTATGGCCATCGTCTTCGTTTACGCAGTACTCGGCGGCATGAAAGGTGTTACCAATACCCAGATTGCCCAGTACTGTGTACTCATTTTTGCCTATACTGTTCCGGCTATCTTTATTTCACTGCAGCTCACCGGCAACCCTATCCCTCAGCTCGGACTGGGTAGCACTATGGCTGACGGCACCTACCTGCTAGACAAACTTGACTTGGTACTGGGGGACCTAGGATTCAAGGCCTATACCATCCAAAAGGGATCAACAACCAATATGGTATTGCTGACCCTTTCTCTGATGATCGGTACTGCTGGCCTGCCCCATGTTATTACCCGTTTCTTTACCGTACCTAAGGTTCGCGACGCCCGTTCCTCTGCTGGCTGGGCCCTGGTATTTATCGCCCTCCTGTACACCACTGCCCCTGCGGTTGGTGCCATGGCACGTCTTAACCTGATAAGCACTGTTCAGACTGGTGAGGTCGGAGCTGCTGACGGTAACCTGAGCTATGAAGAGCGTCCAACCTGGTTCAAAAACTGGGAAAAGACCGGTCTTCTCAAGTTTGAAGACAAAAACGAAGACGGCAAGATCCAGTACTATGGTGGAGACCTCAACGGTAAAGCCGAGAGTTATGGCTGGAAGGGTAACGAAATGGTGAAGGTTGACCGTGATATCATGGTTCTCGCCAATCCTGAGATTGCCAAGCTTCCCAACTGGGTTATTGCCCTGGTTGCTGCTGGTGGTATTGCTGCGGCCCTGTCCACGGCTGCCGGCCTGCTGCTTGCCATCTCTTCCGCCATTTCCCATGACGTTTTAAAGAGTACCTTCATGCCTGACCTGACTGATAAGGCCGAGCTTACTGCCGGTCGTATTGCCATGGCCGGTGCTATTTTGGTAGCTGGTTATCTGGGCCTCAATCCTCCAGGATTTGCCGCCCAGGTTGTAGCCCTGGCCTTTGGTCTGGCTGCATCTTCCATCTTCCCAGCCTTGATGATGGGTATTTTTTCCAAGAAGATCAACAAGGCAGGCGCCATTGCTGGTATGCTTACCGGTATCGGCTCCACCCTTCTTTACATCTTCTGGTTCAAGGGCTTTCTGTTCATCAAGTCCACTGCCATCTTGGCTGACACTGCAGACAACTGGCTGCTTGGCATCTCACCCGGCTCCTTCGGTGCCGTAGGTGCTTTGCTCAACTTCATCGTTGCCTTTGCTGTCTCCAATATGACAGAAGAACCACCTGAAGAAATTCAGGCTATGGTTGAAAACATCCGTGTTCCCATGGGTGCCGGCGAAGCTGTAGACCATTAATATTTATGCAATATAGGCTGGGGGCTGAAGCAATTTAGCCCCCTATACAAAAACGCGCGGGGTTTCTAATCCCGCGCGTTTTTGTTATTATGGGAAAAATAAAAATAAAAAAAGTGAGAGAAGTTAAAGGAGTTATAGAATAATATCCTTCCTTCACTCCCCTTCTTTACCTCTTTTAACTTCTTTAACTCCTGTCCCCAAAAAAATGCCCTCGATACTTGTTGTTGATGATGAACTTTCCATGCGAGAATTCCTGTCGATTCTTCTTGAGAAAGAAGGCTACCAAGTCTTTACTGCCGGAGATCCTCAAAGGGGCTTCGAAATTGCCAGAAGTCGTGATCTTGATCTCGTCATCACAGACATCCGAATGGGCGAGATGTCAGGCCTTGACCTTTTAAAGGAGCTTAAAGATTCATTCCCCGACCTCCCGGTTCTGATCATCACTGCCTTTGCCTCCCCTGAAGATGCCGTTGTAGCCATGAAAAACGGTGCTTTCGACTATATCACCAAACCCTTTAAGCTTGATAAAATCATAGCCATCGTCTCTTCAGCCCTTGGAACTTCCGGTAACGCGGGGATACCTGCAAAGCAGCAAACACCTTCCCATGACATCATTGGCCAGAGCCCGGAGATGTTAAAAATCTTCGACCTGATCAATCGTATTGCGCCGACCCAGGCCAACGTCCTGATTTATGGCGAATCAGGCACAGGTAAGGAGCTTGTGGCAAAGGCAATCCACGACAATAGTAAGGTAGCTGCCAGTGCGTTTGTGCCCATCACCTGCAATGCCATCCCGGAAACACTTTTTGAAAGTGAACTTTTTGGCCATGTTAAGGGTTCTTTCACCGGAGCCACCTCTAACAAGGTGGGTTTATTTGGCCAGGCAAACAACGGCACTGCATTTCTTGATGAGGTTGGCGAACTCTCTGCTCTTACCCAGACCAAACTCTTGCGCGTTCTTCAGGAGCGTGAATTTAAAAGGGTGGGCGATACCCAGATTACTAAAATAAACGTCCGCATTGTTTCAGCGACCAACCGTAACCTTGAGGAAGAAGTCGTCAATGGAAGCTTTCGCGAGGATCTCTTTTACCGATTGGCTGTAGTGCCTATCCGTATGCCTCCCCTTCGTGACAGAAAGGGTGATGTACCTCTGCTTGTGGATTTCTTCCTCAAAAAATACGCGAAGATTTTTGACAAGGATGTTGTGGAATTATCCTCCTATGCCATGGAGGTTCTCATGAGCTATGATTACCCAGGCAATGTCAGAGAACTTGAAAATATCATCGAAAGGGGTGTAGCTCTTTCGACCTCCAACATCATTCTGCCCGAAAGCCTTACCCTTTCAAGCCACAAGAGGAAGTCTTCAGAAAAATTCCAAGATGATATCCCCGAAAGTTTAGTGGGAGTCCATAGTCAAGAAGAGCTATTTGAGGAAGGCCTGGAAAAGATACTGGCCGGTTTTGAAAAAAAGCTGCTTATTTGTGCCCTGGAAAAGACAAATTATTCAAAAATGCGGGCCGCAGATCTTCTTAAAATAAGCTTCCGCTCTTTCCGCTATAAACTGAAAAAGTATAACCTCTAAGAGATACCTCATATATCATCCCACCTATGGTAAGAAATGCTCTCAAACGGTTAGTTTATTCATTAAAGCCTCTTAATACAGAGGAGGATATTCATCTTCGCAGGCAGCTGCTCTGGGTCCTCTTTTTCAGGGTCGTACTTCTCACCTTTCTCTTGGGGATAATTGTTTTTTTCCAGTATAAAGATGGGACAGATTATCAGATTATCCCCATCCAGCTGGTGGGTCTTTTCGTTGGCGGCGTCTACCTCCTCACCATTGGCTCCGCTTTTCTTATAAGGTTTGTCCCCTACTTCAAACCCTTTACATTCATTCAGATATCCCTTGATGTGCTACTCACCTCCATTCTGGTTTTCTTTAGTGGAGGTAGCCAATCCTTTCTTATAATTATCTATTTCTTCCCCATAATCAGCGGCGCTACACTTCTCCTGCGCCGTGGCTCCTTATTTATGGCGGCCCAGGCCTCATTGATGTATGGGGCTGTTTTGTGGATTGAATATAGCGGGACCATGGCTGTCTATTTCCCATCTAGCACCCTTGACGATTTCATGATGACTTTGCCCATTTTTTCTATTTCCGGGCTCTCCTTTTTCCTCACCGCCTTTCTCAGCTCGTTCATGGCTGAACGCCTCAAAATCACGGAAACAGCCCTCTCCCAAACCATTCTTGATCGCGACAGGCTCGCTGTCCTATACAGGCAAATCTTAGCGGACATTACCACAGGGATCATCACCATCAATGGTCAAAAGATTATTACTTCTTTTAATCACGCCGCTGAAAAAATAAGCGGTTTCTCCTCACAAGAAGCTGTGGGCAAATCTTTGGCGGAGCTGATGCCGGAGATTGTGGCCGACCTTCGCGGCGAAATAAGACCCTTGGCGACTTTAAGGCGAAAAGATGGAGAAAAGATCCCGGTGGGCTACTCATGGACGCCGCTGAACATGCCTGGGGAAAAAGAAGATTACCGAGTCTATACCATGCAGGACTTGAGTCTGATCAAGAAAATGGAATACCAGGTACGCCAGGCGGAAAAAATGGCTGCCATTGGCCAAATGGCTGCAGGCATAGCCCATGAATTCAGGAATCCTCTGGCCGCAATGAGCGGTGCCGCCCAAATTTTAGAAAAGGATTTCGTCTCCGACCCTACCACCCAGGCCTTAATGAATATCATTGTCAGAGAGAGTGACAAGCTGGAGGCAACTATCCACGGTTTTCTCGATTATTCCAGGCCTATGGAGCCGGTTATGGACTGGTTTTCGTTGAAGAGTCTAACTGAGGAGGCCATCAGTATGGCTCACAATGATCCTCACTGGCATGATGTTGAAATCCATATCAACATTCCCGACGCCTTGGATTGCTGGGCAGATGCCAATCAGATGCGCCAAGTGCTGACCAATCTCATCACTAACGCTGTCCATGCCATGGTTCACGTAGAAAAACCGCTCCTCATCATTGCGGCGCAGGAAGAAGATCATGATGGAAAGCCACGGCATGTTATAGAAATAAGCGATAATGGCCCTGGCATCCCAGCTCCACTCCTTGGCCAGATCTTTGACCCTTTTTTCACCACTCAAGAAAGTGGAACAGGCCTGGGGCTATCCATTGTTAACCAGATCATTGCAAGCCATGAGGGCACTCTGAAAGTCAACTCAGATACATCTGGCACCTCTTTTGCTATCTCCCTGCCCCTGCAATAGGGACATCTCAACATCAAGCTCCCCCCCCTTCTAACACAAACAGCCTGGCAATCTCTGTGAGAATTCGCTGAAATCAACGACCAAGAGCAATAAAGGTAAGACCGCAATAAACGAGAAGCCAACAGCAGGAGTAGTAGGCGCCCTGTTTTTGTTGGATATCATCAGAGCGGAGCAAGATAAGAGAAAAGACAAAGGTCAGAGGAAAGACAATACCTGCCCAAAAAGGCTGCACATAGCGAAGCATCTCCTGTAACCCCAGAAAAAACCACGGTCCTGGCCTGTGGAAAACGCCAAGAGAGTCGGGCTCCATGGGGGCCGGAAAGAGCAGGGAGAGAAGCATGGTAAAGGAGAGAAATAAAAAATGCTCTTTAAGGTGAGCCCGATATTTCCGGACATGATCCCAGCAGAGTATCCCCCAGACCACTCCCAGGCCAATAATATGATTTGCATAAACCCTTTTGAGGCCATCCTCAAGAACGGAAAAGAGCAAGGTGTTGAGAGCCGAGCCGACAAGGGGAACGGAAAGGCAGATATTCTCGGCAATAATGCCGGCATTCTCACCTGTTGCATCCCCCCGTAACACATAGCCGGTAAACAGGAGAAGTAAGGCCACAGGCAAACTAATCACCAGAGGTACCCATTTCCCCCAAGAAAGCTTCAGGTATGATTTATCGATGAGGATAGCCAGGAAATGGGCTAAACAAAGAAGGAAGAAGAGTTGGCTGGAATAAAAATGGAGACTGCGCCAAAAATCACCAAAAGGCACCAGAGCATCCATGGCACTGGTTGAAAAAAAAGGCGTGGCAAAATCATACTGAAGAGCAATAACTACCCCTGAAACCACAGAGACATAAAGGGAAACGAGACAAAGTTCTCCCCATTTAACTTCGGTAATTCTTGTTAGAAAATTCTGGCTGCTACACATTATAAGAAAAGATCGTTACACACTATTTTCATCCGGAAGAACCAAGAGACTGAGGTCTTACACTGTCACTATGTACCCTTTACCTTCGCCAAGGGCCTCTACTTTAAATTGAGCCAAATCTTTCTGGGCTGGTCCGGCAAGACGTTTGCCATGGGGAGAAAATTTTGACTGATGACAGGGACAGATTAACTGCTTGTCTTTTTCGCTAAAATTGAGGCGGCAGCCTAAGTGGGTACAAGTTCTTGAAATAGCCCACGCCTCCTTTTCCGCCACAAAAAGGGCAAACTCAGGGTCAAGGTGGACATCGCCGATAAGGAGTTTTTTTTCAACCTTGATAAAACGAGGTTTCGCAGGAACATTAAAGCGGACAAAACGTAGGGCAGGATAACAAAGGATGAATCCTGCAAACAGTTTAAGCCAACTCCATCCCGAAGAGAGAAAATGGCGCCGTTCTCCTGGCCCCTCAGCTTTACGACCCATTACCACCACGAAGAAGGCGAACAAAGGTATCACGCAAGCCCCGTGTACCGGAAACCACATCAACCTTGCCGCGACTCATTACGGCAGAATCAGAAGCACCTCGCAAGTAGGCATCTTTCACAAAAGGAGACTTATTGCCGAAACCGTGACTCATATAACAACAATCCTCCCTAATGCCCGGGGTTATTTTCACCTTGACCAAACTCAGTGAGCGAAAGCCGTCTCTATTTTCGAGACGAACCTTATCGCCATCATCAAAACCCTGTTGTGCAGCAATGGACTCGCCAACCCACAGTTCGTTTTCCGGCACTTCGTGATTTAACCAGGTAAAACCTGCGGTTCGCGTTAACGAGTGAGCTGGGCAGCGGCCATAAAGTAAACGCAGATAGCCCTCAGGGGCCTGGGCAGGCGGTTCATAGGAAGGAAGAGGCGAAAAACCGTTATGCAACAACCAGAATGAATGAAATTCAATTTTGCCAGAAGGTGTGGGGAAATCTGCCTGCCGGGGCCCTGGCAATGGCCCGGCAAAAAGATCATCAACCCCCTCACCGTCAGAATCGAAGCTCATAGTTGCTTCTGGATCCTTTGCCTTATTTTTCAAAAGCAAGCCCCCAGCTTTTTTCATCAAATCAAGGGAACTTCCTTGAGAGGCCAGGGAATCATCGACATAATTTTGCACCCTGTTTTGCGACAGCAATTCACCCTGCCCACACTCCTTAGCAAGATCTTGAACTATCTGATAAGGGTCACGACATTCATGGGAGGGATTAACCACCGGGAAACGACAGCCAGTCATGATTTGATCACCTGTATCCCAGGTGTGCAGGTCATCCATCCGCTCAAGAAAAGAGCATTCCGGTAAAATAATATCAGCATACAGGGTAGGCTCTGTGGGGAGCAGATCGCAGGCAAAAATAAATTCAGCGTTTTTAAGGGCAGTCATAGTTTTGTAGGGAGCTATTTCAGACTGGAGAGGATTTTGTCCCCAGATACCAGTGACCTTAATGTTGCCGCTGCCGACCTGATGAATGAGACGGGCAAAGGAGAGAGGTTTGCGCTGAGACTCAAAATCAAACTTCTGGCCAGAATCTGGGAGCCGACTGCCCAATAATGCAGATAAAATGGCCTGCGCCCTCACCCGGTCTACATCGGCGCCATACCAGCTCAGATGACTGCCGGGCATAATAACGGTGCGTGAACCAGCATGGGACATTGTTTCAACAGCGAGACGAATCATCTCCTCCGGTATATCAGTAATTTCAGAGGTCTTGGCCAGTGTAAAGGGCGCCGCAACCTCGCGCAACTCATCAAGACCGACAACCTGCTCGGCGAGAAAGGGATTAAACAACTCCTGGCTGAGGATATAATTTATCCAGCCTAAGAGTAGAGCGGTATCGGTGCCCGGCCTGATCGCCAAATAGTGATCGGCTTTGGCGGCCATGGCAGAAAAGCGAGGGTCAATAACAATGAGTTCTGAACCCTTGCTCAAGAAATCACTCACCTGCTTGAGTTGAGAGACTTGGTTATTTTCACCGACGTGACACCCCATAAGAACAAGGCAGTCCGCATCGTTCATTGCAGGCAGATAGGATGGATCAGGCACACGACCAAACACGGTGCCATAGCCAAGCTCCCTGATTGCAGCAGAATGCATCTGGGACGAGTCATAAATATGGGGACAGGAAAGCCCTTCATATAATTTCCGGATGAAAGAGGAGGAGCTGCTGCCACAAAGCAATGCCAATGATTCAGGACCAAAATTGGCATGGGCCTTCTTCATATGACTGCCGATTTCGGCAATGGCATCCTGCCAGGTAATTCGTTTCCAAGCCCCCTGCCCCCGAGGACCAACCCGTTTCATGGGATATTTAAGCCGGTCAGGGGCGCCTAAAAGCTGGACGGAAGCCATGCCGCGGGCACACAGAGCATGACCATGGATAGGGCTGTTAGGATTACCATTCAGACGGATATGGCCATTCTTGCTCTTTAAAGCAAGCATGGGACAACTAGCCTTGCACATGCCGCAAATTGTCGGTATTTTTTCAACTTCCCGCCTTGGGTAGCTGCTGGGAGAGGCCTTGCTCAGAGAAGGATTGGTCTGATTGAAGACGAGAGATAAGGCTGAAAGAGACCCACCCTTTAATAAGGTACGGCGACTACACTTCACTTTCCACCTCCGCTAAACTAAGACATCCAATCTCCTCAAAGATGGCCCTGGCTGTTAAATCTTTACTGAGAAGTTCAAGTTCTCTGGCTTCTCCGCTGCGCGTCAGAATGGTGACCTTATTGGTATCGGCCTGGAAACCAGTTTCTTTACCTTTGATATCATTAATAACTATCATATCGAGATTCTTGGCCGCGAGTTTCCTCCTTCCTTCATCAAGATGATTTTCGCTTTCTGCAGCAAATCCGACCAGGAGCTGTTCTTTTTTTCTTTCACCAAGGGCGCGGAGAATATCTGAATTAGCAACAAGCTCAAGATCTAAGGCTGCTCCTGACTTTTTAATTTTCTCAGGGGCGCAGTGGCGAGGTCTGAAATCAGAAACCGCAGCACATTTAACAACAATATCAACTTCTTCATATCTGGCCAACACAGCTTCGTACATTTCTTCAGCAGTCCGCACCTGAAGCAACTCAACATTGGCCGGTGGCTCCAAGGAACTGGGGCCGCTGATCAAGATTACATCGCCGCCCCGCAGCATGGCTTGACGCGCCAATGCATACCCCATTTTACCGGAAGAACGGTTACTGAGGTAACGTACTGGATCTAAAGGTTCCTCAGTGGGACCTGCTGTTATCAGCAGGCGCTTGCCGGTTAGATCTTGAGGGGCAAACATCTTCTCAACACCACTCAAAATAACGGGCCACTCAGGAAGACGACCAGGCCCCTCCTCCTTGCACGCCATGGGTCCTGACTCTGGCTGAACGACTTGATAACCAAACCTGGAAATCTTCTCTATGTTTTCCTGGGTAACGGGATGGTTGAACATCTTGCTGTTCATGGCTGGACACACAACCACCGGGCAATCGGCAGCCAGAACAACAGCGCTCAAAAGATCATCAGCCATGCCAGAAGCAAAACGGGCGATGGTCTGCGCAGTTGCAGGGGCGACAAGAATCAAGTCATGGTCACGGGCCAGATTAATATGAGGGATGGTGTGGGCATCATGTTCGTCGAACATGTTGCCATACACCTTGGCGGCAGAAAGAGCAGCAAAGGTCAGGGAAGAGACGAACCGGGCCCCTCCACTGGTGACAATCACCGTGACCTCGGCCCCAAGCTTACGGAGGTTGCGTGTTATATCACAGGCTTTATAAGCCGCGATAGAACCACACACCCCGAGCAGAATTTTCTTCCCTGTCAGTGAACTCTCAGACATGTAATCGTTTAATTAAGTGGATCGCTCTTGCCGTTGCCAACAATATCGGACACAAAAATATCTACGTAAGTTTTAAAATTTGTTTCTGTGATTTTAATGATACAGGTACGCCCCTCTCTGGAATAGGCCTGAAGCATCCGGCCACTCACACTGCTGTAGACCTTCTTCCACTTATTCTTGGGCATGGTATTGATGAAGAACTCAGCCAGAGACTCTATTTCCAGCTGGCCAATATAGCGTAAATGACCGCCGGTGAAGGAATCCGTGTCCACAAAAAAACTTTCCTTTTTATCAAGCTCAAGGCCAAAGGGCAGAAGAATCTGCCGATAGGAATAATGATAGAAGGGCTGATTGGTCTCTTCAGTGGGAGCAGCAACCATCTCATCATCAGCGGTACCTAAACCAAAGATACAGCCACTTAAATTAAGAGACAAAAACAGGGCGAGAAAAAATGTCAGACCGGTAGCTTGAATGTGTTTCATGAGAAGCCTCCTAAACGGTTTTCAAAATGAAGTGGTTAAGATCTTTACGATTTGACTTTTGATTACGATGGGCAGGGTGGCCAAAGGCCAGCATAGCCATCAGCTCATATCTCTCTTCAATGCCAAGGATATGGTTTACCTGTTCCTTGTTTTTCAGGATCTGACCAAGCCAAACACCACCGAGGGAAAGCGATTCTGCAGCCAGAAGCATATTCTGAATACAGGCGCCCACTGACTGGTGATCCTTCACAAGATCGTAAACCGCATCGGAATCAAGAAAGACCCCGATCAGGGCCTGGGCACCTTGGACAATATGGCTATAATGGGTGGTTGTGCTGAGTTTTTCTCTGGTCTTGGCATCGGTAATAACAACAAAGCGCCAGGGCTGATTATTGAGTCCTGAAGGTGCCCAGATTCCTGCCGTGACAATCTCCTGAAGCTCTTCCCTGCCAACCGGATCCTCAGTAAATTCACGCCTGCTGCGCCGTCCATAAATTGCCTGCAATATTTTGTTTGGCATGAAGTGACCGTTTATTTAAAAAACAAAAACTCAATCCTTGCCGGACTACTTATTTTTTACCAGCAAAGCATTCATAAACTAGTTGTCTCACCTTTGTTTGTCAATTAATTTACCTTGTAACCATCCAGCTTTAGCTCTCCATTCTCACCATGAAAAAATCCTTTATCTCATGGAGTTTTTTGGGAGGAGAGCTTCTGGGGTCAACAGCTAATTCATTTTCTCTCTTTGCACTTGACAGAGAATGGCGAGATGGCTATGTAACGACTGATAATTATTGACCTAAAATCATACACTCCTTTGACCTGTCAACCGTCTTTTCCTTTATTGTATGCTTGAGTATGGCAGATCTTTTTTTAAGATAATCTTCACCAGAGACACCCATGCCGAAAGCACTCCTGATCCACGCCACTGATCCAAATTTTAGCGGAGCAGAACAACCCCCAACACCTTTTCCTGTTTTAGGGATTACCACCCTGGCCGCATTGTTCCCTGATCATTGGCAGTTGGAGTTAATTGACGAGAATTTTAAACAGGCTGACACCAGCAAAGATGCTGACCTGGTTCTCATTTCCACCCTAACCCTTAATGCGCCCCATGCCTACGAACTGGCAGCAGCATTTAAAAAACGAAATATGCCCATTCTTATGGGAGGCATGCATCCCAGTGCCTGCCCTGATGAGGCAATCAAACATTGCGATGCCTTGATTATCGGCGAAGCAGAAGGGGTCTTTCGTGCAGTTTTAAAGGATTTTGAGGCCGGCAAAATGGCCGGCATCTACAGAGGGTCCAATGTAGACCTCGCCAATGTCCCTAATCCTCGCCTTGAGTACTTACCTGCCAAACATTTTAAGACCCTGGGACCAGTCCAGGCCACCAGAGGGTGCCCCTATGACTGCGATTTTTGCTCAGTCACCACCTTCTTTGGCCATAAATACCGCCTGCGTCCGGTGGAAGCAGTTATCAAGGATGTAAAAGCTGTCTTAAAAAGGACCCGGTCCAATATTATCTTCTTTGTTGATGATAATATTGCCGGCAATCCGGTCTATGCAAAGAAGCTATTTAAGGCACTTACCCCTCTTAAAATTCGCTGGGGAAGTTTTGCCTCGATCACCATGTCCAATGACCTCGAGTTAATGAGACTTGCCGAACAATCGGGATGTATTCAACTTTTCATTGGTTTTGAGTCCATCCAGCAGCAGAACCTGGACAACTCCCATAAAAAATGGGTTCAGGTTGAGAAGATGAAAGACCATATCAAGGTCTTCCATGACCATGGGGTGATTATTGAAGGCTCATTCGTCTTTGGCCATGATCAAGAAAGAAAGGATATCTTTGCCCGCACCGCCGAGTTTATTCAGGAAAATGGCATCCAGGTTCCGGTCTTCGGCGTTTTAACGCCCTACCCCTCCACCCGGCTGCGGAAACGCCTTGAAGAGGCCGGCCGTCTTCTACCTGCCGCCGCTGACTGGCGCCTCTACGATGCTAGCCATGTCCTCTTTCAGCCAATGCACATGAGCCCAGAGGAACTGGAAGAGGGTCTTCTTTGGATAAAGAAATATTGCGGTTCTCCAACTTCCATTTTCAAACGTGTCTTTAAAGGACCTCGTAAAAATAGCCTTATGGCCTTAGGCATCAACTTCTCTATGTATAGAGGCCGCATGCGCCAAATAAATGAACAATGGCCCAGGAAAACAAAAGGGCCCCTCATCCGCCCCGGCACGTGGTGATATTTTTTCAAGACAAGCAGCTTTTTCAACTTCTTTTTTGACCTCTCTGCCGCTCCTGCCACCTGAAATCCATGCAAAAGTCTACCTTGGGCGTTGACCGGCATTTGGGAGGCAAGGTCTTTGTTAAATCCTGAGAAAAATGTAAAGTTGTTCCCCTCTATTCTAATGCGTAACTTTTAAGGTAATGGCAACCAGGCGAAAATAGTGGCGAAAAAGAAGAAAAGAAAACCCCTCCCCACCCTCTCCAAAGGCGTGCATCTCGTTGACAGCCATTGTCATCTTGACATGGCTCCGTATGGGGACGATTGCCCTGAAGTCATTGCCAGATCGCAGACTGCAGGTGTTCGGACCATCTTTACCATTGGCATTGACCTCGAAAGCTCTCAGGCAGCAGTAGAACTTGCAGTACAGCATGAAAACATTTACGCCACTGTGGGGATTCATCCTCACCACGCCTTGGAGGCCGGCCCGGAAGCCTATGGGACTCTGGCCAAACTGGCTGCCCAGCCCAAGGTGATCGGCTTTGGCGAAATCGGCATTGACCTTTTCAAAGACTATGCCCCAGTGGATGTCCAGATAAAGGCCTTTAGGGGCCAGCTTGATCTTGCCAACAAGCTCGAACTTCCAGTCATCATCCATGACCGCGATGCCCATGATGAAATTCTCCAGATCCTTGAGGAGTGTGGCCCCTTCCCAGCCGGCGGCGTCATCCACTGTTTCTCAGGAGACAAAGAGGTGGCCCGGCGCTTTCTTGACCTTGGCTTTTATCTTTCCATTCCAGGTGTTGTGACCTTTAAAAAGGCACTTGAACTCCAAGAAGCTGCTGCCTTTATCCCCTTAGAGAAAATGCTCGTTGAAACAGACGGCCCCTTCCTGGCCCCGGAACCCTGGCGGGGAAAACGAAATGAACCAGCCTACACCCTCTATACAGCTGAAAAGATTGCTGAGCTCAAGGGTGTCACTCTTGATACGGTCGCCCGGCAGACCACTAAAAACATTGAAGCCCTTTTCAAAATTAACCTCTAAGCTTATTTTTTTGTTTCCATGATCAAAGAAAACCTCGCCACCATCCATAATCGCATCGCGGCTGCTGCAGACAAGGCAGGCCGCCAAGCTGATGAAATTACCCTTATTGCCGTCTCCAAACGCAAATCTGTAGAGATGATCAAAGAGGCCATTGAGGCGGGCCAGGGAGATTTTGGTGAAAATTATCTGCAGGAAGCAAAGGAGAAAATTACTGAGCTTGGTGGGCAGGCCCGTTTCCATTTCATAGGCTCGCTCCAGTCCAACAAGGCAAAGGATGCCGCCGCCCTTTGCGACATGATTCATACTGTGGACAGGCTCAAGCTGGGCAAGGAATTAAACAAACATGCCAAGGCTGCAGGCAAAATATTACCAGCCCTTATCCAGGTCAATGTCGGCAGAGACGAGCAAAAAAGCGGAGTAGTTCCCGAAAATGCCGAGGAGCTGGCAGGACAGCTCCAGGAATTGACCAACCTGGAAATTCGCGGCCTGATGACCATGCCACCATACAAGACCAATCCAGAAGAGGTCCGTCCCTATTTTGCAGAGCTCAGGCGATTAGGTGAAGCATTGCAACAGAAAGGCCTTATCGCCACGAACTGTGCACTGGAACTGTCCATGGGTATGTCTGGTGACTTCGAGATTGCCATTGCTGAAGGTGCCACCATGGTCAGAGTTGGCACGGCCATTTTTGGAGCCCGCTAACACCACAGGTCGTCACCCTCCACGTCTTACCCAAAAGAGACTTCCTTAAAGCTCGTTAAGAAGCCTTCTTCTGCCAGCCATTACCCTTCTTGCCCTGCATTAACTCCGCCTGCTTCTTCTGATAACTAATGGCAGCAGGGCCGAGAATTTTTCCCACTCCGCTACTAAAACTGTGGCTGGGCATGATGGTAAGATCCTTCTGGATCTCAACATCCGCCTCCCCTCGTCCTTCAAAATGAAGAACCAGTGATACCGGACAGGAGCCATGATGTTTATGGATAACGGTCTTCAACTCTTCTAGTTTCTGGCGGCTGATCTTTTCAGAATGGAGAAGAATCCGGGCACCTGTCGTATAACGCTCAAGGGCGGTGGCCAGGCTGACCACCTCATCTGCCAGGATCTTCGCCCCCCCCTCTTCCTCCTTCTGCACCTGGCCCTGAATAACAATGGGTTCATCAGAGTTGAGAAGGTGGGAGCACTGGGCATAGGTCGTGGGGAATACAACAACCTCCACATCGCCAGTGACATCTTCCAGAGTAAGAAAGGCCATGGGATCTCCCTTTTTACTCTTGTGATTCTTCATGGCCTTAATGAGCCCCCCGACCCTTCCGGCTGTACCATCTCCCTTCTTGTCAAGATCCTCAATGGCGCATTCAGTGGCATTGGCAAGCTCTTCCTTAAAATTATCCAGAGGATGACCGGTGATATAAAAACCCACGGTCTCCTTTTCAAAGGCAAGGCGCTGGCGATCTTCCCACTCCGGGACATCAGGCAGGGGAATTTCTGTGGCCTTCTCGGTGGTACCACTGGCCATGGCGCTAAAAAGCGAGATCTGGCCGCTTTCGCGATCACGCTGGGCGGCCTGGGCCTGTTCCATGGCCTGGTCAATGATGGCATATATCTGTGAGCGCCTGCCTCCCAAGGTGTCAAAGGCTCCGGCCTTTACCAGACTTTCAATAACCCTCTTGTTGACCTTGCGGGAATCAACCCGAGTACAAAAATCACCTAAAGATTTATAGGGTCCATCTTCATCCCGGACCTCAATGATGGAGTCGAGGGCCGCACCGCCGACATTCTTCACTGCGGCTAGACCAAAGCGAATATCTCCCTTGATAACGGTGAAATCCTTATCACTTTCATTGATATCAGAGGGCAGGACATCAATGCCATGGTCCTGGCTCTCCTGGATATAACGCACCACCTTATCGGTATTATTGACGTCACAGGAGAGCAAGGCCGCCATAAACTCAGCCGGGTAATGGGCCTTCAGATAAGCTGTCTGGTAGGAGATAAGGGCATAGGCCGCCGAGTGGGACTTATTAAAGCCGTATCCGGCAAATTTCGCCATTAAGTCAAAGACATACTCTGCCTTCTTGAGATCAACGGCCAGCTTCTTGGCGCCGCCCATGAACTTGGTGCGCTCCTCCTCCATGACCTCGGGGATCTTCTTACCCATGGCGCGCCGCAGGTTATCGGCATCACCCAGGGAATAGTCGGCCAGAACATTGGCAATCTTCATTACCTGCTCTTGATAGACGATGACGCCATAGGTCTCTTCCAGGATGGGCTCGAGCTGGGGCAAAGGGTAGGAGGCCACCATGCGGCCATGCTTGGTATTAACAAAATCATCCACCATGCCGCTTTCCAGGGGGCCGGGACGATAGAGGGCAACAAGGGCAATGAGGTCGGAGAATTGCTCCGGCTTCATCTTCATCAATAACTGGCGCATACCTGAGCTTTCAAGCTGGAAGACGCCCAGGGCATCACCACGGACCAGAAGATCATAGGTCTTTGGGTCATCCATGGGGATCTTGGCTATATCCAGATCAATATCCAGCCCTTTTTTGATGATCTTCAGGGCCCGATCAATCACAGTGAGGGTCTTGAGGCCAAGGAAATCGAACTTAATCAGGCCGGTTTTCTCGGTGAATTTCATGTCATACTGGGTGAGCACCTCGCCCTTGGGGCCCTTGCAGACCGGCAGATACTCCACCATGGGCTCCGGCGAGATCACCACCCCGGCGGCATGGATTGAGGTATGTCGCTGCAAGCCTTCCAGGGTCATGCCAATATCAAGGAGCTGCTTGACCTGATCATCATGGCTGTAGAGGTCCTTGAGGCGCGGCTCATCAACCAGGGCCTTCTTCAGGGTCATCCCTAAATCGTCAGGGATGAGCTTGGCCACCCGATCGACATCGGAAAAAGTCATCCCCAGTGCCCTACCGACATCACGGATGACGCCTTTGGCCTTCATGGAACCATAGGTGATGATCTGGCAGACATTGGTATCACCGCCATATTTATCATGGACGTATTTGATAACCTCGCCGCGCCGTTCCTGACAGAAGTCCACATCAAAATCGGGCATGGACTGGCGCTCGACATTCAAGAAGCGCTCAAAGATCAGGCCATATTTGATCGGATCAATATCAGTGATGCCCATGGAAAAGGCGACCAGGGACCCTGCCCCGGAACCACGGCCTGGCCCCACCGGGATATCATTGTCCTTGGCCCAGTTGATAAAGTCGGCAACAATGAGAAAATAGCCCGGAAAACCCATGGTCTTGATAACATCAAGCTCCATTTCAAGGCGCTTACGATAGGTCTCTTCGAGCTCCGGACTGACATCCTCCATAGACCGAATAATCGCAAAACGTTCTTTGAAACCTTTACGGGTAAGATCATCAAACATGGAGTCAAGGCTTTCCCCTTCTGGCACCTCGAAATTGGGGAAATAATGATTACCGAACTCTATCTCCAGGTTACAACGCTCGGCAATCTTTACCGTGTTTTCCAAAGCCTCAGGACAATAGGAAAAGGCCTGCCGCATCTCATCAGGCGACTTGAAATAGAGCTCATCCGTGGAAAAACGAAAACGATTGCTATCCTGCAGGGTCTTGCCGGTCTGGATACAGAGGAGTAACTCGTGGGCAGCAGCCTCTTCGCGATTCAGATAATGGCAATCATTGGTGGCGACCAGCGGCACATCAATCTCCTTGGCTAGCTGCATCAAGCCCTTGTTGACCACGTCCTGCTCGGGGATATGGTTTTCCTGCATCTCAAAATAGAGGCGATCTCCAAAAATGCGTTTGAGGTCCAAGGCCTTCTGGCGGGCCAGATCCATATTATTTTCTTTGGCGATGAGATAGGGAATCTCGCCGTGGAGACAGGCGGTGAGGGCTATAAGACCATCGCTATGGGCCTCAAGGATCTCTTTATCTATACGGGGTTTATAATGAAACCCCTCAAGCTGGGCGATGGAGGCCAGCTTGAGCAAATTCTTATAGCCGGCATGGTTCATGGCCAGAAGAACGATATGGAAAGCGGCCCGTCCGGCGCTCTTGGCCTTCTTTTTAAAACGGGAATCAGGGGCAATATAAAACTCGCAGCCGACAATGGGCTTAAGACCTTTAGCCTTGGCCTTGACATAGAACTCCAACGCCCCAAACATGGCACCATGATCGGTAAGGGTAACCGTATCCATGCCGTACTCTTTACACTTGTCAAAAAGGTCCGCCAGGCGGATGGCGCCGTCCAGCAGACTATACTGACTATGGACATGGAGGTGGACGAAATTGGCCGGGGTGATCTGTTGTTCTTCCATTTCTTAGAAACCGGAGTGAGTTATAAAATTTAACAAAGGAAAAGAGACATCTGTTTTGGGTAAGAGCCCACCCCTGTGGGCGATAATAAACTATGGTCAGGTAATCAAACGAATCGCCCACAGGGGTGGGCTCCTAGATCTCCACAAGGGCCTCGGGCATAAAACCAACCCTATCCATGAAGTAAAGGCCTGTTTCAATGCCTCCGGCATGATGGGCCTCCAGGGTAACCAAGGGCTTAAGTTTCTCTTTGCTGAGAAAAGCGAAAAAATCTTCAAAATCGAAAAGACCTTCTCCAAGGCCCAGGTGGAGGTCAAGGTCGCCATTATTATCATGGAGGTGCAGTTGCCCCAACCAAGGCGACATCTCAGGCAACCAGTCCTGCCAACGGCTCTTAGCAAAGGCCATAACATGACCAACATCCATACAATAACGGGCGTAGGGAGAATCAAGCGCCGCCAAAACACGCCTCAAATGGTGGGGACCATGTTCATAGGTGTTTTCCAGCATCAGCGGCGTTTTCCGGCTTGAGGCAGTTTCAAGGAGCTGCTGCCAGGCCTCTAAGGAGTATTTGAACCACTCCTCCTCTTTATAGCCGTGCTTATTGGCCTCAAAACCTAGATGACAGACCACTGAGGCAGGCCTGAAGATGTCGATAAGGTCAAAGGCCTTCTGGAGCTTATAACGGCTCAAGCGTCTAATATAAGGATCGAGACTGCCGGGGTAGAGTTCAAAAAAAGGAGCATGCAGGGTGCATCTGAGGCCAGCCTTGAGCAGGCGTTGGGCAACTAAAGAAAAATCTTCCTCACTCTCGTCATACAAAACCGTGCCTTCGAGACCGATCTCAGGTTGGAGTCCCTGGTCGATTATAGAGTCAATATCCTCTTTAAGACGCAAAAAAGGGACAGAGACAAAGCAACGTTTTTTGAGTTCGGAAAATGCCATACAGTAAAATAATGGCTATGGGTTACTGAAAAAGGGCTGATGAGTGAAGCGTTTAATCTTCCAGGGGCTTTGCTTCATCGATCAACATGATGGGGATATCATCCTTGATTTCATAGACAAGCTTACAGCTCAGGCAGATCAAACCGTCGCCCTTGTCATTGAGAGAAACCGGCCCTTTACATTTAGGGCAGGCAAGAATATCGAGTAGTTCTTTTTTTATCACAGGCTGTCTCCTTACCAAGAGAAAGAAGCGTCGATGTTGTAGTTAAAAAACAAATTTACCAGCTTGGAATTAAGCTAGCTATAAATAAAAACATAGGTGTCGTCGTTAATACTTATCCGGTAACGACCTCCATGATTTTTGCCATAAATTTCCCAGGCAGGGCCATCCGTAATTTCACATTTACAACAGGACGGTGAAAATTTCCCGGTGGTCTTATCAAACCAGGACATCAGCATGGGGTCTCCGCCATCACGGCTGGCAATGGCATATGCCAGGTCTCGGGCGAGATCCCAGTCAAGATCCGCTCCCTCAACAGAAAGTGTGATTTTTTTCATACCTGGCCCGTTTATGGGAATAATTTCCGCCATGATCTCTCCTCCTCCTGAAAAAGGCAGCTAAAAAAATACCACTAACCATCTCACCCAGCGCTTGTCCATAAAAAATCTTCATTAATGAACACCTTAGAAATTTCAAGCCGTTTACCGATTCCGTTCGCAACACGTTAAAGAAGGCCACCTCAAAAGAAAATCCGATCACCATCGAACTTCAGCCAAACATTGCCCATCTCCTGCACATGGTTGCATGAATGCCGGGCTCCTACAAATCGTGTCACAAAAATGGCTGAAGATGAGTGGTAATCAGAATAGAAAATGGAAGTAACGCATAAGCGCCACTTCCATTTCAAGATTAAATATTATGAAGAGAAGCAAGAATCTGCCAGACAGAAAAGGAGGTTGATCAAAAGAACATCTTGATCATTTGAGCCTGGCAGATTCTTAACATTTATTACTCATAGACATCACATTCAGGACCATCACACTCGACATTGGCAACAAGATAACTGCTCTCGAAACCGGCGTTGCGCAGCTCGGTGCTGGCCATCTCAGCCCTGGCCCCAGTGGTACAATGGACCACAATTTCTTTACCCTTAGGAAGAGAACCAATCTTGCCTTGGAGATCATCCAGGGGAATGTGACGGGCATTAGCAAATTTGCCTTCTGCAGCCTCATCCACAGTACGAACATCAAGAATGAGTTTATCTTTCGATCCTTTGGAAACTTTCATAAAATCAGCGATACTGATCTCATTCTTGCCAAGCTTACGTTTCCAGTTAATCTCATCTGGGGTAGCACCGGTCTCAATGGGCTTACCGGCCTTTTTCCAGGCCGTAAAACTAACACCGGAAATGGAGCCTTTTTTCTTGCCCCAGCCTTTAACGATTTTATAGGCCTTTTGAGGGGCATTTCCGTTGCCATAGACGACAATGGGCGCAACCTTGCTGGATGGGAAATCATCCTCGGCATACTCAAGATCTGCCAGAGGAATATTATAGGCCCGTGGAATATGGCCTGATTCGTATTCTTTCTTTGAGCGCAGATCAACAAGAACGATATTGCCCTTGGTGACAAAATTCTCACTTGCTGTCACATAGTTACCCGCCTTTTTCCAGCCGGGGACACCTGCAAGCATAACTTTAACATTGGTATATCCTAATTTGACCGCCTGACCGGCGTTCTTTGTTGACATACCTCAGGTGGGGCCTCCGCAGTAAAAGACGAGCTGGATATCCTTATTTTTAGGAAGAAGAGAAGCGCCCTTCTTCTTCATGGCAGGAACAGGAATGCTGATGGAGCCAGGAATGGTTCCTTCATGGAAACGCTTGCCGGGACGGGCATCAACAAGAACGTATTTCTTGCCTGATGCCATCAAAGCAGCAAGCTCACCGGGCTTCATCTCAGAGGTGCCCTTAGGCAGCTTAGCCAGTTTCGGCTTGATAACCGTAGCGACACGGTCCTTTCCTTTGCCTTTGAATTCAATAATCGCGGCATGGCCCTTGACAGCGTGCTTTACGCCTTTGGTGCTGTCATCGAACTTGACCATCATGGTCTTGGCCTTCTTTCCCTTTCCTACAGAAATAGAAATGGTTTTGGCCTTATTGGACTTGCCGAGAATTTTTCCCTTGAGAACGTTCTGCTTCTTCTTGGCTTCGGCCTTTGCAGCGGGAGCCGCTTGGTTTCCGGCCTGGACCGGCTCGTGATTAACGCAACCGGCGACCAATATTGCTGCACCACAGGCTAGTGGTAGCAGGCGTTTAAGAATTTTCTGATTCATGGCAACTCCTTAAAAAAAGTGAAGAGATTAACAGCTTATGATAGCGCCTCTTTTGCTTAACAACTTTTAATGGAGCAATCTATATGCCACCAGACGCCTTTTTCTCTTGTCTTATCAATTACTTGCTAAAAACTGCGAACTTTCAGGAAATTATGCACATAAATCTTGAGGGCATCTCTCGCAAACCAGCCCGCCAATCCCCTGCAAAGTTATTTGACATCAATAACAGCTTCGAAGTAACATGCTGCACACACAACATTTTTACCGACAAGGGCATTTGTCCATGCAAATTTTTTTGCACCTTTTTTCACATCTATGAACCTACGATATCTCATCTTTCTGACCATCACTGCCCTTGGCCTGCTTCCCTTGGCAGTGCTTCTCATTACGAGTTTTCCCCAAGCCATGGTGCAGTTGGATGACGCGGCCCGTCAGAAAACGGTTGCCCTGACCCAGAACCGCTATACAAAGCTTAATGCCAAGGTTAAATGCCTCAAAAAGTCTATTAACAGGTTGGCAGCAGTACCAGTCAGTGAGGACATCATTGTTCATGCCGATGAAGATCATCAAAATCGTATGGAACTCCTCATCGGCGACTGGTTTGCGGAAGATCTCCAGATTGATGACGTTCATTTTATTGATATTGTCGGCAATGAAACTTTCCGGATGACAAGGGGCCCGCAAGAGCTTGTAAAAATTGGCGCCAAGAATCTCCGAACCCGTGAACAGGATGCCTCCTTTCTCCATGGCCTTCAACTCTCTCCACAGGAGGTATTTGTCGGCATTGCCAACCAGACTGAGGGCAGCCTGGGAACTGAAGAACAATATGTTCTTTATATGGTAACACCCGTGGGAAGAGGTATTGATGAAATCATGGGCCTGGCTGTTATCCAGGTTGATCTCAAAACTTTTTTGCAGGATTTCAGTGACTCTCTGTGGCTTCTGACCAACCGCCAGGTACTTTACGCACCGGCCAACATCCCGCCCTACACCCCGCCAACGGCTATTGCTGAAGATTTCAGTCAACCAGTTGATATCTCCATCTCTGACTCTACCTCCGGCAATCAAGTGGCGTGGCTCCCCCTCTCTTTTAACCCGGACCACCTCCCCCTGCTGTGGATTGCCAGCCCTATAGATCAATCAGCCACCCTGGCCTGGAAAACTGCCATCACCCGGAATATCTTTCTTATTGTCACCATCACCGGCCTGATGGTCTTCGGCATTGCTCATTTCATTGCCGGCCGCCTGGCTACTATTAAAAACGAGATTGTTAATGGTCTCGACCGCATTTTGAATCATGATGAGCTCGTCCAGTTTTCCTGGAAAGGCCCGCAGGAATTAAAAAATATGGCTCAAGATCTCACCAGTATGGCCGACCATTATCACGAAATTCAAACGGCCCGTAGCCAGGCCGAAACCGCTCTGCGGGAAAGCGAGGAAAATTTCAGGAACCTTACCACCTCAGCCCACGATGCCATCATTATGATGGATCATCATGGCGACATCTCTTTCTGGAACAAGGCAGCAGAGACCTTTTTCGGCTACCAAAGCGCTGAGGCCGTGGGCCAGCCTATCCACAGCCTCATCAGCCCACGGCGCCCGGAAACAGGGGAAGGTGTTTCTCCTTTAGGCGTGGCCAATGAGGGCTCCCCTGTCCATGAGATTATTGCCCTTACCGCCACCAAAAAAGACGGCACAGAGATCCAGATGGAACTCTCCCTCTCAGCAGCTTATATCAGCGACCGCTGGCATGCTCTGTGGATTGTTCGTGATATCACCGAACGTATCCGTTCAGAGGCTAAAAACAGGGAGCAGCAGAAGCAACTCATCCAGGCCGACAAGATGATCTCCCTTGGCCTCCTCGTATCAGGTGTGGCCCATGAGATCAATAACCCTAACTCCATTGTCCTGCTCAACACCCCGCTCCTGGCCCGTTCCTGGAATTCTATCCTGCCCATACTTGACGAGTTCCATGAAGAAAATGGCGAATTTCTTGTGGCCGGTCTTGATTACTCTGATATGCGCGCCCAGATCCCAAAGATATGTGATGAGATTGACGACAGCAGCCAACGCATCAAACAGATTGTTATGGACCTCAAGGACTATGCCCGCCAGGATAGTACCCCCCATTTTGACCAGATCGACCTCAACTCCGTTGTAGAGGCTGCCAGCCGCCTTACCTTAAATAAAATTAAAAATGCCACTAATCATTTCAGCACCAAACTTGAAAAAATACCCGCCGTTTTCGGCAACCGCCAACGCCTGGAGCAGGTAGTCATTAACCTCATCCAAAACAGCTGCGAGGCCCTGAGCGGTCCTTCAAAGGGCATCACCATCACCTCCTTTTTTGACAAAAAGGAAAACCTGGTCAAACTCTCTGTCATTGACGAAGGGAGCGGCATCGACCCCCAGTCCATCACCAAAGTAACTGATCCTTTTTACACCTCAAAAAGGACCATGGGCGGCACAGGCCTTGGGCTTTCCGTGTCAGCGGGTATTATCAAGGAGCATGACGCAACTATTAAGTTTCAAAGTAATTTCGGCCAAGGTACCACGGTAATTCTTGCCTTTAAACCAGCCGACAATTCAGCCCCGATTAAGGGTAGACACCATGACTAAAAACCAATACCCTCTCCTTCCCGTTCTTCTTGTTGATGACGAGGAGGCATGGCTGCACAGCTTCAGCCTTACCCTACGTTCTGCAGGAATCAATAACATTATTACCTGTCAGGACAGTCGGGAGGTAATGGATATCCTCGCCAAACAAACCATTTCGGTGATGGTGCTTGATCTCACCATGCCGTATATCAATGGCGCTGAAATTCTTATCAAGGCAGTTGAGGAATTCCCCCATATCCCGGTGATTATCATCAGCGGCCTTGATCAGGTTGAAACAGCAGTAAACTGCATCAAGCAAGGCGCCTTTGATTATTTCACTAAAGTTTCAGAAGAGAACAGACTTGTCTCCGGAGTGGACAGGGCCATTGAGGTGGGCAAATTACGCCGGGAAAATTTATCGTTAAAAGAACATTTCCTTGAAGACCGCCTTGATTATCCCGACGCCTTTGCACACATCATTACCCACAACAAGAAAATGCGGGCTCTGTTTCAGTATATGGAGGCCATTGCCACCAGCTGCGAACCTGTTCTCATCACCGGCGAAACCGGGGTGGGCAAGGAGCTTTTTGCCAAGGCCCTCCACAAGCTCTGCCACGGCGACGCCCCTTTTGTGGTGGCTAATGCCGCAGGTCTTGATGACACCATGTTCGCCGACACCCTTTTTGGCCACCGTAAAGGAGCCTTCACCGGTGCAGATAGCGCCCGGGACGGTCTGATCAAAAAGGCATCCGGGGGAACCCTCTTTCTTGACGAGATCGGCGATCTCTCCCAATCATCTCAGGTCAAATTGCTCCGCCTGATTCAGGAAAGAGAATATTTCCAGCTAGGCAGCGATCTCGCCAGAAAGACCGATGCCCGGATGATCTTTGCCACCCACCGCGACCTTGACACCCTCCAAAAAGAGGGGGATTTTCGGACAGATCTCTTTTTTCGTCTCCGAGCCCATCATATCCACATCCCTCCTTTGCGTGAACGCCTTGACGATATCGCCCTGCTCTTTGACTTTTTCCTCACTAAGGGAGCTAAGAAACTATCGAAGAAAAAGCCGGCCTATCCTAAGGAACTCACCCTGCTCCTCGCCACCTATAATTATCCGGGCAATATTAGGGAACTTGACCATATTATTTTCGATGCCTTGAGTCACCATAAGGAAAAGATGCTTTCCATGGAGAGCTTTAAAAAGTATTTTCAGAGTCAAACTACTCCGACTGAAAACAGCATCAACAATACGTTACTTAGCAGTGAAGATAGCACCCCCTTTCGTGTCCTTGGGCAACTGCCCACCCTTAAAGAATCAAGCAACCTGCTAATCCAGGAAGCCTTGCATCGTTCCGGCGGCAATCAGGCTATTGCCGCTGATATGCTGGGTGTTACCAGGCAGGCCCTCAACTGGCGCCTTAAAAAGTCGGAAAAGGAGACCCCATGAAGTCCAGATTGTCCTTATGCTTCACCGTGACAGCCGTCCTCCTCTGTGTTTTGGTTTCTTTTGCCCAGGCGGAACGCTTTGAAACCATCAGCACAGACGAGTTGCTTGCCTTAAGAAAAAGCAATGCCCCTTTCCTGCTTATCAACGCCCTCAGCCCCATCGAATACAATCAAGAGGCAATAAGTGGCTCCGTGAATATCCCGGCAAGCCATATGCGGACCGACCACCCACTCCTTCCCCAGGACAAATCCACCTTGCTGGTCTTCTACTGTAAGGGCATACGCTGCACCAAGAGCCGCCGGGCAGCCCGTAAAGCCATGGAGTTCGGTTATCAGCATGTAAAAATCTACACAGATGGACTACCGGGCTGGAAACGCCGTAACCTGCAGATAACTCATTCCACATCCTATCCAGACATCATCCCTCAAGTCCTTGAGCCTCTCACTGTCTATCAAAAAATGGAGTCTGCTATCCTCCTCGATATCCGTGGTGAGGAAGTCAGCCAGGTGGGAGAAATTAATAAAGCGCTGAAAATCCCCCTCGATGATCTTGATCGCTACTATCAGAAATTGCCCCGGGACAAGAGCATTATCATTATTGATCATGCTGAAAAGCAGTCCCCTATTTGCTCCCGTTTTCTATATAAAATGGGCTACCGTGATCTTGCCATTTTAAAAGGTGGCATGATTAACTGGGTTCGAGCCGGTCTACCCATAGAGTAAATGCCCCCACACGTGACAAATACCGACATAAAAAATGAACCTAGCCTGCCTGACCACCTGGCTGCCATGTTCATGGATGCCGCCGCACAGGGTCCCCCCCCTCCCCTGGATCTTATTTCCCTGCTTACCAAAATGGCCCTTGGCGCAGACCTTGATCTTGCCAAGGAGGCAACCCAAAGCCTCTACAATAAAATTATCCTGCCCCTCTGTGATGATTTCACCAGCTCCAGCGTCGAGGTGGCTAATAAAGTTCTTATCAACATGATTTTGGCTTTTTGTCGCACCTCCTATGGTAAGGAGACGCAACAGATCCTTCACGACTTACAGCTCACAGACCAACAAAGCTTCCTGTCCCGTTATCGGGACCTTGCCGAGCCTCGCACCTTGAGTGTAGAAGAGAGAAAAAAGGTGAAAAAGATTTTTATTCTCTCCAGAATTACTTTAGGAGCGGATATTGCCATCACCTCGCTTATTATTTCCCACTGCAAGGAGGCCTTACCTGAGGCGGATATCTATCTTATTGGCCCAGACCACCTTCGCCATCTTTTTTATGATGAGCAATTGCACCATCTTCATTTTTCTTATGATCGTGATGGGACACTCCTGGAGAAAATGACGGCCTGGCCTCGGCTCTTTAAGATTATTGCCAAAGAGAGCAAGCACCTTGCCGGCCATGAGATTCTCATTTTTGATCCTGACACCAGGCTAAGCCAGCTAGGACTGCTGCCCCTCACCTCTACTTCATCTACGTATTATCTCTGTAGCCGCCAAGACCAGGAAAAGAACGCAAGCCTGCCGGAGATCACCTGTGCCTGGCTCCAAAAGATCTTCCCGGGCAACAACTCATCATTCCCCCAATGTCTCATTAACCCTGATCTTCTGGCCCAATGCCGATCCCTGTTAAGCAAGTGCGGTTCAAAGACCTTGCGGATATTCATTAATCTTGGCGTGGGCAATGATGAAAAAAAACGTCTATCTGATCCTTTTGAAGAAGAACTTCTTGCAAGCCTTCTCCAAACCAGAGACACTCTGATCATTCTTGACTCCGGCAAAGGGGCGCTTGAAGAAAAAATGGCCAAGAGATTAATGGCAAAAATGGCCAAAAAGGGCTATAACACGGCCCAGTTTAGCGAAGAACAGCTCGCCAGGACCGAGATCTCCTTTCTTCATGGTATGGTGCGCTTTACAGGCAAGATTGACTCGGTGGCAGGCCTTGTCAGCAACTGCGATCTTTTTATCGGTTATGACTCATGTGGCCAGCACCTGGCAACTTCCACCGAGACGCCATCGATTATCTGTTTTATTGGCGCACCCAACAAAAGATTTTTAGGGCGCTGGCAACCAAGTAACCATCATGGTAAAACCACAACCTTAATTGTCGACCAGAACCCCTTGAGTGGCCAGAAACGTTCTGAACTCATCGACAAAATTGTAATTACGGCAGCCCGTTATCGATCCTGACAACGTATCCTGCTTAAAAAATTCTGAAAAACCATGCAACATCTCGTATCCATCGATCACCACATTTTAAAAGAGGCCCTTCACCGCTTCAAAGAGGCCAACATTCTTGTCATTGGCGATATTATTGTTGACCATTTTATCTATGGTTCAGTGAGTCGAATTTCACCTGAGGCACCTGTTCCTGTGGTAAATGTCCGAAATGAGGATCTTCTTCTCGGCGGTTCTGCAAACGTCCTGCACAACCTGCATGCCCTGGGTGGCAAAGGGGCAATCTGCGGGGTGATTGGCCGTGATGTTATGGGAGATCAGCTCCTCAGTCTGCTCGACAAAATTGACTCCCCCACCTCCGGTGTCATTCATTGCGAGGATCGTCCCACCACCAAAAAGACCAGGGTCATTGCCCAGAACCAGCAGGTTGTCCGCTTTGACAGGGAAATAACCGGTGATTTGGCGGATGAGGTGATTGCCAGGATTTGCTCTTTTCTCGATGAAAATATCAGCTCTTTCCAAGCTGTTGTGGTTTCCGACTACGACAAGGGTGTTATCTGCCAAGCCATTATCGACCACCTCCGCACACTGCGCCAGAGCCATCCCATCCCCATGGTGGTTGACCCTAAACCAGGACACCCTGATTTTTTTAAAGGGGCTACCCTGATCACCCCCAATAACCTTGAGGCGGAATTGATGTCAGGTATCAAAATTACTGATGGCGACTCCTTGCTCACCGCAGCAAAAAAACTCAAAGAGGAACTGGAAAGTGAAGCGGTCCTTATCACCCGTGGAGAAGCAGGTATGGCCTTACTCTCCGGCGACAAGCCTCTTTTCACCATCCCCACGGTTGCCAAAGAGGTCTATGATGTCACCGGTGCCGGCGACACAGTCATTGCCACACTGGCCCTTGGCCTGGCAGTGGGTCTCAGCCACGCCGAGGCAGCTGCCATCGCCAATTATGCAGCGGGTATTGTCGTGGGCAAGGTAGGAACAGCAACGGCAAGCCCAGAAGAACTTCAGGAGGTAATGGCATGAGTTTTCCGAGATCGATGACCGGCTTTGGCCGGGGTGATAACGAGGTTGACAGCCACACCTGGAGCGTTGAGATTAAATCGGTTAACCATCGCTTCTGCGACATCAAGGCCAAAATGCCCCGCCAACTCTTTGCCCTTGAAGATCGAATCAAAAAAGAGATCTCCAAGTCCTTTAGCCGCGGTCATGTCGACGTTATCATCACAAGCTCCGGCACCATGGAAACCGGCAAACACCTTGAGGTTGATCATAACCTTGCCAGCCAATATAAAAACTGCCTGGTAGAGTTGGGCGCTCATCTCGATCTTGACTGTGAGCCTACTGCCCTGCTGAAACTGGTCTCACTTTACCCCCAGGTCATCCGCACCATTGATAATGATACCGACCTTGATACCCTCTGGGACCAACTGCAACCGGCCATCGAACAGGCATGCGCAAGCAGTCTGACCATGCGTGTTCAAGAAGGCAGTTATCTTAAGAAAGACCTGCTCGATCGCCTCGATTTCTTTACAGACACTGTGGAGGCCATCAAGGAAAAAACGCCTGAGCTTCTCGCCCTGCGCACCAGCAATCTTGAAGAGAAACTGGCAAAACGCCTCGATGGCGTTGACATTGACCCGGCCCGCCTGGCCCAGGAGGTGGTTATTCTTGCCGATAAGGCCGATGTCACCGAGGAGGTTGTTCGCCTTGATAGCCACATCTCCCAATTTCGGACTTTTCTTGATGCTGATGAAGCAACAGGACGGAGGCTTGATTTTCTGCTCCAGGAATTTTTACGTGAGATAAATACCCTGGCCTCAAAGATTTCCACCTCAAGTGTGGCCCACCAGACGGTTGAGCTCAAAAATGAGATGGAAAAAATGCGCGAACAGGTGCAGAATCTAGAGTAGGATTTCTCAGTAATTTAGCAACATTTTTTGATTAAACACAGAGCACAGAGGTTTTTTAAGAAGTTGTCCCTGTGTTAAAAAAATTACTTTAACGAATTGACTCACTTTTCAATTTCTTAGACTCCAAGAAAGGTAGAGGTTCCCAATTTATGACTTCCCGTATGATCAATGTCGGTTTTGGTAATTCCGTGGTGGCCAGCCGTGTTCTTCTCGTAGCCAACCCAAAATCATCCCCCATCAAAAAGATAAAGGATGAGGCCAAATTGAAAAAAAAACTCATTGATGTCACTGAGGGCCGAAAAACGAGATCGGTCCTGCTTTTAGACAGTGATCATGTTGTACTTTCTGCTGTCCAGCCTGAGACCATCAACCTCCGTTTCTTGCCCCTGGAAGAGATGAAGGAGGAAGGGGCGTGAAAGGCAACCTTGTAATTATTTCAGCGCCTTCCGGCACTGGCAAGACCACCATCCTCAAAAAGATTATGCCCCACCTCCTGGGTCTTACCTTTTCTGTTTCCCACACCACCAGAGCCCCTCGTGCAGGCGAGGAAAACGGCAAGGACTACCATTTTGTCAGCAAGGAGAATTTTCTATCCCTCCGTGACCAGGGTGGTTTTCTGGAATGGGCAGAGGTGCATGACAATTTTTACGGCACCAGCAAAGAAGAGGTAAACAACAGACTTGATGACGGCTTGGACGTTTTTCTTGATATTGATATCCAGGGTGCCCGCCAAGTACGTCAGGCCGCCCCTGACGTCATTTCCATCTTCATCTCGCCGCCTTCCTGGCAAGAGCAAGAAAAAAGACTCATTGGCCGTGGTACTGATTCAATGGGTACCATTCAGTTGCGTTTGGCCAATGCCAAGGCCGAGATGGCAGATGTTGGGCTCTATGATTATGTAGTGATGAATGATGACCTTGACAGCGCAGCCCGCATGCTTGAGGCCATAATCCTCGCCATGCGGGCCAGAAATCGCCGCAGCCTGAGCGGCATCCCCCTCACCTTACCGGCTGGACAATAATGGCTGATAAATTTCCAGCGCCCAAGGGAAAACGCCTGCAGGCCAATGAGAACCTGATCTGGGGAATCCATCCGGTCGCCGCTTTGCTTGAGCAATCGCCGCGCACCATTAACGAAATCTTTATCGTTAAAGGGAAACCAAACCCAAAGATTCAAGAGATTATTGACCACTGCCGCTCCCTGGGCATCAAGATCCGTTTTGAGAAATCCCTGGCCATTTCCAGTGAAAGCGGTGGCCATGTCAACCACCAAGGAGTGGCGGCACGGACCCATGCCACAGCCACCTTAAATGAAGAAGAATTTCTGGCCCTGCTTAAAAAAGAAAAACAGCCCCCTTTTCTGTTGGCTCTGGACTCCATCCAGGACCCCCATAACTTAGGGGCCATTCTCCGTTCAGCAGCAGCAGCCGGGGTCAGCGGGGTCATTCTGCCCCGGGACCGCAGCGCCCCTTTGGGTGGCACTACGGCAAAGATTGCAGCCGGGGCCTTGGCCCATCTTAACATCTGTGTGGTGACCAACCTGGCCACCTTTCTCCAGAAGCTTCAGAAAGAAAATATCTGGCTCTACGGTACGGTTAAGGATGGCGGCACCTCCGTTTTCCAGACCGATCTCAGCGGCCCTATCTGCCTGGTAATCGGTAACGAGGAAAAGGGCCTACGGCCCTTGGTGGCCAAACAATGCGATTTCAAGGTGACCATCCCCATGCAGGGCTCCCTTGACTCCCTTAATGCTTCGGTGGCTGCCGGTATCAGCCTCTTTGAGGTTGTTCGTCAACGTTTAGAGACAACATAAAACCATCTTTTGAATACTCACCAAAGAAAAGAGAGAAAATGAAAGAATCACTTGGCGCAAATACCCTGGTTTACCCCACCCCGGTGTGGGTTATTGGTACCTACAACGAAGATGGCAGCGCGAATGCCATGACCGCAGCCTGGGGAGGAATATGTTGTTCAAAACCGCCCTGCCTTGCTGTCTCCCTGCGCGAAGCCACCCTCAGCCATGGCAATATCAAGCGCAATGATGCCTTCACCGTTCATATTGGTACAGAAAAGCTGATGGCAGAGACGGATTACTTCGGCATTTCAACAGGTCGGGTGACGGACAAGCTGGCAGATACTGGTTTAAAGACCGTAAAAAGTGACACCGTAAATGCGCCCCTTATCGAGGAATTTCCGCTTATTTTGGAGTGCAGACTGAAACAGATGGTGGAGATTGGTCTCCATACCCAGTTCATCGGCGAAATTATGGATGTCAAAGCGGACAAGGAAATCCTGGGAGAAAAGGATCTGCCTGATGTGGAACTCTTGCGCCCCCTGGTCTTTTCACCGGTGGTTCGCAAATATCACGGACTTGGCAAGTTGGCTGGTCAGGCCTTTAATGTCGGCAAAAAATTCAAGAACAAGGATTAAGGGACAGAAGGGACACTGAAAGACTTACTGAAGAATAAATAGTTTCCGTGGACACAATGTCATTCCCGCGTATGCGGGAGGTAAGCGAAGACTTCGACCCAAAGTGTTAAGCTTGGCCTCCTATCTCCTAGATTCCGTCCTATGCATGAATGACTCACTAACATGTCTTAAAGCCAGGGGAATCAAAAAAACAAAGCGGCCTAAAGACTCAAGTCTTTAGGCCGCTTTGTTTTAAAGCAATTAGATTTAGTTACTCATATCTGGCTAAAGAAATTTCAGAATCATATTTGATTAAACCTGACACTATCAGGAAGTATACGTAACAAAATGTAAATGGATTATATGGTATAATTCGCCATCAAACCCTTGTTTTTTCGATGAAAAAAAGGAAGGTAG
>JBDLIE010000020.1:0-44096 GCA_039715015.1 Thermodesulfobacteriota bacterium
GTTAGCTTTAACAACATCCAAAACCTTGACAAGTATGCACAAATGGTGCATCAATATACATATGAGAACTACCATAAATATAGACGATAAAATTTTGGAGAAAGCATCTCTTTTGACAGGTATAAAAGAGAAAACTTCTTTGGTTCGCCTAGGGCTTGAGTCACTAATTTCACGCGAAAGCAGTAAACGTCTCGCGCAGCTAGGTGGTACGGAAAAAGAGTTACGCAATATCCCAAGACGAAGATCGGCCAAACTATAAAATGATACTGGTTGACACGTCAGTCTGGGTAAATCATCTCCGCAATGGCGATAGGCACTTAGAGAAGTTGCTATTCGATGGTGATGTTGTTTGTAACAACTTTATTATCGGTGAACTTGCGTGTGGAGGCTTAAAAAATCGTCAAGAAATCATATCCTTACTTCAGGCACTCCCCCAAACTCCTGAAGCAGGGTTTCAAGAATTTTTATACTTTATCGAGCAAAACAAGCTATTCGGCAAAGGAATCGGCTTCGTTGACATTCACCTCCTTGCTTCAGCCCAACTAGCCCAAGTCCCTCTGTGGACAACAGACAAAAAACTCAAAACGGCTGCCTCTGAGCTTGGTCTCAATTATCAAATGTAGCGACCGGGGACATGGGTAACACTTTATTCTAAGTACATAGGTAACACTTTCGATAAAATTCATAGGCAAAGGAGGAGTGCCTATGAGCTGGAAAGGAGTTACTATCATGGATCAGAGAATTCGTTTTATTTCAGGATACCAAGTCCCCGAATTGTCGGATATTGGTAATAAACTTTGCGCTTGTACGAAGCGAACAATACTGAGGAGCCCTGTGCGGGAAAACCGCACGCAGGGATCTGTGAGAGGGCGGTCGGGTAACTGGCCGTTCTATCTCGATGGCGGCAGAACTGGTTTATTCTGATTGAATGATCGGTTGCCAGCTTCATGGCCTGAATAAGGAATCGATATATGCCACTTGAGCAGGTTGAATTCAACATGATCATCACGTTCTTAGGTATGCTGTGTGCGACAGTTCAGGCGGTCACGGGAGGCTATGCTGCCTATATCAAGAAGCGGGTGAGCTTACTCAAAACGAATGGAACATTGTTTGAGGCACATTATGCCTTTGGAAGCTTTGCAACGGTGTTGTATATCCTGGGCTTGTTTGCAGGAGTGAATGGGCTTGTTGGGGCAATCACGCGAAATAATCCACCATTAGAATTGCATAGCATTTCTTTTAATATCCATACGTGGGGTTCATTTCCTGTGCTTGTGGTAGTGGTGTGGAAAACGTATCTTTCGTACTTCAAAAAGGGACCGCTGTATGGAAGAAGGAAGTGGCTGGGGGGCGCCATGTTTGTGGTGTGGGGTTTTACGTGGTTAAGTGCAGCAATATCGTACTATGTTCGGACGTTGCCGAGCAATCCACAGCATCCAGCGCCGGTTTTCTTGCTGCCGTATGAATGGCTGGGACTCCAGCTGGCCTTGCCATTCCTGTTGGGGGGCCTATTGGGAGGAATAGTTTTGAGAAGGGCAGAAAACGCAAAGATGGTTTGAGGCGAGAGCGATTATGCCCGTGCCGTTCACACCTACGAAGAATGGAGCATCTATAGGACAAAAAATGTTCGTAGCGACAAGGACAATACCGCCCAACAAATCGCTCCACTGGATTTCGCTACGCTGGCGCTTCGCGAAATCCAGTGAGCTCAAGCGTTAGGACTCACAGTCAATCATGCAATGAAAGTTAATTTATTAATCGTCATTTTATCTCTGTTGACAGCGTGCTCGTCAAAGCCATATGCGGTTAAATACATTGAAATGTCTGCTGTGATTGAACAGGAAGAAATATTCATAGTAAACCACGGTTGGCATACTGGAATTGTTGTCCCTGCCAAAAGAATTCAAAATCAACTTCCTAAGTTAAGGGAAAGATTTGGGGATATACCTTATATTGAATTCGGGTGGGGTGATAAAGATTACTATCAAGCTAAAGAAATAACATCAGGCCTAACTCTAAAAGCAATACTATGGCCAACGGAGTCGGTTATTCATGCAGTAGCTGTGCCTAAGAAGGCTGATAAGTATTTCGCAAATAGTGTAGTCGAAATATTATGCCTTAGTGGAAGAGAGTACTCTTCTCTATTACGATTTATTTCAAACAGCTTTTATAAAGATGAGCATAGTGAAATAGTAGAGCTTAAGGGTGGAATATATGGAAATAGTCAGTTTTATAAAGGGGTAGGTGTTTTTTACTTCATGAACACATGCAATAAATGGACTGCTAAAGGATTAAAAAGCGCAGGAATGGACATATCCCCTACCTTTAAATTAACTGCTGATAGTATTATGGATTATGTGAAGGAATATAGGCAAGCCCTAACAACAGATTCCATCGGACATTCAAATGCTGCGCCGCGTCGCTCTACAACTTTTGAATGCCGGTGAACCAAAGCGTTATGCAATCAAGGGGCAAATGGTTTGACATCATATGACTCAATAAATGATTTAATATGAGATTCCTTGGCCAAGAAACCGGCTAGAGCCTCAAAACGTAAACACCACCCGCAACAAACAAAAAGAGGCTGTCCCACAAAAGGGGCAGCCTCTTTTTGTTCATCAAACGATCAACCTGACCGTCACATTCTAGGCTCAGGAAAAGCCGCCTTTTGACGAACATCCCGATAAAGCGCCAGCCGGGATTGAACTCGAAGAGCCGGCCAGTCTATAGCTCGAAGCGGATATGGTTTTCCTGATATTTTTACTTTCACATTTCGGGCAGGTCACCTCAGAGACCTGGCCGCTTGAGGTGAGGATGGTTTCAAAATTATTCTTACACTCGTTACATTTAAACTCATAAATGGGCATGGCGGTACTCCTGGAAACTAATGAGAAAGAAATTGCTATTTAACGATTGGCTTAACTTATGCATTCTTTACTCTGTTGTCCAGGTTTTTTTCCAATGTGACAGGTCTTTGATTTTTCGAGGAGATCATGTAAACCCTTGTCGGCTGCCATGCCTGGCTCACAGGGCTGCCTGACAAGGATGAAGTCGAGGCCCCACTCCTCTTCAGATTTGGTGAGGGATTTATATATCTCCCCAAAGACATCAGAAGCAGAAACCTCATCTTCAAGTTCTTGATATATGAGGTAGTCGCTTCGCTTTCGAAAAAGCATCACGGAGCCCTCGTAGAAATCACGGTTCTGGCTTGATTGATGACAGATGTCAGCAAGGTTCTGACCGATCTCGTCAAAGACTTGATCTGTCACGAGATAGCCGGTGTCCTGCTGGAAGCTGCCGAAGTTGGGGAAGGATACGAGGATGAGCTCAAAGGGCAGTGTCTCTTTGCGTAGGACATCGGACTTATCGAGAAAAAGAAGGTAGCGATAATTGTAAAAATCGCTCATGGGCTCACGAAAATAGGCGCGATTACGAAAGAGTTCAACGTCTTTCATGAAACCGGCTGTTATCCCAGCGGAAATCTCAATATCTGGCAGCTCAGGGATGATGGCAAGCAGGGTTTCGACCACCTTCTTGTCTAATCGGCCTTCTTCAACCTCTTTTCTCAGGACGCTTATGGCCTGCTCGGTGGAGAGAGATTTCTTATAGGGTCTCCGGGAGACAAGGGCTTCATAGGTGTCTGCGGCAGCAACAATTCGTGGCAGTAGGCCTATTTCATCGCCTTTAAGGCCGGCTGGATAGCCGCTACCGTCCAAGCGTTCGTGATGGTTGAGGATAATGTCGATGATTCTATCGTCTTGAATGTGGCGGGCAATAAGCTTAGCGCCGATTAATGGGTGATACTCCATGATGTTACGGTCTTGAAAATTAAAGCGGGCTGGTTTCAGGAGAACATCATCGGGAATAGCGGTTTTTCCTAGATCATGGGCCAAGCAGCCAAGTTCAAGACTGGTCAGGGTATCTGGGCTTAAATCCAATTTTTCACCGATACGTTTGGAGATTGCCGCCACGTAGAGAACATGCTCAAAGGTGTATTGGTCACGGTTTGCCAGAAACTCGGAAATCATCTCGAAAAGTTCTTTGATTAAGAGAGTATTGGTTTCTTCCAGTTTCTCCTCAGTTTTATGGCGGGAGGCGGTTTCCCAGGAGAGTTTCATGTCCTTAAGTCTGATGCTGGCCGTGGCCTTGGACAACTTCCGTTCCTCCTCCTTGATTTTCGTAATCGCCCCCCTGGCAAGACCGATGACCAGCAGGGCAAAAGAGCCGCCCAGAAAAATACTGGCGGCAATAAGGATGTTGGGGAAGGGAAATTGTCGAAGCATCAGAGAGGCAAAGGTGAGATGGCCACAGAAAAAAAGGGCCATGATAAAAATGAGAGAAAGCCATTTGTCTTGGAGGGGCTTTGGGATTTTTCGTTTTAGACGCACCCCGGAAATAATTGAGATAAGCATGAAGCCGGCTCCGATTATGACGAGATTGGTGATGGCGGAAGATGTCATTTTCAGTTCGGCTCTTTGTTTGAAAGGAGAAGTGGGCAGCCTAGTGTCGCGCCGTTTCATCCTTGACGCGACACTAGGACGCTGATTTATTAATGATTATCTCTTATTCTGCAAAATTTTGGCAAATAATTCACCTCAATATTTGTAGGCACTCCCATAAGGAGTCAGGCCGGAAAGGCAATTGCTGTTTTTGGGTGGAATGGCAGAGGGGCCCGGAGGTGCTTGTCTGGCTGAAATAAATTCGGCCCAGAATAGGGGTGGCATAGGGTAAGTGGCCGGGATTTGGGACGATTACTTCTTGCTGTTGACTTGTGCGGGATGTATGTTCAGCTGATGGAAGTTGTTTGGGCAGGGTATATGGGGAGATGGTGAGGATGATGGCTGAGGGCTCCGTATGAGACGTTTTGAGGCGTGGTTTGGGCTTTTTGTAGTGCGACGGCGGTGGTGGATCCTCACCCTGACCCTTCTTGTTGCCAGCTGGTGCGCCAGCGGCATGGCCAATCTGCAGTTTGTCAATAACTCCCGCATGTTCTTTTCCAAGGAGAACCCACAGCTCCAGGCCCTGGAGATGTTGGAGAACACCTATACAAAATATGAAAATGTCCTCTTTGTGGTGGAGCCTGCCTCGGGCAATGTCTTTGAGCGTTTGACCTTAAGCGCCATTGAGGAGCTCACGACTGAGGCCTGGAAAATTCCCTACTCAAGCAAGGTTAGCTCCCTGACAAATTTTCAGCATACCCGTGCCGAGGGTGACGAGCTCATTGTTGAAGATTTGGTCCGTGACGCCGGCCGGCTGAGTGATACGGATCTGGCCGTCATCAAGGAAATTGCCCTTGCTGAACCGCTACTGGTTAACAGCCTTGTCTCTCAGGGAGCCCATGTCAGCGGCGTAAATGTTAATATCATAAAGCCTGAAAAGGACATGAATGAGTCGCTCCAGGTTGCTACGCAGGCCCGGCAGTTAGCCCGGGAGATAGAAGCTAAATATCCAGGCATTAGCCTCCATATCACTGGCGGCATCATGGTGGATGATGCCTTTGGCGAGGCCCCAAAGCGGGACATGACCAGCCTGATGCCCCTGGTCCTCTTAATTTTTTTCGTGGCCATGGTCGCCTCCCTGCGGTCGCTGCTGGCAACGCTCTCCACCTTCTGTGTGGTGTTCATGTCTGTTTTTACCGGCATGGGTTTGGCCGGGTGGTTGGGCATCGATATCACCCCGGCGTCGGCCAACGGCCCCATTATTATCCTGACCCTGGCTGTGGCTGATTCCATCCATGTCCTGGTGACCATGTTCCACCAGGTTCGGCTGGGAAGGAGTCGCAAAGAAGCGGTTGCCGAGTCGCTGCGTATTAACCTGCAGCCTGTTTTTGTGACCTCGCTCACCACGACCATCGGCTTTCTGACCATGAATTTTTCCGATGCCCCCCCCTTCCGTGATCTGGGTAACATTGTGGCCATGGGGGTGACGGCAGCCTTTTTTTACTCAGTCTTGTTCTTGCCCGCCTTGGTCGCTATTTTGCCCATCAAGGTTGGCACGGGGCAAGAGCGGCAATCCCCCTTTTTTGAGAAGCTGGGGCGTTTTGTGGTTGCCAGAAGGACGCCCCTTTTCAGGTGGTTATTGCTCTTTATGGCCTTGATGGCTACCGGCATCAGCCGCATAGATCTGGATGACGATTTTGTCCGCTATTTTGATCACAGCTATGAATTTCGTCAGGCCTCCGAGTTTGCCATCGCCAACCTTACCGGTGTCTATATTATTGATTATAGCCTGGCCTCAGGGGAGGAGGGTGGTATCAACAACCCTGAGTATCTCCAAAAGGTGGATGAGTTTGCCAAGTGGTTTCGTGGCCAGGAGGGGGTGCGCCATATCTTTTCCATTACTGATATCATGAAACGGTTGAATCGCTCCATGCACGGTGATGATCAGCAATGGTACCGCTTGCCCGACCAGCGTAACCTTGCCGCCCAATATCTTCTGCTTTACGAGATGAGCCTGCCCTTTGGCCTTGACCTAAATGATCGGATTAATGTCGATAAGTCTGCCACCAGATTAACCGTTACCCTTGGCGACAGTACTACCCGGGAAGTCCGTGAGCTTGAAGAGAGGGGAAGACATTGGTTGGAGGAAAATGCTCCAGCAACCATGCATACTTATGGTTCTGGACTTTCCGTTATCTTTTCTTATATCTCCAAGCGTAATATTCAATCAATGCTGGGTGCTTCGGTGATGGCCCTTTTGGTCATTTCCTTTATTCTGGCCATTGTCTTGCGTAGCTTTAAGCTTGGCCTGATCAGCCTGTTGCCCAACCTGTCTCCTGCCTTCATGGCCTTTGGTCTTTGGGGCTATACCGTGAGTCAGGTGGGCCTGGCTGTCTCGGTGATGATTGCCATGACCATGGGTATTGTGGTGGATGATACGGTTCATTTCCTCTCCAAATACCAAAGGGCCCGCAAGGAGCACCGGGATTCTGCAGAGGAGGCGGTGGTCTATGCCTTTAGGACAGTTGGATCGCCAATTCTGGTTACCACTCTTATTCTGGTTGCTGGCTTTTGGGTCCTTTCCTTTTCCGGTTTTCAGATCAATGCCAATATGGGCTCCATGACTGCCATCACCATTATTTTTGCCCTGCTCATGGATTTCTTTTTTCTTCCAGCCTTGCTGGTTAAAATTGAGGGCAAAACAAAGGCAGGAGATCTGGTTGATAGCTCAACAAGGACATGAAAACAGGAGACATAATGAGAACTTTATCCATACTTTTTTTACTTCTTTCTTTTGCATTACCAGCCGGTGCTTTGGCGCAAAGCCCTGAGGAGCAGGGGCTGGCGATTGCCCAGGAGGCTGACGCCAGAGACAACGGTTTTGCTGACTTTACAGCCGACATGGAGATGGTTCTTCGCAATAGGCATGGCCAGGAAAGCCGCCGGAAGATACGTATCCGTACCCTGGAGGTGGAGGGCGATGGCGATAAGAGCCTGACCATTTTCGACTCGCCTCGCGATGTCAAGGGGACGGCCTTGCTTACCTTCACCCATAAGGTGGGGGACGATGATCAATGGCTTTATTTGCCTGCCCTTAAGAGAGTCAAACGTATTGCCTCACGCAATAAATCAGGCTCATTTATGGGCAGCGAATTTGCCTATGAAGATATCGCCAGCCAGGAGGTTGAAAAATACACCTATAAATACCTGGGTGACGCCATCTATGACGGCCACGATTGTACCATGGTTGAAAGCTACCCGGTTGATGCCGCCAACTCCGGTTACACCCGCATGGTGTCCTGGCGGGACAAGGATGAGTATCGCCTCTGGAAGGTTGAGTATTATGACCGCAAATCAAGCCATCTGAAGACTTTGACCATGGCTGGCTATCAGCGCTATCTTGATCGTTTTTGGCGTCCCCACCGCATGCATATGGTTAACCATCAAAACGGTAAGTCCACCGAGTTGCACTGGGATAGTTTTCAATACCGCACCGGCCTCACCGATACTGACTTTAATAAAAACAGCCTGAAGCGGGTGAAATAAACTATGGCTGGCCTGAGAAAATTTGTACTGCTCTCTCTTGTCAGCCTTTTAGCGGCGCCCCTGGCTTTGTTGCTGCCGGTTTCCTCTCTTTGCATGGAGTTAACCGGTTCTGTTGACCTTGAGGGCCGTTTTTTCTTGCAGAGCCCTCAGTTTCCTGATCAGCGCTCCCAAAGTGCTTCCTTTGCCCTCAATGCCGAGCTCTACCATGAGTTTGTCAGCGGCTCCAGCCTGATCCTTTCCCCCTTTGCCCGTCTGGACAGTGCTGATAAGGAAAGGAGCCATGCTGATCTGCGTGAACTTAATTATCTTCATGTCAGGGATGACTGGGAGCTGCGCCTCGGTTTAGGGAAGGTGTTCTGGGGGGCCTGTGAGTTTGTTCACCTGGTGGATATTATCAACCAGACGGATTTGGTTGAGTCCTTGGATGGAGAGGAAAAGCTGGGGCAGCCTATGCTCCATTTTTCTTTTGTTCGCGGTTGGGGCGTTTTGGATCTCTTTTTGCTCCCCTACTTTCGTGAGAGAACCTTCCAGGGCGAAAAGGGTCGTTTGCGTTTCCCCTTGATTGTAGATACAGACCACCCTTTGTATGAGAGCGGCAGTGAAGAACTTCACCAGGATGTATCACTTCGTTATAGTCATAGTCTGGGCGCTGTTGATTTCGGCCTTTCCTATTTCCGTGGGACCTCACGGGAACCCTTCCTGATTGCTGGACTGAATTATAAGGATGAGCCTATTCTTACTCCCTATTATGAGCAGATAAGCCAGACTTCCCTCGACCTGCAGGGGGTCTATGGTTCCTGGCTGATCAAGGCCGAGGCCTTCTATCGAAGAGGTTATGGGCGGCCATTTGCTGCCGCCACCTTTGGCTTTGAATACACCCTCGTCGGTGTTTTTGAAACGGATCTTGATCTCGGTATTATAGGCGAATACGTTTTTGACGACCGTGAGAAGGTAAGGCAAGGTCTTTTTAATAACGATCTCATGGGAGGCCTTCGCTTGGCCTTTAACGATGCAGCCTCCAGTGAGATCCTTATCGGCATTGTCCAGGATGTTGAGCAGAGCTCCCGGTTGCTTACCTTGGAGGCGGGGCGTCGGTTCAGCGACTTTTTACGCCTCAACCTGGAAGGCACCTGTTTTATGGATGGAGCGAAAGAGAGCGTTGACAACTCCCTGCGTGATGATGATTTTCTTAAGCTGGAGCTGATCTATTATTTTTAGGGGAGAGGCCGAAGGGGAGGCTTAGTTATGGTACGCCGCATTCGCTGTCTTCATTTCATACTTTTGGTTTTTCTGTGCTTTTTTCTCATTTCTTGCCTGCCTAAAACCGGCCATATTTCCTTAGATTTCGATGATGACGTAGAGGTTGACCTGACCCGCGGCAAACTGCAACCCGGATTTATCTATTATTACAGTGGCCCGGAGGCAGAGCCTCACACCATTATTGCTATTGATGATGACGTTCCCTTTCAGCAAAATTTCTGGCAACCGGCTCAATTTGGTAAGATACAGGTGGAAGAATGGCTTGAGGCCATTGATAATCGTCATCGGCCAATAACCGATATGTATTCCGGGGGTAGGCTTCTGGATAGGAAAGGCAATTTCTTAGGGATATGGTTCTCCAGATATAATTTTTTCGCTGGCTATATTGATAGTGAGGGTAAGCTTGTCATCAAACGACCTCATCGCCGTAACAACAGATTACGGTTCAGGCAAAGCAAATAGTAACTATTACCAAATAACTCTTTACATGGTAACTCCGGGTGGTATTATGGTGCCAACAAGAAAATGATTCCCCCAGGAGGTAATTATGTGTGTTGAAGTGAAGAGAACCTGTCAATGCGGCTCAAAAGAGGCCTCTTTCCATATGCGTGACCATATCATGGCCCCTGAAGTTGTTGACCGTATATACTGCCCTGAATGCTCATCCACTGTCAGCAAGGACAAGGAAACCATGCTTGCCGACAATGGCTGGCTCATTGAGTATGATATGGACATGGCTCGGATGTTTGCCATTACTAAACTGAAGATGGACCCGGCCAGGGTTAATCCGGAGTTTGTCTTTGATGGGGGCTATGCCACCTGGAAGGAAATGTACCCTGGAGAGACAGAGGAGATTGCTGATGAGCGTTGGCAGATCATCTCCAGGAAGAGTGAAGACCCTACGCGCTATCTTCGCGAAATTAATGAGTGGGCTGTGAATCGTATTCAGCGCCTTAAAAAAATTGGCTGGCGCAAGGCGCACTTGGCCTGATTGCTGACGAGATATTTATAAAAAAAGCGGCTCCCCAAAAGGGGAGCCGCTTTTTTTATGGTTCTTCGTCGAAGTCCGGAAGAGGTGGTCAGGTACAAGTTAGAAGGCTAAAGTTTTCCCACCTTGTGCCAGTATTTCCGTGGATTCCGCGGCAAAAACAAAGTCATTCCCGCTAATCGACGAAGAGCCTTTTTTATTTGGTTTCTATTCTATTGGATCGTCTCTGCCATAGCCGCCAGCCCCAGAGAAACAAGCCAGCGCCGATGACGTCGGCAATTATATCGGCAAAGCTGGAATAACGACCGGAGATGAAGGATTGATGAAACTCATCGCTGATTCCGTAGAGCAGGCAAAAAAGGAGAATACTCCACAGTGGAGCAGCACCTCGCCTGGTGATCTGGGGCAACCAGGCCCAGAGAGCTGCGGCGGCCAGGGTCGCATAGGCCAGGACATGGAGAACTTTATCCATACCGATGTGTAGTTGTCGGGGCATCTCTTTTCCCGGGATGTGGGAAAAGAGGAAAATAATCACCATTATGCTGACAAGGGGCAAAAAGCGCATACCTCAAAGCCCCTTGGTGATAGAGTCCGTGTCAGAGTTGTGTTGCAATTTGGCGGATCTTTTAAGAAGAATAATGACCCAGAACAGAATCACCACCATGACGCCTATCATGTCGGCTTCAAGGTCAACCTTGTCTGGTCGCCGACCGGGAATAAAGGATTGATACCACTCTTCAAGACCACCGTAGGCTAGACAGATGAAAATAGTGGCAGTGCTCGTCCGAAGAGGGAAACGGCGGGGAAGGTTACGGCCAAAGGCAAAGAGGTAACTGGCAGCCAAAATTCCGTAGGCTAATGCATGGGCATATTTGTCGACGCCGCCATGCAGAAAAGAAGGTTGGTATTTGCCGGGCAGCGAAGCGGCTGCAAAGATGGCCCCGGTTACCAGCAGAGCAGGAAGAAGGCGCAGCAGCTTTCGTGTCTCTGCCATGACATTAGCCCTCGTCGAGATGAATGGATGCCAATACTTCTTTGGGGAATTTTTTGCGGATCCGTTTGATTGCCGCAAAAATGGAATGGGTGGGAAGCTCGCTCAGTTTTGTTTCTGTCTTGTCCTTATAGGCGGTGACAAAGAATTGTTTTTTGCGAATGCTGAAACGGTGTGACCAGTTGACCTCGATGGTTTCAGGGCTTTCCTTGATTTCTACATCGATCTTTTCACCCTTTTTGGCAACCTTGAGGGCATCGGCATCGGTCATCTCAAGAAGCCAGCCATCTCCCTCCGCCGTTGAGACAAAGATGAAAACGCCCATGGTGTTTACTGAGGCCTGTTTGGCAACCGCCAACTCCTGGAGTTTTACCACCTCGCCGTTCAGGGTAACCTGGGCGGCTTTCTCCTGACTCTTTGGCTGGAATTTACCAATATCATTGCAGCATTTCTTGAACTTCTTGCCACTCCCGCAGGGACAGGGGTCGTTTCTTCCTATTTTCATCATATATATCTTTGGAGGATTTTTAGTTTTCGTTTTTGAAAACAGCTAGGCCATCATGTCTCGCTAAAAGCAGTCTCCTTTCAGACTCCATGATATTCACAAAGGTAGATGGGTACTAAACCATCTCGCCTTATCCCTTGTCAATCCAGATATTTTTAAAATAGTAAGAGCCTGAAAGCACTAAGTGCCACAGGTGACAAGGCACTGCTGCCTGGGCACGAGACTCTTTGCCAATCTGGCCATTAATTTTGGTTCATCACGGATTACAGTGGGCGTCCTGTACCCTGTATTGCCTTTCTTTCTCTGGACATTGCTTCGTTCATTTTCGCCGCTCCGCTGCTGCTTGCCCAGCCAGTGAAACGGGCGAAAACGAACCAAAAAGGGCACCCCTAACAGTCCTGGCCTTCGGCAGCACTCGCCTTGCCCAGCTCCCTGCTCGCTCAGGCCTGAATGGGGAAAGGCAAAATCAAAACATCTAAAAAACAAAGGTTCCACTGCAATCCGTGATGAACCTTTTTTTATGGCAGGTGAATGCAAGTTTTTTAAATTTCTTCAGAAAGGGCCATGACCATGGCACCCTTGGCTGTGGTGTTGAGTGGGTCATCGGCAATACGAACCTCTGAGATCTCAACCGGCAGGTCAGCCTTGCGCAGGCCTTTTTCAAACAGGTCCTGAAAGCCCTTGGGGAGAACGGTGCCGCCACTAAGAGCAATGGGCAGGGGGGTGTTGATATTGGGCATTTTATCCGTAGTCTTCAACTCGTGCTCAAGGCTGTTAAGCAGGTGGGAGACGAGGTCAACGTAGTAGATGTCCAAGGCGGTTTCCACACGATCCTGAGGGGTTCTGGCCAGGTTGAGGCTGCCCTCCTTGATCATTTTGATACGGGTGGCAGGCTCGCCCACAGAGGCACCACCATGCTGTCGATATAATCACCACCCTTCTGGACGGAGAAGTTAAGAACAGGAACAGAGAGATAAGAGAGGCAGATGTTACACATGCCGCCACCCATGCTGATGCCGATGCCAGTGAAATTGTCGTTGGCAAGTTCACTCATGATGGTGGCCAGGCCCTCATTAATGGAAATGGGGCGGTAGCCCAGGGAGGCCAAGTACATCTTTAATGATAGACTCGTGATAAACCACCGAGGCATTACCGTCCACCGGCACGCCCGGCATGGAGAAACAGACCACCTCCTGCTTGTCGGTCTTCGCCAACAGAGAGCTGATGATAGATTGCAGGACGGTGATACCTTCATCCTCATGACTGGAGAGGATACCCTCTTCCATGGTCCGGCGGGTATTGGTGTTAAACATATTGGCAAAGTTTTCCGCCGAATAGCCCAGGATATAAAACTGATCGTCCTTGGCATAAAAGGTAATATCGTTTTCCATCAGAATTTTTTTAGTAAACTTGGAGTAAGGAATGGTGAAGAATGCATTAAGCTGGTTTACCGTATTGATGTGGCGCCCGGCATTCTGGGCCATGACAATATGGCTGGTGCCGATATCAAGGCCCACAGGACCGCTTGGTCTTTCAGCCATCTCACCAATCTCCTTGTCACGGGAAACCACGGTTTTATGGGATGCCTCCATGGCAGTCTCAATATTTTCCAGATCTGCCAGGTCTCCAGCGTTGCCCCCGGAGGACTTGCTGCCCGCTTGAGGGGCGGCGTTTTGGCCTGGAAAGTTACCTCTGGATTTTTTTAGTTTAGCCATTTCTCACCTGCTTCATTTTCTTAATGAATATTTAAAAAAAAGATCGTCTCGATTCCCGTTTTCTATTTGAACATAAAAATGGTACATTCAGCCTCCATTTTTATGGGGAATTGAGAATAAAAAACAACGTAAGCAAAGGGTTACGCAGCACCAGAAAGCATTATGGCCAGAAAACCGCTTTATTTCCAAATATTTTGACATATTTATCGTGAATGGGCAGATAAAAAAAATAAAGTATCCCGAGAACTTACCTATCGTTGCTGAAAGGCAGGCCATCATCGCCGCCATAAAAAAGCATCAGGTGGTGATAATTGCCGGTGATACAGGGTCAGGGAAAACCACCCAGCTTCCGAAGATGTGTCTGGATGCGGGCCGTGGTGTGGAACAGAAAATTGGCTGTACCCAGCCCCGCCGTATAGCTGCTACTTCCATTGCTGCCCGGGTTGCCGAGGAGCTTGGCGAGTCCGGATCTGTGGTGGGATATAAGATCCGCTTCCGCAACCAGACAAGCGCGGCCACCCGCATTAAATTTATGACCGACGGTATTCTCCTGGCCGAAGCCCAAGGGGATAAACGTCTCTCTGCTTATGACACCATCATCATTGATGAGGCCCATGAGCGCAGTCTTAATATTGATTTTCTTCTCGGCATTATGCAGCGCATCTTAAAACGCCGCCCTGACCTGAAGCTGATCATCACCTCTGCCACCATTGACACTGAAAAATTTGCCAAGGCCTTTGGTAATGCTCCTATTATCGAAGTCACGGGCCGCACCTTTCCGGTGGAAATCAGATATCCAGAGAGAGAGGAAAATGGTGATGGCGGCGATTATGTCGAACAAGCAGTTCAGGCGGCCTTGGAACTCATGCGCCGGGACGGCCCTGGCGATATGCTGCTCTTCATGCCTACGGAACGTGACATTCGTGAAGCGGTTGCCCTCTTTGAAAGCCGTTTCGGCAAGCAAAAGGGACGGCAAACGCCCCTTGTTCTTCCCCTCTATGGACGCTTGGCAGGCCGCGACCAGAATCGTGTTTTTCAAGAGACAAATAGAGGCAAAATCGTTGTTGCCACCAATGTGGCGGAGACCTCCCTCACAGTGCCGGGCATCCGCTATGTTGTTGATACGGGCCTGGCAAGGATTTTAAGCTATAACGTCAGAGCCCGGACCAGTAAACTGCCCATTGCCAAAATTTCCAGGGCCAGCTGTGATCAGCGGGCCGGACGCTGTGGCCGGGTGGGGCCCGGTATCTGCCTGCGTCTCTTTGAAGAAAAGGACTACCTGAACCGCTCGGAATTCACCCGGCCGGAGATCCTCCGGTCTAATTTGGCGGAGGTTATTTTGCGGATGACCAGCCTTAACCTGGGGGAACCTGCCAGCTTTCCCTTTGTTGATCCACCCACTGGTCGGGCCATTGCCGATGGCTATCATCTTCTGACTGAGCTTGGTGCCCTTGATAAAAAGAGGCGCTTGACCCGTTCTGGCCGCCTCATGGCCCGTCTGCCCCTTGATCCCAGAATTTCAAGGATGATTATTGAGGCCCGCCACCAAAATTGCGTACGGGAGATGGTCATTGTTGCCGCTGCCCTGTCCATCCAGGACCCCCGCATCCGTCCAAGTGACAGGGAGGCCGTTGCCGATGAGACTCATGCCAGATTTCAGTCAGAGACCTCCGATTTTGAGAGCCTCCTGAATCTTTGGAACCTCTTTACCAGCACCGCTGTTGCGGTGGGCAGCCTCTCCAGGCTGCGGAAATTTTGCAAGCAGAACTTCCTTTCCTTTCAGCGAATGCGTGAATGGCAGGACATCCATGAGCAGATACGCTCCATCCTTGCTGAAGAGGGCAGGGGTAAGCGTCATGGTGCCCTGCGTTTTGTGGAAAACAGTGAGGAGGCAAGCTACGACCAGATTCATCGTGCTATTTTAAGTGGCAATCTACGCAATATCGGCCTCAAAAAGGCCAAGAATATCTATCAGGGCTGCCAGGACAAAGAACTCATGGTCTTCCCCGGTTCAGGTCAGTTTGGCAAAAACAGGAGCTGGATCATGGCTGGCGAGCTCATGGAAACATCTCGTCTTTTTGCCCGGATCGTTGCAGGAATAAAGCCTGAATGGATAGAGCCCCTGGCCGGTCACCTCTGCAAACGGGCCTACCTGGAACCCCATTGGGCAAAAAAACAGGGTATGGTGGTGGCCAAAGAACAGGTCTCCCTCTTTGGCCTTATTATTGTGGCGGGCCGCCGGCTCAACTATGGTAAAGTGGCGCCTGTTGAGGCGAGGGAGATTTTTATCCAGCATGCCTTGGTCGCAGGCGAGCTTGGCGGCAGCTTCCGTTTTCTGGCTGAAAACCGCAGGCTCATAAAAAATATGGAGGAGGTGGAGCATCGTACCCGCCAGCGCGGTGTGCTGGTCGATGAGTTAGAGTTTTTTGATTTTTATGCTAAACGCCTGCCCCAGGATGTCTTTGACCGTCAGGGCCTTGCCCGATGTGTCAAGAAAGGTGGGGGCGATGATTTCCTGCGGATGCGCGAGGCTGATATCGTCAAAGGCCAGCCGGATGATAACCGTCTCGCTGATTTTCCTGAGTCCATCCATTGCGGTGAACTGACCTTTAAGCTCCGTTATTGTTTTGAGCCCGGCCAAAATGAGGATGGCATTGCCGTGGTCATCCCCAAGAACCTGGCCGCCCATAGCCGCCGGGAGCATTTTGAATGGCTGGTCCCCGGTCTTCTTCAGGAAAAAGTCACCTGCCTGTTAAAAAGTCTGCCCAAGTCAATCCGCCGTAATCTGGTACCCATACCCCATTCTGCTGAACGGTTGATGCCCTTGCTTGCCCCTTACCAAGGCAATCTTTTTCGCCAGCTCGAAGAGGCCATACTGAAGGTCTTCCAGCTCAGGGTGGAGCCTGGTATGTGGAGTACGGATAACCTGCCCCGTCATCTCTGTATGCGTTTTGAGCTGGTGGATGGTGAAGAGGTGGAATCTACGCGTGACCCAAAGGTGTTGGTGCAGAAAAAGATCGGACAAGATGATGATTGTCAGGGCCTTGTGGCCTTACGGAAGCGATATGAGAGGGATGGTGTTCGAAGCTGGGATTTTGACGATCTGCCTGATCGTTTCCAGGTAAAAGATAACAAGGGTAACCTTACCGGTTTTGCCTATCCTGGCCTGCTGAGCCAGGGCAAGGCTGGCGTAGGTCTTCGCGTCTTTAGCGATATCATCAAGTGCCGGAGCAAAACACGAGAAGCGCTGCTGGTGCTCTACGGCCTCCAGTTTGTCAAAGGGCTAAAAAGTTTTGAAAAAGATTTTTCTCTGCCCCGTGCCCACTGGGCCCTCTATGAGGGGGTGGCCAGTCATGAGGAGATTAATAAGGACCTCTTTTCCTTCATATTGCGCGAGATCTTCTGTTGCCAGAACGGTCTTATCCCTGGGAAGGATGTTTTTACCTCCACCCTGGAGAATGTTAAAAAGGCCGGGCCTTATGTCCTTGGTAAGAAGGTCCTTGATCAGGTCGTCATCGTCCTTCAGGAGAGACGTGCCACTCTGGATTTTATCAGCGGCCTCGAAAATCAATGCCGCGGTAAAAAATATTTCGGCATAAGCGAGCAGGAATGCGCCATGTTCAGGGCTGAAGTGGCCCGTTATCTTCCTCCTGATTTTCTGGCCACCATGAATGCGGAGAAACTTCTCCAGGTGCCCCGTTATCTTAAGGGGCTGACCATCCGTCTGCAGCGTAAACTTCAGGATCCAGCTAAGGATGCGGCCCGTCTCAAGGAAATAACACCCTTTGTCGATTGGCTTGCTGATGTTCGCAAAAGGGAAGGCCTGCCCCCTGAAGTGGAGGAGGAGTTCGACCATTTTGCCACCATGATCGAGGAGCTGCGGATTTCCCTTTTTGCCCAGGAATTAAAAACACTCTTTCCCATCTCCAGCAAGCGCCTCAAGAAAAAACAGCAGGCCATAACAATACTGCTGCCCTAATTTGCCCCTTCGCCATTTGCCTTTCTGGGAAGGTTTAATTTTCCTTGAGAGCACAAGAAAGATGAGGGAATAATCCAGGCTACCCGTACAACTGTTTGACAAGAAAGGAGATAATGCGGACAATAAAGTGTTCCCCCTGCTGGTTTTTTCAGGCAGTATTGAGGCAGGGTGTTTTCTTTTCCCAGGAGCAGCGGATAGTGGCTAGAAGAAGGCAAAGGCATGAATGGCGGAAACAACAACAAGGTTGATGACGGGCTTGACAGTCATAATCTTCTCAAGCATCTTGATCATCTCCATGAAGGCCTGCAACGCATCCTCGACAGGCTCAGTGAAGGGGTAATTGTTGTTGGTTGTCAAGGGCTTGTCAGCTATGCCAACCCTGCCGCCTGCATCATGATGGCCTGGCGAAAAGAGTGCCTGGACAGGAACCTGAAATCAACCATGCAATGCTGCGATGGCAGTACCCTGCCTTTTTTAGAGGACAATGGCTCCCTTGCGCGCACCATTTGTGAAGGCGGCGTGTTAAGCGGCACTGAGAGGGTTATGAGTGCAGCAACCGCCTGTTTCACCGTGGAGTATAGCGCAACCCCCCTGAAGGATAATGATGGCGTTGTCGGCGCGGCAATCATCTTTAATAATATCAGTGAGCGTATTCTGGTAGAAGGGGCGCTTAGTGAGGCCAATAAAAGGCTGCAGCGCTTAAACAACGAACTGAAGCTCAAAAATCAAAGACTTCAGGAAATTTCCGTCACTGATAGTCTCACCAACCTCTATAATCATCGTCATATCATCGAACGCCTTCAGGAGCATGTGGGCTCCTCTGATCGTTATCAACGTGATCTGTCCGTGATGATGCTTGATATCGATTTTTTCAAAAATGTAAACGATACTTATGGTCACCCTTACGGCGACGAGGTCCTTGAACAGGTTTCCAATACCCTGCGTGAGGAAATCCGCGCTGTGGATATTGCCGGGCGCTATGGCGGTGAGGAGTTTTTGGTGGTCATGCCTGAAACCGATTTGGAAGAGGCCATCGGTATAGCCGAACGTGTCCGCCAGGCCATGGAGTCACTGACCTGGGAGCATCCAATAATCCTGACAACCAGTGTGGGGGTGGCTATGTGGAAACAGGGCGAAACCGCCTCAGAGCTTATCTCCAGGGCAGATTGCCTTCTCTACGAGGCAAAAAAAGGTGGCCGCAACCAGGTCAGGGGATAGTGCATAAGGTTTATGCCGTAAACGTACAAAGACAAGCCTTGATTTCGGAACCTGCAAATCTAAACGGACTCATTAGCTATGACTGCTTGCTTGCATTTTGGTGCCGGCAAAATGGTTATTTCGCTGAGGCGATTTTTTTCTGGCGCTGGATTTCCGCGTCGGAGGCGCGGATGTAAAGGGGAGTGACGGAGACCGGGTCGAGGAATTGTTTTTGAGGGTACATTTTGAGGGCCAGTTTGCCGATGGCGGCAGCCCTGGGGAAGATGATGTGTTCCGGAGCAAAGAGGGCGTTGGTGCCGAGGGTTTCTTTAAGAAGATCGCCATAGACGTTGACGCCGTCGCCCACAAATATGGTGGGTTGAGCAATTTGTGCTGACAGCTCTTCCGGGGCCATGACCAGATAATCGCTGCTGCGCTCCACTTCACCCTTTTCATTGCTTTTATAAAAGGCGGCATAAATCTCATGCTTACGGGCATCAAGGATGGTGCAGATCTGCTGCCCGGCAAAGGGCAACTGGTTGGCAAGACCGTCCAGGCTGCTGATGCCGATGAGCGGCAGGCCCGTTGCCATGGCAATGCCCTTGACCGTGGAAAGGCCGATACGCAGGCCGGTGAAACTGCCTGGGCCCAGGCAGACGGCAATGGCATCAAGCTGCTGCCAGTCAAGTTCGCTTTCTTCCAGGATATCATCCAAAGAACCAAGCAGTCTCTTCGAGTGGGTAAGGCGGGAGAGCAAGGTACGCTCGGCCAGCAAGCCCTCAGGAGAGGTCAGGGCCACATTGCCGTACATCGTAGAATTATCAATGGCCAGAATGAGCGGTGCACGCCAGCTGATTTTTTTCTTCACATGGGCCATGGTTAGCTGGTGAGTATGCGGAGAATATCATTGTAAAAGGCAAAGACCATGAGGCTGACAAGCAGAACAATGCCGATGAGCTGCATTTTTTCTTGAAGCTCGCGGGTTAGGGGTTTGCGGCGGATGGCCTCCATGGAGAAAAAGACAAGGTGGCCACCGTCTAAGACTGGAATGGGCAGCAGGTTCAAGATGCCCAGGTTAACGCTCAAAAATCCCATGAAGTAAAAGAAGTCCAACCAGCCAGACTGCAACTGCTTGCCGGCAATCTGGGCAATAAGAATAGGACCACCGATCTCGGAAGCCGGAATGATCCGTTGCATCATCTTCCAGATGCCGATCAATGTCTTGCGGGTCATCTCTACGGTTTGATTAAACCCTGCTGTGATGGATTCAATGATTGTGGCTGGCTCAAATTCCAGGGTCATGTCCCGGGCAATACCAAGACGATAGCCCTTGCCGGTGACTTCGCCGAATTCATTTTTTATATCCACCTCTTCCGGAGTTGCCTCTAAAGTAAGTATCTCTCCGTTCCTTTCAACGCTAAAGGCAAGGGCTTTCCCGCCGGACTCTGTGACAATATAATAAACCTCAGACCAGTCATTTATTTCCTGGCCTTCAATCTGTTTGACGATGTCACCATCCACCAGACCAGCTCGGGCTCCTGCCCCGTCTTCTGTGACTTTGCCGATCATGGTGGAGGGGCCAAGGATAGGTAAACCCATCACTATAAAGATAGTGCTGAGCAGAACAACAGTGAACAAGAGGTTAGAGGCAGGCCCTGCTAACACAATAAAAAAACGCTGCCAGACCGGTTTATGAGAAAAGGCGCGTGCCTCATCGAGGGCGGACACCTCCTCATCAATATTTTCTCCTGTCATTTTGACGAAACCACCGAGAGGAAAGGCACTTACCACATATTCGGTTTCGCCTATCTTTTTGCCAAACATCTTGGGGCCAAAGCCCAGAGAAAATTTTAGGACTTTTACGTTAAATAGCTTGGCAATAATGAAATGGCCGAATTCATGGACAAAGATGAGAATTCCGAGAACAACGATAAAGGCAAAGGCAGTGGTCATGGATATATCACGTGTTTTGAATTAGAAAATGCGGTTGTTAGTCTTTAATGATGCCAGGTATTTGAAGTGAGTTCCGCTTAATCTCTGGGGTTTCGATTTAATTATGTTGTGGTCGGATATGAAAGAAACCTGTCAGCGCTTATCTAACTAGACAATCGGGACCTCAGGCCAGGGCAGATCAAGGCCTTTTTTCTGTCGACTCCGCACTTGCAAGGCCTCCACCACGGATTCTGCCTGCATGCGGGCTGAAAGATCGGCCTGCAATACGGTTTCAACATCCTTAATATCCTTCTTGTCGTGACGTTCCAGGGTTTCGGCAACCACCAGGGCAATTTCCGGGAAACGTATTTTACCTCCTAGAAAGGCATCCACGGCAATTTCATTTGCTGCATTGAGGGCGGCGGGCATGGTGCCGCCCCGCTGGCAGGCCTGGTAGGCAAGCTTCAGGGCAGGGAATTTTTTAAAATCCGGGGCGTGAAAGTTGAGATCTTGAGCCTTGGTAAGACTGAGTCTGGGCAGATCAAGACGTAATCGTTCCGGGTAGGAAAGGGCGTAGGCAATGGGAATACGCATGTCAGGGACACCCATCTGCGAAATCACTGAACCGTCGATATACTCAACCATGGAATGCACTATGGACTGGGGATGGATCACCACCTCAATATCTTCAACCTTGATATCAAAGAGCCAGCGGGCCTCAATGACTTCAAGGCCCTTATTCATCAGGGTGGCGGAATCAATGGAGATCTTTTTGCCCATTTCCCAATTGGGGTGGGCCAGGGCCTGCTCCGGCGACACATCCCACAGCTCTTCCATGCTTTTTTCACGAAAAGGACCGCCAGAGGCAGTGAGGATGATTTTATGAACATCGTGCCGCTGACCCGCAGCCAGAGCCTGGAAGATGGCGTTATGCTCGCTGTCAATGGGCAGTATGTTGACCTTGTTTTTACGGGCTGCGTTCATGACCAAGTCACCGGCCATGACCAAAGTTTCTTTATTGGCAAGGCCGATGTTCTTTCCTGCCTCAATGGCGCTCAGGGTTGGCAGCAGGCCGGCAGCGCCGACAATGGCAGAGACTACGGTGGAGGCTTCCTGCAGAGTGGCAACAGCAATGGCACCCTCACGGCCATGGACAATCTTATCCTGCCATTTGGAACCAAGCGTCTCAAGAAGTTTGGCCGCACCTTTCTTAGTGGCAACAGAGACAAGTTGGGGGTGAAAGGCCTCAACCTGATTGCGGAGCAAATTAATATTATTGCCGGCAGCCAATCCGACGACGCGGAATTTTCCGGGGTATTGGCGTACCACATCAAGGACATTGGTGCCGATGGAGCCTGTGGAGCCGAGCAGGGAGATGTTAAAGGTCATGGTTGCGACAACTTAAAGCAGATTGAAGGTGAGGATGTAATAAAAGGCAGGGGCACAAAAGAGCAGGGAGTCGCTCCTGTCAAGAAAACCGCCGTGGCCCGGCAGGAGTTTGCCCGAGTCCTTGGTGCCGGTGGCCCTTTTAATAATCGATTCAGTGAGATCGCCAGCAACGCCCAGGGCAGAGAGGAGGGCTCCGTAAATGGCAATCTTCACCAGAGAGATTTCCGGCAATAAGAGAGCTGCCAACAGCATGCCGCCTGAAATCCCGCAGATAATGCCGCCGTTAAAGCCGGCCACGGTCTTACCCGGACTGATATGGGGACAGAGTTTGGTCTTGCCTAGGGATTTGCCGATAAAATAGGCACCGCTATCCGAGGCCGCAGTAATGCCAGACAGAACAATGAGCCAGTAGCCCCCTTTTTCAAGGCCCATGAGCAGGATGACATGGCCCATGAAAAAGCCGCAGTAGACAACGCCGAAAATATATTTGCCCAGAAAGGTGAGGGGCTCGGTCAGAGACCTGTAGGAGTAAAGGGTGACCAGAAAACCAGCCAGCACGGCAAAAAAGACACCGGCGGCCAGATACTCCAGGCTGGGGTGGTAAACGGCGAAGAGGGGGATGGAGGCCAGGGGAACGACCAGGGGCAGAATTCTTCGCTCTTGATCCCGCAGGACCATGGCAAAAAATTCATAGGAGCAGATAGTCCCGAAAATGGTCATCCCCACCCAGAAGGGCCTGTAGTAGCCGGTATAGAGCAGGAAAAACCACAGGGAGGCGAGTAGAACGCCGGTGATGATCCTGGCTCTCATATCTGCTCTCCGGTTTTACCAAAGCGCCGCTGGCGCTGCTGGTAGTGGACGATGGCCTCTTGCAGACTTTTCTTAGTGAAGTCCGGCCATGGTGTGTCGGTGAAATAGATCTCGGCGTAGGAGGTCTGCCAGAGCAGGAAGTTTGAAAGCCTGGCCTCGCCGCCGGTGCGGATGAGGAGGTCAGGGTCAGGCAGGCCGTGGGTGTACAGGTGGCTGCTGATCAGCTCTTCGCTGATATCCTCTTCTTGCAGTTGACCGTTTTTAAGTTTGTGGCCGATAGCCTTGATGGCCTGGGTCAGTTCGCTTCGGCCCCCGTAATTCAAAGCCAGGTTAAGGATAAGGGAGTTGTTGTTCTTGGTGCGGTCAATGGTCTCGCTGAGCACTTCATAGACATCAGTTGGTAGTCTCTTTAGGTCACCGATGGCCCGCAGCTGGATGTCGTTTTTGAGCATGGAGTCAAGTTCGCTTTTAAGATAGTTCTTCAAAAGCAACATGAGTCCGGATACTTCGTCATTGGGCCGGTTCCAATTCTCGGTGGAAAAGGCGTAGAGAGTCAGAACGGGGATGGCCATCTCCCGCCCGGCCTCGACGATCTTCTTAACAGCCTTGACCCCGGCCTTATGCCCCATAAGTCGGATGAGTCCCTGGGCTTGGGCCCAGCGCCCGTTGCCATCCATTATAATGGCAATATGTGTGGGGATATTGTCAGGGTCAATCTGCAAGGTGTCGTTAAACCTCCATGAAACTATTCAGCCAAGTACTTCGGTCTAGCTAAAGCCATCGCATGTAACTGAACAGTTACACCTCCATGACCTCTTTTTCTTTGTCGGCCAGGGCCTCGTCGATCTGTTTTACAAAGCGATCCGTTTCTTTCTGGGCATCGTCCTGGTATTTGAAGAGATCATCTTCGGAGATCTCCTTGTCCTTCTTCATCTTCTTGAAATGATCAATGGCGTCCCTGCGGCTATTTCTAACATTGATCCGGAAATCTTCGCAGGTCTTTTTTACCTGCTTGACCAGCTCCTTACGGCGTTCTTCCGTGAGCTGGGGCACGGAGATGCGGATGAGTTTGCCGTCGTTTGCCGGGGTCAGGCCGAGGTTGGATTTGAGGATGGCCTTTTCGATGCCGGGTAGGGTTTGGGGGTCCCAGGGTTGGACAACGATCATCCGGCTTTCAGGGATGGTCAGGGTGGCTACCTGATTTAAGGGCATCATGGCTCCGTAGGAGTCTACCTTAACACCGTCAAGAAGTGATATTGAGGCACGGCCAGTCCTGATTTTGGAAAGGTCGTTACGAAAGGCCTCCATGCTTTTTTCCATCTTGTCAATCATATCTAGCAAAACTTCTTCACTCATTGGTCGTCTCCGGTAATAAGGGTTCCGATCTTTTTCCCGCAAACGGCTTTCTTAATGTTGCCGGGGATGCTTAGATCAAAAACAAGTATTTTCTGGTGATTATCCATGGCCAGGGAAATTGCCGCCGCATCCATGACCTTCAAACGGCGGTGCAGTACATCGGTAAAGGTAAGCTGGTCAAATTTCACAGCATCATCATACTTGAGAGGGTCCTTGTCGTAAACCCCGTCGACCCGGGTGGCTTTGCAGATCAGGTTGGCATTGATTTCTAAGCCCCGCAGAACGCCGGCTGTGTCGGTGGTGAAATAGGGATTGCCGGTACCAGCCGCGAAGATAACGGCATCGCCGCGATGGAAATGATCCAGGGCCAGCAGCCGCGAGTAAGGCTCACACACCGTATCCATGGGAATAGCGGAAAGAACAGCAGTGGAAACGCCGCTGTTGTCCAAGGCATCTTTGAGGGCCAGGGAGTTCATCACCGTGGCCAGCATGCCCATATTATCGGCAGCAGCCCGGTCCATACCGCTTGAGGCCCCGGAGACGCCACGGAAGATATTGCCGGCACCGATGACCATACCCACCTCAACGCCGAGCTTGGTGACCTCTTTGACCTCGTTGGCTAGATAGGACAGGACCTCAGTGCTGATTCCATACTCCTCATCTCCCATCAAAGCTTCTCCTGAGAGTTTGAGCAACACTCTTTTGAACTTGGCCTTGGCCATGGTCACACCTCCTGCTGTACGAGCTGGTTTATCTTAAAAAGACACCGTCAAAAAAACAGGGCAAAAATAGCACGTGCTGACTATTTTTGCATAAAAAAAGGAGTATGCAGAGGTAATCCTCCACATACTCCTTTGAACTAACGAAAAAAAATTAAGCGCCTACGGCAAAACGGGCAAAGCGCTTAACGGTGATGTTCTCACCCATGGCAGCAACGATTTCGTTAAGCTTGTCCTGGATGGTGACATCAGGGTCTTTAACGAACTTCTGCTCAAGCAGGCAGATCTCACCGTAAAATTTGTCGATCTTACCACCGACGATTTTCTCGACAATATTTTCAGGCTTGCCGGAATCCAGGGCCTGTTGGACATAAATGGCCTTTTCGCGTTCAAGCACATCAGCAGGCACATCTTCGCGGCCAAGTCCGATGGGGTTGGTGGCTGCCACGTGCATGGCGATATCCTTGGCGAAATTGATAAAGCCGTCGGTCTTGGCAACGAAGTCGGTCTCGCAACCAACCTCTACCATGGCGCCCATCTTGCCGTTGGCATGAATGTAGGTCTCAATGATGCCTTCGCTGGTGGCGCGGTCGGAGCGCTTGGCGGCCACGGCCAGTCCTTTCTGACGCAGAAAGTCAACGGCCTTATCCATGTCACCGTCATTCTCAGAAAGGGCCTTTTTACAATCCATCATTCCCGCGTTGGTCTTGTCGCGGAGTTCTTTAACCATTTGACTTGTAATTTTCACAGCTTTCTATCCTGTTCTTAAACACCGAAGATGGTGCATTATTATATTGAATATAGAAACGCCCGACTCGGTGTGTAACAAAGAGTCGGGCGGCTTGGGACGCAGGGATGAGGGCTTAGGCCTCTGTCTGAGGCGCCTCAGGCTCGGTGTTGGCCTCTGCCATGGCAGTGGCAAGATCCTCATTAGTCTCAACAGTTTCACCGCGGCGGGCTTTGCCGGCCAGAGCTGCATCGGCAATCTTGCCGGTAACGAGCTTGATGGACTTAATGGCATCATCATTACTGGGAATGATGTAGTCAATATTGTCCGGGTCGCAGTTGGTGTCAGTGATGGCAACAACAGGAATACCTAATCTGTTGGCCTCATCAACGGCGATTTTCTCACGCTTTGGGTCAATAACAAACATGGCAGAAGGCAGGCCTTTCATTTCCTGGATACCGCCCAGGTTACGCTGGAGCTTAACCAGGTCTTTTTTCATCATCAGTGCTTCTTTCTTCTTGTACTGATTGATGGAACCGTCTTCTTCCATGGTCTGGATCTTTTTCATGCGGTCAACAGACTGCTTGATGGTCTGGAAGTTGGTCATCATGCCGCCGAGCCAGCGGTGGTTAACAAAAAACATGCCGCAGCGCTTGGCCTCTTCCTTGATGGTCTCCTGGGCCTGGCGCTTGGTGCCGACAAACATGACGGTGCCACCGTCAGCAACGGTGTTGGCGATGAAATCATAGGCCTTATTGAAAAGGGGCAGGGTCTTGTCAAGGTTGATGACATAGATCTTGTTGCGGGCCCCGAAAATATAGGGCTTCATCTTGGGGTTCCAGCGCCTGGTCTGATGACCAAAATGCATGCCGGCTGCCAACATTTCTTTCATTTTGATGTTACTCATTGGTAAATCTCCATTTTTGGTTGTTCATCCATCCCGCGTCCAACCCGTTTTCTTTATCTCCAAGGAGGGGAAAACCGGCACCAAAGGGACTTTGCAGGGATGTGCGAGGTTATGTCAGGAGGCGCAGTGTGATGATATAATGAAGGATTACCCTTCTGATTACGTATCTGTCTGGGCCTGCTGACAGCGAAAAACAAGATCTTTTAACATTCAATGGCCAAGAATGCAAGATGATTGACAGGAAATTATTACTGCTTTTTGGCTGCTTGTGGACCGGACCGGCAAGGATGAAGGAGGGCTTGGAGTGAAATTATTATTTGGACAATTTGCCGAGAAGTACTAATAGTTTCAGAGGGTTTATTACTTTTTTAGCTCAAGTCGTGATCGGGAATATATAAGGTTTTTATGGTGGCAGATAAGACATTAATACTTTCCCTGGTGGTTTTTGCCGGCATTTTCTGCCAGTGGCTTGCCTGGCGAGTCAAACTCCCAGCCATTCTTTTTTTGCTTTGCAGCGGCATTGTGGCTGGGCCGGTGTTTGGCTGGCTTGATTCTGACGCCCTGTTCGGTGATCTGCTTTTCCCGTTTATCTCACTTTCTGTTGCCATCATTCTTTTTGAGGGCAGCCTGACCCTGAAGTTCCATCAAATTTCCGGTCTGCGAAGGGTGATTCGCAACATGGTATCCGTTGGCGGACTTATCACCTGGGTAATCACTTCTGTGACCACCCATTATGCCCTGGATTTTCCGTGGGAGCTCGCTTTTCTCTTCGGCGCCATCACCATGGTTACCGGGCCCACGGTCATCGTGCCCTTGCTCCGGACGGTGAGGCCCAGTGCTGCGGTGGCCAATGTCCTGCGCTGGGAAGGGATCGTTATTGACCCCATCGGCGCCACTCTGGCTGTTTTGGTCTATGAATTTATCCTGCTGGGCGCTGGCAGCACCGCTTTGGGCCATACCTTTTTTGCCTTTGGCAAGATGATAGCCATTGGCCTTGCCCTGGGTTCGGCTTCTGCCTATCTGTATGCCACCTTGCTCCGCCTCCACTGGCTACCGGAATTTCTCCACAACGTGACCACTCTGGCAGTGGTTGTTATGGTTTTTGCCTTATCTAATGCCCTCCAGCATGAATCAGGTCTGCTGACGGTGACGGTGATGGGCATATGGCTTGCCAACAGCAAGGACGTGCCCATTGATGAAATCATTGATTTTAAGGAGAGCCTGAGTGTTCTGCTCATCTCTGTTCTTTTTATTGTTCTGGCTGCCCGCCTGGATTTTCAGATGTTTATTGAGCTTGGTTGGCCGGCGCTCCTTGTCTTTCTTTCCATCCAGTTTTTGTCTCGGCCTTTAAGCGTTGTTATTTCGGCCTTTGGTTCGAGCCTGAGCTGGCCTGAGCGCCATCTCCTGGCCTGGATTGCCCCTCGGGGGATTGTGGCCGCGGCTATCTCAGCGCTTTTTGCCATTCGTCTCGAGCAGTCTGGTTATGAAGTGGCCCCTCTCTTGGTACCCTTAACCTTTATGGTAATTATCGGTACCGTGGGGCTGCAAAGTGCCACTGCCGGTTTTATTGCCCGCAGGCTTGGAGTGGCAGAGCCCGATCCCAAAGGGTTTCTCATCATCGGCGCCAATAGTTTTGCCCGGGCGGTTGCCAGTGCCCTTAAAGGAGAGGGGTTTCGTGTACTCCTGGTGGATACAAGCTGGGAGAAGATCAGTAAGGCTCAGGCGGAAGGGCTGCAGACCTATTATGGCCAGCCTGTTTCCGAACATGCCGGCCGTAATCTTGACCTGGTGGGGATCGGTCGAATGTTGGGCTTGTCTCCCCGCAGCTCTTTAAACTCGTTATCCTGTATGCATTATCGGATGGAATTGGGCTATAATGCCGTTTATGCCCTGCAGACCGAAAGGGATAAGGAGATTGCCGAGGACAGAAAGGCAGCTTCGACCCGTAAATGGTTCACCCTCTTTGGCAAAGAGGTGAGTTTTTCATCTTTAATGGCCGCCCTGCATCAAAAATGGTCCATCCGTAGTATTAAATTGACGGAGACCTTTACCTATGAGGATTATCTGCGGAAGTATCAGGGCCGGGCAATTTCTCTTTTTGCCCTTAGACCTAGCGGTGCCCTGGAGGTTTTTACTGTGGAAGAACAACCTGTCCCTTTGGCTGACTGGATACTGTTAAGTTTCGTGGCACCAGAAGTAGAGCAGGGTTTACCAAAAGAGAGCCCAAGTTCTAAATTGCAGAGCAAAAAAAGTCCCCCAGGAACAGCTCATGAGAGGAAAATATAGGGTGTTTTTTTTAATTGTCAGGGATGTAGCGCATAAGGTTACCGGCAATGCATGAGTTTGGCCTCGTCAACGACTTTGCCCTTGTCCTTCTCTGCGCCGCCCTGGTCAGCCTGCTTTTTAGCAGGTTGAAGTGGCCGGTTTTTCTGGGCTATATTTTCAGCGGCCTGCTGGTGGGCCCCAATCTTTTTGCAGCCTCACCCATTAGCAATATCCATAATATTGAACAGTTGGCCCAACTTGGGATCATCTTTTTGATGTTTTACATTGGTATGGAGTTTGACCTGAAAAGAATGCGTCAGGTCTTCCTGCCGGCCCTCACCGCAGTTATCCTGCAGACCTCACTCTTTGTCTTTATAGGTCTGCAGATGGCCCCGGTCTTTGAACAGGGGTCTCTCTTTGGTCTTTTTCTCGGCTGTCTGCTTGCTATCAGCTCGTCCATGGTGACCATTTCCATCCTCCGTGACATTAACGGTCTGGATACCTCCCATGGTCAGATGGCCGTGGGTATTCTTATTTTTGAAGATATCCTGGCTATCACCATGCTGGTTGTACTTTCCGGTGTTGCTGTTTCTCCGAATGTCAGCTTAACGGTGATTGCCGAGGTGGCATTTCTTATCCTGGTCTTTGTGGTGGGAATCTATTACCTCGGAAAGCTCTTGTCGCCCAAGATTATCAATTTCCTGGCCCGGCAGGGCAGTGAGGAACTCATTACCCTATGTGTCGTGGCCTTTGTGATGGCAATCAGCCTGCTGGCTGTGAGGTTTCATTTTTCTGAGGCACTGGGGGCCTTTTTGGCTGGCTCGATTCTGGCCCACTCGAAACTTATTAAAAAGATTGAGCGTGCTGTGGAGCCTTTGCGTAACGTCTTTACAGCGATTTTTTTTGTTTCTATCGGCATTCTCATCCAGCCCCGTCTTATTTTAGCGATCTGGCCCACCATCATGGCCCTGGCTGTGATGGTGGTGGTTGTCAAGATTGCCAGCGTTTGGCTCGGCCTGGTCTTGGCAGGCCAGAAGACCGACATGAGTTTCAGGGCTGCGGTGGTGAAGTCGCAGATCGGCGAGTTCAGTTTTATTATCGTTGCCCTGGCCATTGAACTCGAGGTGGCGGATCCCAGTTTTATGAGCATTGCCGTTGGGGTTTCTGTTTTAAGCTCTATGATAAGTCAGCTGCTCTCCTCAAATGTAGAGACCCTGGTCAGCAGTACAGCAAAACGGCTGCCACCTATGCTGGTTACTTTTCATCGTTATTATGAAACGCTTTTTGAGGGGATGCGTCTGCGTCTGAAGCGTAATGAGGTCTTGATGCTTAGCCATCGCCCTCTGCTTGCCATTATCTTTTATATCCTTTTGATCACGGGTCTGATGATAGCAGTATCTTTCCTGGTTGATTTAGCCGAAAAAGCAGAGCCGTTGGCTGCATATCAAGGCTGGCTCTCTGTGCTGGCCTGGTTTCTGGCTGCTGTTGTTCTTTTGCCTTTTGGCTCAGCAATAGTCCGTAATATTGATGAGTTAGTGGTAGTGATGACTAAGGCGGCTTTTACAAATATTGCCATTTTTAAACAGATTGAAAGCCGTTTTTTACGGCTCCTCCACGCCGTGGTGTCAGTGGCTGTTATTACCTTGGTTGCTGCCTTTTACTTTTCCGTGGCCGCACCCTATATGCCATCGGCTACACCTTTGGCCGCTTTCGTGATCGTGAGTACAGGGGCTCTTCTTTTTTTCTGGCAGCGAATTAAGCGCTTAGATAGCCATATTGAAACACTTTTTGTTGAAAGTTTTGAGGAGCAACTGGACATGGAAGAGGCTGAAAGGCACCGCCAGATGAGCCAGATTTCCCGTAAATATCCTTGGCCTGTCCACACCAGAGAGATGAAGATAGGCGTCGATTTCTCCGCCTGTGGCCGGAAAATTGGTGACCTCCATATTCGGGGCAAGACAGGGGCAACCATTATCGCAGTTTCGAGGCACGGGTACGTTCAGTATAATCCGGGACCCGACACCATGATCTTTCCCTCTGACCATCTCTTTCTTTTTGGCGAGGAGGAACAGGTGCAATCAGCCCTTAGCCTTCTTTCAGAGGAAAGAGATGAAACAAGTGATGAGGGCAGGGCGGGCGAGATCATAATTGAAACGATCTATGTCAGTCATGATTCTGAACTGAATAAGAAAAATCTGGCTGGCGCTCAACTTCGCCAGCGTTATGGTATCACGGTGCTCGGCATCCAGCGCGGTGAGGAGCAGATCACCTCACCGCCTCCCTATTTTATTATCGAGCCGGGGGATATTCTGCATGTCATCGGCAAGAGCGCCGCTGTCAAAGAGCTTGAAGGAACAGGGGGAACAGGCGACAAAGACCACTAGTCTAGACCAATAAGGCAGCTCCTTTTCCCTGAAATCCCTTGACAGGCCCTCGTAAATTCTGCAGAGTTGGCGATTCTTTTTCAACTTTACAGGAAAATGCATGCCCTTTTCATTACCAGCTTTGCAACCAAAGAAGATTCTGGTGCGTTCCACAAATTGGATCGGCGACGCCATTATGACCACGCCGGCGGTGCGAACCATCAGGGAAAATTTCCCCGAGGCCCAGATCACTATGCTGGCCTTCCCTTGGGTGGCTGATGTTTTTCGGGCAAGCCCCCATGTGGACGAGATCTTTGTTTACGATAAGGAGGGTGCTCATAAGGGCTTTAAAGGCTTGCTGCGCCTGGCGGCAGAGTTAAAGCAGCAGGATTTTGACTGCGCCATTCTTCTCCAAAATGCTTTTAAGGCAGCCTTTTTGGCCTGGCTTGCCCGTATTCCGGTGCGGGCCGGATATAGACGGGACGGCAGGTCGATTTTGCTTAGCCCTGGTATCAATATCAGGCCTGAGGTGCGTCGGATGCATCAGGTCCACTATTACCAATATCTTCTTCAGGACCTGGGCCTGCAATGCGGATCAGACGAGCTTTTTTTGGAACATAGCCAAGAAGATTCAAGCTGGGCCAGGACGTTTAAGGAGAATACCGGGGCCAAGGTCCTGGTGGGCATTAATCCCGGCGCTGCCTTTGGCCCGGCCAAGTGCTGGCCTGCTGAACGCTATGGCGAGCTTTGCAGGCAACTGCACAAGGAGTTTGGTGCCCATGCCGTGGTCTTCGGCACCAAGGCGGATGAAGAAACCATCAAAACCATTGTCAGCCATGGTCCCGAGTTTATCAGCGGTTTGGCCGGTAAGACCAGCCTTGGCCAGGCAATGGCCTTAATCGCCCAATGCGATGCCTTTGTTACCAACGATTCCGGCCTTATGCATGTGGGCGCAGCCGTGCAAACGCCTCTGGTGGCCATTTTTGGCTCCACCGATGATGTTGCCACCGGACCTTATTCTAGGAAGGCGGTGGTGGTGAAAAAGGAGTTGGACTGCCAGCCCTGTCTAAAGCGTGAATGCAAGACTGATTTTAGCTGCATGATGAATATTGAGGTGGAAGATGTGGCTGCTCCGTTGCGGGTGATGTTGGTTGCTTGCTAAAAAAAGAGCAGCAGTTGATTCTTCTTGTTATTTCTACTATCTTTACACAGTAAGGCTTATGTCAGGGGGCGCCTGAAGCCTATAGTTTTAAATGTTAACGCCACACGTCATAAGCGGCCTTTGGCCGCCTGACGGTGCCCACACCATTTGGAAATCATAGATGCATTCTTCGCCCTGGTTTATCTCTCTTTATTCCTCTTTATCGGCCTTAATCTTTCCTAAAGAGGAGGTTCATGCAAAGATGTTCGTGACGAGGATTCTCCCTCTTGTGCTCGCTATCCAGTTTGTAATGGGATGGTCTATCTTTTCTTCCGTAGATGCTGCACAAGGTGTCCCGCCTCAGCCCTTTGATCTAGAGCTACGTCTTGACTCCATGTCCGGTCCTCTGTTGACCACTGCTATTACTGAGGGAAGATTGCTCACCGCCCAGGGATGGCTCCCTCTCCTTGGCGGTTCAGGGAAAGCCGTTCTTGGCAACCTGATCTGGCAGCTCTATGACGAGTCAGGCAGGCCCGTTTCCGGTCAGAATAAGATCCGCCAGATTTTAGAGGTGGGAGGCCAGGAATTCGTCTCCTTTGAGGTTCAAACCAAAGCACTTGCCAATGGTGTTTATTATCTGGGCCTCACCCACCAGAATGCCGCCAAGCCCTCCCTTTCTTTTCAAGCATCCAAGGCCTTTGAAGTCAAACAGCCTGTGGCGATCAGCGATTTTCTTATTGACGAATCACCCCAAGGCAAGGTGCATCGCTCCCTCTTGTACGAGGATCAGTCTCCCCATATCTTTGTATATTATCACCTGGCCTACGATGTCTCCTCGGTGCTCATCCAGCTTGATGTTTATGATAGTCGCGGTAAACGGATTGCCACCCGTTCAGCATTTAAGGATCGTGATGCTTCCCGGAAGGTGAGCCGTTTTGGTATCCGTCTTAACCCCGGTTTGATCCAGGCCGGAGAAAAGGCCAAGGTTACTGCCCTGCTTACCGCCCCTGACGGCTCAACCGCCCAGGATGAGGTCTTTGTCGAGGTTGTAGGTGTCCAGCTTCAGGTGGATATGCCGGCAGTGGTTCGAACCGGCGAGGTTACGACCTTCCAGGTCATGGTACCGGATACCTTTTCTCCGCCTTACACCATGAGCTTTTCCCAAAAGCCTGGTTTTTCTTTTCAGTATCAAGCCGGAACGCCAGGAAATCTTGAGGGAGCAGTCAGGGTGGCCCCTTCCGTTAGTACAGGCAGGGAGCAGGTGGTCATGGAGGTTGCAGACCAGTTGGGACGCACTGCCTCCGCCACAGTGAATTTTCGTGTTGAACGTGGCAGAACACGTTCTGTTCCAATGCCAACACCGTCCAGGCAACATTCTCCGCAAACCGGAGGCGGCGGGATTGGTAGTTCTTCGTCTCCCTGATGATCAAGCTGTTGTGACCGTTTCTTTTTTGAGATTGGCTTATTATGAATTCGCGTAAGAGAAAATCATTGTTGAAATATTTTTATGTGCCGCTGGCCTTAGTGGTATCCCTGCTCATGGTTCCTGCCCAGGGCCAGAGCGCCACCTTCCGGGCCAAATTACAGGCAGCCTACGATACCTATAAGGTAAGCCCGCTGCACTATAAGGTGTTTGCCCTGAAACAAGAGGATAGGCGTTTTGACGCCTGGTATACATGGGGCTATGACGATCTTGACTTTGCCATTGCCGATGCCCTTGCTAAATGCAGTCAGGGTGAAAACGTACCTGGCAGTTGCCATCTATACGCCCTTGGCAATGAGGTTGTCATCTCCCTTGATCAGGAGAGACTGAATAAAAAGATTGAGGCTTACCGCCTAAAGGGTATGAGGGCACGGCTCTATCCTCAACCTGGGAAAGGTGAGAGCACTGGCCAGGGGTTCAGCGCTGACGGACGTTTTTTTGTGGCCTCCCTGGAGGGGAAAAAGCAGAGCAGGATTTTTCTCTACGAAAATGATAGCCAGGTCTGGCGTTATTCAGCAGTGATAAAAAACAAGACGCCGCTGAAGTTGGGGCGTAATTTTGCCGTTGCAGCCGATGGCAGTATGCATGCCTCTGCCCTTTTTGTTCAGGATTCCATTGCCGATATTGGTCGTTCGGTCATCCATATTGAGCATTTTTCCCCTGGAAAAGTCACTGAGATTGAGCTCCAAAACGAGGCCTTTTTGAATGATGCCTGTGGCCTTGCCTTTTCTCCGGATGGCAAAGAGGTTGCCGTCTGTCTTGATGCCGAGCTTGTAAGCCGTATTGAAAGATATGATGTCGCCACTGGCAAGAAGCTGTCCAGTTTCGATTCCAACAAGGTCAAGGGCCGTTTTGATAATACCTTGGCGTATGACCCCTCAGGAGAAAGCCTCCTGGTGCGGGGTGGCCGCTACCAGTTTGACTGGGTCTTGAAAAAGAAGGGCAAAGAGGCGGACCTTGTTTGGCTGTTAGATAAAAAGAGCGGTGAAAGGTTGCGCAGTCTGGAGTTCCCCCTGAGCCCCGGTCTGACTGGCCCAGAGGATGTCCGTTTCTCTAAGGATGGCAAAAAAATTGTTGTCAGCGAACAGAGCGGTGTCCGGCTGTTGCCGGTGAATCCGGGAAAGAAGGCGCAAGAATTTTCTCTTGCCTTGTCACCCCATTGTCAGGCGCAGGTGAGCCCCCATGGCATTATCGGCCTGGTGGATCAGGGGAAATTCAGGCGTTATATCGTGGAACCAACTGGGCTACAGCTGCTTGATGAACATTCTGTTGATTCCCAGGGTGCTTTCCTGACCTTTGATGCGGTTCGCGATGTCTGGCGGGTGGTGGATGCTGACAAGATACGAACGGTGCCGGCCTTAACGAGGATGGACCTGGAGAATATCGCTCTTTTTGGCAAGGCGCGAAAGCTCTTTGCCGCCAACGAATATGATAAAGGCCTTACGCAGCTTAAAGAAATTCTCAGCCGCCAATCTTACCTGCCCTTGGACTTTAATGGTGCTGAATTCTATTTCAAATATCCCGAGATACCCCTGGCCCTGTGGGGAGATTATTTCTCCTTTCACATGAGGATGATCCTCGATAAGAGCCCCATGGTTTCGAGGCTTGGCCTTGATTTTAATAGGGATCCTAAAAGTGGTTTTCTCTTTACGTCTCTTGCCAGGGTGAGAGGCAACTCACCGGCTGCCCAGGCCGGCCTTGTGGCCGGAGATAAGGTGACGGCAATAAACGGCAAGCCTATCTCCATGGCCAGCCAGATTCAGGATGTCGTCGATCCTCTGCCTGTGGCAAGCAGGGTGACTGTTTCTTATGTCCGTGCTGGTACGCCGGGAGCCGTAGAGCTCATTGCGGAAAGGGGCTTCCGGGATCCAGGCAGGGCCGCCCAGATTTTACTGGCCCTCTTTGATTATGGGCAGCTGGCATCAGAGGCAGGCCATCCTGGCCTTACCCGTCAAGCAGCAGTGCAGTTAAGGTATATCGCCGCTCGCTATCCTTCCTCTTTTAGGCCGGATCTTGTCGAGAAGATAGCTGTTTCTCTGGAGGCCTTGGCCATGGCCCATGAGGGCAATAGCAAGACAGCCTTTGAACTTCTTTTTAACAAAGGACGTTCACACCCCTTTCCCTTCAGGTTTTTCAATACCCGCGTCTGGTGGCCCCTTTATACAGATAGGGAGCGGCTGGCAGAATACCTGGGGGTGAAGGTCGGAAAATTGCCCCGGGCTGATTCCTCAGCAGGCCAAGAAAAACGCCAGGATTACCCCAATATTGATGGCGTCATGATTCCGGCCCTGAAGATTCCTGCTCTGGCCAAATAGCGTGGCGCCGCGGCGGAGCGTATTGCTTCCTCTTTGATTTTTTCTTGTTTTTCTCCCTTAAAAGAAATGGAATAAAAGATCTTATTTCTTTTTCTATAGTGTAGGTCTCGGCATAGAATGCCGCAGCTGATTGATCCGCTCGGACAGCACCTATCCTGCCAGGGGTACATTAAAAAAATGGAGGCTGTTTTGTTTGGAATTGCGAAAAATAACAGCAACTCTTTTAAAGAGTTAGCCTATCCCCATATGAGGTTTCTTTTTAATGTTGCCTTGAAATACATGCACAACCAGTATGATGCTGAAGACCTGGTTCAGGAAACCATGTATGCCGCTTTTCGTAATTTCCATCAACTGCGGGACCACTCTAAGTGCCGGAGCTGGCTCTTCGCCATCCTCCGTAGCAACTTTTTGAAAGAAAAACGGCAAGCTGTGCGCAGACCGTATCTTGGAACAGATGAATCCTACCTTAATTTTTTGGAAGGGGTTTCAGTCAGTAATTTGGCCGGTGATTTTGAGAAAAAGTTAGAGTCAGAACATATCAAGGAGGTCATTGAGCGTCTGCCGGAAAAATATAAAACGCCCCTTATTCTCTTTTTTCTAGAGGATATGTCCTATCAGGAGATTGCTGAACTTCTCGATATTCCTATCGGAACTGTAATGTCGAGGCTGAGCAGGGCCAAACAGTCCATGAAGAAAGAGCTTCTCAGGGAAGCAACTCTTAATGAAAGTAAAATTGTCGAGATGAGCCGCAAAGCAGCAAGGAGGCAATCATGACCTGCATAGAGTTTAAAGAATGGTTGATAGACAGGGACTTTGCCGAGGCTGGCAATACCTCGGCAGCCCGTTCTCATATGCAAAATTGTCCTGAGTGCCGTAAGCTTTACGAGCTTGATGAAGAGCTCGAAGGTCTTATCCGCCAGGAGATGGTCCATGTTGAGGAACCGCGCAGCCTGTTGAAGAAGGTTGAAGCAGGGATAAACCGCAGTGCCCCGCAAAAGGTTGTCACTTTCCCCTGGAAGCTTGTGCCGGCTTTGGCTGTTGCTGCTCTGCTTGTTCTTTTTTTAGTTCCGTTCCAGAGCCGCCATGGTGGCGACGGCTTTTATTCTTTTGAAGAGCTTGGCGCAGTGGCTCTGCAAGATCATATAAGTACGGAGGCCATGGCCTTTGCTGCCAGCGAAGTGGCTGATGTCTCGGCCTGGTATGAAGCCAGGATGGGACACGCTATTTCTTTGCCCGATATGGCGAGCCGGGGGTTTAGTTTGGTGGGGGGCAGAATCTGCAAGCTCGGGAACTGTGATGCCGCCTACATCACCTATAGGCGAAATAATAAAAAAGCCTCTCTTTTTATCCTTCCTGCGGATGATTTCAAAATGGCCATGGAGCCTGGCCGTTCCTATACTCTCACCATGAATGGCAATGAGTTTGAGTTCTGGCAAGCGCAAGGGCAGCTGCATACTCTGATTATCTAGCTTTCCTGAGAAGTGTTCACCTTCTCAACCGGGTAATCATAGTTATTTTCATGTTGTGCTACGTCGCGTTTTTAGCCACCGTTATCATAAAAACAGGTCTTTCCTTGATAGTTGGTAAAGCAGAGTTGTTTGTCCAAGGTTTGGATGTAGTTGGGTGTTAAGGGAATTTTGCCAGCTCCATCTGGTCCGTCAACGGCGTAAGTGGGGACAGCCATGCCGGAGGTGTGGCCGATGAGTTGTCTCATGATCATCTGCCCAGTTTCAACGCTGGTCCGGAAATGATTGGTGCCGCGGCTTAGATCGCCCTGGAAGAGGTAGTAGGGCTTGACCCGGATGGTGAGAAGTTTGCGCATCAGGGTGGCAATTGTCTCGGCATTATCGTTAACTCCTTTGAGGAGCACGGTCTGGCAGCCTAAAGGAATACCGGCATCAGCCAAACGCCCACAGGCTTGGGCTGCCTCAGGAGTAATTTCCCAGGGATGGTTGAAGTGGGTGTTGATATAAAGGGGATGGTGTTTTTTCAGGATACGGCAGAGTTTCACGGTCACCCGCATGGGCAAGGTGCAGGGCACCCTGCTGCCGATGCGGATGATCTCCACTGCTGGAATGGCCCGTAGAGAGGCAAGAAGCCAGTCCAGCCTGTCATCGCCTAACAAAAGGGGATCGCCTCCTGAGATCAGCACATCTTTGATCTGCGAATGCTTACGGATATAGGCCAGCCCTTGTTCGATTGTTTCGTCGCTGATTACCATGTCGGCGGTGCCGACCTTTCTCTTGCGGGTACAGAACCGGCAGTACATGGCGCATTGGCTGGTGACCAGGAAAAGAACACGGTCCGGGTATTTATGGACCAGATTGGCCACCGGGCTCAAGTTCTCCTCGGCCAGGGGATCGGCCACACAGACCTGGTCATCAACCTCCTGGGGCTGGGGCACCGCCTGGAGCCAGAGCGGGTCTCCCTTTTCCTTGATCAGGCTAAGGTAGTAGGGGTTAATCCGCATGGGATAGTGAGCAATAACCGCGGCTGATTCCGGCATGCCGGGCTGCAGGTGGGCGGGGAGATCTGCCGGAGAACTGGTGGCCTGCTTAAGTATGCTTTGCCAATGGGCCATGGGATGACTAAACCGAGACGTTGGTTGCAAGGGAGGATAAGAAGGTCTTTTTACCACGAAGCACACGAAGCGCACGAAGATTTTTTAAGTTTCTTTTCCGCCTCAACTCCATCGATGTTCTTTATGCGTGGGTCACGCTTCCTCGCCCCCAATATCTGGCTTGATGACTCGCTGATAATTGAAGCGAGATAAAGACATTGAACTTGCACCTGCAGCAATTTGATAAGCTGGCTATGGATTGCCCCTTGCTTGGCAAAGAGCTGCTGGAAGTGAAGATTCTCCCTAGGGCACACCACCCATTTTTCGGACTTTTTATTTGAAATTTCCGGAAATATGGAAAAAGCTGGAAATTTTCATCGTTGTGTTTGAACACAATGCAAGTGATCTCAAAGGGTTGGGTTTCTGCGTTGTTTGGGTATGAAATTTGCAAATTGCCTAAGTGGTTGGGGGGAGGCAATAAGAGAAATTATGTAACCAGCAGATGTTCTGATTAAAGGATGTATGTTTGTCTACAAAGTACTGTTTCCCGGAAATAACGATATGGACTGACGCCAGATAAATTTTATCCAGAACATGGAGATCGTGAGCCCTGTATATGCATTTCCATTTCGCAGGTGCTCCTAATCGATATGACCAAGAACAGTCATTCTTCTGCAAAGGATAAATTTTCCATTCTGATACCTGATGGAGAAAGTCCCTTTGCTTTATCAGTTATTATCTGTCTGTCGCAACTCCCTGGGTTGAGAATATATATTCTTGCAAGTGACCGTTGGGCTTTAGCCCGGTTTTCGATACATTCAACTGTTTTCTTATACAGTAAAAAGCCCGGGAGTAATGAGCAGTGGATTGATGCTATACAGGACATGGTGCATGAACACGGCATCGATATTGTCTTGCCGGTGGATGAACCAGCAATCAGGGCGTTGACAATATATGGGGAGGCGTTGCTTTCATCCACTGCAATTGTTCCACTACCTAAACAAGAGAGTTTTGATATTGCTGCGGATAAATGGCTTACCGCAAAGTTCCTTGACGTCAATAACTTGCCAGGTCCTCCGACAGTATTATATGATACTGCTAACCAATTAGAACAAAGCCTCTCTGGGTTGTCTTTCCCTGTTTTAACAAAACCTCGACAAGGTCGTGGTGGTAATGGAATTGAATTTTGGGAAGATATATCAACACTGCGTAACTATCTACAAAAGTATAGCAGTTCAAAAAAAATCATCATCCAGTCTTTTATCAAGGGCTTTTCAATAGACTGTAGTGTTTTGAGCCAGGATGGCAAAATATTGGCTCATACAATTCAGAAGGAATTGGTTCCACCTCAACACCGATTTGAACCTGCCAGAGATATTGTTTTTCTTGAAAATGGAGAAATTTTTAAGAGCGTAGAACACCTGATCTCGTTTTTAAAATGGTCTGGGGTAGTACATATTGACTTGTTGTATGACGAACAAGACAACAGCTTCAAGATATTGGAGTTGAATCCACGCTATTGGGGGTCTCTGCTTGGGTCCTTGTGTGCAGAGGTTAACTTCCCTTATTTGGCATGCCTGGCTGGCTTCAACCGTGAGTTCCCAAGACCGGAATTCCGGCTTCAACCCTTTTTCCGCGGCAGAGGGGCCATAGAGGCGTTTGTTCAACACATCCTCCAGAAGGCGGCTCTAAAAGGCTGTTTCGCAAATACAAACATACAGTATGGGTTGCGTGACCCCCTCTTAGTACTGGTCAAAATAATTAATCTGATCCAAAAGAGGTTATTCAAGCATAATAGACTCGCCGCGTGCAGCCGAACGTACTTTGGGCGGGAATGAAACGGGTCGGTAGATGAATTTATAAAGGCTTTCATGAAAAAAAATGAGCGGGTTATCAAATGATAGATAAGAAAACGCCAACTTCGGACAAGTCAATATTTTCTCTCGCAGAATCTATCCGCAACATCCTTATTTTAACAGGAATCGGTTTGATTTTTCCCTGCTTGGCATTTGCGGCCGAACCGTCTGCAAATGCCAGCTGGTTGAAAAAACATTTCTCCATAGAAAACAGGGCAACATTCAGATACAAAGCCATGGGGAGTGAAAAAGATGCCGATTTCGATGATTACTGGTACGCACGGGGAAGGAACCTCTTTAAGGGGAGATTTGACACCTATTTCTCCGGCCGTTTGCAGAAAGACTTGGACGGCAGCTCTAATTCACTTAGCCAAGACCTTTTTGCCGGAGTGGAGGATCGGGAGGGTGACTGGAATGACCAGGTCTACCAGTTATATGGAGATATTCACGATGCAAAAAAACGTTTCAGTCTTCGTTTAGGCCGCCAGTACATAGAAGATGCCGAAGGGCTCCATATTGACGGCGGTTTGGTAAATCTTTTTGCAGATGAGAGGTTCAGTCTCGGTCTCTTTTACGGACAGCCTGTCAGTTATTATTCCGGAACCATCGATGACTGGACCGGCGGCGCCTCAATTTCGGGGCGGCCATGGACCGGCAATCGTGGCCGCCTGACCTATATTTACTACAGAAACCATTCAGGCAGCCTTGAGGATAATTATTTTGCCTTTGATGACTGGCAGCGCATAGGCACGGCATTTCGTACACATGGCCGCGTGACCATCCTTGATGGTGATTTTCACACCGGCTCAGTTGATCTCAGATACTACCGTCTAAAAAACAACTTCGATGCGTTTCTCACCGTCAGTTATTGGGACGGTTTAGCTCAGGAAACACGTGAATTTTCACCCATATACAGTGTGTTTGGCGCACTGGAACCCTACACCTACGTCACAACAGGGTTTTCATGTATGCTTACCCCCTGGCTGAGTGTTTCCCCGACTATTGCCGGCCGATTTGTCGATGCTAACGATACAGACATGAGTAACCGCAATTACGGCCATTATTTCCTGACCTTTGTCCTGAGCCCATTTGAGGATTGGACCTTTTCGATATCGGGCAACTATTGGGATGTGGATGAGGGAGACAGATTCTGGGGCGCGACCGGTTCAGTAACATATCGCAGCCCCCATGATTGGCAAGTTGCGCTGGGTACATCTTATATGGATTGGCAATATTCTGTTATTTCCGATTTTACCTATTCTTTAAGTTCCAGTGACCTGACGGTAAACAGTGACGGTACAGCTACCCAGATTTCCCCGGATGTGTATACCGTATTTGCCAGGATTAAGTATGACTTTAACAATAACTTTTCGTTACGGCTTAAAGGTGAAATCGAAGATAATTCCCTGGAAGATGACATTATCTATGGACTTCGGACAACGCTGGTTGTTCGCTTTTAAGGATAAATCAATTTGGATTTGAAAACTTTCCAAGACTATACTTAACAAGCAGGCAATAATAATTTCTTTGTTTCTAAACCGGTAAATTCATTATTAATGAACGGTAGGATGAAAATGAACATTAAACGACTTCTCCTTATTTTAAGCCTCTTTGCCCTCATGCTCTCCCAAGGTTGCAAGGAAACTGACCAGTCCATTCTGCGCTTCAATCATTACCAGCATGTTACGGGTATGAAGCTTGATTGCGATTCTTGCCATGGTCAAGCAAAAGGACGTTTTACACTTCCTGACCATCAAAACTGTTCTGAATGTCATTCTAAATTAATGAAAGCTGAGCAGGTCAGCAAAGATACCTGCGGCGTTTGCCACAAGGAACAGGACCTTGGACAGATTGGAGAAATGGCTCCGGCCAAGCGGGTAAGCCGCCAGGTCTTCTTTCACTCAGAGGCCTTGGGTAACTATTGTAATGACTGTCATGACGGCACGTTGCGTGAAGATGCGGACGGGCGCTTAATGACACGGGATGATGTGATACGGACACGAGAACAATCACATGAAACAGGCCGGCCATGCAGTCAGTGTCATCTGAATATCACCCGCGAGTCCCTGCCGGCAAATCACCAGGTCAATTGGAAAAAAAGACATGGAGTCTTCGCGGCGGATGAAGAATTTACCTGTTCAGTCTGTCATGAGGAGAATACCTGTAAAGAATGCCATATGTCTGAAGAGCCTGATTCGCATAATACCCTTTGGGTGAACCAGACCCACGGCATAGAGGGTTCCTGGAACAGGGCAAGCTGCCGGGTATGCCATCAGGATGATTTTTGCGCAGGATGCCATCGGGATACCAAGCCGCGCTCTCATACTTCAATGTGGATTGGCCAGCATGGCGCATTTGCCCCTGCCAGTTTTGCTTCATGCCAGGTATGCCATCCCAAAGAACAATGCCAGGCCTGCCACAGGACGGAAGAACCAGCCAGCCATGTTGGTAATTGGGAGGAAATTCATTGCCTAAATTGCCACATATCAGCACCCATTCAAATAGAGTGCAAGGTCTGCCATGTAGGTGGAGCAGCCGAACAACACCTGGCAGTGGCTCCACTTCCACCAGCATGGCACGCCTTGCCTGCTCAGGCCAATTGCCTAGACTTGGGCTGCCATAACCCAGCTGGCCCCCAACCGCTTGACCCGACCAAACACACTCTCGACCAGAGCGTATGCCTTGTCTGTCACCCGTTTTAAGGTAATTCCCAATAAGGTAATAAAAAAAACGGGTAGTGGAGTTGCCTCCACTACCCGTTTAGAGTTTTAGGTTTACGGAATTAATTGAGGTGATAACTTTTAGTCATCTTTTTCCTCATCATCATCCTCTTCATCATGGTCAGTGTCATGATAGGCGCCCCCTTGTATAGGACGATTTTCCATTTTAACCTCTTTATCTGTAAAACAGCCTTCCGAGTTGATCACTTCAACAAACTCAGGGGCATCGGCATGGTCCAGGTCTTTAACCCTTACCTTCCATTTACCGCCCTTGACTTGGATGTTGTCGGCAAGGACAGCACCGCTTTGGTCGTTAGTTAAGGTAAGTAAAGTGTTGACGTTTGATTTGCCTTTGACATCCAGGCTGTTTTTCTCAAAGTTATACTTTGTCTCTTTGATGATTAACAGACCGCCTTCAGGGCAAGTCAGGCATTCGGCATCACTGGCGCCATTACAGTTTTCATCGACAGCGTTGCCGCATACCTCGGCTACACCAGGATTAATACCGGCATCGCTATCATCACAGTCAGCTCCGCCACAGGCAGCATCAAGGAAGCCGTCGCCGTCGGCATCAGGACATGTGGGGTCACAGCCTTCATCGATTGATCCGTCACAGTCGTTGTCAACACCGTCATCGCATATTTCAGCAGCGCCGGGGTTAGCCCCACCGTCGGCGTCGTTGCAGTCAACCGGACCACATTCACCGCCTTCTCGTGCGTAGCCGTCCATGTCATCATCAGTACAGGTCAGAGGACAATTCACAGCAGTATCATCCAAGGTGTCAACGAGACCGTTGCAGTTATTATCAATGGCATCCGTGCAATCTTCCGCAGCACCTGGGTTTACGGCAGCATCGGTATCATCACAGTCAACCGGACCACATCCGCCGCCTTCTACAGCGTAGGTGTCGCCATCGTTGTCAGTACAGGTCGG
>JBDLIE010000021.1:0-41572 GCA_039715015.1 Thermodesulfobacteriota bacterium
CATTTCTGAAGCAGATATGTGTTTGGTTTATATTTTAAGCCTTCTCCTTTTGGAGAAGGCTTTTTTATTTCCTGGTCAGTCCGGTGGCCTTCATCAGGGCCCAGCCCAGTTCGTCTGTGCTGCTGCCGTCATAGTTGTCATCCTCTTTCTGGGCCGCCATGTGGTCAAGCAGGCGAGTGGCCAGAGTTTTCCCCAGCTGTACCCCTTCCTGATCAAAAGAATTTATGTTCCACAAGAAACCCTGGAAGACGATCTTTGCCTCGTAGAGGGCAAGGAGCGCCCCCATGCTATATGGGGTGAGGCGGTCTGCCATGAGGATGGAGTTTGGCCGGTTGCCGGCAAAGGCCCGGTTTGGGTTGTCGCTCTCTTGGCCGCTGGCCAGGGCCAGGGATTGGGCCAGAAGGTTTGCGTTAAGCTTCTCTTGACTGGTGGTCTTTTTGATGGTGATGTCGTTGCCCAATTGGTTGTTACGGAAACCGATGAACTCCACTGGGATGATGGTGGTGCCTTGATGGATGAGCTGGTAGAAGGCGTGCTGGCCGTTGGTGCCCGGTTCGCCCCAGATAACCGGGCCTGTCTGGTAGGGAGCCGTTTCTCCCTGGCGGGTGCAGGTTTTGCCGTTGCTCTCCATGTCGCATTGCTGAAGATGGGCGGTGAAACGAACCAGCCCCTGGCTGTAAGGCAGAACAGCCACGGTTTCATGGCCTAGGAAATTATGGTTCCAGATACCGAGCAGGGCGAGAAGCAGCGGTGCATTGTTCCTGATCTCTCTCTCTTCGGCCGCCCTGTCCATGTCGTGGGCGCCACGCAGGATTTCCCTGAAATTTTCATAGCCAAGGGCAAAGCCAAGCATGACGCCGCCCACCATGGAGGTAGCGCTGTAGCGCCCGCCTATATAGTCAAACATATAGAAGGAGCGCAGATATTTTGCCGGATCATCCATGGGGCTGCCCTGACCGGTGACAGCCACAAAGTGGCGGGCCGGATCAAGGCCTTGGTTGATATAGGCAGCCTTAACCAGCTCTTCGTTGGTCAGGGTCTCCAGGGTGGTTCCACTCTTGGAAACAACATTTACCAAGGTGCGGGACAGGTCCAGGCCCTGGAGCACGGCAAGGCCGTCGTCTGGGTCAACATTGGAGATAAAGTGGACCCGCCGCCCTTCTTTACCGTAAGCTGCCAAAGCATAATAGAGGGCGCGGGGGCCAAGGTCTGAGCCGCCAATGCCGACCTGGATCATGTCAGTAAAAGGCTGCCCCTCAGCATTGGTGAGAGAGCCCTGGTCAAGCTCGGTGAGGAAGGTGGCGAGCCTGTCGTTTTCTCCCTGGGCCTGGCTGCTCGCCTGGGGGTTGTCGGGCTCTTTGCCAAAAACATCACGGCTGGCAGTGTGCAGAACCTGCCTGTTTTCGCAAGCAAAGCCTTCAATTTTGTTAATCACCGCGCCCTTTTTCATGGCCAGGAAGTGCTCAATGGCTCTTCCTTGGCCGGCCAAGTCTTGAAGGGCGGAAAGGATCGCCTCGTCGAGGCGCTGGGTGCCATAAAAAAGTTCAAAGCCTGCACTGTGTGCCCGGTAATCTCTGAGGCGCGCAGGAGTTAAGAGGCCTGGGGCTGTGAGGTCTGGAGCTTTGGTTGCAAGGTTCTGCAGCTCTTTGAAGGCCGGCAGGCTGTTGAGATTTTTATGAGGTGCCATGGCTCGCTCCTGGGGGGAGGTGAGTTATTGCTAAGCGGTGGAGGTGGTAAGATGAAATCATCTCATCATAATGTGAGGCCACTGTCAAACAGGAGAGTGCGCGGCCGAAAAAAAAAGAGGAGGTTAGATTTTCTGGAGTGCTTTGCCCATGTCCTCCAGGCTGTTTAGCTGGTAGATCCTGACCTTGCGGCTTCGGGGAAATTCTCTTTTGAGAATGGCCTTTAAAAGTTTGCCAAGCTTTTCTTTGCCTACCTGCCACTTCTCTTCATGGTAGCCCCACTCCCGCACAGCAAGCTCATCATCTGCTGTTTTGATGATCTCCACCCCGCGGTTACGTTTATAGGTCAGGACCTCAACACCCTGTTGGGGCGCTGCTTTTTTGATAAGGATGGCTACCTGTTTGGGGGCAGTGGCGATATTAACAAGGGCCATGGGGGAAGGATGTGCCGGGGAGGGTAATGAGCTGTTGGCCTGGTCAAAACGCCGGCCAACAGCTCACAGGGGCAGTTTTAGAAAAACTTATAGGTCAGGCCAAGGGAGATAACAGGATAGTATTTGAAATCATCGAGATCATCCTGAAGCTCATCTTCTTCTTCTTTAAGGCTGCTCAAGAAGACTGGGTCGGTTGCCTCGGTACCAGTGGCTCTGAGGCTGACATCGGGTGAGCCCTGATAGGCGATACCGAAATCCATGAAGTAGCTCAGGTTGGAATCTTTATGGACAGGATTGCCCCAGCCGAAGCCGAAATAGGGGCCAACGCTGTTATAATCTATTTCGGTATCTAGGCTGCCAATTTCTGAAAATGTATAAGTTGAACCACCGATATTATAGGAAAACCCCAGCGTAATATCGGCCTTGCCATCGAAACTGTTGCCGTTAATAAAGGCCCCTGCGACGATATGAAAATCGCGGCCGCTGAAGGGGTACCACTCGGCGGTTACCAGGCCTGAGCGGAGATCAAGGTCTAAGTCATAATCGACCTCCTCACCGTCGCCGTCAACATCAATTTCGCCCCAATGGCCTGCAGCCCTGATGTTCAGGCTGTCAAGGAGACCAATGGTGATGTCGGGGCCAACCCCCAGGGTGCTTATCTTAGCACCCAGGGCGATGTCTCCTGTCTCTGCCTGGGCATCCTGGTTGAAACTCATCAGTATGAGTAAAAAAAAGAGTGGGGCAATAGCAAGAGGAATGTTTTTCATCTGTATACCTTTGTAGTTTATTGATGGAAAAAAAGGGTAGGTGTTTATCTACTTAGAGTCCGCGCATCTTGTCAAGAGATGAGGGAAATTATTGGAAAAAGACTATCTTTTCAGGTTAAACTAAGAGGGTGTCGCTTTGCTGTTTTTTGGCAAGCTGCCGCCTTCAAAATGGGACCGAAAAATTGGAGAATATATGATGAAACTGCATTGTCCCCACTGTGATTTGCAGCGCGAGGTCGCTGATAAGTATGCCGGGAAAACGGTTAAATGCCCTTCCTGCAGCAAAAAGGTTACCCTTCCTGGTGGCGGGTCAGAGGTCGAGTTGACGGAGGGTTCGGGGCGTTACTCCCTTGAAGAATTTGTCAGGCGCACCGGCCAGCGTGATTTGGGGCAGGGAGTTTTTGAGCTGGAGCGTGACCGACTTCTTGCGATTAATCTTGATGGCCTGGTCTGGACTAAGATGGGCTCTATGGTCTCCTATCTCGGCGATATCACCTTTACTCGGGAAGGGATTCTGGAGCATGGGGTGGGCAGATTACTTAAAAAGGCATTAACCGGCGAAGGGGTCAACCTCACCAAGGCAGAGGGCAAGGGTAAGGTTTACCTGGCCGACTCTGGTAAGAAGATTTCCATCTTGAAACTCAACAACGATGCCATATTTGTCAACGGTAATGATCTGCTGGCCTTTGAGGATTCGATTAGCTGGGATATTAAAATGATGCGCAAGGTGGCCGGCATGATGGCTGGCGGTCTTTTTAATATCAAGCTGGAAGGCACCGGCATGATTGCCATTACCACCCATTATGAACCCCTGACCTTGAAGGTAAGCCCCAATAGGCCGCTGATTACCGATCCCAATGCTACGGTGGCCTGGTCCTCAAGTCTGGCCCCGGAAATGAAGGCAGGTGTCTCTTTTAAAACTTTCCTGGGCCGCGGCAGTGGCGAATCAATCCAGATGAAATTTATCGGCAGTGGTTTTGTGGTGGTGCAACCCTTTGAAGAAGTCTATTTTCAGCAGGGTGGTTAGCTTGTAAAAAGGATTGAAGAATCACCGGCATAAAAAAACTCATCCAGGGATTTGTCGATCCTTGCTGAGTTTTTTTATGCCAGATATAGAATTAATCCGTTACAGATGGTTTTTGAGGGTCTCCATGTCGGAGTTGCTGACATGGGTAAATTCAATGCCGGTGTGAAAATGATCGTCGTCAGCCGCCTTTGAGTGCGCCACAGTGCCGCGGGCATCGATTAAGTCATTTTGAAGAGCAATCTCCATGTCAACATTTTGGCCGGGGCTCATCTCTATGCTGGTTTCCAGCAGGATGCCTGTTTCAGAAAGATTAATGGTCCGTCCCATCCCCTGGGCCATGACATTGTCATCTTGGTCGATACAGAAGAAAGAGAGATTGAGTGAGTCAGTCCGTTCGTGTTTTCGTTGATTATCTGGAGTGTTTGCCATAATGTCCACCTGAAAAAATTGACCGAGTTGATCAGCGTATTGTACTAAAATACAATCCCGATCAGCTCGGGATTGCCCCTAAGATAAACTAGGTCTATTGGAAAGTTATGATTATCTTAGATAAATAATCTAAAATATTAAGGGCCTGAGCGTCAACCAAGAACTGCTGAAAATGGCAAAAAGAAAAAAGCAAATAGATACAATGGCCCGGACGGGCATCCCCCTGATCAAGGGGGAGGAGTATCCCTTTGGCGAAAAGGGCAAGAAACCTTCCTCCTTTAGCGAGATTTTTGACGGTGATATTTTTGATGATAAGGCCTTGCTGAACGAGGCCGCCAGACGGGCTGAGGAGAAGAGGCAGCAAAGGTCGACGCCTCAAAGCTATCCACCCCCCCAGGAGACCCTTGATCTCCATGGATGCACGGCCCAGGAGGCTGAGGATAAGACCCGGCATTTTATCGAAGACGCGCGCCATCGGGGTATACGCACCCTGCGAGTTATTACGGGCAAAGGCCTCCATTCCCCCGGCGGCCTGGCTGTGTTGCCGGATATTATTGAGCAGAAGCTCACCCTTCTCAAGAAGGAGGGAGGGATTGTTGCCTTTAGTTGGGAGAGGAAGGTCAAGAGCAAGAGTGGCGCTCTTCATGTCTATCTCTAGGGGCGCCTTTTTGCCTGAAGTCGTTTGATGATATCTGTATCGGCCTGGAAGGGGTTTCTTGGCAGTTCCGGGATGGGAAGATAGTGGCTTAAGGCAAATGGGGTCGTGGCAATATGCAGGTTGTAGGCCATCACCATCAGGGGTTCGAGGTTGATGGTGTCGGCAACATTATAGGCCAGTAAGGTGTTAAGGAGTTCTGGTTGGCCGTTGCGCTGATATTCATTCCAAAGAATAACCGCGTCATAGCCGTTAACCCCTTGCAGCTCTGGGCGGTCAATGCCGAGCTGCCTTTCACAGCCCTTTAGTCCTCCCTTATAACCAAGGGCGGCAAGGATGGGTCGCAGGTCCAGGTGGGCCTGGCTTATCTTTATATTAAAATAGCGTTCCAGCATAGGCACGTCAAAGCCCTTGCCGTTATAGGTGACGATGGTCTCGTATCTGGCAAGATGGTCCGGGAAGGTGTTGAGGTTGGCGCCCTGGACAAAGGTAAGGATGTCACTGCCGTCATAGAGGGCAATGGTGGTTATGGTGCTCCTCTCCCGGTTAATGCCTGTGGTTTCAATATCAATAAAGGCGGTCTTGTCGCGGAAATGGGGAAAGAGCCGCCAATGCTGACTGGCGGGCAGGCGCTCGGAAAAATAAGATGGCGTTGCCAGGGAAGAGGCAGGTTGCCTGAGTAGGTGGTTTTCAACGAGGCGGCCTATTGCTGGACGCAGGGCTGTCGATGTTGCTGGTGTGAAATCACTCCAGCAGTGAATGCCCGCCTGCCAAATTTGCTCTTCAGTTTTTTTGCCGATGCCGGAGATATGGAGAAAGGTGTTTTTAAGCATAATGTGGCATGTTTGTCTGTTAAAATAAAAAAAGCCCAAGGCTGTTTAGGCCTTGGGCTTTTTTTAGCTGTAAAAAACGAAAAACGCTTCGTTTTTCTTAGTAGAGGTCGAGGTAGTTGTCGATCTCCCAGCAGGTAACGGCAGTGCGATAGCTGTCCCACTCCTTACGTTTGCCTTCAACGTATTTGCCTAAAATGTGGTCGCCCAGGGTTTCCTTGGCGATTGGGTTGGCCTCAAGGACGTCCAGGGCCTCTGCCAGGCTGGCCGGCAGGCTGGGGATGCCGGCGGCGTCCTTCTCCTCCTGGGTCATGGAGAAGATGTCAGCGTCAACGGAGCTTGGCGGAGTCAGGTCGTTCTTGATGCCGTCAAGGCCGGAGTTGAGCATCATGGCAATGGCCAGATAGGGGTTACAGGTTGGATCCGGGCAACGAACCTCAACACGGGTACCGAGACCGCGGGAAGCGGGGATACGTACCAGGGCAGAGCGGTTAGATGCAGACCAGGCCACGTATACAGGGGCCTCATAGCCGGGAACAAGACGCTTGTAAGAGTTGACCAGAGGGTTGGTAACAGCGGCAAAACCGCGGGCATTTTTGATAATACCGGCGATGTACTGGTAGGCTACCTTGCTCAGGCCCTGAGAGTCGCTGGTATCTTCAAAGGCGTTGGTGCCGTCGGAGTTAAACAGCGATTGGTTACAGTGCATACCAGAACCGTTGATGCCGAAGATGGGCTTGGGCATAAAGGTGGCGTGCAAGCCATACTTGTTAGCAACGGCCTTAACAACCCACTTGAAGGTCACGGTGTTGTCACAGGCGGTGAGAGCATCGGAGTACTTGAAGTTAACCTCGTGCTGACCCTCGGCAACCTCATGATGGGAGGCTTCGATCTCAAAACCCATGGCCTCCAGGGTCTCAATAATTTCACGACGGCAGTCGTTGCCAAGATCTTCAGGGTCCAGGGCGAAATAGCCAGCCACGTCGTTGGTAACGGTGGTGGAGTTGCCATCTTCGTCACGCTCAAAGAGGAAGAACTCAGCCTCGGTGCCGATATTCATGGTGTAGCCCATCTCTTTAGCGGTTGCCAGGCTCTTCTTCAAGGCGCAACGGGGGCAGCCGGTAAAGGGAGAACCGTCAGGCAGATGGACATCGCAGATCAGGCGGGCAGCAGCAATGCCGTCTTTATTACGCCAAGGCAGGACAACAAAGGTGTCAAAGTCTGGCTTGAGGAACATGTCGGACTCATCGATGCGGGCAAAGCCGTCAATGGAAGAGCCGTCAAACATGATGCCGCCGTCCAGGGCTTTCTCCAACTGGCTGCGGGGGATGGCAACGTTCTTCTGGAAACCGTTCACATCGATGAACTGCATGCGGAAGAAGTTGATTTTTTCTTTTTCGACAATTTTCAAGATGTCGTCTCTTGTCATGACTTTTCTCCTAAAAAAGGGTTGAGGTGGCAGAAGAAGTTATAAAGACAGGTGCTGTTGTTTCAGCGTGCTGTTTGTCTAAAAAAATATAGGCTGGGTTATACACACTTTATGTGACCCGGACATATATTTTTTGTTGTTAACTATCCTCTTAATAAAAACAAGTTGAAATTTATTACATTTTTGTACTGTCAGCTGGCGGCATGGGTCAGCCCCTGGCGAACCTCGCTGAGAAAATTTTTGTCCTGGATCTTCTTGCCTTCATGGTCCAGGACGTAAAAGACATCGACAACCTGGTCAGCTTGACTACCAATCTGGGCCCGATAGGTTGAGATTCCGAAATCTGCCAGGGTGCGGGTGATGTCGTAAAGCAGAGCCCTCTTATCCTCGGCGAAAACCTCGATGATGCTATATTTGTCTGAGCCATCCGGCTCAATGGTGACTCTGGTGTTGGTTCTTTTGTCTTTCTTAGGTTGAGCCTTTCGCCCTAAAGGAGCTAGTTTCTTGCTTAGACGGTGGGCAAGGCCAAGCCGGTAATCTATGGCCAACTCCAAATCCTTTTGAAAGGTCCGCCAGTCCTGATCGGCAAATTCATTATTCAGCGCCGAGGTAACCTGGAGAACATCCACAGCTGTGCCATCGCTCCAGGTGAAAATCTTAGCAGCCAGGACCTTGATATTGTGCAGGGCCAGAACGCCACAGAGACGATTGAGCAACCCTCGCCTATCTTTGGCCATGACCAGGACATCCCAGTGATCCTCTTGGTCTGAGGCCTCCACCAAGGTGGGTTTGTTGTTTGCCATGCTGGTCGTATGATGTTTGATGTGAAGGGCCACCTCTTCTGTGGAGAAAGAGAGGAGGTAGTCATCCGGCAACATATCGAGGTCAAAATCTGGGGCGAGTTTCTGGGCAGCAGGCTCCAGTTTTTCCCTCATCCAGGCCACGGCCTGTTTCCGGTCCGGGGCGACACGCTCATTGTGCTCCAGGGCGTGAGCAATCTTCAGGTAGAGCTCAAGGTAGAGGGTGGTTTTCCAATCGGTGAGCACAGTGGGGCCGGTTGCCTTGGCGTCAGCGATGGTAAGCAGGTAGAGCATGGCCAGGCGGTCGGGGTCCTGGATATTCTCGGCGCATTTCAAGATGAGATTCTCATCTTCAATGTCGCGGCGCAGGGCTATCTCCGAGAGGTAAAGATGGTTGCGCACCAGGAAGGAAAGGCAGTTGATCTCTTCCTCTTCCAGGTTGAGACGCTTGCTGATGATCCTAACCAGGTCAGCGCCGTATTCAGAGTGGTCATTCTTGGTGCCCTTGCCGATATCATGGAGGAGGCCGGCTAAAAAGAGAATATGGGGCGAGGCCAAGGTGATGAAGATGGAGGACGCTTCTTTCCGCAAAAGGCCTATTTCCTCAACGCATTGCAGGAGGTGGCGATCAACGGTGTAGACATGGTAGACATCGTGTTGGGCCAGGGACTCCAGGTGCTCAAACTCGGGGATATAAGCTGAAAGCAATCCCGTCTCCAGCATGTCGGTGAGCACATTCAGGACATTGTTCCCCTGGAGGATTGACAGAAAGGCCTTGGACATCCGCTTGGAGCGGCAGACCTTGTCGTTGACCAGATGAAATTTTTGGCTGATAAGGGTTTTGGTGTTGTGGTGAATGGGCAGACCAGTGGCCCCAGATTGGGCAAAGACCCGCATAAACAGATGGGGGCGTTTGCTGACAAGGTCCGCCTCGCTAATCTGGATGCGGCCCTGACGCACAGTAATTCCTGGTTCCAGGGTTCTATCTCCTGCAGCAGGAGGAGTTAGGCCAACCACATCCTGAACATGCTCGAAAAAGAGTTCGGTTACCACGGCAATGGACTGCAGATGGTTGTGGACCTCGCGCATGAAGAGCTCAACACCAAGCATGGCCTTGGTTGTCTTGTAACCAAAGGCCCCGGCCATCTCTTCCTGGTGTTCGAAAAAGAGTTGGTCATTTTTGCGGCCACTGATGTAATGAAGGCGATTACGGATACGAATAAGGGCATTGATGGCCTCTTCGAATCTTTTCCGGTCTTCGCTGGTGAGTAAGGCTGAGTTTTCCAGGTCGTCGAGGCTCTGAAGGCCAAAGACAACCTGGGAAGACCAGAGCATGGCCTGGATATCGCGAAATCCGCCCCGGCTCTCTTTGATGTGAGGCTCAAGCAGGTAGCCATGGTTGCCAAAACGTTCGTGGCGTAGCTGGCAATGGCTGAGCATGGACTCAAAAAAACCTTTGCGATGGCCGGTCACGAAAAAACGGTTGAATTTTTCCATCAACTCGTCAAAAAGAACCTGGGAGCCGACAAGGAGGCGGGCATCAAGCAAGGAGACCTGAAAGAAAAAATCTTCCCTGGCGTCTTCAAGGCAAATCTCCACGGTGCGAACCCCGTGGCCAACCTCAAGACCAGCATCCCAGAGCGGGTAAAAAACGGCTTCAGCCACATCGTTTAAGCGATCTTTGGCCTCGGGCCTGTGGAGCAGCATTAGGTCAATGTCCGAAAAGGGAAAAAGCTCCTCACGGCCATAACCGCCCAGGGCAACGAGCGCCATATCGTCGGTGTCAACCCGGCATTCGCTAAACGAGTGGCTCAGGGACGAGTCAATGAGCTTGGTGTGTTCAGAAAGAAGGGCCTGGCCACTTAGTCCTTTCTGCCACAATGCCTCAAGGGCATCTCGTTTTGTGCGTAATTCCGAATTCATTTCGTGCCAGGTTCTTTTTTGTCAGGGAGCAGTTAAAAATGCTATATGGCTTCACTGCCGGTTTCGCCGGTGCGGACGCGGATTACATCATCAACGGGTAGTACAAAAATCTTGCCGTCACCAATCTTGCCAGTACGGGCCGCTGAAACAATGGTCTCCACGACTTCATCAACCTTGTCGGCAGACACGATGATTCCGATTTTGATTTTAGGGATAAAATCAACCATGTATTCAGCGCCACGATAGATCTCCTTATGGCCCTTTTGGCGGCCATACCCCTTAACGTCAGTCATGGTCATACCGGTGATACCTATCTCGTTGAGGGCCTCTTTGACATCGTCGAGCTTAAAGGGCTTAATGATGGCTTCAATTTTTTTCATACTGTCTCCTGTGCAGATTACGATATCTGGGTTGGTTACATGTTGTATGCAGTTTCGCTGTGGGCGGTCTGGTCAAGACCAACGGTTTCATCTTCCACGCTCACCCGAAGGCCGCCGCAGATGGTATCGGTGATTTTGAGAAGGACAAGGCTTACCACAAAAGCATAAACGCCGACTACAACCACCCCGAAAATTTGGGTAGCCAAGAAAGAGGCGTTTCCGGCAAGAAGCCCATCAGCACCGCCAGGATTAATAGCCTTGGATGCAAAGACGCCAAGACAGATGGTGCCGATAACACCACCGAGGCCATGGATGCCGACAACATCAAGGCTGTCGTCAAAGCCGACCTTGTTTTTATATGTTACCGCCGCAAAACAGGCCAGTCCTGCCAAAAGACCGATAATGACAGCGGCATGGGGGCTTATAAAGCCAGCGGCGGGGGTAACGGTGGCCAGACCGGCAATGGCGCCGGAGGCCGCACCCAGGGTGGTTGGTTGTTTGTAAAGGAGCCATTCAAGGGTGACCCACATGGCCAGACCGGCCATACCGGCAACATGGGTGTTGACAAAGGCAGTTGCGGCAATGCCGTCAGCAGCCAGGGCGCTGCCGCCGTTAAAGCCGAACCAACCGAACCAAAGAAGGCCCGTGCCAAGTAAAGTCATGGGCAGGCTGTGGGGCATGAACTTATCACGGCCCAGGCCTTTTCTGGGACCAAGAACCATAACAGCTGCGGCTGCCGCCGCACCGGAGGTGAGATGGACGACAAGACCACCGGCAAAATCAAGAACTCCTTTAGCTGCCAGCCATCCTCCGCCCCAGATCCAGTGGCAGACTGGATTGTAAACCACGATGGTCCAGAACAGGCTGAAAAGAATGAAGGGGCCAAAGCGCATGCGCTCCGCAAAAGCGCCGGTGATGAGAGCCGGGGTGATCACGGCAAACATGCACTGGTAAATCATGAAAACAAGCTGCGGGATAGTGGTGGCATAGGTCGAGCTTGGTGCCGATCCTACCCCGTTTAAGGCAAGCATGGAGAGGTCGCCGATAATGCCGCTGACATCGGGGCCAAAGGACATGGAATAGCCGATATAGATCCATTCAAAGGTGACCACTGCGATCATAATAAAGGACTGGAGGATGGTGCCGAGGACATTCTTGCTGCGCACCATGCCGGCGTAAAAAAGAGCCAGGGCAGGTGTCATTAACAAAACCATGGCGGCGGAAATCATTATAAAGGCGGTGTCACCAGTGTTAATCATCAAATTTCTCCGGTAATGAAAAGAGCCTAGGCTCTGAGTGGGTCGGCAAATGGTTAATGGTTTGCGATCTTTTTAGCAAGATGCGTGCCCTTGGCTATAAAGAGGGGAATGCCTTGATCTTTCGGAGAAAATCTCGTGAAGGGTGGAAACGCAAGAAGGGGATTTTGTGACAAAAATGTAACAATATGGAGGCTTTGTTACATAAATGTGACTTTTGGGGCGAGGGGAGGGGAGGTTTGGATGACTTGGTAGTGGGAGAATGTGATGGTGTCGATGGGGTTATTTTGCCATTGCTTATTAAGCCAAGCCTTGAGTTGGCTGATCATTTCGCCACGGGCCAAGGCAAAGCGCTTAAGCTCGTAGGCAGGCCTGTTGGCGTAGAATTGGTAGATGACATCCTTTACAAATGTTGTCTTTTCTGCGGGGAGATCCTGGCCTTTTTCGAGTTTAGCAATAAGGGTCAGGTCAATATTAATCACCAGGTTATTATTGTTATCCGCCTTGGCAACAATAATAAAAGAAGGGAGTTTCCATTTCTCGTGGACGGTTTCCACCTCAGCGACAGGGCCAGGCGCTGGGATGGTTTGCAGGTGTTTTTTGGCTCCTGGTTCAGGCTTTCTTTCCTGGGGCTGAGTGGTGGTGATTTGAGTTTCAGTCACCAACGCCTGGTCTTCAAGGGAGGCAAATTCGTCATTGGTTGAGCGAAAAAACTGGGTGCTGGAAATAATGAGAATGAGGACGATGGGCAGAGCGCCGATCAGTAGGCGCTGGGGGAGAGGGCGATTCTGAAAAAGTTGAAGAAGTGAGGCCGCCAGGATCTGAACCTGGCTGGGAAATTCAAGAACGGTGGATGTTTCTGGCCCAGCTTCAGCGCCCGACGAGTCTGGAGCGGCGCCATCCGTGCCCCCTTTTTTCCCTTCATCGCCGTTGAAAAGGCCGGAAATATCATCATTGTCGTCAGGAGTGTCTTCAAGGAGAAAAAAATCAGCGGACTCCTCTTCAGGAGAAAACATGAAATCTTCGGCCTGAAAGGCAGATTCCCAATCATCACCGAGATCATCATCAAGGTCGGTCAGCGGGTCATGTGAGGTGGCGGTTTTTTTTTCGGAGGGGGGAGTCATTATGGAAGTAAAAAGTCTCCGCCATGACCGCCGTTATGGTGCCGTCATGGAGAAAGCCAAGGTGGTTAGCTGAAAATTTTGTCAATCTTTTCGCCAAGGGTTTCAGCAGTAAAGGGCTTCACAATGTACTGGCTCACCTTGGCTTTAACGGCGAGGATAATGTTGTCCTGCTGGGCCTCTGCAGTGACCATGATAAAAGGGGTGGCAGCCAGATCGGCGTCGGCCCGCACATGTTTAAGCAACTCCAGGCCGGTCATCTTGGGCATGTTCCAGTCGGAAATAATCATGTCCACCTTTTCATTTTTCAGGATGTCAACAGCGGTGGAACCGTCATCGGCCTCAATGATATTTTTGTATCCTAACTGGGTGAGGATATTTTTTACAATGCGACGCATTGTGGCAAAGTCATCAACAACAAGGACTTTCATACTTGTATCAACCGGCATGGTTATTCCCTCAATACTCTTTTTAAGTTTCACCCGGGGGCATTAATGGCAGAACAGTAAAATCTGTAAATATTATAGATATGTTAAGCAGAAAAGCTGGCAAAGGAAAATACTTATTTCAGTCGCATGGTGATAATCAATCAGGCTGCAAGCGCTTTTTTAATTTTAGTGCGCAAACGAAGCATGGCCTTGGTGTGCATCTGTGAAATTCGAGACTCTGTGTAGTTTAAAACCTGGCCAATCTCTTTCATGGTCAATTCGTTAAAATAATAGAGTGACACAGTCAGGCGTTCCTTCTCAGGCAGACTGTCGATGGATTGGGCCAGAAGATTTCGAATCTGCTTGAGGTTAATAGCTGCAAAGGGGTCATTGGCATCCATGGATATGGCGGCCAGCCCATTGCCGGTTTCAATCTGGTCCGGGCTTTTCTGGCGGAGAAGCTCAATGTCCATAAAGGTGATGGTCTTGGTCTCGTCAAGGAGCTTGTGGTAGTTCTCAAGGTTGATGCCCATTTCCGCGGCAGTCTCTTCATCGTTGGCTGGCCGGCCTAATTTTTTCTCAAGCTTGCTGTAGGCATGCTCAAGGTCGGTGGCCTTGCGCCGCACAGAACGAGGTACCCAGTCCAGGGAGCGGAGCTCATCAAGCATGGCGCCCCGGATACGAAATTCGGCATAGGTTTTGAACTGAACTTTCTTGCTGAGGTCAAACTTGTCAATGGCGTCAATGAGACCGATGATGCCGCTGGAAACCAGGTCGTCAAAGGCAACCTGGGGCGGAAGGCGAGAGGCAAGACGGCTGGCGATATACTTGATGAGCGGTGTGTAGGCCAAGATTAACTCGTCCCTTTTGTCCGCATCCAGTACCGTGTCGGCCTTAAAATAGGCGTTGGTGTAATCCTTGAGTTTGCCTGGTTGCGGTTTGCTCATCTGCGTTCTAGGGCCTGGGGTAATGTTATTGGCTCTGAGGTGGGGAGGCTTATACATCTGATACCTAAAGTATATTATACGTTAAAAAGACCTTTCCAGAAAAATTTAATGTTTCCATCCGTATGGGGATCCGGCCTCTCTTGAATCAACTGTTCAGCTAAATCAAAGAATTTTCCGCTTGAGGTGGATCTCGGCGACATATCCACCACCAGCCTCTGGGCCCGTACTGATTGCGGAAGCTTGCTGTCAAAGGGGATGAAGCCGAGATAGTCAAGGGACAAGGAGTCCAGGAAACGATCCGCCACCAGGGTGAGCTGGCGAAAGACGGCCAAGGCCTCTTTCTCTGTACGGGCCGAATTGACGAGGATACGGAAGCGCTTGACGTCATGGCGCGACGAGAGCACCTTGATCAAGGCGTAGGCATCGGTGAGAGAGGTGGGTTCCGGAGTAAGGACAACTATTTTTTCCTGGGCAGCCAAGGTGAAGTAAATCACATTATTGTTAATGCCTGCGGCTGTATCAATGAGCATGACATCGATGGCATTGCCTAAAGCGCTTATCTCCGAGAGAAAGAAAAGTTTCTGTTCTTCGCTAAGTTCAGCAAGCTCCATGATGCCGGAGCTGGCCGGCAGGATCTGGAAACCACCCGGGCCGCTGACCAGAATGTCCGGCAGCTTTTTTTCGCCGAGCAGGACATGGTGGAGGTTAAACTTTGGCGTCAGGCCAAGCAGGACATCGACATTTGCCAGGTTGATGTCAGCATCAAGAACCAGCACTTTTTTACCTTTACGGGCAAGGGAGTAGGCAAGATTGGTGACGACGTTGGTCTTGCCGACACCGCCTTTGCCGCTGGTAACGGCAATGACCCGGGGCGGTGAGCCCTGGTAGTCGGATGCAGCTTTTTTTAAAGGGGTGCGAGCCATGATCTTTTCCAATGTGTCTGCCTGGTTCATAAAATTGTAAACTCTCTTGACTGACTATACTTCATTGCGGCCCATGCCTGGGCTGAAAAACTACCACCTTAGGAAATCCTGCGGTAAAAAAAAATCTTAATTGGTCAGCTGTTGTTCCATGGCCGGCCAGCCCTTTTTAAAAAAGGAAACAAGGAATGGCTTGTCGGCCACCATAAAATCTTCGGGGACCCGTTGGCCCATGGTGAGATAACCCACCGGCATTTTAGCAGCAGCTACCTGCTGGCAGATGGCTGCATAGGCCCTGGTTTCATCAAGCTTAGTAAGGATAACACTGTGCGGGGCCAAGGCCCGATAGGAGTCGACGATCTGGGAGAGGTCTTCTTTCTTGGTGGTTGCGCTCAGGCAAAGAAGGGGCTGGACATTGGTCACTGGAGCAAACCAGTCCGCCAATTCGGCAACATGTTTTGTGTCATGGGGGCTCTTGCCTGCGGTATCAATAATTATGAGATCAGCGTCACGGTGGCGGGCAACAGCCGCAGCAAGATCTTTTTTGCGAATGGCGATCTCGCAGGGTAAGCGCATGATTTTGGCATAGGTGCGGAGCTGGTCAGTGGCGCCGATCCGGTAACAATCCATGGAAAGCAGGGTCACCTTCTTGTCCTCGTTAAGATGATACCAGGCGGCAAGTTTCGCGGCAGTGGTTGTTTTGCCGACACCGGTGGGGCCCACCAGGGCGATAATGTCTGGACCACCGTCGGGGGTGTGGCTTAAAAGATGCTCTACCTCAATCTGGCCGATGAGGTCATCACGCCATTTTTTGACCTGTTTGCGGTGGATGGCCTTGGGTAAAGGAGCCTCTCCGCCCTTCTTTTTTTCCGGCGGCCAGGGGCCGGTTTTTTCCTCAAGGAGTTTGGCAAAGTTTTTTCGCAACTGCTTACTCTCACGATCCGCTTTCTGCTTCTGGGCCTTGGCGCGTGCTTTCTGGGGTTTACGGATAGCATCATACCCGTAGGTGGCAGGGGGGGCATCTGTCATATCTAATTCTGGCAGCAGCGGGGCGGGGCTGGGTCTGCTGTCCATATCGTAATCCATGGCCGCCATGATTTCCACTCTCTGGTACGGAGTACCCTTGTCCAGGGTCTTTTGGGAAAAGATAACGGCATTTTCCCCCAGGGTTTTTTTTACAAGTTCCATGGTTTTTGGCGCTGTCGATGCTTCAAATCTTTTAATGATCATAGTCGTCGTTCTCAGGAAGAATCATGGCAGTAATGCCTTTTTTAGGTTTGCTGGTTGATGGCAACGGTTCCCAGGGAGTTTATTTTTACATTTGTTGTCAGTTCACTTGCCGAAAGGACAATCACCTGAGGGGCAAAGCGTTCAATGAGCTGGCGCAGATGACGGCGGATGGTGGGGGTGGAAAGCAGTACCGGCTGATAGCCCTCCGTGGCCACCCGTTCCGTTTCCGTAATAACCGACTCGACAATGCTTTGGCCCAGGTTGGGCTCCAGGGATAAAAAGGAGCCCTGTTCGGTTGTGTGGACCGATTCCCGGATGAAGTCTTCAATCTGGCTGTCCACAGTGAGGAGGTGGAGTTCTCCTTGCTCATCCACCAAAGAGCCAACCAGGGAGCGGGCCATCTTCTGGCGCACATATTCGGTGAGCAGGTCAGGGTCCTTATTAATTGGCGCAAAGTCAGCCAGGGTCTCACAGATGGTGAGCATGTCGCGGATAGAGACCCGTTCCCGCAGCAGGTTCTGCAGCACCTTCTGGACAGCGCCCAGGGTAAGAAGGTTGGGGACCAGCTCTTCCACCACCTTGGGATGGCTCTTGGCCAGGTGGTCCAGAAGCTTTTGGGTATCCTGGCGGCCAAGGAGTTCATCGGCATGGCTGCGCAGCACCTCGGTGAGATGGGTGGCCACCACCGTGGAGGGGTCCACCACGGTATAGCCGGCCAGCTGGGCCTCGTCTCTCTTCTCTTCACTGATCCACAGGGCCGGCAGCTGGAAGGCGGGCTCAGTGGTGGGGATGCCCTCAATCTCTCTCTTGGCTGCGCCGGAATCCATGGCCAAATAATGGCCCATGAGTAATTCACCCTTGGCAAGCTCCACCCCTTTTAAGAGCAGGACATACTCATCAGGTTTGATCTGCAGGTTGTCGCGGACATGGAGGGGCGGCAGGAGCATGCCGATCTCAGTGGCAAACTGGCGGCGGATGCCGCGGATGCGCTCCAGGAGATCTCCCTGCTGGTTTTCATCAACCAGAGGAATCAGGCCGTAGCCCACCTCTAGTTCCAGGGTATCCATGGAGAGCAGGGCCTCCACTGTTTCAGGGGAGCCGGGCTGCGGCTCCTGGGCTCTGCGTTCCTCTTCTTCTTGTTTTTCAGCGCTCTCGTCCGTTTTTGCCTTCTGGGCAAAGGCAAACCACGACAAACCCCCCATAATTGTACCCAGCAGTAAGAAAGGGACATGGGGCAGGCCGGGGATCAGGCCAAAGAGAATAATAATGGCGGAGGAGACGGCCAAGGCCTCTGGTTGCTTACCGAACTGTTTGGTGAGTTCAAGGCCCATGCTGTGCTCGGAGGCGGCCCGGCTGACAATAATACCTGCTGCCGTGGAGATGATCAGCGATGGGATCTGGGAGACCAGGCCGTCACCAATGGTGAGCAGGGTAAAGGTCTCGGCTGCTTCCATGAGGCCCATGTTCTGGAGTACTGTGCCGATAAAAAGACCGCCAACAATATTGATGGCCATGATCACCAGGGAGGCCACGGCTTCGCCGCGCACAAATTTTGAGGCACCATCCATGGCCCCATAGAATTCGGACTGGCGGGAGATTCTTTCGCGGCGGCTTTTGGCAGTGGCCTCGTCTATGAGGCCGGCGTTAAGGTCGGCGTCAATGGCCATCTGCTTGCCGGGCATGGCATCAAGTGTAAAGCGGGCAGCTACCTCGGCAATACGACCAGAACCCTTGGTGATAACGATAAAGTTAATAAGCACCATGATCAGGAAGATGATCAGGCCCACGGCAAAACTGCCGCCTACAACGAAATTACCAAAGGACTGAATAACCCGGCCCACAGCCCCGGGACCCTCATGGCCATGGAGCAGGATCAATCTGGTGGAGGCGATGTTCAATGACAACCTGAACAGGGTGGTCAACAGGAGCAGGGACGGAAAGGCGGAGAATTCAAGGGCGTCGGTGTTGTACATGCTCATCAGCATGACCACCAGACTCATGGTAATGCCCAGCGACAGCAGAAGGTCCAGGACCATAGTAGGCAGGGGCAGGATCATGATCATCAGGATCGCCACCACGCCAAGGGCCACCACCAGGCTGGTGGTTTCAATCTTTATAGGATTTAAGGTCTTTTCAGCCGCCATGTTTTTTTCTAAGGATGAATTATCAAGGATGAAGGATGACCAGGGGATGCTGATCGTTTTTCATCCTTGATAATTCATCCCTCATCCTTGGTTGTTATGCTGCCCTATTTCTGACACTGTAGACGTGGGCAAGTATCTCGGCCACGGCCTGGAAGAGGTTGGCAGGGATCTCCTCACCAATCTCAACAGTTTTATATAATGCGCGGGCCAGGGGTTTATCTTCCATGAGGGGGATATTATGCTCCTTGGCAATTTCCTTGATTCTGTTGGCAATCACACCTGCACCTTTGGCTACCACCTGAGGGGCTATCATGGTGCTGTTGTCATACTTGATGGCAATGGCCAACCGGGTAGGGTTGGTGATGATGACATCTGCCTCGGGGACCTCGGCCATCATTCTTTTTCTGGCCATTTCCATCTGGATGGAGCGGATGCGACCCTTGACATGGGGATCACCCTCGGTGTTTTTGGCCTCTTCCTTGACCTCCTGCTTGGTCATCTTCATTTTTTTCATGAATTGCCAACGCTGGAAAAGCCAGTCTATGAAAGCCAGCAGGGCAATGATCAGCGCTGTTTTTAAGAACATCCAAAAAGAGACCTCGGCGTAGAAAATGAAAATAGCCAAGGGTGGCTGATCCATGAGAGGTAGGAGGTTATAAACGTTTTCTCTGACCACACTGTAGGCCACCCAGCCGATAATGGCCAGTTTGGCAATGGACTTGATGGTATTAAACACCGTCTGCATGGAAAAGAGGCGTTGGATACCTTTTAAGGGGTCGATCTTCTCATATTTAGGGGCAATTTTTTCGGTGGTAAAAAGGACACCGACTTGGGCGTAGTTTGAGCTGAGTGCCGTGAGAAATATAACAGCCATCAGGGGGCCCACCAGGATGGCGAAAAAGGTCATGGCTTCAATGGTGAGGGGCATCATATTGCTGGGAGTAATAGTATAGCTATGGATCTGGCCGAGATAATGGCGCATTACCAGCAGAAACCTGTCAAAGAGATAGGTTCTCATCATGAACAGAGCCAGAAGACCGAAGAGGAGTACGGCTGCAGAAGGAACCTCCATGCTTTTCAGCACATCACCCTTTTTCCGGGCCTCTTGGAGGCGCCGGGAGGTGGGTTCTTCAGTTTTTTCTTGTCCGCTGGACTCTTCCGCCATGATTTTTCTCTACATGTTTTTTAAAGTTGCTTCTTAAAAGTTAGGATGAGGCTGGAATTCATCCTTCATCCTTCATCTTTTTACCCCATGCCCTGGGCTAGTCTGGGCAGGGAGCGACCAAGTATCTCAAACTGACCGATCATCAATGGCAGAAAGTATCCCATGGAAAGTCCTACAAAGAGCAGGCCAATGACAATGTTCATCGGCATACCGACGATAAGGATGGGGATCTGCGGCACGGTCTTGGCGATAATGCCCATGGCAATATGGGAGAAAAAAATGGCCGCTGATGCCGGCGCCATTATTTTGATAGCAAGAATAAACATCCGTCCCACTGCCCCCAAGATTCCATTATAGGTAACCTCAGTGAGGTGCAGGCTGCCTGGCTTAACCCATTTATAACTCTCCACCAGGGTGGTGAAAAAAATGTGGTGGCCGTCAATGGCCAGAAAAATGAGAAAAGCTGTCATGGTCCATAATTGTCCCACCAGGGTCACTTGATTACCGAACTGCGGATCCATAACACCAGCCATACTCATGCCCATCTGGATACTGACCATCTGGCCGGCCAGTTGGATGGCATCAAAGATCAGGCGGGCAAAGAAAGCGAGGATGGCGGCAAAGCATATTTCATTTAGGGAAAAAAGAGTGAAACCCAGGGTGGTTGTGGGTAACTGGCTGCTGTTTACCGCCACAGAGGGTGCCAGGACGAGGGAGACGGCAAACACCAGCAGCGTCTTGACCTGATTTGGGACGTTTGTTGCCCCCAGGACCGGCATGAAGAAAAGAAGCGGCCCCACCCTGATCAGAACAATGACCAGGGTCAGCAGGCTGTTAAGTGTCCAGTTAAGAAGTGTGCTGTCGACCATGGTTTTACCTGAGGAGCATGGGGATGCTCTCAAAAAGCTCCCTGGTGTAATCGGTTAATTTAAGCAGCATCCAGGAGGAGAAAAAAAGCATGGCCACCATAACGGCGGCAATTTTAGGGACAAAGGTCAGGGTCATTTCCTGGATTTGGGTGGTTGCCTGAAAAAGAGCAATGAGCAGGCCCACCACCATGCCCACCAGCAGGAGGGGGGCGGAAAGCAGCAGGGTGATGGTGACGGCGTTTTGTCCTAAAGTGGCAGCTTCCAAGGGGGTCATGATTATCTCCTTTACACCCCAAAACTCTTGACCAGGGAGCCGACAATGAGATACCAGCCGTCCACCAGGACAAAGAGGAGAAGTTTAAAGGGGAGTGATACCATTACCGGTGGTAACATCATCATACCCATGGAGAGCAAAACACTGGCCACCACCATATCGATGACCAGGAAGGGCAAAAAGAGGATGAAACCGATCTGAAAGGCGGTTTTAAGCTCGCTGATCATAAAGGCTGGAATCAGCACCGAGGTGGGGATGGCCTCTTTATTCTGCGGTTTTTCCATTTTGGTAAAGGAGAGAAAAAGGGCCAGATCTTTTTGCCTTGTCTGCTTAAACATGAAGGCGCGCAGGGGCTTGATTCCCTCCTGAAAGGCATCCTCCAGGCCGATTTTTTCGGCCATATAGGGCTTTACGGCTGCGGTGTTAATTTGGGAGAACACCGGGCTCATGATAAAAAGGCTTAAAAAGAGCGCCAGGGCGATGAGCACCTGCGAGGGCGGCATCTGCTGAGTTCCCATAGCATTTTTCAGGAAAGAGAAGGCCACCACCAGACGGGTAAAGCTGGTGGTCATCAGCAGGATGGCCGGTGCCATGGAGAGGACAGTGAAGACCAGGAGGATCTCAATAATGGTCGCCATCTGCTTGGGGTCATCTGTTTCCGTCACTCCCACCTGGATAGTGGGCAGGGTGGCGGCCAGACTCAGCTTGGGCAGGATAATGATGGCCAGGACAGCTAAAAACAGGCAGGTGGCAGGATGCTTGACGTTACCCATGGGCCTCCTCCAGGTTGCCGGCAAATTGGGAGTCTTCGGTCTTTTTCTTCTGGGGGGTAACTGCAGGACCAAGTTTGCACAGGAGTGAGAGGTTGCTGTCGGAGATGCCGATGGCAAGATCTTCTCCGGCCACCCTGACCACCGAGATGTATTTCTTGGGGGCAATCATTCTGGTGTCCAAGACGGAGATCAACCCTCCTTTGCTAGGGGAGCCATGGCCCAGGCCCATTTTCTTCATGCCCTTAAAAAGCAAGGCCATGAGGGCGCCAATAATCAGAAAGGCAACCAGAAGCTTGCCCATGGCCGCCATGGACTGCATGGGGGCAAATTGGGGGGTGACCACGGCAAGGGGCGTTTCTTCGGCAGCCCAGGCGCTGAGAGGAAGGCTGAGCAGGAGGCTGCCTGCTCCTGTGATATGGAAGAGAGGATTATTCACAGTTTTAACTCATGTTTTTGATACGGTCTGCCTGGCTGATAATCTCTGTGATCCTGACGCCGAAACGGTCGTTGACCACGATTACCTCGCCCTTACCCAGCAGCTTTTTGTTAACATAGATTTCCACGGTCTCGCCGGCTGCCTTTTCAAGCTCAATAACCGAGCCTTGGGTGAGTTGGAGCATCCGGTCAATGATCATGCTGGATCGACCAAGTTCAACGCTTACCTCAAGGGGGATGTCGAGCAGAAAATCAAGGTTTTGACTTCCTCCCTTGCCCATCTCTCCGGCCCCAAGTTCTTGGAAGTCGGCGGAGTCAGGCGCGGCGCTTTCCTCGGAAAGGGCGCCCCAGTCGCCATCGCCACCCTGATTTTTAGCTTCTTCATTGTCGTTTAATTCAGGATTTGCCTCTTCCAGGGCATCTGCCCAGGCATCATCCAATGATTCTTCATCAGCCATATCTTTTCTCCTTTACGTTCCCTGCTAATCCTGATTTTTTTTTAAAAGTCGCTGGCCCTCTTTTGATTTTCGCTCTCTACGCAGCCATCAATCTTTTTCTTGGTCCAGAACTTTACGTTTAATCAAAAAGGCCTTGTTGCCCCGATGCACTCCAGGGGAGCCCATATATTTTCTAACCCCGGCGATATAGGCCGGCAGTAAGTCATCCTTACGTTTGTCGAGCTGAATGATGTCGCCTTCTTCCAGGGCAACGATGTCTCCAGCGGAAATTTCTGCCGTGCCGAGCATAATTCTTATTTCAGAGGGGATGTTCTTGACGTTTTCAGTGAGAACACGTTTTAGGCTGATATCCTCCTCGCTCTGCTCCCTGCTGAAGGTCGTCATCAGCTTTGCCTTAACAGACTCCAAGTTGGCCAGGGGGATGCAGCTGGTTATGGAGCCCACTGCCCTGTCCATGTCCACCTCATAGCGGTTGATAATGACCACGTCTTCCGGTTCGCATATTTTGGCAAACTGGGGGTTGATCTCGCTGCGGACATATTGAACTTTGATGGGATGGAGGGAGTACCATGCCTTTTCCAGGTCGCTTATCAGCAGGTTGACCACCCGGTGGATCAGGCGCTGCTCAATGGCGGTGAAGTCGCGGCCTTCGATGCGGACATTACGCAGGCCACTACCACCTAAAAAGCTTTCCACCAGGGCAAAAACAAGCTTTGGTTCGATGACGAAAAGGGCATGGCCCCGGAAAGGGTCCATTTTGAAGATCTGCAGGCTGCTGGGAACCGGCAGAGTCCTGACAAAGGCGCCAAAACGGTCAAGCTCCATGGGCACGGAGCTGATGTCAAGGATTCGGCGAAGGGTTGCAGAGAGCGATCCGCGGATGGAGCGCAGAAAGACGTCGTTAATAACGTCCAGGGCCGGCATTTTGACCTGGACGATGCGTTCTTGGCGGCTAAAGTCATAGGCTGAATATTCGAGCGCTTCGTCATCAAGGGCTTCTTCTTCCGGCTCTTCAATGTCACCGCCGGAAATACCTTTTAAGAGGGCATCAACTTCATCCTGGCTGAGAATCTGTTCCATGGATCTCTCGTTGTTCTGGTTTTATTGGACGACAAAGTCGCTAAAATAAAGGTTTTTAATCCGATCAGGCCGGACTGCCTGGTTAAAGCGCTCAAGGAGTTCATCGCGGATGCGGATCTTGCCCTCCGGGGTCATGACCTCTTCAAAGGCCAGGCTGGTCAGCAGCATGATGACGATGTCGCGGAGCTTGGGTTCGATCTTCTGCACCCTTTCCACAGCCTCGGCGCCTTCCACCTCTACACTGATTTTACATTTGAGATAGCGTTTGCCCTTGGGGTCGGAAAGGTTGACGACAAATTCGCCAAAGGTGACCATCTCCCCGACCATTTCCACTTCTTCTTTTGGTTTTTCTACATCTTTATCGCCTGCACTCATAAGGGTGGTGTAGACAAAAAAACCACCGCCGCCAGCCAGGAGTAAAAGTGCACCAAGGATGACAAGGAGCATTGTCTTGGATTTCTTTTTAGGCTCCTCGGGGGTTACGTTTTCTTCTTCTGCCATGGTACAGATCTCCTGCTGGTGAGTGTTTGTTGGTTTTAGGCTACGGCTTATTTAAACAAATATTGTGCCATGAATATTCGCGAGGGTTTTTTAGTATTGTAAGTTTCCTATTTTATAGAGATATTTTTATATTTCATTTGCGCGTATTGTTGATGTGGAAAGAGCTTGTCGAGTTTTGTGGTCATTTTATTGACCTTACTTTTTCACAAGGAGTCAAGAATCCGATACCTGTTCTCTATCAAAGAAACTTAGATGCTGGCGGTGGCTCGATCCAAAGGGAAAGATTCGCACTCTTGGTAAAGGTGGTAATAAAATTTGTACTTTTCGTTCATTTTTAACGACAGGTATTTAAGAAAAAGCTGAATCTTTGCGTTGTCTGACAACGTCTCCGGGGGAGAGGTTTGCTGGTATAAAAAACTAAAAATGACATTAAGTAGCTGTTCTTTCGATGCAAATAAGATCTGTAGTTGCGGTATTCTGGGGAGAGTATAAAAAGTTGAATAGAACGAACAGGCGGGATTGTTGTCCTGCTTTTGAGAAACCCACTGTTGGCGCTTTCTTAGCGGGGAGTCATTTTTTTCTCCGTGTGGCACGGTAATTGAATTAAATAACTTTCGAGTAATAACTCATATCTCCTTTCTCCTGAAAAAGGCTACCTTGTCCCCCCAAGGTGGCCTTTTTCTTTTTAATGGATACGCCTTGTTCGCTTTTCCTTGCTCCCCCTTGTTCAGGTTTTTCTATACCTTAGAAATATGGTAGGTTCATTTCCCATGTCTTTCGCTTTTTGAGCTAACGGCTATGAGGTGAGCAACTCTTTTTGGAAGGTGTAAACAAGGCCTAGCATGCAGAATAACCATACAAAAATTCCGGCAGCCATTTCTCGGTGTTCGTCCTATGAGCGTTCAGAGCTTATGGAAGGCGTTGAGCGGTTGATGACTTCCCTCTCTTTTAACCTGTCCAGGGGAAGCAAGGTCCTTTTGAAGCCAAACCTCGTTGCTGCTGGTTACCCTGCTGATTTGGCCTGCACCCATCCTGAGTTGGTCGCCGCGGTTGCCCAATGGTTTGTTGACAAGGGAGTCCATGTTGCCGTTGGGGATTCTCCGGCCACCGGTTCTGGAATGCGTGCCATGCGGATATCGAAAATGACAGGGGCCCTCAAGAATCTACCTGTTACCTTTGCTCCCTTTCGGGAAGTGAAAAAGCTTACAACAAGGGGCGGTGTTGAGGTTGCCGTGGCGGTTGATGCCCTGGAATGTGATTATTTCATAAACCTCCCCAAGCTTAAGAGCCACAGCCAGGCCCGGCTTACCCTGGCTGTGAAAAATCATTACGGTATTGTGAAAGGATGGCGCAAGGCCTGGGGCCATCAGGTGCATGGCAAGGGTAATGCCCGGCCTTTCTTCGACCTTCTTGCCGATCTGCCTTCACTGGTGCCGCAGGGTATTTCTCTCTGTGACGCAATAACCGCCATGCATGTCACCGGTCCCATCCATGGCGACCCATATAGCCTGGGGTTGATTGCCGCCAGCCCGTCAGCCCTGGCGCTGGATAGGGCCTTTCTGGAAGTTGTCAATCTTGATCCCGAGTTGTCGCCATTGTGGTGCGCCAGTCGTGACTATCAGGACCCGGGGTATGATTTGGACACTCTGCATTTTCCTCTGCTTTGTCCTGACCAGGTACAGGTAGATGATTTCAGGGTCCCGGATCACCTGAGCCCCGTGCATTTTGATGCCAGCCATGTTTTGGGCAGTCTGGCCGGGAGGTTCAAGGTTTGGCTGACTCGTAAAAGAGATAGGAAAAGAGACTGCTACTAATGGATAAAACCCTTTGCTTCGCCAACCTATCCTGATACAATCGCCCTTTGTCTTATAATGAATGTTGCATCAGCAGACGCCCTGCAGGGCTCTACGATTATAGAGGATTTGACCTATGTTTGATTTATCAGGAAAAGTAGCATTGATCACCGGAAGCTCCCGAGGTATCGGCAAGGCCATAGCCCTGCGTTTTGCAGAAAATGGTGTGAATATTGTTGTCAACTATGTCCGCCACCGTAAGGATGCCGAAGAGACGGCCCGCCTCGTTGAGGAGCGTGGTGCAGAGTGTATGGTGGTGAAGGCAAATGTGGCCAATGACGATGATGTGGTGGCCATGTTTGAGCAGATTCGTGAACGCTATGGCCGTATGGATCTTCTGGTTTCAAACGCGGCCTCCGGCGTCTTGAAGCCGGTGATGGAGCTTTCAACCCGCCATTGGAACTGGGCCATGGATATTAATGCCCGGGCCTTGCTTACCCTTACCCAGCAGGCCGTGCCATTGATGACTCATGGCGGCCGGATCATGGCTGTTTCCAGCCTTGGCTCGGTGCGCGCTGTGGAAAACTACACAGCTGTCGGGGCCTCCAAGGCGGCCCTGGAATCCCTGGTTCGCCACCTGGCTGTTGAGCTGGGGGCAAAGAAGATTACCGTCAACACCATCAGTGCCGGGGCCGTGGACACCGAGGCCTTGAAGAAATTTCCTAACCGGAAACAGATTCTTGACGGAGCGCTGGAGCGGACCCCCATAGGTGTTTTAACTACTCCGGATGATGTTGCTGATGTCGCCCTTTTCCTGGCCAGTGACTTGGCCAAGATGATCCATGGCCAGACCGTGGTGGTTGATGGGGGATATTCCATCCGGGCTTAATCATGGAAAAGCCCGTTTTTAAAAATCTGCGCCCCCTGATCCTGGCCTCTGCTTCCCCCCGGAGGCGTGACTTTCTAACGAAACTCGGTCTTCAATTCTTGGTTGAAACAGCAGTGGTGGACGAGAGCGCCCTGCCCGATGAAGCTCCTGAGGCCTTTGTCCGGCGCCTGGCCTCTGAAAAGGCCCGGGCCGTGGCTACACATCATCCAGACCATGTCGTTTTGGGGGCGGACACCATTGTCGTCCGCGATGGAGTTCTTCTTGGTAAACCAGTGAGTCGTCAACAGGCAAAAGAGATCCTGACTTCTCTGTCAGGGCGCTGGCATGAGGTGTGGACAGGTTTCAGCATCTGTTGCCAGGAGTCTCATCTTGAGGAGGTGGGAGCGGTGGTGACCCGGGTCCGTTTTGCCGGTTTGGACCCAGGAGTTATTGCCGCCTATGTGGCCTCTGGTGATGGTGACGATAAGGCTGGTGCGTATGGAATCCAGAGCGGCGGAGGCTTTCTGGTTTCAGAGATTTCCGGTTCCTATACCAATGTCATTGGTTTGCCGGTGGCGGAGGTGGTTGCGGCGCTTGTCAAAGTTGAGGCCTTGGAGGTAGCTGGGCCATCTTGCCGGAAAAGGACTCAAAAATGAAAAGGGTTTTTGACAAGCGAGACGGGGTAACCTAGGATATAGCATGTTTCCTGAATATGAAACCAAGCAGGGAAACCCTTTGTAAGGAAACATATGCCCCCCGAAGAACCAAAAAAGAAAATAGATACCAGCCAGGTCTTTCTTGCCCGGCAACCTATTTTCCGTCCCAATATGAAGGTCTTTGCCTATGAGCTGCTCTTCCGCTCCGGCCTTCAGAATTTCTGCAGCGCTGCCATTGATTCCATGGCGGCTACTTCAACGGTTATTACCAACAGTCAGTATCTCCTTGGCCTGCAAAAGGTCACAGGCGGCAAACGGGCCTTTATTAATTTCCCCCAGGAGATGCTTAATCGCCACACCCCTTTCCTCTTTTCCGCCCGGAGCACTGTGGTGGAGATTCTCGAAGACGTTAAGGTGACTCCCGCCCTGCTTAAGAGCTGCGACAAGCTTGCCAAGAAGGGCTATGTTTTCGCCCTGGATGATTTTAGGTACCGGCCAGGGTTGGAGGCCCTCATGGAGATCGCCAAGATTGTCAAGTTTGACGTGCTTGAGATGAGCTGGCAAGAGCTTGAAAAAGAGGTGGTACGGGCCAAGAAGTTTAACCTGAAGCTGCTGGCCGAGAAGGTTGAGACCAGGGAGCAGTTTCAACGTTTGCAGGAGATGGATTTTGATCTGTATCAGGGCTATTTTTTTGCAAAGCCTGAGATCATGAGCAGCAGGGATATTCCTGGCTCCAAGCTCCAGTATCTTAATATGCTTAGCCAGCTTCAGGACCAGACCACTGATTATGAAAAGATGACAGAGCTGGTCTCCCACGATGTTTCACTGGCCTACAAACTTTTACGGTATGTAAATTCAGCGGCCTTTGCTGTCCGGGTTGAGGTGAAGTCCCTGCAAAGCGCTATAGCTTTAGTGGGCGAAGAGAAACTGCGGCAATGGATCAGCATCATGATGCTCTCCTATCTTGCCGAGGATAAGCCAAACGAACTTCTCCGCCTTTCTGTGCAGCGGGCCCGATTTTGCCAGGGTTTGAGCGATCTTGTTCCGGGGGTGGGCTCAAGGGCCACCTGTTATACCTTAGGTATGCTCAGTCTGCTTGATGTCATCTTGGAAAGAAAGATGGAGAATATTCTTGATGGCCTGCATCTGGACCAGGATCTCTCTGATGCCCTGGCTTCGGGAACTGGTAGTATGGGTGTGCTTCTCGCCCTCACCACGGCCTATGAACAAGGCGATTGGGAGACGGTGGACAAGGTCTGCCAGAGCCTCTCTGTGAATATTACGGCCCTGCCGGAGCTGCTTGCCTCCTCCGTTGAGGCGGCAAGCCAGATCTATTTCGGCGATTAACCGCCTTTTTCAATTCTAGCCCTTCAGGGTGTACATCTTAGAAAAGTCGCCGATCTGCAGAAAGAGGTGGGCAATGGCCGCCAGCAGTGACAGTCTGTTGTGTTTGACCGCCTCATCCTCGGCCATCACCATTACTTCGTCAAAGAAACAATCCACCGGCTCTTTCATCTTTAAAATAGCCTGCAATGCCTTATTGTAATCCCGTTTGGCAAGAAGGGGCCGGCACTCTTCGGCTACCTTGGTAAAGGCTGCAAAAAGTTTTTGTTCCGCATCTTCGCTGAGAAGTTTTTCCTGGACCTCTCTGTCCTCATGGTCCTTGATGATGTTGGTAACCCGCTTAAAGGCGCCTGCCAACAAGGTGAAGTTTTCATGGCTTGAGATTGCGGCCAAGGCGGCAAGACGTTGTCGGCAGTCGGTGATGTCGTCAAAATGACCTGAGGTGGCAGCTTCAACGGCCCCGGCCGCATTGCCTGCGGCAACAAGATCATTAATATAGCGGCCTTTGATAAAGTTGATGATGGTGGCGAGGGTTTTCTCTTTGTTCATCTCAACCTTAGCGTCATACTGGTCAAGGGCCTTGCTGAAAATAGCAGACAAGGAAAGGTGCCAGTCTTGGTCGCTGATAATATGGATGAGGGCCAAGGCATGACGGCGCAGTCCGTAAGGGTCGGTGGCGCCGGTTGGGGCCTTGCCAATGGCAAAACAGCCTGCCATGGTGTCAATGCGGTCTGCCATGCTGACCAGGGCTCCTGCCTTGCCGGAAGGCAGGGCGCTTCCTGAGCGCAGCGGTTTGTAATGGTCCATGATGGCCTCGGCCACCTCTGCTGTTTCACCGTCATGGAGAGCGTAATATTTGCCCATCACCCCCTGGAGGGAAGGGAATTCACCCACCATGTCGGTGACCAGGTCGGCTTTGCACAGTTCAGAGGCCCTTTTGGTCGTCTCAAGAAGATCGGGCTCAAGCTCCCTGGCCAGCTGGGTGGCCAGGCTGGTGAAACGCTCATTCTTTTCTGCCATGGTGCCGAGTTGGGCCTGGAAAACAACGCCGGACAGGGAAGCTTTATACTCTTCCAGACGGCGTTTACGGTCTTCGTTAAAGAAGAAGAGCCCATCTTCAAGGCGGGCCCGGAGGACGCGTTGATGACCCTCTCTTGAAATGGCTTCGTCCTTTACCCGGGTGTTGTTCACCGCCACGAAATAGGGGAGCAGGTCGCCGTTTTTGTCGGCCACGGTAAAATACTTCTGGTTAACCCGCATGGAGGTAGTGAGCACCTCCTTTGGCAGTTCGAGAAATTTATCATCAAAGGAGCCGCCAATGGCATTTGGCAACTCCACAAGTTGGGTCACTGTATCAAGAAGGTCAAGGTCAAGGACCACGCTGCCGCCGGAGGCGCTGGCCGCCTCTTTTACCTGGCTTTCGATCAGTCCGCGCCGTTTGTCAATGTCAACCAGTACGTCCATGTCAAGGAGAGCCTCCTGGTACTGCTTGAAGTCGGTGATCTCACGGGTTTCGGGGCTCATGAAACGATGGCCGCGGGTGGTGTTGCCACTCTGGTGATCATCGATTTTAAATGAAAGGGTTTGGCCACCAAAGAGGGCGAGAAGCCATTGGAGGGGACGGGCAAAATGGGTGGCCTTGTCGGCCCAGCGCATGGATTTGGGAAAGGGCGTTGACAGGATAAGCTCGGGAAGAAAGTCCTGGAGGAGAGCAGAGGTGTCCTGGCCCTTAATCTCCTGGACCACCATGAGGTAATCGCCTTTATCCGTACTCACCACCTGAATATCGTCAACAGAGGCTCCCCGTGACTTGGCAAAACCAATGGCCGCCTTGGTGGGTTTGTTGTCTGCGTCAAAACCAGCCTGTTTCGGGGGGCCCATGACTTCCTTGCTCTGGTCTTCCTGGCGTTGGGCAAGATCACTGACGCTAATGGTCAGTCGCCGCGGGGTGGCAGCAGTGCGGATGGCGCTAAAGGGGAGGGAAAGCTCGCCAAGTTTTTTCTCCATTCCTTTTTTAAGGTGGGCAAGGGCAGGGTCTATATAGCTGGCCGGGATTTCTTCCGTTCCTATTTCAAGTAAAAGTTCGTGCTGCATGGTGATTCCGTCTTGATGAATGAATAACAAAGAGGCCTCGGGGCATTATGAAACCGTGTAATATACCCTACTTGCCGCAATAGACCAGAGGAAAACGAGAGAAATTTGGTGGCATGAACCAGCATTTCCATCAGGAAAGGAGGTGAAGATGGTTTACTGCGAAGTGTCCTGGGGCCCCTCAATGGTTGCAAAGGTAGAAAAACCTTCTGAGAGGTTCTCCACTGTCACCGAAAACCAGGAGATGGCTGAATGATCGTTGAGGCGTTTGCCAAGATCCTTGGCCAGTTGCTCCACGGAGAGATGGGGCTGGTTTGGTTTGGGCTGGGCGGCGGACCACTGAAGGTCGTGACTGGTGACCTCTTCCACCACCTCGATAAGATCCTCGATCCAGATGAAATGACGGAAGCGCACACAGATATCAGCATTACCCCAATGTCCCAGAGACTCAGGAAGTCCTTTGCCGGTTTGCTCCACTCCAGGCGGCGCAATGGGCACCCGAAACTCCAAGGTGAGATCATCCTCCGAGTCATAGGTGCCGTGCATCTTGCAACTATACTCCCTAAGCAGGCCGGTCTTGCTGGTGGTTTCTTTTTGGAGAAAATAGGGGAATTCTACCTCCATATGGGCCTGCTCCGCCTCTAGTTTTTCCTTCATCTCTTCAAGGATGAGGTGAAAGCTGCGCAGATTGATCTCGCCATGAAAACGGTTGAGAATCTCCACAAAGCGGCTCATGTGGGTCCCCTTAAAATGATGGGGGAGGTTTACTGACATATTGACGGTGGCCACACTGCGCTGGTGACGATGGGCCTTATCCAGAACCGTGATCGGGTAGGAGATTTCTTTTACCCCTACCTTTTCAATGCTGATCCGGCGATGGTCGTGTTGGCTCTGGATATCTTTCATGGCTTAGAAGGTGTGCCAAAGGGCTGGCAATTACCCAAGATGTTTCTGGACAGACTCAAGGAGTTCAGTGAGGTCGGCTGATTTGACGATATAATCGTCAGAGGCCCAGGATGCCAGGTCCTGCTTAAACTCTTGGTAGGCGGAGCTTAGAATGACGGGCATGGCAGGCATTTTTTTTTTCATGATGCGTAATGTGTCGATACCGTTAAGCCCTGGCATATTGATATCAAGGATGACCAGGTCAGGTTTAAGGATATCAAGGGAGTTTAAGGCCTCATCGCCGGAGAGGGCGGAGTGGACTTCATAACCTGCATCTTCAAGCTCATCGCGGTAGAGGAGATGGATGGACTCTTCGTCATCAACAAGTAAGATTTTTTTCATGATGTACCTTGCTTTGCTTACTGATCAATCCAGATTGAACTCTGGGCGTGGTTAAGAAACGCTGACCTCGCGCAGAAATTTAGCGGCATCTTCAGGGGGGATGGGGTTAATGTAAAAACCGGAACCCCATTCAAATCCGGCAATACTTGTGAGCTTGGGCATGATCTCAAAATGCCAGTGGTAATGGCGCATAGGCTCAGAGCGTAACGGCGCACCGTGCAATACAAAATTGTAGGGCACATTGGGGATACAGCTCTCCAGGCGATACATGGCCTCGCCAAAAATCCGGGTCAGGGCCTGGAACTGCTCATCACTCTGGGTGATATAGGATGAGGCGTGCTGCTTGGGGAGTACCCACATCTCAAAGGGGGAGCGCGGTGCCCAAGGAGTGGTGACGACAAAGTGATCGTTTTCACAGACCAGGCGGGTCTGTTGTTTGATCTCCTGGCGGATAATGTCACAATAAACGCAACGCTCTTTATACTTGTAATAGGAGAGGCTGCCCGCTAGTTCGGAAACAACCATTCGGGGTAAAATGGGCAGGGCGACAAGCTGGGAGTGGGAATGCTCCAAGGAAGCGCCGGCAGCCCGTCCTTGATTTTTGAAGATCATCACGTATTTGAAGCGTTCATCTCTGCCCAGGTCAACCAAGCGGTCCCGGTAGGCAAGAAAGACATCCATCATCCGGTCAAAAGGGAGCTTGGAAAAGGTCTCGTCATGATTTGGCGTCTCAATGATGACTTCATGGGCGCCAATGCCGTTCATTTTGTCGTAGAGCCCTTCACCTTCTTTGTTTAGATCTCCCTCAATAACTAAAGCAGGGTATTTGTTGGGCACGGCCCGCAACGTCCAACCCGGGGTATTGGGAAGACGGCCTGAACTGCCGTAACCAAGAACCTCTGAAGGGGTTGTTTTTTCGTTGCCTGGACAGAGGGGGCAGAAACCACCCGTGCTGGCTGGTTCGTTGATGATGAAGTCTGTGGGGCGCTTGCCACGCTCCTGGGCAATAATGATCCAACGGCCCAAGACAGGATCTTTACGTAACTCAGGCATTGTTATCCCCGCTTGAAATCATGTGCAGTCAGCGCTGTGCTGTGAAATGCAGATAGTTTCATGTGGAGGCCAGAGGGGGAAATCAACCGGCCTTGGCCTTTTCATAATTTTCCTGCTTGGTCTTGCAGTTGATGCACAGAGTGGTCACAGGACGGGCCTCAAGACGTTTGTCACTGATATCATCGCCGCAGTCGTCGCAGATACCAAAGCTCTCATCTTCAATACGCTCTGATGCCTCTTTAATTTTGGAGAGGAGTTTGCGCTCGCGATCGCGGATACGCAGCTCGAAATTGCGGTCTGACTCCGCAGTTGCTCTATCCGCAGGGTCGGGGTAATTGCCGGCGCTGTCGTTCATCTCATGGAGGGTCTTGTCAGCTCCAGCAAGGATTTCTTCACTCATTTTTTCAAGCTTTTCTTTAAAATAGGCCAGTTTCTTTTCGTTCATGGCTTATCTCCATATCATGCTGGCGGAAAACATGAGCCAGACTTTTCTTAATGTCAAATTAGAAGCCATTGCTTCTTGTAAAACCGATCAAAAAAGCAGAGCCTTATGAAACTATCGTACATAGGTGCCGCTTTTGCCACCTGTTTTTTTGAGCAAATAAATATTTGAAATTTTCATTCCCTTGTCCACTGCCTTGCACATGTCGTAAATGGTCAGAGCTGCGACGGAAACTGCGGTGAGGGCTTCCATTTCAACCCCTGTCTTACCGGTAATGCCAACTGTGGCCCTGACGGTGATAGCCGAAGAGGCTTCAGCCAGCTCAAACTCAACATCTGCTTTGGTGATGGGCAGGGGATGGGTGAGAGGGATGAGGCTGTCTACCTTTTTGGCGGCCATAATCCCGGCCAGCCTGGCAACACCAAGAACATCACCCTTGGCAATGGAACCCTGCTGCACCAGGGCAAAACATTCCGGGCTCATGGTGATGGCACCCTGGGCTGTAGCCTCTCTGGCGCTGTCGGTTTTGCCGCTGACATCAACCATGCGGGCATTGCCTGCATCATCAAAATGGCTAAATTTAGTGTCGTCTGTCATGTTTCTTTTTCAGCCTTCTTAAAGAGGCGCGAAAAAAAGCCTTCGTCCGTATCTTTGGCATCTTCAATCTCGCCAAATTCTTCCAGGAGTTCCACCTGTTTTTTGGTGAGCTTTATTGGGGTAACAACCTGCACCTCGACAATCATATCGCCGGTACTCCGGGTGCGGAGGCTGGGAGCCCCTTTGTCTTTGAGATGAAAGGTCTGGCCTGACTGGACACCTTTGGGGAAGGTGAAAGATGTGTCACCATGGGCAGTGGGGATATCCAGAGTGCAGCCCAGGGCCGCCTGGGTCATGGTCAGTGGTAACTGACAGTAAATACGGTCGCCGTCCCGTTCGAAAAATTCGTGGGCTTCAACGTGGATGACAACATAGAGGTCGCCAGCGGGTCCGCCGCGGCGGCCACCTTCACCTTCGCCGCGTAGACGCATGCGGGCACCGGTGTCAACGCCGGCAGGGATTTTCAGAGAAACGGTTTTGTTCTTGCGAACCAAGCCGCCGCCGTTGCAATCTGTGCACGGTTCCTTGATCACCTGGCCTTGGCCCCGGCATTCGGGACAGGGGGTGGCAACCCTGAAGAAACCTTGGGAACGAGTAACTTGGCCAGTGCCTTGGCACATACCGCATGTCTCAGGTTTATGGCCGGGACGGGCACCGGAACCCTCGCAGGTCCAGCAGGTATCACGTTTGGTGATTTCGACTTCTTGTTCACAGCCATGGATGGCATCCATGAAGGGGATGGTGAGGTCGTAGCGCAGGTCAGCACCTTTGGCAGGACCGTGTTGTTCGCGGCGTCCGCCGCCAAAGCCGAACAGGTCACCAAAAACATCGCCAAAGCTTGAGAAAATATCTTCGAAGTTGCCAGGGCCGCCTTGGAATCCGGTGCTCCGGAGGCCCTCAGCGCCGTACTGGTCGTAGATGTTTCTTTTCTCGCTGTCGCTGAGTACCTCGTAGGCCTCAGCGGCTGCCTTGAATTGGTCTTCAGCCTCTTTATCCCCCGGATTGCGGTCCGGGTGATACTTCATCGCCAGCTTGCGATAGGCTTTTTTGATTTCGGCGCCAGACGCAGAGCGATCAATCCCAAGGGTATCGTAAAAATCTTGATCCATAAAAAAGCTAAAAAAGGACTCATGTTACTGTGAAAGATTGGCGCCAGAAACAGATGGACGCCAACAGTAAGAGCCTGTCTTGAAATTATTTAGGTGGTTTCAGCTGCGGAGGCTTCAGTCTCAGCTTCCTCTGTCTCAACCTGTGGCGGCTGTCCCAATGATCTGATGTTGTCAAAAGTTACCTGGCCGGCAGCAATCTCCCGCAGGGTCATGACGGTTTCTTTGTTCTTTCCCTTGGCCAAAAAAGGCTGTCCTTTGCGGTGTTGCTTCACGCGGGCAACGCCGAGGTGGATGAGGGAAAAACGATTCTCATTACCAATTTGACTCAAGCAGTCTTCAACAGTAATTCGGGCCATAAATACATTTCCTCCAGGGAAATTGTGAGAGGTCTATAGGGGTTGCTCTGGGGCTTATTTGTTAAGTGTCTGAAACAAAAAGAGAAAAACGAAAAAGCACCTTTCCCCGCACCAGAACCAAATAAATATATACAACTTTTTATCTTTGGCAATAGCTTTTTGAATAAAGTTGCGGGCCAACGTTATTCGTGTCTTTTTGCTGGCATGAGACATGCAAGTATGGGGTTGGTATAAAATATCGATATAATGGGTGTGGATCATCATATCTTTGTAAGTTGTCGATGTTTAACAGTATTTATGGATTGTTTCCGGCCTGTCCTATGCTGGATAAGTGGGAAAAAAATGCCCTTACCGTCAGCAATCTGTCGGTAAGGGGATGAAACAATGACGCTTTGGAAAGGATTTGTGGGGAGGTGGGAATGAGGATTGTTTATCTGGTTTTATGTTGTGCCTTGGCTGGTTGCACTTCTTCTTCACGCCTGGCAAACCCCCTTGGTCTTGATATGGATCCGCTTCTCAGGCTTGTTGATGGACAGCGGCCGGTAGAGGTGATTTATCCGGCAGGAGCACCGCGCACCTCCTTGGCGGACAGCTATGGTCCAGAATGGGAAATAATGAGACATGGCTACCCGCCCTATAAATATGAAGAATGATGGGATTGATTTTACGGTGAGAAAGATGAAAAAAAATATCTACGGTATGGGCCTTGTTGCGGCGGCAACCCTTTTATTGGGAAATGGCCCGGCCCTGGGATCAGATGCCGTTGTCTTGAAACAATATGCCTTGGATCATCCCCATCAGGTGCCCAGTGATTATGTCTACCGGACCCCCCGTGTTTTTTCTGGAGACAGGGGAGGGGTTAATCTCTCCTGGGACTGGTTGAAGGGAGGCAAAAAAAAGATCATGCCGGCAGAAACAGGTACCCAGTTGAAACTGAGGGTGCGGGAGCTCGTCGTTCAGCTCCTGGCAGGAAGCACGGAACCAGTGCCCGGCGAGTTACGGGTTACAGTGGCAAGCTTTGTTAATCTTGATGAGGTGTACGAAACATCGGCCCTTGGCCGCTACCTGGGCGAACAGATGCTCCATGAGTTGCAGCTGGCTCGAGTGGATGCCGTTGATGTTCGGATGATGCCGGCCATGCAGATCAGCAAGGGACACGGCGAGTATGTCCTGTCGCGGGACATGAATGAGCTGAATTACGCGCATCAAGCCGATGCCGTGGTGGCAGGCACTTATTCCGTGGCTGATGGTCAAATTTTTGTCAACGCCCGCCTCCTTGAAAATGGCACCGGGCTCCTGCTCTCCAGCAGTTCCATTGTCTTTGATGTGGATGGACTGTCTGCAGCCATGCTTAAAAATGCAAGTAAACCTTTGCAGGCACCGACCTACGAGGTGGGAATTGAAAAATTTCCCGTTTCTAAAGAGGGGGGGCAGAGGTGAAAATGATGAGTTGGGATATGAAAAAAGTAGGTCTCGTTCTTGTTCTCTTATCGTTGACAACCTCTGGCTGTGCCGGCAATTCAGGGTCGGACCAGTTTTCTCCAAGGGAGATGGCCATTGAAAGAAAGGCTCGCAATAGCTACGAACACGCAATTGCCTATATGGGTAAAGGCCATTATCTCCTGGCCAGACAGCAGTTTTCCGAAGCTGCAGCCATGGCCATGAGTCAGGAGCTTCACGATGACTCCCTGGCAGGACTTGCCCGGGTCGAAAAAATTATCGCAGCCCGGAGGTAGACTGTTTTGAAGAGAATGAACAGCAAGATAAAAACAGGAGCACTTCTCTTGCTCCTGCTGACAGGCTTGACTGGTTGTTTCTGGTCAAAGCCGGGCGGCACGGTGTCAGCGGCGTCGCCTGATTTTTTCGGCTTTGGCGATTATTTGGCCCGTCAACTTGTCGCCAATAGGGGCTATGGGCCCGACAGTGGCGAACGAATTATCCTGACCAGTATGGTCAATCTCGATAATCTTTATGAAACCTCGGCATTTGGCCGCACTATGACCGAATCCCTCTCCACCTGTCTCTTTCGGTATGGTTTCCGGGTGGCTGAGGTGCGTAAGGCGCCATCACTATTTATCCGCGACAAGGAGGGCGAGCTGCTGCTCAGCCGCGATGCCGCCCTGGTTGCCAAAAGCCAGCAGGTGCAGAGCATAGTCACCGGCACCTACTCCCTGACCCCCACCACAGTAATTATTAATGTTCGCCTTCTTGACGCTGGATCGCAGGAGGTACTTTCTGTGGCAGGTATGGAATTACAGCGCAGCCATAATGTCAACTATCTGCTGGCTGGTGATGGCTCCTTGGTGGATGGCCGGTTGTCGGCATATGAACGGTAGGTGAGTATGATAAAAAACTGGATATATATTTTACTGCTTATAGGATGCCTTTTTGCCAGCGGCTGCGCCATCAAGGAGGCAGATCACGTTGCTGTCCGTACCGGGGCGCCGGTGGTCCATATCTATCCCATGGGCGCGCAGTATGAGCAGGCCACAGCCCTTGTTTTACCTTTCCATGTGCCGGCAGGAACAGATCCTGCCTATGGTCAGCGGGTGGGCGCCCTGTTTCATGAGGTCTTTTTGTCGAAGCAGGTTTTTCAGACAGTACGTTTCACAGAGAATTTTTATGGCAATTTCGATGAGGCCCTGGAGATGGGGCAGCAGGCAGGGGTTGATCTCGTTGTTGCCGGCCGGATTAATTATGCCATGTCCGGCGGTCAGCTGGGCGGGGCCCGGGTGGATGTCTCCCTCAGGGTGCTCAACGTCAAGAGCGGCAATACGGTTTGGTTTATCAGTCAGGTGATGGATCAACTCATGGACCACCCCGATATCTCCCTGCCCAATCGCCTTCTTTCTGTTTTTAGTATCCAGGATGTCAGATCTTCCAGCGGCGCGGCCACCTTGCCCAATATGCTGGCCCATATCGCTGTTGATATGAGTGAGGTTATGGGGGGGGCACGCTTAGTAAGTCGGAAGATGCGCTAGCCGGATGTTGAAAAACTACTGCACTCGGAAATACAGGGTTAAAAGAGGCGGAAAAATGTTCCCTTACGTAAAGTAAGCTCCGCTATCTCACTTCCTTTTGCAGCCCAAGGGCATTTGTTTCACGGCACCTTGTCTTTCCATCCCTCGCTGCGTTTTTCAATCATCCAGCAGGATTTTTTAAGGGGGTTGGTTGATTTGTAATCCCAACAAAAAGGGGGGTGATGCCGATTCGGCATCACCCCTTTTTTGTTTTTTATACTCTCAGATCAGGCTATTTTTCAAATGGGTTTTGGAGGAGCATGGTCTCAGCCCGGTCAGGACCTACAGAGATGATCTGGGCCGGGACCTCGGTGAGATCCTCGATGCGCTTGATGTAATCCTTGGTTTTTTGGGGCAGGTCGTCAGCGGAGCGGACAGCGGTGATATCCTCCTGCCAGCCAGGAATCTCTTCATAGACAGGCTTAACGGCCTGGGCCTTTTTGATGTTGCCGGGCATGGCATGGTAGGTGGTGCCGTCATTCTGGTAGGCGGTGGCGATTTTCAGGCTGTCCATGCCGCTTAACACGTCAAGCTTGGTGATGGCCAGGCCGGTGACGCCATTGAGGCGAACCGCATCGTTGGCAACCACGCCGTCAAGCCAGCCGCAGCGCCTGGTCCGACCGGTGGTGGCGCCGAATTCGCCGCCGCGTTCTTGCATACCTGCTCCCACCTCGTCAAAAAGCTCGGTGGGGAAAGGGCCCTCGCCAACCCTGGTGGTGTAGGCCTTGAGGATGCCGATGACCGCATCGATATGGGCCGGGCCAAAACCGGAACCAGTACAGGCGTTGCCCGCCACCACGTTTGATGAGGTGACAAAGGGGTAGGTGCCGTGGTCGATATCGAGCTGGGTGCCCTGGGCCCCTTCAAAGAGGATATGCTTGCCGGCCTTGCGTCCCTCATGGAGCTTGACGCTGACGTTGCCCATGTAGGGGCCAAGCTGCTCGGCATATTCCATGAATTGGCCATAGATGGCATCGAAATTCAGGGCCTCGCCGCCGAATTTATCAACGAGGATGCTGTTCTTTTCAGCAACATTCTCTTCGAGCTTGGCCTTGAAGAGGTCGGCATCGAGCAAGTCGCCGCATTTGATGCCGCTCCGCAGAATTTTATCGCCGTAACAGGGGCCGATGCCACGGCCGGTGGTGCCGATCTTGGCGCCTTCCTTTTTTTTGGACTCGCTGCCGGCATCAAGGGCGCAGTGGTAAGGCATGATAAGATGGGCGTTTTCACTGATGGTGAAACGGCCCGGGGTAACGGGCAGGCCCTGCTCAGAGAGTTCGGCCATCTCACTGAGTAAAACGCCGGGATCGAGAACCACGCCATTGCCGATCAGGCATTGCTTGTCTTCATAGAGGATGCCGGAAGGGATGAGGTGAAAGACGAATTTTTTACCGTCAACCACCAGGGTGTGGCCAGCGTTATTGCCGCCCTGGAAACGGACGACATAATCTGCATGGTGGGTGAGAAGGTCAACAATCTTTCCCTTTCCTTCATCACCCCATTGGGTGCCTACCACTACTACATTAGCCATCGTTCTCTCCTGAAAATGTGTATAAAAGCCCAGCGGGCATTTTTTTAAGCTATTTGGTTCTGTCCCCTGGTCGGGGCCAGGACAAACCTGTCAAAGATAGCCAACCAAGGGCTAAATGTCAATACGATGAGCGCCGGAACTATTTTGCCGGCTCGTTGTTGAAAAAGGGCGCTTTTTTAATGGAAAGAGGAGTGCCAAGCCTGCTTGACACCGTCTTGTAAATACCGTAGATTTCCACTGTGCACCCCGCCGCTGGAGCAGGTGTTTCTCCTTTTAAAATTACTCGTGCTGGTTTTGCAGGTGGTTGATGCCGCCATGCTGAACCGGCCCCTGAGAAGATCTATGTTTGGTATTGGACTGCCGGAATTTATTTTGATTATGGCCCTGGCCCTTATTGTGGTTGGTCCAGACAAGTTGCCAGGCCTGGCCAAGACCGTGGCCAAGCAGATTCTGGAGTTGAAGCAGGCGGCAAATTCCCTGAAGGATTCCCTCCAGGATGAGCTTGCCGAAGAAAAGGAGAGTCTCAAGGAGCTGACAACGACCCTTGATGATGTCGATGTTTCTTTGGCTGATCTGGCCAGTGCCAATACTGCCAAGGAGGAAGAGATTTCTTCTGGAGAGGCGGATGATGAGGGTGCCATTAAAAAAGCTGAAGAGGCGGCCCCGGCTCAAGACGCGCAGCCTGCCGCAGAACAGTCTGAAAGAGACGACCCGGCCCCCAAAGCATGAACGAGGCATTGACAGGCCATTTTCAGGGCCATCTCCTGGAGCTGCGGCGCAGGATCACCATCTCTTTTTTGGCCGTTGCCCTGGCAAGCGGCATTGCCTACCTTTTTTCCGAAGCCATTTCCCGTTTTTTCATAGCACCCCTTTTTGCCTCTTGTCCAGAGCTTTCCCATCTGGTTTACACCAATCTCACCGAGGCCTTTGTCAGTTATCTGAAAATCTCCGTAATGGTGGGAGTGATCACCGCTTTCCCGGTGGTGCTGTATCAGGTCTGGATGTTTGCTGCCCCTGGCCTGCATAAGCATGAGAAGCGTTTTGCCCTGGTGGTGGTGTTCTGGGCCACCTTTCTCTTTGCCTTTGGTGTGGTGTTTTCCTATGTGGGCGTCTTACCGCGGGCTCTCACCTATCTGATGAGTTTTGCCGGTGATGAGCTGACGGCCATGCCCAAGCTTGACTCCTATCTTAGTTTTGTGGCCCGTTCGGCCCTGGCCTTTGGTCTGGCCTTTGAAATTCCTTTTTTGATGGTCATGGCCGGCAAGGCAGGGTTTGTTGATCGCGCCTATTTCTCCAAACAGCGTAAATATTTCTATCTGGCCATTATCGTCCTTTCCTTTTTGCTGGCAGCAGGGGACCTCATGTCCACCATGCTTCTTGTTTTGCCGCTCTTTGTGCTCTATGAGCTGGGTCTCACCGTGATGCGGATTTTCAGCCCTAAGAAAGAGCTGTCCGCGTAACCGCT
>JBDLIE010000022.1:0-40248 GCA_039715015.1 Thermodesulfobacteriota bacterium
TTGCCGCCGTCAGGGTGGTCTTACCATGATCGACGTGACCGATGGTGCCAATGTTTACATGGGGTTTGGTGCGTTCAAATTTCTCTCTAGCCATTGCTTGCTCCTCAGCCTGTTTTTAGTTCTAAATTTTATACAAACTGTATCAAGTACAGCGGATAGGTAAAATAAATGGAGCTCACGACCGGAATTGAACCGGTGACCTCATCCTTACCAAGGATGTGCTCTACCGACTGAGCTACGTGAGCTAACCTTCATCAAAAATGGAGCGGGAAACGAGAATCGAACTCGCGACCCTCAGCTTGGAAGGCTGATGCTCTACCAATTGAGCTATTCCCGCCAAATCTTGTATCTATATGTAAAATATAGAACAAGGAATATCGAATATGAAACAGGCACACAGGCCGATCCTATTCGCCATTCCTTGTTCTACACCTTAAGTTCAGCAAGGCTGAAAATGGTGGAGGGGGAAGGATTCGAACCTTCGAAGGCGTCGCCGACAGATTTACAGTCTGTTCCCTTTGGCCACTCGGGAACCCCTCCAAAATATATAAACCCGGAAATTACCCGGGGCTTGCCAAACCGGCATCAAGTCAAAACTAAAGATGCTCTTGCTGTCTTACCAGGCTTTTTAGCACTTTCAGCCAGGTAAGAAGTTAGCCTTTATAGCATAAGGCTGAAAAATCATAAAGTAAAAAATGGAGCTGGCGATGGGACTCGAACCCGCAACCTGCTGATTACAAATCAGCTGCTCTACCAATTGAGCTACGCCAGCAGAGCCGAAACAAATTAATCGCTCGCACCATAAAAATCAACACCTTTTTGCGCGAATTAAAAAACTGTTTCTACAAAAAAAAGAAAGGATGGAGAGGAACCTCCCTCCATCCTTTCTTTAATATATAAGCGTACTGATTAGGCTTCTTCTTGTTTTACAAAAGAAGAGTTGCGATAACGCTCAAAACAGTATGCTGCAGTACGATAAACAAGATGAGCAAACTTGGTGTATGGCATGTACAAAAAGAGCATCAGGACAGTAACGAGATGCAGGTAGTACATGAAGTACGCCAGAGGCGGCACACCAATAAGACGGCAAAGCTCAGCACCGATACCGGTCACACCAACAGCCATGATTTCATAGATCAAGAACCAGTCATAGTAAGAGCCCTTAGCGCCACTTTTTTCTTCAGCAGCGGCACGGTTACCCCAGAGGATGCCGACACCAACAATAAGGGCAACTGCAGAGACATTGGCCAAGATTTTAAAGGGGTCTATGAGGCTTAAGGGGCCATGCATGCTGGGGATAAAGGCACCTAACACATCCTGTTTAAAGGCCGAATAGGCAGTTACACAGAGAAGACCGATAAAGGCCAGCATCAAAGGCTTATGACCCCGGGCACGATCGGCATTTTCGGTACATTCGCGAAAACGGTGATGGTCGATAATTTCTTTTACTGAAGGAACAAGAAAATCAACGACAAATTGTTTGACCGATGGCCTGAATTCAGCAGAGACATTATACTGCTTCTCCATATCCTTCCAAAGAGTTGTCACCCCTTTAAAGGTGGAGAAGATGGCAAGCCCAGCAGCAGGAAGCATTATGATATCAATAAAGGCGACATTCTTGGACAGCCAGGGCCAATCCCAGTGACCGAAGAAGCTCCCAAAGCCATGATCGGCAAGGTATTCGGAGGTAGGCAGGTGCATTCCTCCAGAGATAAACCACATCACCAGGATGATGATGGCCGGCAGACCAACGGTCATCGGCATCATTTTCGGATCACTTACCATTTTGGCCAGACCACTGGGAAAACCATAATGGGTGTACATATAGGCACGGATAGCACCGAGTACATCACCAGGCTTAGCACCACGGGGACAATACGCCGTACAGTCACCGCATTGATGGCAAAGAAGAACATCTGCATCTGCAACCAGTTTGTCCTTAAGTCCCCACTGGGCCCAGATCATTTCTTTTCTGGGGAAGGGCTTTTTGTCTTCAGACAGCGGACATACAACGGAGCAGGTGGCGCACTGATAACATTTCTTCAGAGTGTCGCCGCCAGCGCTCTTCATGTATTTTATGAAATTTAAATCAGGATTTACCCTCATTTTTTTCTCTCCTCTCTTGGTTGACCCGGTAATCGCGGGGTCAACCGGTACCGAGTTCATCTAAAAAAAATTTGGCTGGGCATTACAAATTGGCAATGCCCAACCAAAAAGAGTGTTAACAATGGACTAGAAGCCTTTAAATGGATTCGGTCCGAGTTCGAGGATTTCCTCAACAAACTCTTCGATGACCTCGGGTACCTTATTGTAGTCAGAAATTGCGACCTGACGAACACCGCAACGCTCGGGCTCAAGACCCAAGGTGCTCAAGGTGTCACCGATATTTTCCATACGCTTGTCAGCGATCTCAGAACCCTTCACAAAATGACACTGGTAATCGTCGCCGTACTTACAGCCCAAGAGCAGCGCACCGTCCATACCAGCAGACAGGGCGTCACGAATCCAGGCCATATTCACAGAACCAAGACACCGAACAGGAATGACGCGGATCAGGTTGTTTACTGAATGCTTGCGCATGGCAGCCATATCCAGAGTCGGGTAGGCGTCATTCTCACAGGCAAAGACAATAATACGCAGCTTGTCATCCTCATCCTCAGGAACTTCAACGGCCTTAACCATGGAGCCGATCATATCGATATTGTAGTCCTTGAAGCCGATAATACGCTCAGGACAAGCACCCATACAGGTACCACAACGACGACAACGGGTGGGGTTAGGTAATGGAGTACCTTTCTCATCATCATCCAGAGCACCGAACGGACATTCCTCAGTACACCGCTTACACTGGGTACATCTCTGCATAAAGAACTCAGGATAAGTAGCATCACCGGAACGGGGATGAACTGCAACACCGCGGTCAGCTGATTCCATGGCCTGGATGGCCTTAAGAGCTGCACCTGTGGCATCATCAATTGTCTCGTCCATGTTCATCGCCTTACGGACACCACCACAGGTGTAAACACCTGTACGACGGGTCTCGTAAGGAAAACAGATGAAGTGAGAGTCTGAATAGCCGTCAAAAAGGTCAAGATCAAGGAAAGCCGGCCCCTGACGATAGGCCAGGTTAATGGTGTTTTCGTGCTTAGTGGTGGGCTCCATACCAGCGGCCAGAACAACCAGATCCACATCAAGCTCAAGGTCTTCACCAAGAAGGGTATCCTTGGCCTTTACAGTTCCACCTTCAACGCCGGTAACAGCAGCCTTGGTCAGGAAGATACCATCATCCTGCTGGACACCTTTATAGAACATCTCCATATGACCAGGAGTACGCATGTGCTGATAGAGGATGTACGCCTTAGCATCGGCATTGTTCTCACGAACATACTTAGCCTGCTTGAGGGCAACCATGGAGGTTACAGAGTTGGCATATGGAAAGTCCATATCATGCTCTTCTGCACCAGGGCTCATAACAAAGGCAACGGAATTAATACCGTCAAGCTTGCCTTCTTTGGCCATCTTTTCAAACTGGGCGTTGGTAACAACCTTGTCGTTGGAACCGTGACCAAGATGGTCATACTCGGAAACATCAGCAGGAACCCAACCAGTGGCCAAAATAACTGCCCCAAATTTATCGGCATCAGGATTTTCAGCGGTGTAGACCTGAAGGCCGTCATTGGGATCTTCCATCTCGCCCTTGTCAATCAGGTCCTGCTCATCAACTCCAACCTTGGCCGGAGCATCCCACTCAGAGGAGGTGCCGGCAGGCTTGAGAGTGACAGCGAAATCACCAGGAGCACCACCAATACGGGCAACTTCAGCACCGGTCTTAATGGTGATATTGGCATTACCTTCCACCTCAGCAATCAGAGCGCCGATGGTGGGCTCTTCCAGGTCAGCAAAAGGAGCCTTGGTGGGGAACTGCTTGGCCCAACCAAGAGCCTTACCACCAACCTGATCGGCCTTGTCAACGATGGTTACGTTGTAGCCAGCCTTGGCCGCTTCACTAGCTGCGGTGAGACCGGCAATACCACCACCCATAACCAGGATGTCTCTATGCATGGTCTCAAGCTTGAAGGGATCAGGAAGCTCAGTTTTCTGAGCTTGAGCACAGGCCATCCGGACATTATCAGCAGCCTGTTCAGTGGTGAATTCCTTAACGGTATCAGCGTCACGTTCCTCAGAAGGCTTCTGGGCGCACCAGGCGGCACCTTCACGGATATTAGCGCGGACAGTAATATTTTCGTCACCGAAGTTAAACTCATCCTGCATAACACGGGGAGAGCAGGCACAGACAACAACGGTATTCACACCGCCATCGACATCGCCTTGAATAAGTGAACGACCAGAGGCAGAACAGAGAGCCTCATGGGTCTTGGCCTCAAGACCGGCCTCAGAGGCCGCTTCAACCAGGTTGTCCATATCAACGGCATCGCCGATGCCACAACCTGCACATATATAAGTTCCAAATACTTTTGACATTGATCTTCCTCCTAGCGTCCAGCCTGAATGGCTTTCATTGCGGCCGCAGTAGAACTCTGGGCGCTGGTTACAACGTCAGCTGCTTTTTTAGCGCAGCCACATGAAATCATTCCTGCCTCTGGGTTGCTGACGATGAAACCGGAGGAATCTACATCCACTCCAAGCTCAGCAGCTTGAGCTGTTGCAGCAGGCTCCATACCGGTAGCCAGCACACAAAGATCAACCTTCTGGCTAACCTTGTCACCGGTAACGGCATTCTCAGCAATCATGGTCACGCCGCCATCACCTTCGGCAACGATGTCAGCCACCTTGCCTTTGATGAAATGAACGTTCTCATCAGCCATAATCTTCTCGCGAAACTTCTCGTATTTACCCGGAGTACGCAGATCAATGTAGAAAACATAGATGGGTGCTTCCGGATAACGCTCACGGATATAAGTGATCTGCTTCATGGTAGCCATACAGCAGATATAAGAACAGTACTCAAGGTGATTCTCGTCACGGGAACCGGCGCACTGAACAAAACCAAAGCTCTCTGGCTCTTTATCATCTCCAGGGCGGAGAATCTTTCCTTCAGTCGGACCATTAGGAGCCGCAAGGCGCTCCATTTGCATATTGCTGATAATGGCCTTTGAGGAGTTCGGCTTCAGATTGTCGAGCTTTTCGGTGTCGTAAGGATTCCAACCGGTGGCCCAGACAATTGAGTCTACATTCACTGTAAATTCTTCTTCTGCCATCTCAGTATCAATGGCGTTGTACTTACAGGCACCTACTACGGCCTCAAGGGTCTCAGGACTACAAGCGTCCTTATCAAGAACATACTTGGCAGGGAAAGCCATATCATGGGGACGATAAATGGCCTTTGACTTATTCATGCCAAAGTTAAAGTCGTTGTCACGCTCGTCGTTACAAGCCTCGGCGCAAGCATCGCAGCAGGTACAGTTGTTATTGACATAACGTGGAGCAGTAACACAGGTAACCTCAAAATTACCCGCGGAACCGGAAACGCTCTTAACGGTTGTCATGTTGTACATGCGGATGTTGCGATTTGCTTTTATTCTCTTGAAATTAATTTCAAGACCGCACGTCGGGGGGCAAAGCTTAGGAAAGTACTGATTGAGCTGGGCAACACGGCCGCCCATAAAAGCATTTTTTTCAACCAGAAAGACATCCTTTCCTACCTCTGCGGCTTCCAGGGCTGCTGTGAGACCACTGATGCCTCCACCAACGACCAGCACTGATCCAGAACTCTGATCTGTCATGCCACTCCTCCATTTAGGAAAAAAGTATTAATAAAACCCTATCCTTTCTCACGTATTTATCTCGCCTCAGTAGCTCTCCCTAAAACATGGCGAGAGATCTTGATTACGATGAGAATTACAGGAAATAAACAATTTAGCTGTTGACATTTACCAGAAACTGAATGGCAAATCAATAAGAAAGAAGCCCATAATGAGCTCTGCCTCATTTCCATCTTAAATCGTTCTAGTCAATGCACCACGGAGCAGCAGCCAGGCCATTTAACCAACAGAATTTCTCCCCAAAAAACCAAAAAAAAGTCCCCGATCGCCTTGCGGCAACCGGGGACTTTCTAAGCAACTAAAAGATAATCGCTTATACGATGTTGACTAAACCCAAGGTTCGGTCTCAACAACGTTGATACACTCAACCTTCTCACACTTCCACTCCTGGGTCTTAGGATCGAAAGTAGAGTTAACGAAAACTTTCCAGTTCTCATCATCACAGGTTGGGAAGTCAGAGCGGTAGTAGAAGCCTGGGTAGCGAGACTCCTGACGGAACTCAATGTGGCGGATGTGAGACTCAACACACCAGATGCGGTGGTAGTTCTCCCAAACGCGAAGGAGCTCATGGAGATCGCCGGCAGCCATCTTCGCTGCATCTTCGCGGAGAAGACGGAGCAGATCAAGGCAGATACCGAGGAGCTTACCAGAGGTCATGTAGTATGTTGCAACACCACCACCGTACTCATCAGTGGCCTTCATCAGACGCATCATGATACCGGCAGGCTTGCAGTAGTTGGGGTTAACGTCCTGAGCAGTGGTAGCACCTACGTGCTCATGCCACAGCTTAACTGGTGCGTAAACTTCATCAGCAAGCTCTTGAGGGGTCTGCATAAGCTCAGGGGTAAAGTCAGGATTGTCACGACAGAATTTAACCATCTGCTTAGCACAAATACGACCCTCAGCATGAGAACCGGAGGAGAACTTATGACCGGAAGCACCAACACCATCACCAGCGGTGAACAGACCGTCAACAGTAGTCATACGGTTGTAGCCCCACTTGTACTTATGAGCACGAGACTCATTAGCTACATCAGGTACCCAAGCTTCTTCAGGACCGGAGGTCCAGATACCACAACAGCCGGAGTGAGATCCAAGCATGTAGGGTTCTGTTGGCATAATCTCGGAACCGACCTTCTCAGGCTCGATATCCATACCAGCCCAGAGGCCAGCCTGTCCAACAGACATATCAAGGAAATCTTCCCAAGCTTCAGACTCAAGATGCTTCCAGAACTTCTTAACATTCTTCTCGTCCATACCAGCTTCGCGACGCTCGTCAAGGAAAGCGTTAAGAGCAACATCGGTAGCCATGTAGATAGGACCGCGACCTTCTTTAAGCTCGTTGAGCATAAGATGGTTACGAAGACAGGTAGGAGTAACAGGAGAAGCACCGTAAGGCATGAACTTACCAAGCTCGTCCTTAACAGAGTCACTGTTAGCATAGAACTCACCAAGGCCATTCTGTACTTTAGCTTTGAAGAGAAGGAACCAAGCACCAACAGGACCATAACCATCCTTGAAGCGAGCTGGGGTGAAACGATTTTCCATCATGGTCAGGGTAGCGCCAATCTGGGCACACATGGTGTAAGTGGAACCAGCATTCCATACTGGGTACCAAGCACGACCTTTACCTTCACCAGTTGAACGTGGACGGAAAATATTAACCGCACCACCACAAGCTACCATTGCAGTCTTACAGGTGAAAACATATACTTTGTTCTCACGAGTAGAGAAACCAACAGCGCCAGCAACCTGGTTGTCTTTGTTCTTGTCGAGGAGCATCTTAACGATGAAAATACGCTCGAGGCAGTTCTCTTCGCCGAGAGCAGTCTTTGCAGGCTCAGCAACGATGCACTTGTAGGACTCACCGTTGATCATGATCTGCCACTTACCGGTACGTACAGGAGTACCGCCTTCACGCAGTGAAGGAGCAGGCTTGGCACCATCAAGGTTCTCGCCGTCAGCATCTTTCTTCCAGATTGGGAGTCCCCATTCTTCGAAAAGCTTAACAGACTCATCAACGTGACGACCGAGGTCATAAATAAGATCTTCACGAACAACACCCATGAGGTCGTTACGAACCATTTTTACGTAGTTCTCAATAACGTTCTCACCGATGTAGGTGTTAATAGCAGAAAGACCCTGGGCAACAGCACCGGAACGCTCCATGGAGGCCTTATCAACCAAAGTAACTTTCAGGCTCTCATCAGACCACTTACGAATCTCAAAAGCGGTACCACAAGCTGCCATACCACCACCAACGATCAATACGTCGGTAGCAATCTCAACGATTTCCGGATTAGGCTCGGCGTTAATCTCACCTCTTGGCTTATTAGGTAATGCCATATTCAAATCTCCTTAAAATTTAGAAATTTATTGTGTTTTAATCAAATTCTGAGCGATGAATCTTCCTTAGGGAACCATGGTAGGTGTAGGAAGATCAGCCTCAAGAAGCAGGACCTCATCATCAAGATTAGCACCTTTCTCACCAACATAGGCGTTAGCAGCACCCTCAGCAGTTGTACGTACGGGGAACTTGAAACGCTTCATGGCGCCGTTACGGAACTTAACAGTCCACATAATGGAATCAGCACTTCTCATAGGATGAACCTGGCCACCCATAGGTACGAAGTCATCGTAACCACGAACCATGATTGCACCCTGGGGGCAAATCTTAACACAGGAGTAACACTCCCAACAGGCATCAGGCTCCTGATTGTAGGCCTTCATCTCCTCTTTGTTAAGAACCATCAGGTCGTTTGGGCAAATGTACATACAAGCAGTTTTGTCACCACCCTTGCAACCGTCACACTTGGAAGGATCTACATAACTTGGCATTAAAATACCTCCTCAAAGGATTAATTGTTGATCTCACTACAATTGCGAAATCTGTCTTCTAAACCAATCGACTTAAAGCCCGTGATATACATCCGGCAAGACCACCGGTCACATGCTGGAAATCACAACGCCTTAAAGCCGTAAAAAAGCACCATTATACGAAAATGGGCGAGCAAAAGTGAAGCTTTTTTTCGCCCCGCAACTCATTGTTTTTACTGCACATTCTAAATACGGACAATAAATTCAATGGGTTACAAATGCAGAAAAATGAGTAGAGCTTCATTTTTTAACCCTATGAGATATAAAATTTCGCTATGATATTGTCAAGAAAAAATCTATTGCTCAAATCGACAAAAGGAAATTCCAATTTATGGCCACGTTATGTGGTTTTTACTCCTGCATCCCACTCTACTGACAGGCTAAAAATACATAGGAACAGTTATTTCTTCTTTTTAACTAGAAATACAATTGACAACCCCTACCCTGCGTGCTTACTTGTTTGACCTTGATTATTTTGGACTGAGCAGGCATTCAATTAAAAGCTTACAGTAAGACAACCGCCTGTAATAATGTTCTTATTTTAGTTTCATTTATTACATTATAAAGAGGTTCGCCCCATGGCTGACAAAACAACCACTATGTTTGGTCAAGACAAAAACCCCAGCAACATCGTACCTACGAAATACACCCTGGACTCTAAAATACAATTCCGTTGCCACCCCGGCGTTTCTTGCTTTACTGCCTGTTGCGGCAACATTGATATTATCCTTACCCCCTTTGACATCCTGCGTCTGCGCAGGCTGCTCAATCTCTCCTCTGACGAGTTTCTGCTGCGCTATACCACCCCGGTTTTTGTTGAGAAAACCGACATGCCTGGCGTCAAAATTAACCTTGACGAGAACGGCCGCTGCCCTTTTGTTACCGATGAAGGCTGTACAATATATGAAGAGCGCCCCTCAGCATGTCGCTATTATCCGATCGGCATGGCTAATTTTCATCAGGCCGGCGACGAAGGTGCTGATGCTGAAAAATTCTTTTTTGTCGTTAAGGAGCCCCATTGCAAGGGGCACGAGGAAGACAAGGAGTGGACTATCCGTGACTGGCGAGCCGACCAAGGTGTTGATCTCTGCGACGACATGAACAATGAATGGATGCAGCTTGTCATGCGCCGCAAGTCATACGGTTTTCAGGCTAACCTCAGTGAGCAAGGCCAGAAAATGTTTTTCCTGGTTTCCACTAACCTTGAAAAATTTAAGTCCTTCATTTTTGAATCTTCTTTTCTCGACACCTATGAGATTGACGATGAAACCTTGGAAAAGATTAAAAACGATGATGTTGAACTGATGTTCTTTGGCTTTAAATATTTGGCCGGGGCCCTGTTTGGAGCCAAGACCTTGAAGGTTAAGGACGAAAAAATCCAGGCCAAGGTTGAGGAGATGAAGAGCAGCCAGGCTGATCGTGAAAAAGACGCCGAAAAAGCCTACGAAGAACTTGTAGCTGACCGTGACGCCTTGACGAAACAGGTGAACGAGAAGAAATAACATCCCTTCTCTTTCATTCATCCATACAACAAAAAAGGGACATGGTTTTTACCATGTCCCTTTTTTGTTGGTCCGTGCCAATCATGCCGCTTGGATTAGAAAAGCTACGGGAATTCAATTGTAAAGCGAGAGCCATGTCCCTCGCGACTTTCCACTTTTATTGCAGCATGGTGCTGATCAAGAATATTTTTAACAATAGCAAGTCCCAGGCCTGTCCCTCTATTCTTGGTGGTAAAGAAGGGACTAAAGGCCTGGTCCATGGACTCCTCATCCATACCGCCCCCATCATCTTCTATTTCCACCGTCACCTTGTTATTCTCCTGCCGCGTTGCGATCCGTACCTCACCCCCCCGAGGCATTGACTGGGCTCCATTAACGATGATATTCATGAGGGCCTGGTAGAGTTGATCGTAGTCTCCTTTGAGCCAGGGAAGATTTTCAGCCAAATCTAACTTTATGACAACACCACGTTTCAACAGGTCGGTCTTCATAAATGATGATGCCTTGCGGACAATATCATTAACGGCAACATCCTTCAGTTTCGGGGTCTGCGGCCTGGCAAAATCGAGAAATTCCCGAACGATGCCATCCAGACGGGCGGTTTCATCAATAATAATAGTGGCGAGATGCTCTTTACCCGGCGCCACCTTGACAATACGCTTACCAAGTATCTCTGCAGTGGAATGAATAATCCCCAAAGGATTTTTTATTTCATGGGAGACGGAGGCCACCATCTTACCCAATGAAGCCAGACGCTGACTGGCACTGAGCTTTTCTTCCAGCCGTCTTCTCTCCTTGGCCCTTTCTTCAATTATCAGATCAGCGCGATGGACAATCATCGATAAAACAATAAAGAGGGCTGCCATGATAACCATAGAGGTCACCAAGATGGTCCCCTGTAGATTTATGAGGGCCTCCAGATCATCTGAAAGATCCTGAACAATCTCAATGACCCCCATCACAGACTCATCCACACTAAAGGGCTTTTCTTTGCGCAGCGGGATATACGTCTTGATGATACAAGAGACATCAGGACTACCTGGCAAAAGATTAAGTAAAGAGCCTCTTAATACAAAAGAGGAGCTGTTCTCACCTGTAATGGCCTTCTCATAACCCTCTTCAGCCAGATTCTTTTTACCAATGCGCTCAACGAGCGTGGAGTAAGAAACAATGTTTTCTTTTTTGGAGTAGATGGTCACCGCTTGGATATTGACGCCATGGGTGGCGTTACGGACAATATCATCGAGCTTTTTAAACTGACGGGGATCCTGAACTGCGATTTGTCTATTTTGGAGGGCCAGGGGCAACACAAACTGCTGGAAAATCTGGTGGCTTAGGTTCTCAGCCAAAACCAAGGTGTATTCTTTACTCCGATCAAGCAAGGCCTTGGTGGTGTAATTCGAAATAATCCAGGCCAGAGCCAGGGTGGTAAAGACCACGACACCAATAGAGGTATAGGAGAAGAACTTTACCAGCCTGAAGGGCTTAAGCACGGCAAGATGATCGGTATGTTTTTTTTGATTACTCACAACATACTCCGCAGCGCCGGCAAACTGTAGTATCACAGGGCTGTGTTGTTTTTCCTGAAAGAGCCTTCATATACTCTTTCCATAAATAGTCGGAATTCATCGAGTGATCAATAATCTGCCAGCAAAACTGCTCATCTTTCTCCCTTGCTCTGACTATTGCTATCGGATCAAGACCATGATCCTTTATAACCTGTCGCCAGTTCCGACCTGTCTTTGCCATGTCAAGTAAGGCGTAACCCAAGCGCCTATCCCCTTTTGCCAAAACGGCTTGATAATAAGCGTTGTCGGGCTTGTCGACCTTGAGTTTTACATTAGCAAGTGGTTTAAGCTCCTTACGTAGAAATTTTATGCGCCGTTTCAACTCGGGGACTCCGGCAAAACCAGCGTATTGAAAAGGAGTCCAGGCCTTGGGCACAAAGGAGTTGAGACTAACGGTAATTGTCGTCAGCCGTCCCCGCCCTCTTCCCACCTCATCAATTTCCTCTTTGACCTGACTGACAAGTTCCACAAGCTCTGCAAGATCATCATCCTTTTCGCTGGGCAGGCCAATCATAAAGTAGAGTTTAAGATTACTTATACCCGCCCCAACAAGGGTTGAGGCAGCGGTGAGAATGTCTTGTCTACTTAGCCCCTTGTTGATAACGGCACGCAACCGTTCAGAGCCACCATCCGGGGCAATGGCTGCGGTTTTCAAAGCACTTTTCTTTAACAGAGAAACCAGCTCTTCACTGAGGGCGTCGGCGCGCAATGATGAAAAGGAAAGGGAGCATTGGACGCCCTCTAAAAAAACAGCCACAGTTGACAAATCATCGGCCCGGGCCATCTCCATGCCAAGGAGCCCGGCCCGGGAGCAGCCTTCCGGCATTTCTTTGAGGGCAGAGACAATGGCCTCACTTTTCCATAACCTTGGGGGCCGATAAACAAAACCGGCGGCACAAAAACGGCACCCCCTGCTGCAGCCACGGCCAAGTTCGGTGAGAAAGAGGCTGGAAAACTCTGTGTTGGGAGTTAGAAGCTCTGAATGACCTGCTTTATCCGATTCGAGGCAGACCTTCTTTTCAACCGGAAAAAGAGCCCCATTCTTAACCTTGAAGCCTGAAAAATCACCGGCCTCGGTATAGACATAGCTATATTTATCAGTAACGTAATATCCTGGCTGCACTGCACAGTGGTCAAGCACCCGTCCCTGCCAGCCCTTCTTGTCCCGCTGAGCACCTGTGAGTTTCTCTAAGAGCTCAGGGAGAAGGACCTCTGCGTCCCCCACGGCAAACATATCGATGAAAGGGGCAAGAGGCTCGGGGTTGATAAAGGTCGCCACGCCACCTCCAATAATTAATGGCGCCCCTGTGTCTTTGCTTGAACTTCTTTCTCTTGCTAAGGGTTCAATACCTGCCTGTAAAAGAATACGCAGAAAATTGAGGTAATCACTTTCAAAACTTAGGGCGCAGAGAATGACTGGAAAATCAGTAAGGAGGCGGCCAGACTCCACCGACACAGGAGGGCCTGCAGTTTCCGGCAAAAATACCCGTTCGCAGACGATATCGGGATGATCGTTTGCTATCTTGTAGACCAGCTGCATGCCGAGATTCGACATGGCAAGCCTGTAGCTATTTGGAAACACAAGGGCAATGGGGAGTTTACCCTTCCACTTTTTAATTATGGTGCCCTGTTCCTGGGCAAGTAGCTCTGCTTGGGCCTTCATAGCTCACAATAAACAAAATATTAAAGCCATAAAGCCCACGAAGAAAGGGGAGTTCTTCGTGGGCTTTATGGCAGCATGGTTAAGGCGGAGCAAGGGGAGTTACTCCAAACCATGTAAAATGAGGCGATGGATACTTACACTAATTTGCATTCTTCCTAATCCAGGCCGGCACATCAAGGGTTTCTTCGTCAAGGGGATTGACGTCCGTCCCAAAGAGGTTGGCCTGTCTCATCTGCTGAATCTGGGTTGAGTTGATAGGTGCCTCATTCTGCGACTCTTTACGATAATAGCGATTGGGGCTTGGGTCACCATTAACGGCAATGGGGGTAACTTCAGCCAGAGGGGCCAGCTTAGCTTCTTCCTTGATGCCGGTGGCCACTACAGTTACCCGCATCTCATCGCCGGCTTTTTCATCAAAGATAACACCCATGATGATATTGGCCTCGTCATGGACTTCGTTCTGGATGCGGCTGGTCACCTCCGTAACCTCATGCATGGCCAACGAGTCCTGCCGGGCTGTCATATTGACCAGAACACCGCGAGCACCCTGAATTGAAACATCCTTAAGGAGAGGACTTTCAATTGCCTGCTTGACAGCCTCCTTGGCCCGGTTATCACCAACGCTGGAACCTGAGCCCATCAGGGCCGTACCCATCTCGTTCATCACCGCGCAGACATCGGCAAAATCTGGGTTGATATATCCTTCCATGTTGATCAGGTCGGTAATACCCTTGATGGCCTTGACCAGGACGTCATCCACCATCTTCATAGAGTCCATGAACATCGTAGACTTCTGGGACAGGGCGAGGACCCGATCGTTTGGAATGGTGATAATGGTATCAACATTCTCTTTGAGTTCTTCCCAACCGGCCTCTGCCTTTTTCATGCGTGCCTTGCCCTCAAAGGTAAAAGGCTTGGTCACAACGGCCACGGTTAGAGCGCCCATCTCTTTAGCAATCTGAGCAATGACCGGAGCCGCGCCAGTGCCGGTCCCACCGCCCAGTCCGGCAGCGACAAAAACCATCTCCGAATCTTTTAATGCCGCCCTGATTGCATCTTTATTCTCTTCGGCTGACAGTCGACCAATTTCTGGATTGGCCCCGGCACCACGGCCTTTACTCGTTTCAACGCCAATCTGGATCTGCAGATCTGCCCTAGAACGCTCTAAGGCCTGGAGATCCGTATTGCCGGAGATAAACTCGACCCCGGTGATACCATTCTCCACCATGGTATTGACAGCATTGCCGCCGCCGCCGCCGACTCCGAACACTTTAATCCGTGCCCTGCCTTCACTCTTTACCATTTTAAAATCTGACATATCTGTCTCCCCTCATTGTTTAGCTGTCCCCTGATCCTTTTTGAAGATTAATTAAAACAAATTCTTCTTTTACTTTTCGGCTAAGGTGGTAGCCCTTGGCCAAACAGCCCTACATTACCCTCATAAAAAAACTCTTGATCTTCTTACTGATCTTGGCCAGCATCGGACCATTATCAATAAGGAACTGGCCAGGTTCATGTTTTGCCCCGTAGAGAAGGAGGCCAACCCCTGTTGCACATTGCGGGGTATTGACCAGATCCGTGACACCGTCCACGTGGCGCGGGTAGCCAATACGTACCGGCAGATCAAAAATCTGCTCTGCCAAATCCACCATATTATCCAGCAAAGAACTGCCGCCGGTCATAACAATTCCGGCGTGGACCTTGTTCTTCACCTTGTTATCAATCATCTGTTGATTGATCAGGGTCAGCATCTCCTCAACCCTGGGTTCAAGAATCTCGCCCATCACCCGTTGGGAAAGTTTGCGAGGCTTTTTCTCACCCACTGACGGCACCTCAATGACCTGGTCCTTATCGATCAGTGAGGCAATGGCGCAGCCATACTTCTCCTTTAAGCGTTCAGCATCAAGGAGCGGTGTCCGCAAGCCGTGGGAAAGATCGTTGGTGAGATTATCACCGCCTATTCCGAGGACAAAGGTCTGGCGGATGCAGTTATCGGCAAAAACCGCCAAGTCACTGGTGCCGCCGCCAATATCAAGCAGCCCTACACCCAGCTCCTGCTCTTCCTCAGTCAAGACAGCATGGGCCGATGCTACCGGTTCGAGCACCACATCGTCCACATCAAGCCCGGCCTTGTTACAGCACTTAACTATGTTATGAACGGCAGTGGCTGAACCGGTGACAATATGCACTTCTGCCTCTAAACGAACACCGGCCATTCCTAACGGATCCTGAATGCCACCCTGGCCATCGACCTTGAACTCCTGTGGCAAGACATGAAGGACCTCCTGTTCCTGAGTTAAGGGAATGGCCTTGGCATTTTCAACGACCTTGGCAATATCTTCTTGATTGATCTCCTGGTTCTTAAGGGCAATAACCCCATCACTATTGATCCCTTTGACATGGGAGCCAGCAATCCCCACATATACCGACGAGATCTGACAACCGGCCATTACCTCTGCCTCGTTCACCGAACGTCTTATGGAGTTCACGGTCGACTCAATATTGACCACCACGCCTTTTCGCATCCCAATAGAAGGGTGAACACCGATTCCTACGATGTCCACCTTGTCGGCAAATACCTCTCCAACAATGGTACAGATCTTGGTGGTGCCTATATCTAGGCCCACCACGATCTGGCCCCGCTTCTTCTCATGCGTGGCCTGCTTTGCCAATTTTTTTTCGCTCTCTTTTTTAGGCATATTTGCTACCGTACTCAGGACTCCACAGAGTTAGCCGTTAAACTTGACAAGAACTCGGCCCTCAAGATATTCCATATCTATTGAGGCCACCGTGCTAAATTTTCGCTTCTTATAGAGCCAGGCAAGCACCCTGGTTAACCGTTTATACTTTGTCCACATCTTGTCCTTGCCTAAAATCACTGGAAAAGGATTATCGGCAAGATACATTGTCATTTTTCCCTGCTCATCCAAGACCAGCTGCGAGATGTTTTGTTTTGGCAGATCAGGATTGCCATGACTGGCGTAGCGCAGCATATCCAAAGGCCCTTTCATTGCCCTGCTATCGGCAAGGACATCCTCATCCGCCACCAGCAGAACCGGAAAATCTAAATCATCTCCCTGATTCACCGGAGCAAAAATTTTACCCCGGCTATCAATATAGGACAACGCTCCCTCCAGGTGAATCATGGCTGCCGGCTTGCGCTCTTGGATAACGAGAACAATGCCGTTTGGCCATTGTTTGTTCACCTTTACCTTGTGAATCCAACCCGTGGCCTGGAGAGAGGTCTCAATCTTCTTTTTACTCACAGCAACAAGATTGCTCTTATTGTCCAGACCAGCCAAGGAGACTATTTCATCAGCGTTGAACCGCTCTGATCCTTCAACAGCTATGGACTCCACCTGAAAAAATGCACTGTGACAAAGGCTGGCATAGATCCCCCACCCCACCAGAAAGAGAACACCGCCAGCTAATACAACTCCGGCCACCATGGTGTAGAGTTGCTTACGATCGGCTCGCTCCGCCTTTATTCTCTTTTGGATAGGGGACGAGTATACAGACTTTTTCTTTCTCATAAATTTCTGCCTTCAAAGCCGAGCAATTTCACCTCTGGCTCCAAAAAAACACTAAACTTTTCTTTAACTGTGCTCTGAACCATCTTCATGAGCTCAACAAGGTCATGGGCATTAGCGGTGCCCGTATTAATCAAAAAATTTCCATGTACTGGTGAAACCATAGCGCCGCCAACTCTTTTTCCCTTCAAACCAGCCTCATCAATAAGCTGGCCCGCCGTCTTTCCTTGCTTGGGGTTCTTAAAAAACGAACCGCAGCTGGCCCCCGTGGGTTGACGTCCCTTTCTGTTGGCTATCAGCTTCTGGCACGTCTTCTTGATGGCCACCTTATCTGCCCGTTGTAATTGAAAGACACCCTCCACCGCGAGGCTACCCGCCTCCTCACCCCAGGAACGATAGGTGTAGTGTAATTCTTCTAAATCCTTGACAGCACAGTCACCGTTTTCGTCCATAACCGTTACCGAGCTGACAACTTGGCAAATTTCAGAGCCCCATGCTCCTGCATTCATCACCAGGGCACCGCCCACTGTGCCTGGAATACCAGCGACAAACTCTAGGCCACTCAGCCCCTGTTCCATGGACCAGTTGACCAGCCGACCCAGACTGCATCCAGCCTCTACCTTGACATAGACCCTGTCGTCCACCTCTTTGAGCACATTAATCCTGGAAAAACTCTTGCCTAAAACCAGAGTGACCCCACACAATCCTTCATCAGCCACCAGGATGTTAGAGCCGCCGCCAATAAGACGGCAAGGAATATTGACTCGTTTTATCCCCTTCAGCAGTTGGCCCAGCTCTTTAATTCCAGCGGGAAAAATTATCGCTTCGGCGCTGCCGCCAACCCGGAAGGTGGTAAAATTTGCCATGGGCTGATTCCACAACACCTCACCAGACCAATAGTCGATCATTTCATCGTTAAAGGCATCGGCCCATACCGGCAGCTTCCTTGTGCTACACTCCTCTGACATGCCATCCTCTTGCCAACCCAGTGCCACCGCTTCCAACATGATGTCTCTCCTTTTCGATGGCAAAGAATGCCTGTTTTCGCAAAGACTCCACCTGGTCACATTCACTTCTCAAGTAAGCGTAATAGCTCTTCGCCTGCCCGGTACACATTACCTGCCCCCAAAGTCACCACCACATCACCTTCAAGTAACATCGGCAATGCTACTTTGGGTAAATCATCCACTGTTTCGGTCAGATGCACCTCTCGCTGGCCTCTTTCTTTTATTGCAGAAGCAAGGCTTGCAGAGTTAACCCCTTCAATGGGCTGCTCACTGGCAGGATAAATCTCGGTCAAAATCAACATATCTGCAGCGTGAAATGCCGTGCAAAATTCCTTAAAAAGTGCCTGGGTCCTGCTATAGCGATGCGGCTGGAAAAGAACCACTGCTCTTCGATCCGGCCAGGCATCCTTAATGGCATTCAGTGTGGCCTTAATTTCTGTTGGATGGTGGCCATAATCATCAATAACCGTGATACCTTTCACCTCGCCTTTGTGCTGCAAGCGGCGCTGCACCCCGTTAAACTTTGAAAGACCAGCGGCAATGGTTTCGAAATCTATCTCAAGCTCCAAACCTACGGCCACAGCGGCCAAGGCGTTATAGACATTATGGAGGCCGGGAAACTGGAGGCTAATCTCACCGAGCACATCGCGGCCACTGCAGACATCAAAGCGGCAGCCAAATCCCAGCTTGTCAATTTTTCTGGTATGGATATCGGCCTGGGCCGTCAAACCATAGGTAATCACCCTTTTTTTAATCTCCGGCAGCAACTCAACTATGTTGTTGTTATCGAGACAGAGAATGGCGACTCCATAAAAAGGTATTTTGTTAATGAACTGCAGGAACACCGCTTTGATTTCCTCGATATTCGAATAATAATCGAGATGCTCAAGATCAATATTGGTTACCACCTCCACCACTGGCGTAAGGTGCAGAAATGATCCGTCGCTCTCATCGGCCTCTGCCACCAGAAACTCGCCCTCCCCTAATTTTGCATTGGTACCAAGACTGTTCACCTTGCCACCGATGACCACCGTGGGGTCAAGGTTCGCCTCGGCGAGCACCGCACCAACTAAAGAGGTTGTTGAGGTCTTGCCATGGGAACCGGCAATACCGATTCCGAATTTCTTAAGCCGCATGAGTTCAGCGAGCATCTCTGCTCTGGGGATGACCGGTATGCCCGCCTCTATTGCTGCCAGTACCTCAGGGTTATCCTTCCGGACTGCAGTAGAAGTTACCACGACCTCAGCTCCTTCAATCCAGGCGGCATCATGACCTTGATGAACAACACCACCAAGCCCTTGCAACCGTTTGGTGATATCGCTGCTCGACAGGTCTGAGCCAGTCACCTTATAGCCAAGGTTGAGAAGCAACTCGGCAATACCGCTCATGCCGATGCCGCCGATCCCAACGAAATGTATTTGTTTATTTTTCTTGTACATTTTCTCTTGCTGCCATTTTTCTAGACATTATGGGCCGATGCCAGATCAAGGCACTCCCGTACTATATTTTTTGCGGCATTGGGCTCACCGAGCTTATATGCCATGCTGGCCATCCGCGCCCTTTTCGATTCATTTTTAGCAAGACCAAGAATGAGCTTGGCAAGATCCATTCCTGACATCTTGTCTTCCATGCACTTCATTGCCGCCCCTGCCTGCACCAGCCAATCTGCGTTAATCTCCTGGTGATTGTCGGCAGCATAGGGATAAGGAATCAGGATCATTGGCTTACCCATCACTGTTAACTCTGCCAGACTTGTCGCTCCTGCCCTGGCCACCACCAAATCAGCCTTGGCTAAAACAAAGGGCATCTGGTTAAAAAATGACGCCACCTTGGCTGGAATGCCTGCCTCTTTATAAGTATCTTTAACCTTTTGGGTATCCTGCCTTCCGGTCTGATGGATGACATTAAAACCCTCTGGGGGGCTTCTCTTAATAAGCCGGGCTGCCTCCATCATTTTGACATTGATACTATGAGCACCCAGCGACCCTCCCATGACAACCAGGGTAAAATTGTCTTTCCCACCTTCGCCGCTTGCCAAAGCGCGAACCTCTTTGCGGACAGGATTACCTGTTTGCACGCATTTACGGCTTGGAAAGCGTTTTTCACTGCCAGGAATGGAGATAAATATTTTCCTGACTATCTTTGCCAATATCCGATTTGCCATACCTGGAACTGAATTTTGTTCGTGGATGCATGTTGGAATCCGTCTTAACCAAGCAGCCAGCAAAACAGGGCCGGTGACGTAGCCACCAACACCCAAAACAACATCAGGCTTAAATTTGCCAATGATGCCCCACGCTGTCCACAGGCTCATGGGGAGCTGGAACAAGGACCCCAGTTTCTTGACAATTGATTTTCCTTTTATCCCTTGACTCTTGAGAGGCAGGAAGGGGAACGGTTTCCCGCTTAACACCTTGGCATCGGTTTCCCGGTCAGTGGCAACAAAAAGAATCTCACCGCGAACCACAGAGTGGAGCACCTCCTCGGCCACAGCTACGCCTGGAAATAAATGCCCTCCTGTTCCACCACCGCTGATGATCATTCTCATACCTTCAGCACCCTTTTCATTAAACCGCTCTCCGCAGAGGTCTTTTGCCACTGCTTGATAATGCGTTCCCTGTTTTTTCCTGCCTTAATTCCCGTACCGATCTTTGAAAGGCATCACCCCGCTCGCCATAACTGCTGAACATATCAAAGCTGGCACAGGCCGGAGACAGTAATATCACCTCCCCTGGTTGGGCTTCACATGCTGCCAGGGCCACTGCCTCATCCATGGATTTGGCCCTGAAAATTTCAGTCAGGCCAGCAAAAGCAGCCGCTATCTTGTCTGCAGCTTCCCCGATCACAATAAGACTCTTGACCTTGGTCCCTATTTCTTCGGCAAGAAGTCCATAATCACCGCCCTTGTCCCTACCGCCGGCAATAAGATGAACGGGCCTGGCCATGCCAGACAACGCCGATTTTACAGCGCCAACATTTGTCGCTTTGGAGTCATCAACATAGAGCACCCCGTTAACGGTTCCAACCTCCGTGAGCCGATGGTCAAGACATTTGAATTGAGCAAGTCCTTTGACAACGGCCTTTGCTGAACATCCCATAAGGCGGGCGGCAATGATGGCCGCCAGACAATTATCAGAGTTTGGGTATTTGTTAAGTGGTCCAGGCAACTGATACTGCTCGCCGGAGTCCTGGCAAAGATGGACCAGGGCCTTATTGCCGACAAGCCGAGCATAGCTGCTCTTTTTTGAACCAAAACCTCTGATTGTCGAGGGAATACCCCCCAGCCTCTTCTTTATCTCGTGGTCATCACCGTTGATGACCGCAAAATCGTCCCGCCTCTGACGGCTAAAAATACTCATTTTGGAGTCGATATATTCTTCATAGGACCCGTAGCGATCAAGATGGTCAGGGCTGACATTCAACAGCACCGCAACATGGGGATGAAAGCTGACAGCGGTATCGAGCTGAAAACTGCTCACCTCAAGAACTAATGCCTCGGCCTGATCATCACCGGCCACAAACTCACAAAGAGGAGTGCCGATATTTCCTCCAACAAAGACATCTCGGCCATCTGCCGCGAGGAACTCTCCAATCATGGTGGTAACGGTGGTTTTGCCATTTGTACCGGTCACAGCAATGATCTTTGTATCGGTAAAAAGAGCACCCAATTCCAGCTCGCCGATTATTGGAATTCCTTTATCCTCGGCGGCAAGAAGTTCAGGCGCATCAAGTGGTACGCCGGGACTCATGACAATACAGTCCGCCTTGAGGAAAGTGTATACATCATGACCGCTAAATTCCAGCAACACCTTCTGCTCTTTGAGCCATTGCTGATCTTCAGTGCTTAGTTTCGCTAAAGGGCCGCCATCGCTTATGGAGAGTTGACAACCCTGTTTTGCCAGAAGACGCAAAGCGGCCATGCCGGAGCGACCAGCTCCCACCACCAGGATGCTTTTTTCTTTTGTAAAAAACTTTGCGTCTATCATTGTTTGCATTTTGCTTTCAGTCATTCTTTAACGGAGTTTCAAGGTAGCCAGGGCCATGAGGCCAAGAATGATGGAGACTATCCAGAACCTCACCACGACCTTGGGCTCCACCCATCCCTTTTTCTCAAAATGATGATGAAAGGGGGCCATGAGGAAAATACGTTTCCCCCCTGAAACCTTGAAATAACCCACTTGGAGAATTACCGAGATCGCCTCCATAACAAATATGCCGCCCACCAAGGCCAGGAGTACCTCCTGCTTAGTGACAATCGCCACCGTTCCTAATGCTCCACCGATGGATAAAGATCCCACATCACCCATGAACATCTGGGCTGGAAAGGCGTTAAACCATAAAAAGCCAAGGCTTGCTCCGGCCAGCGCCCCGCAAAAAATTACCACCTCGCCTGCCCCGGGCACATGGGGAATCTGCAGGTACGAGGCCAGGCCCACATGGCCTGCCAGATAGGAGAAGAGGAGATATACTCCACTTGTTACCACCGTGGGACCGGCCGCCAGACCATCCAAGCCGTCAGTCAGATTGACCGCATTTGAAGCCCCAACCACCACAAACATCACAAAGGGAATATAGAACACCCCGAAATCGGGCTGAAACCCCTTGAAAAATGGGATGCTGAGTTGTGTTGAGTAGGAAGGCTGGGTGGCAATAAAAACACCTGCCACCAGAGCACCTGCTATCTGAAAAACAATCTTTCCTTTAGCGCTCAGCCCCTTGGAGTTTTGCTTTTTGATTTTGCTGTAATCGTCCCAGGCCCCGATCATGCCATACCAGACCGTGACGCCAAGGATGATCCAGACATAGACGTTGGTGAGGTCAACCCAAAGCAGGGTGCCGGCCAGCAAACCTAAAAGGATAAGGAGACCGCCCATGGTGGGCACTCCTTGTTTACTGAAATGGGACTCCGGGCCGTCATCACGGACAACCTGCCCCACCTGGTTTCTCTGCAGCATTCTGATAAAAGGTCTGCCGCAATAGAGCACGATGAGAAAGGCGGTGATGGTGGCCCCAATTCCACGCAGGGTAATATAGCGGAAGACATTGAAGCCGCTGAAAATGGTGTGGAGCGGATAGAGGAGATGATATAGCATTGTTACTTAACTTTTTTGATTGTTAGTAATCAGAATAAACGCCCTTGATTTTACAGGGACATTCACTCTCTAACCCAGTTCTCGCTGGAGCCCCTCAACGATTTTTTCCATACACATACCCCGTGATCCTTTGACGAGGAAATAATCACCCTTGCCAAAGGATTGTTCTTCCATACATTCGAAAATTGTCTGCAAAATCGCTTCCTTATCCGGAAGCTGGTGCACCTGTCGTAATGCCATGGAAGCATCGGTGGCACCCTGAGCGACAATCTTTGAGTATTCGCCATATACCAAGAGATGATCAAATCCCTTGCAGGCCACCATCTCTCCAAGCCTGCGGTGGGCCTTTTCACTCTCATCACCGAGTTCGAGCATGTCCCCTAATATGGCGATTGTTTTATGCTCGCCGCGGATCGCCTGCACCGTATCAAAGGCCGCCATCATGGATGCAGGATTGGCGTTATAGCAATCGTTAATGACCTTTAGACCACCGATATCGACGATTTGCAGACGCTTATCAAATGCCCTGAAGTTTTCAAGGCCCTCGACAATCTGGCTCATCTCCAAACCTGCGGCATGGGCGATGGCTGCTGCGGCCAGGGCATTTGAGACATTATGCTCACCCATAACCCCAACCTGCAGGCGAAGCCGTTCGGCGCCAATATGGAGGGTAAAGGCCATACCTTTTTCACCCATATTTTTCACATGGGTGGCCCGGACCATGGCCTTGGGGTGGCGGCCATAGGGGATTTGCTCCTGATGCATCTGTCTCGACAGACTGCGCACCATCTTGTCGTCATAATTAACGCAGAGTTTTGACCAGGAGTTACAACCTTCAAAAAGTTCTCCTTTGGCACGGGCAACACCGTCTATTGAGCCCAGTCCGGAAAGATGGGCGGCCTGGACATTAACGATGCAGGCAATATCCGGATCAGCGATTTCTGTCATTCTGGCAATCTCGCCTAAGCGATTCATCCCCATTTCCAACACGGCAACGTCATGGCCATTATCCACCGGTAACAGGGAGAGGGGCATGCCAATTAAATTATTGAAGTTGCCCTTTGTCTTTAAGACGTTGAACTCATGGTTGAGGATGGCTGAACTCATCTCCTTGACCGTTGTCTTCCCTGAGCTACCCGTGACAGCTACCACTTTCAGGTCCGTTACCTCGGCCCGGCGGTAGGCAGCAAGATCACCCAAGGCCCGCAGGGTGTCGTCAACCTGAATCACCGGCACATCGATTTCCTCCGGAACGGTCTCGACAATAATTCCTCCGGCCCCCTTCCGTACTGCCTCGGTGGCAAACTCAGCACCATCAAAATTGGCGCCGGATAGTGCCACAAACAAATCGCCCTTCTCGATGGTACGGGTATCGGTGGATACCCTCGCAAAGGTCGCCTTGGCCGGTCCGGATACAAACCTGCCTCCAGTGGCAAGCAAGACATCACTTAATTTCCAGGTCAGGTCTTCCACAACGGCATCTCCGTGGTTTACTTCTCTCGTGCCGGATGGCGTTGATGAACCCGTCGATCTTGCGTCCCTACAACTTAAAATTTCCATTTTTTCTCCTCAAACTTTGGAAAGTTTGATGGCCTCGCAAAAAGTCCGGTACGTCCATCGGCACAGTGCCTATCTTCCTGATTTACCGTAACCGAATTTGGCCGCTCTAGACTTTCTATGCGGGCATCACGTTTCAGGCTGTACCAACAGCCTTCCCCCAAACTTTCTCCAGTTCTTGTTTCGCCTCCTGGCGATCATCGAAGTGCACCTTGCCGGAACGGGTAAGCTGATAATCCTCATGCCCTTTACCACTTATCAGCACGACATCGTCCCTTTTTGCCAGGTTAATCGCACATGCAATTGCCTGGTGCCGCGACTCAATTACGAGGTATTCCTTTCCTTGCCCCCTTAGAAAATCAACCTCAACTTTTCTGCCGCCACTGTCCTTCATGCCGGCTTCAATCTCTGCTAATATTTGACCGGGATCCTCTGTACGAGGATTATCCGATGTGGCAATGGCCACATCGGCGTACTGAACAGCTATGGCGCCCATCATCGGTCGTTTGCCCCTGTCTCTGTCCCCGCCGCAACCAAACACCACCAGCAAACGCCCTTTTGCTAAAGGCTTAATCGTCTCCAACACATTTTGAAGAGCATCCGGGGTGTGAGCGTAATCAACAATAATTTTGGGATGCGCCACTTCAGGCAGAAAAACTTTTTCCATCCGGCCTGGCGCCCCGCAACAACGGGCAATGGCTTTCCGCATAACTGGTATGGGCACGGCAAGTGCCTTGCCAACCCCCAATACACCGAGGATATTGCGGATATTAAATCCTCCAATAAGCGGTGAGACAAACTCCACCGCCTTTCCGGTCATATTGACCTGCATGGCGATACCGTCCAGGGAAAGCTGCTCATTCCGGCTGTCGATCATTTGCCCTTTGCCACAGGTCATTATTTGTTCACCCCTCTCTTCCTTGAGGTCTTCCACCAACCGCTCTCCCCAGCTCTGATTTCCTTCACTGACAATTACGGCGTGGCCATTTCTCTTTAAGTGGCGGATGAAGAGTATTTTTTTTGAGGCAAAATAGCCCTCCATATCGCCATGAAAATCTAGATGGTCCCTGCTCAGGTTTGTAAAAAGGGTGACATCAAAGCTGATCCCTTCCACCCTGCCCTGCTCCAGGGCATGGGATGAAACCTCCATGATTACATGGCTGACACCGGCATTAACCATCTCTGCCAGCAGGCTTTGCAGTTGCACAGGATCTGGAGTGGTGTGACTCGCCTGTCTGCAAATCCCGGCAAATCTAAAATTAACCGTGCCGATGACTCCGGGATTCCCGCCAGCTGCAACCACCATTTCTTCAATAAGGTAGGCGCAGGTAGTTTTGCCGTTGGTGCCGGTGATGCCTATCACCGTCATCCTCTCGGCGGGTTTTTTGTAAAATGCTGCGGCTATGACACCCAGGGCCTGTCCTGTATCCGCCACCCGAATTACCGGCACCTCTAAATCATGGTCCCTACTTTCCTGGTTAACCACCACTGCCGCTGCCCCTTGGGCAACAGCCTGTTTTACATAGTCATGACCGTCAGCACTCGCGCCGACAATCGCTACAAAGAGGGCCCCCGGCGTTACTTCCCTTGAATCTGAAGTGATTGAGCTTACAGCAACCGTCCCGACATCACTGCCGGCTTGATATTCTATGCCGGCCAGAAGCTGGGCAACCTTGCTGGTGGTCATGGCCGCTGCGTCTCCACATTACCGCTCGCAAGCTTGAGCAGAACCCTGCCGCCGCAGCTTTCACCAGAGGATGGCTCTTGCTCCACAACGCGACCAGCCCCTTCAATTTCTATTTCAACCTTGCATGGCATTAATTCCAGCAAGGCCTTGCGCAGGCTCAGGCCAATCACATTTGGCATTTTCCTGTGCTGAACATCTTGCTCTTCTTTTCCGGTGTCTTCTTTTTTATGGAGCTTTTGCCATTGCGCATAAAGCTCGCCCTCTTCGGGTAGTGCCGAGTTGGCCACATCCACTTCAGACCCGCCTTGTATCTCCTTGGCAGCCAAACGGAGAAAGGTCTTTCCGAACCGTCGCATGGGCGATGCAGCAGTCAAATCAAACTCGCCGTCTTGCACCGAGACAAGGAGTGCCAATCTTGGTTTCTCAACCGGTGTTGCCGCCACAAGTATTCCATCAAAGGTCGGCCCTTTCTTAAACACCTCTGAGGTTTTGCCTCCCTCTTGACTGTCGACAACGAAATCATCCTCTCTGTCCAGAGGAAAGAGGTACTCAGCAGCAAAAAGCCTGGCGTTGTATCCAGCACTTGCCTCAAATGATTTTCTCAATACCGCGCTGACCTTTGTTACAGCCCTTCCAGATGCCTCAAAACTATAGGATGCAAAAATGCCGGCTTCATCCACGGTGCCTTTGAGAAAATGGAGCGCCACGGGCTTGCCGCCGTTAATCAGACGACTGAATCCTCCCAAAATTGAAACTCCATTAAGGCGTCCCTCACGACACTCACCTCCAGCCAGAGTGGCATCACCCTTAACCGGCACGTCCAGCTGATCCGCACAACTGATTCCCAGATCCTGTTGAAAGGCCAGAAGTTCTTTTTCAGCTATGGTCGGGTCCGGCAACTCTGCAAGTTCGTTTGAAATAAAGCCTCCCCCCGCCCATGGCCACCAATATCCGGCCCGGGACCGACCACCGCTTTTCTGGACCCGAGGCCTGATCACCGTTACAGGAAGGGTCTCAGACATATTTAGGCTGATATCCTTACCTGCGTGGACGGCTGCTCCGTAACGAAAAAAGCCTGAAATTCCGCCGGGGTGCATGGCCTTGGAAACCATTTCCATCTTTTGGCTCTGAGGAGTTGCGTCCCAAAAGGAATTGGGATCAAAGGAGGGAAGCTGAACAGAGGCCACAATCTCACCCGTGGCAGGATCTACTGCCATGGCTGCTACCGAACTGGCCTGTGTCTTGTCCAGCAATAATGCCATCTGCTTCTCCAAGATGGTCTGGGTTTTCAGATCAAGGGTAAGAACAATATGTTTACCTTCACTTGCACTCTTATCTTTGCCACCTGACCCAAGCCCTGCAAGTCTCCTTCCCCGGAGCTCTTTGTCGTAAAAAAGCTCGATTCCTGAGAGGCCTTGCTCGTCCTTGACAAAGCCAAGGACCTGGGCTGCAGTTTTATTATTTGGGTAAAAACGAACTGGAGATTTCTGAAAAAAGAGCCCTGAGAGATCAAGTTTCGATAACTCAGCAATTTTTCCCTGCGGTATCTGATGACCTAGCCAGATGAAACTCCGCTCAGTGCGAAGTCGTTTGACAAGCTGATCTCGGTCAAGATCCAGGATGGTTGCTAAGGCTTCTCCTGTTTTTAAACTATCCTTCACCTCCAGGGGTTTAATGTATGCAGCGTAGAGATCAAAACTTACGGCAAGAGGTTCCAGGTTACGGCCATAAATATTTTTTCTTTCTTGCAGGGAGGAAACGCCGGGCAAGGAAGTATCCTCTTCCTTTGGCTCGTCAGATGTCACAAACCAAAAGAACAAACCGCCTACAAAAAGGATAAGCAGGATGCCTGTCTTGCTGATTCGTGTATTTCGAACCGGCTTTTTTCTCTGCCCATAGCCTTTATAGTCTATGGGTCCCTTGCGTCTCTGATACCCCATGACGCCTTTCCCTCCAGGCAAAAAACTGCGGCTTTAAACTTTGATGACCGCGATTTTACCGAAAACCAACTTGCTGCCGTTTGCCCGGGCTGTATAAGCCAACCTGAACAGCGGCAAAGGCCTCCAGGCGTCGTGCCTGCAGAAGGCGGACCTGCTCGTCCAGCATTGCCATTTTTGTTTGCTCCTTCTGGCTCTGGAGCTCCTGGGCATTGGCAATTTCCATTAAACTTTCCTGAATACGATGCCCCACCCAATAACTTGCAGCCACCCCGATGGCCGCAGCAAGTACAGCTATTATGCCGATGGTCTTCCAAAAAAGGACACTATTGCCTTTGGGCTGGTGCATAGTCCGCCACCCATGGCGTCGGACTATGTTTTTACCCTTAATTTGGTAGCTCCCTGCATAATCACGCATACCCTATTCTCCAATGACCTCGGCAACCCTTAGTTTTGCACTTCGTGACCGGGGATTGCGCGCCACCTCTTCTCTGCCTGCCACCACCGGTTTGCTGGTCAGGTTCTGCAACCTGGGATTATCTCTAAACGCCCTTTTCACCAACCTGTCTTCCAGGGAGTGAAAAGAGATCACACAAAAACGGCCGCCAGCCCTTAACATCTCTGCTCCGTCGTTAAGGACTGTAACCAAGTTATCCAATTCTCTATTGACGGCGATTCGTAATCCCTGAAAAACCTTGGTGGCCACATGTATCTTACGGGGATGGAAACGGCGGGGTATCGCTTTTTCCACCAGTTCGGCCAGCTCCTTGGTTGTGGCCAGGGGCTTTTTTATCCGCTGTTCGGCAATGGCCCTGGCTATGGGCCGCGCCTGCCTCTCCTCGCCGTAGAGGTAAAAAATATCTGCCAGTTCTTCTTCAGAGGCTGAGGCCAAAATTTCAGCTGCAGTGGTCTGCTGCCGGTTGTCCATTCGCATATCCAGGGGTTCTGTGTGTCTGAAGCTAAAGCCCCTGCCACTCTCATCAAGATGCAGTGAAGAGAGTCCTAAGTCGAGCAGCACCCCATCAACTTCATTGATATTGCGTTTTGCCAGCTCGTTTTTCAGGTTGGCAAAATTATTTCTGACAAAAACCACCTGATCGCCGAAAGGGGCCAGGTTCTGCTGCGCCCTTTTCTGGGCCTCTTCGTCCCAATCAAAACCGATGAGACGACACTGGGGGCCGCCCTCTGCTAAGATCGCGCCGGCATGGCCTCCCAGCCCGAGGTTGCCATCCACATATACCCCACCTGCTTGGGGCTTAAGGTACCTGAGTACCTCTTCAAGTAAAACAGGGATGTGAAGTGGGTCATGGGCATACATACACTTTTAGAAAAAGCCCAGATCACTGCACTCGCCGGCCAAATCATCAAACTCGTCATCGTTGACAACGTTTTCAGCCAGGTGAATTTGCTTATCCCAAACCTCTACAAAAGAAGTCATTCCCAACAGGACAACTTCCTTGTCGACATTACCCATGGTTCGTAAGGAGATGGGCAGTAAAATCCTGCCGTTTTTATCAAGCTGGACCTCAGCAGAATTACCAACAAGATGGCGAACAAGTTTGGCAGTCTTTACATTTTGTTGACCGCGGCTCAAGATGGCATGTTCAATTCTGGCCCATTCGGCCAAAGGATAGAGACGAAGGCATTTACGCCAGGGGGTGATGAGCAGACGATCATCATATTTCCGAGACAACACATCCTTGAAGCGCGCAGGGATATTCAACCTGCCCTTGCTGTCAAGGCCATGCTCGGAGCTTCCGCGGAAGCTATTGATCTGCTCCAGAACACCTTCTGTCACTTTCAACCCCTTCTAGACACTTTACACCACTTTACACCACATTACCTAACCTTATAGCCATCTTACCTTTCCAGAGTCAAGAAAAAATCTGTAATCATTTTAATGACTAAAAATGGTACCCCGGCACCAAGCACTACATATTGACAAACAAAAACCTTAAATATACTACAACATGTAATTTGTCCGCCTCACCCTTCTTTTCAGTCATCTTAAAAAAAATGCAAAAACAAAGTGGGTACAAAGTGGACGCAGCTAAACAGACAAGAAACAGGGCCAGTGAGCGGATACTTAAAAAGAAAGAATGTCCTTGCAGAAAAGGGCGCAGGAAATGGGGGGGGGCACAAAAGAGAGAGGAAGGGAGGCTACTGAGGCCAAAACTACATAGATGAACAGATCTCTTAGTGATGCGAGACCTGTACTGGATCAGGGCCTACTTTTTCAAACTACCCGCTGGTAAGGTCAAGCTCCAGGGAACGGTGCTCTAAATACTTTGCCAGCAAAGGATCTGGGCCGTAAAAAGCCGCTGGCTGTTCTTAGGAACACAGGTCAGGGAAGAGTGCTGGGGAGTATAAACGCGGGGATGCCTGCGGCGCTGAACCTCAAAAATTTCCTCTGGAAGAGAGGCCCTGGCAAATCTCTCCGATTGCCGCACTGCCTGCAGAGAAAAACCACGCATGAGACTCTGTTCGTTACGTTGATAAAAGACACAGTAAGGCTCCCCTTCATCAAGCTGAAGAGTGGGAGGCTTGTCAAACTCAACAAAAAAATCGCATGCCTCTTCAAAAAGCCTCCGAATGGAAATGGCGCAGGCGGGATCTCCTGATCGTGCCAGGATAAGAGAAATCTCATCTTGGCCGAGTTTCTCAATTTCCTCAACAATTTCATCCTTATTCTTTGACCAGTGCCTTTTCACGACCACTCCCCCAGGCGATAATCAAACAAAGATACCCGCCATTACAGATCAGATAATCACCGTCCGCTTAATGTAGCGAATAATCTCTTCCGGCTCATCCAAAACCTGGAAGATGTGCAGATCGTCCTCCTCAATGGTCTGGGAGGCCAGCATTTGCTCCCGAATCCAATCCACCAGACCGGACCAATAGGAAGAGCCGACCAGGACAATGGGAAAACTCTTAATGCGCCTGGTCTGAATGAGGGTGATGGCCTCAAAGAGTTCATCCAGGGTGCCGAAACCGCCGGGCATGGCAATAAAGGCCATGGCATACTTAATCAGCATGACCTTGCGAACAAAAAAATACTTAAATTTCAAAGGCATATTGGCAAACGGGTTGCCCTCCTGCTCAAAGGGCAGGTCAATATTAAGGCCGATGGAAATACCGTCGGCATCAGCGGCACCGCGGTTACCAGCCTCCATGATACCGGGTCCACCGCCGGTCATAATGGCATAGCCTGCTTCGGACAGTCCCTTACCCACAGCCCGGGCTATCTTATAATACTCATGGTTCTCGTCGAAACGGGCTGAACCAAAAATAGAAACCGCCGGGTGTTTGACCACGGCCAGGGAGTCAAAGCCCTCGACAAACTCCGCCATAATCCTGAAGAGCCGCCAGGAGTCGCCGACATTAAACGTATCAAGCCAGTATTGCTGAGCATCATCAACCTTGCCACCATTATTCTTTACCATGAAACACCTTTTCTATTTGCAACCAGCAACGAAGCTCCCCGGCTTCCCATACATAAAACTATGGTCTGCTCGTCAAAATTCCCTTTAACATTTTGCCAGCCTCTTTGCCGCCTGCTGGGCCGTTTTATTTGCAGCATCAAGGCGAAGTACTCTCTCGTAGGCCTTCAGGGCAGCGGCCCCCTTATGCTGAGCCTCAAGAACCTCGCCTTGCAGCAGAAAGACATCAGCCCTGTCCCGCTCCAACCGCATCGCCTCTTTTAAGGCTGCATGGGCTGCCACCACCTCACCATAAGCCAACTCGACCCGGGCCAGTCGTAGCCAGTGGCGCCAGACCTGATCATCAATCTCAAGCGCTTGCCGGCAGAAGGTGCGGGCTATATCACTGCCCTGCTCTTCCAAGCTGTACAATTCACCAAGGGCACTGAGGGAGGAGGCATCCTGCGAATTATGACGAATAGCCCGTTGGAGACTGGCCATGGCATCCTTGCGGCTCCCCAAGTGATAGTAGGCCTCCCCCAGATAGCGGTGCACCGCTCCATGGCTGACATCCCGCACGTCGCTGGGGCCGATTTTCTCTGCCTTTTGCAAGGCCTGCACCGCATCCCCATAGCGCCCACTGCGGCAGTAGAGTTTGCCAAGCTGCAAAAGGAGATCAAAATGGTCATCCTGACAGGAAAAGGCCTCCTCAAAACTCGAAAGGGCCTTATCCTCATGGCCCCGGGCAAGATGGGCAAATCCGAGATTACAGAGGGCCATAAAATTACCGCGATCAATGGCCAACACCTCTTCAAAGCAGGGAATTGCCTTTGTATAACGAGCCATCTGGGCCAGGGTAACACCGTAGGAGTTCAGCAGGTTGACGTTTTTAGGGTCCAGCTCCAGGCCTCTCTGGTACTCACGGGCCGCCTTCACCATATCCCCTTCGTTATAATAGATGTCGCCACTGATATTCAGACTTACACCGTCAAAGACGGTAAAGGTGCCCGGACCAAAAAAAGAGGTATGCAGCAGGGCCTTGCGGCTATTGGCGATCATTTCAGACCTCTTAAAATCAGCACAAGGAAAAAGCGCAATACCAAATGAATAGCTCGGACCTGCCTCAACAAGACCATTTTTCGCCTGCCGGCACCATTCCAGGCTGGCATCCTCGTCAAAGCCCGGGAGCAGGACATATCCCCGTCCCGGAGGAACATTGACAACCGTTCCCTTATCTCCTGCCATCTTCTTGACAACCTCCTCGGGGAAAAGCGCCCCTTGCCCGTCATCACTACGCATCTCCACGAGACAAAAGCTGGAGAGATTTTTCATCTCCCTGCCAAGACGGGAAACGACCTGTCGGGCCGGAGGATAAAGGGGGTGGGAGGCCCGGTTGGCAACGGTGCGAAAGGAACAGAGGCCAAAGGGCCCTCTTTTATAGGCAGTCTGCAGGGCCTGCCAGGCCTCTTCCAAAATTTCTTTAGAATCTTTCGGATCACCTTTGCATTCAGCAATACCGATGTGGGCCCTGGGCATATTTTCTCTTTTAAGCCATTGCAGGAGCTGGTCGGCCACCTTGAGGGCCTTGCCCTCATCCACACCTTCCCAAAGCAGGGAAAAGAGACCATTGCCAAGATGACAGGGAGGGGAAAGATGACCAATCAGAGAGTCCAGGTAGGCACCGGCCTTGCTCACCTCGGCCAGAGCATGACCGGCATCCTTGGCCTTGGGAAATATCTCCAACAGAAGCAGACAATGGGAAATATCAAGATGGCCTGGATTTACTCCTGCCTCATGGCCTTGCCAGAGTGCTGCCAGTCTGGCCTGCAGGACTTTTACATTACCCAAACCGGTATGGGGATCAATGGATCCCTGCTTGACAAATTCCAGCTCCCGGGAGATCAGCCTGCTCTTATCAAGCAGGGTGGATGCGGCCAGGTCCATAACCCACGGTTCCACGCCAGTGAGAACAGCCACTCCACACAGGGCATCCTGGCTCCAGAGCGGCAGATAAATTGAGGCTTGACGGCCATTATCCTTCACGGGCTGGAGACCGTTGCGCACCACCTCGATCCCTACCTTCCACTGCACAGGAAGGCCATCGCCACTGATCTCCGGCCCCACGAGATAGACCGCAGCACAGGGGCAAAAATCCTTAATCGTTTTGGCAAAAATGGGGGCCAACAAGTCCAGATCTTTATTTCCCAGAGGCATGTACTGAGGCAGAAAAGGAAAACTCATGATTCATCCTTACAAACAGCGATGATGGCAGCGGCAAGCTCCGGCACCTCTTTGTCGGCCACGGTGCGCATATCCAGAATAAGCCTGTTGTCCTCAATGCGGCCAATCACGGGAATCGTTCCGGTCCGCAAACGCACCTCAAGCTGGTTCAAACTGCAGGATGCCGGGCTCAGGGTAACGGCCCTGCTCCGTAAGCCTTGTTCGGGAAGGGCACCACCGCCGACCCGGGACTCGGTATCAACGGAGGCAATTTCACAGGCCAGCTCTCCCTCCTTCTTGAGGCGGCGCACCAGGCGGGTGGCCCTGCTCTTAACAACATCATACTCCATACTCAGCATGGCCAGGGTGGGGACCGTATCAGTCACACTCTGCTCATCAAGATAGAGGCGAAAAATGGCCTCAAGCCCAGCCAGGGTGAATTTATCAATGCGGAGGGCGCGGTTGAGGGGATTTTTCTTGATCCGGTCGATGATATCCTTGCGGCCGACAATGAGACCGGCCTGGGGGCCACCAAGGAGTTTGTCGCCGGAAAAGGTCACCACATCGACACCGCTCTTCACAACCTCCTGAACAGTGGGTTCCTTATCGAGGCCAAACTTAGAGAGATCGACAAAGGAGCCGCTGCCCAAATCCTCCATCACGGCAATGCCCTCCTTGCGGCCCAGGGCCACCAGTTCATCCAGGGGCACCTCGGAGGTGAAGCCTATCATACGATAATTACTGGTATGGACCTTGAGGAGTAATGCCGTCTCTTCAGTGATTGCCTGCTGATAATCCCAAAGATGGGTGCGATTCGTAGCCCCTACTTCAACAAGCCGGGCACCACTTTTTTTCATGACATCGGGAATTCGAAAAGAACCGCCAATCTCAACGAGCTGCCCCCGGGAGACAATGGCCTCCTGCCCCTTTGCCAAGGTATCTAAGGCCAGCAATACGGCGGCGGCGTTGTTATTGACAACCAGGCCGGCCTCAGCTCCGGTAAGTTCACAGAGGAGGTCCTCCACCAGGCTATAGCGACTCCCCCGCTTGCCAGTGGCCAGATCGAACTCCAGATTGGAATAGCGACCACCAGCCGCCAAAAGACCGGCCATGGCAGAATCAGGAAGAAGGGAACGGCCCATATTGGTATGGACCACCACGCCGGTTGCATTAATGACTGTTCGAAAATTGGGTTCCATCAGGGCGGCGAGCCTTTTGTGAAAACGGGGGAGCAGGAGACTTTTACCCAGAGACTCAACACTCTGCTCTTGGCCACCGAGGATAGCCTGCCGGACATCATCAAGAAGTTCGCGGACCGCTTTTTTCACCAGGCGCAAGGGTGCCTGGCCCTCATCGCTAATCCAACCGAGGAACTCATCAACCTTTGGTATTGCTTTTAAGAGCTGATGATCAGCGACTGGGGTCTTATCTTTTTTCATAAAAACTCCCTTTCTGGAGCGGATACTTTTCGAGGTTACCGCCCTGTTCATTGCGGAGATGGAGAGAAGAACAACACCAACACCACCGACTTACACCACAAAGCGGGGAAAACATAAAGTTTTTTTATCATTGTCGCCATCGAGCCTTCCCCATAACGACACCGGAGGGGCGCTATGGATTGACCTGCCGACGAGCCTGCCAAAAGCGAAAACCCAGCTGATAGGAAACGGCCATGAGATAAAAAAGCAAGCCGGCAACGGCCAGGTGGAGAAAATTTCCCGATACCAAGGGCACCACATCAAAATATTGGGCGAGAGGCGTATAGAGAATCAGGGCCTGCAGGGCAAGGGAAACTATTACCGACAGCCAGATGAAGGGATTGGAGAAAAAAGAGACCCCATAGCCCTGACGAATGGCAAAGACGAGAATCATCTCATAACAAACCACAAAATTAAAGACCATTGTCCGGGCCACAATAAGATGATCACCATCGCCAGCACCGCCATTGAGCACAAAGAGGGCAAGGGCGATACAGGTGCCAGCCACCCCCAGCACCAAGAGAAGCAGAAGCTTGTCCCCCGGCAGGATCCCTTCGCCCTTGGGTTTGGGAGGACGTCCCATTATCTGGTCGCCATAGCTGTCGACGCTGTAGGCCAGGGCTGGGGCGCCATCAGTCACCATATTGATCCACAGCAGCATGACGGCAGTCAACGGCAGGTTCATGCCCAGAATGACGGCCAGAAAGACGATGAGCACCTCTCCCAAATTACCAGAGAGCAACAGCATGATCGATTTCTGGATATTGTCGTAAATACCGCGCCCCTCTTCAATGGCGCCGACAATATGGGCAAAACTGTCATCGGTGAGAACAAAATCGGCCGCCTCTTTGGCAACATCGGTGCCACTGCCCACGGCAATGCCGATATTGGCCTTCTTGAGGGCAGGGGCGTCATTAACTCCATCGCCGGTCATGGCCACGGTGTGATCCTGCTGCTGCAACATGGTAACAATGCGCTGCTTATGCTCCGGTACCACCCGGGCAAAAATATTGACGCCTCCATCCAGGGCAGCATCCAGCTCGCTGTCGCTGATACGGTCCATATCGGTACCGGTCAACACCCCGCCACTTATCCCCACCTCTTCTCCGATGGCCCGAGCCGTTTCCGGATAATCACCGGTGATCATGATCACCCGGACTCCCGCCTGTCTGCTTAACTCAAGGGCCTCATGCACTTCAGGGCGGGGTGGATCAATCATGGCCTGCAGACCGACAAAGACCAGATTTTCTTCGACAAAGTCCTGGCGCTGCTTCAGCTCTTTCCAGGCAAAGGCCAGAACACGCATGGCCTGGGAGGCGTACTGGTCGATACGACTACTGATCTGGCCCCGCAGTTTCTGATTAAGTTCGACAACCTCCTCCCCGACCAAGGCATGGCTGCAGGAATCAAGGAGGCCGTCGGCACCGCCCTTGCTGAACATCTCCTCGCCCTGCCCCCGGGCCACGAGGACGCTCATCCTCTTGCGGCCTGAGTCAAAAGGCAGCTCGGCAAGACGCTTGGCCTCCTCTTCAAAACCGCATTTTGCTGCCGACACAATAAGAGCTGCCTCAGTGGGATTACCGGTGATCCGCCAACGCCCCTTTTCTTCAAAAAGAGTGGCGTTATTACAAAAAAAACCGCTTTGGATGACCAGAGGGACCTGATCAAGGTCTAAGGCCCCCTCCTCCGGATTATAGCCTCTCCCTTCCAGGTCATACTCACTGGCAAAGGTCCAGACCTTGCGCACCGTCATCTCATTCTTGGTGATGGTACCTGTCTTGTCGCTACAGATCACATCACAGCTGCCCAGGGTCTCCACCGCCGACAATTTTCGAACCAGAGCCTTTCTGGCCAACAGCCTTTTTACCCCGATACTGAGGGCAATGGTCACCACGGCAGGCAGGGCGGTGGGCACAGCAGCCACCGCCAGACTAATGGCGATAAAGGCAAAAGCGACAAAGAGCTCTTTACTCAGACCGTTACCGGCCATAAGCTCCTTGGCACAAGAGGCCAGGAGGACAAAGATACAGATAGCAATAATCACCCCGCCTAGACGGCGGCCAAAGGAGTTTAACCGTTTTTGCAGGGGGGTCAGCTCCTCCTCGGCCTCTTTAATCAGGCGGGTAATGATACCAATCTCGGTCTCCATGCCGGTTTTCACCACCACGGCTGTGGCATTACCGGAAACTACGGCTGTGGAGGAAAAAACCATATTTCGCTGTTCAGCAATGGTGGCCTGGCCCGACATCGACATACTGGTCTTTTCCACAGGCAGACTTTCACCGGTAAGTGACGACTCTTCCACGGCAAAAACCGCATCGGTAAACAGCCGGCAATCAGCAGGCACCTTATCACCCGCGGCCAGACGGACAATATCGCCCGGGACCAGCTCAGCAGCCTCCACCTTGTGCCACCTGCCGTCACGATGCACCGTGGCCTGCACCGTGGTCATCTTTTTCAAAGCAGCCAGGGATTTGGCAGCGCTGAACTCCTGAAAAAAACCAATGGCGGCATTAACAGCAACGATAATTATAATGATGAGGGAATCGACATATTCACCAATGGCCACAGCAAAAACCACGGCAAAAAGAAGGATGTAGATAATAAAGCTCTTAAACTGGTCAACAAGGATGCGCCAGGGATGGGTGCCGTCACTGCTGTCAATTTCATTACGGCCATAGCGGGCCTGACGCTGCAGGGCTTCGCCCGAGTCCAGACCGGTGTCGCTTGTCTCCAGGGCCTTGAAGACCTGGTCAATTTCCTGACTTGTAAAATCGCTCATGGTATAGAACCTGGGCAGTGCGGATTAATTTATCAACCAGATGGCGAGATCACTGGTACTGGCCAGCAACCTGTCACTGACCCCACCCAGCACCCCTTTGCGTACGTCCGGATCCCGGCGGCCCATGACAATGGTGCCGAAATTCTTATGCCAGGCCTGCAGGGCAATATCGCGGGCCGTTTCCAGGCCGCGACTGACCTCAAGACGATGGACATTGGCCATATCAAAACCGTTTTCGCGCAGGAGCTGTTCAGGGGCATGAAAAACATGATCGTCAGCCAGAAGATTTTTCCGGCACCACTCGGCCCCAAAGCTGAGCTCGCATTTTTCAAGTTGGAGATCAGATCTTCTGGCAAAAAGGGAGTTGGAGTGAAAAAGGGTAATCTCCACCCCGGCAATACCCTTGAAGATATAGCCGAGATGATCAACAGCCTTGAGGATATGACTGGAACCATCCACCGGCACCAGAATTTTCCGGGAGTCCACATGGCCGTCCACCACCCAGATCGGAATGTCCCAGCATTTCTCAAGAATCGATTTGGTAACACTGCCAAGGATAAGGGCCTGGAGGCGACCGATACCCCGCCTGCCCACCAGCAGGGCGTCGTAATAGCCAGAGTGGGCGATCTTGACCAGGTCCGGGGCCACGCCCATTCTGGATAACTCCACCGAGGTTGTCATCTGCTCCTTGGCAAAGCCGTGGCGCACCAGGTGGTGGGCGGCCCGCTTCAGGTGGGCTTTGGCGGCCACGAACTGTTTTTTAGTGGCGGCGGACATGATATTCTTTCTATCCTCCGCATCAAGCCAGTCAGAGCCCACCGGCTCCTGACCGGCAGGCACAATGCAGATGAGGTGCAAAAAAACGTCTTTGGCCCCCTCAAACATCTGGCCCAGATAATGGACCTCGTTAAGGGAACGAAAAGAACCATCCACTGCTACTAAAATTTTCTTTTCCATTACTGCTTCCTCAAGTCGTCAAACCCATGGCAGCTCACGTACCGTGATCTTTGATCTTCAGTGTAGTGAAAGAGAAGAGCCACGGTCAACAGGAAAGGAAAACTTTTGCTCATGTTAATTTTCTATCATTCCAGTTACTTAATCACAAGCCGCACGGCCGCAGCCGTCTTTTTGCCGCCCTGGGCGGCCAGGGCCTGAGGCTCGACGACAAAGAGCCTCTCCGGGGCGACTGCCCCTTTCTCCGCCAGATAATGCAGGGCCTGGTTGGCGCGGTCGATGGCCAGCAAGCGGAGCTGATCATCCGGCACCTTGAGGCTGGCTACTACATACTCTTCCATCTCTGCCTCTGTTTTAGGGCCGGGCGGCGTTACCTGACCGGAAGCCTTCTGGCGCAAGTCAAAAATTCTTTTAAGATACCGACCATACTCCTCCTCACTCAGAAGCACAGCGGCCTGGGCAGCCTCATCGCCTTGGGGAAGCTTTGCCTCCTGGAGTTTCTGGAGTTTCATCATCTTAACAAGAAGCTGATGGGCAAGCGCCCTGCGGTCCGGCGCCTCATCGACCTGGCCCATGATATCCATTTTAAGACCCGGCCTCTCAAAAAGAACATAGGCTATCTTATCAAGTTTAGCCTGGGCCTCGGCGGTGATGCCTGCCATCCCCGGTTCAAAGGAAACCGTTTGCAGATCCTCTCCCTCGGGGATCAACGAGCCAAGCAGGGCAAAGGGTGAAGTGGCAGCCTTGGCGATCAAATTAACCAAGACCTTAAATATGACGCCGCCGATACTGAATTCCGGATCGTCCAGATTACCATCCACCGGTATATCAAGGCTAATTTCACCCTGCCTATTCTTGAGAAGGGCGATGGCCAGGGAGACTGGGAGATTCAGGTCGTCCGGACTGTCCACTTTTTCCCCCAGGGTAAACTGGTCCAGAAAGAGATTGTTTTTGCCAGCCAGATCCCGGCCCTTAACGAGGTAATGCAAATCAAAATTGAGCTTGCCCTTTTCGGTTTTATAGCCCACATAGGTGCCGGTGTACGGTGAAGCATGGCTCAGGTCAAGGTCACGAAAATCCACCTGCAGATCAACAAAGAGATCCTCCTGAAGAGGATTGACCTTACCGCTGATGATCAGGGGGGCATGCTGGTTAACCTTGCCGCGCAAATCCAGGCGCGCCTGGCTCTCC
>JBDLIE010000023.1:0-39601 GCA_039715015.1 Thermodesulfobacteriota bacterium
TTGCCGCGAAGGAGAACTCCACGAATTTGGCTGTCCGGTTGAGGTCTGCCCGTGGTGTGACGGCCAACTCACCAGCTGCGATTGCCGATTTAAACAGCTTGGCGTGAGTGAAATCAGCGCCGAAAGACAGCTAGACCAATTCCAGCAATTAGCCAAAAAGAAAGGCCGCATCCCATTTGATGCGGCCTCCCAGCGCCCAGCCTATCCCACTGCTGGTGATGAACCTAAAAACCCTCAGTAGGCAATCTGGCCCACCTATTTCTTGTCGAAGTATTTGTAGAACTCGGAATCAGAGGAAAGAAGAAGCTTGGTGTTGGCATTCACCGTCTTGCCATAGCTCTCCAGACTTTTGGAAAAAGCATAGAACTCTGGATCCTTATTATAGGCCTCAGAATAAATCTTTGCTGCTGCCGCATCTGCACGCCCCTTGATCTCTGCCGCCTCGCGCTGGGCACCGGAGGTGATATCCTTCAGCTCACGTTCAAGCTTACCGAGAATCTCCGCCTTCTTCCCCTCACCGATGGAGCGTTTTTCAGCAGCTATACGCTTACGCTCGGAGATCATGCGCTGATAGACCTTACTGCGCACTGATTCAATATAATTGACCCTCTTGAACATAACGTCAACAAGCTCAATGCCGTATTTCGGGGTAATCTCCGAGGCATTTTTAAAAATAAGTTCAGCAATCTTATCGCGACCAAGAACAACTTCTTCCTTGTCACCCTTATCATTTCCCACCAAGGCCTGATCCCAATCAGAACTCCGAATGATCTCAACAAGATTGTTTTTATTAACAACATCTCGGACAGCAGAGTCGATGATATCATCGAGAACTGCCTGGGCCCCTGTGTAATCGCGGACGGCCTGCATAAAAACCATGGCATCCTTGATACGCCAACGGGCTGTAGTATCTAAAAAGATGAAGGTTTTATCATGGGTTGGCACCTGATTAGGCTTACCATCCCAGATAAGAACCCTCTTCTCCAGATAACGAACCTTCTGGATGACGGGCAGTTTAAAATGAGGCCCGGCATTGACTACTGGTTCCCCAACCGGGGCACCAAGTTGGGTGACCACGGCCTGCTGGCCTTCAGGGAGGATGTAAAACCCATCCCAGACGACCAAGGCCGCCACCAGGACAAGAAAGAGAAGTGCTGATTTACCGATTTTCATGGAAATTCCTCTTTATTTTCTAAGGCACCCTTCCTTGGAAGGCTGCCTTTTAGATATAATAAAATTAGATACCGTAACAGGCCTATTTTTTGGCAGGACCAACGTTGAGCAATGGCAACAGGGAGCGCTGCTCCTTGTCAATCACATATACCTCACTGACCTTAGGCAGTACTGCTTCCATGGTCTCAAGATACAATCTTTTTCGCGTTACAGTTTTTGCCTTTTGGTACTCTTCAAGAACTGACAGAAATCGAGCGGTATCACCCTTGGCCACATTGGTCCGCTCAATGGCATAGCCATGGGCGCCCTCAATGGTGCCCTTAGCAAAACCGCGGGCCTGGGGAATAACCTTGTTGTATTGCTGCTCTGCCTCATTGACCAAACGCTTCATATCCTGATCCGCCTCATTCACCTCATTAAAGGCAGGTTTCACCGCATCAGGGGGGGTAACATCCTTGAGACGCACCTCACCGATATGAACGCCACTATTATAATCATTGAGAGTCTTCTGCAGCTCGTGTGCAACCTCGCCCCCTAACATCTCACGATTATTAAGGACATAGTCAAAACCGTGATTACCCACCTTACGGCGCATGACCATCTCAGAAACATCGCGCACCGCTTGGGGAACGTTACGAACGTTAAAGGCAAACATATAAGGATCCCTAACCTGATATTGAACAATCCACTCAACATCAATAACGTTCTTGTCTCCGGTGAGCATCAGGGATTCGGTGGTGTATCCTGTTTTGGCAAAAACGGACTTCTGTATCTGTGAACGGGAGCGGAAACCAAATTCCTCCTTACGGATCTCGGAGACAGAAACCTTGAATACCTCATCAAGAAAAGGCATCTTGAGATGGGGGCCAGGCTCGGTCAAGGTATAGAACTTACCCAGGCGGAGAACTACACCCCTTTCACCCTTTGCCTCGTCAAGGGTGTAAAAAGAGGAACGCAAAACAACGATACCGACAATAACGAGGATAATAAGGCCGAAGGCACCGATCCCTCCCTTAAAATTAGGGGTGCCGGAGCCGGAGCCGGAGCGCGAACCATCACCACTACCGCCGCCGCCTTCAAAACTTTCCTTAATCTTTTTGAGCAGGGCTGCAATAAGATCCTCTGGAGAGGATGGACCTTTTTTCTTGCCCCACTGGGGCGGCTGCTCATCTTGCCAGGACATAATGTTCTCCTTTATTTATTTAACACATCAAACTGACCCATTCATGAGAACCTCTATAAAAAGGGGAAAACTCTCTCATCTTGGCCAGCAGTAGCAAAAATACAGTTTCATCTATTTGTAACTATTTTTCAACCGAAAACCAAAGCCTGCTTCCAGGCCTGCCAAAGAACTGTAACAACTGAAAAAAACAGAATAAATTGCATTAAAAAGCCAGGGTAGTGGCCAGCAAACTGGCGACCAATAGAAGTCAAAACACCGAGCACCACCCCAACCACAAACCCCCAAAAATGAGCGCCCAGATCAACACGTTCTCCACCTGTTCCTAACATGGCCAGCAGTCCAAGACCTGCTCCCAGGGCAAGTAGCGCTCCCTGCCACCTGCGGCGCCGGACAATCTCTAACCCACAGGAAAGTCCCACCGCACCAAAAACGGCGGTGGAAAAGCCAACCGACAGATGCTGGCTCCGGTGAAAAACTATATTGAGGAAATTACCACTTATGCCGGCACAGAGGATCAGGGCCCAGCCTAGTCCCGTGCCCAGGACCTTGCAGAGCAGATGGATAATGCCGCCACCCAGCACCACATTACCGGCGAGATGAACCACATCGGCATGGAGGGTAAGGGCCGTTGCCAGCCGCCACCACTGCTGATCGCCGATAATGGCTTCTCTATTCACCGCCCCTTGCGTAAACCACAGCGAATTGTCCTGCCACGAACCGGTCTTGCAGAAGAAGAGAACAAAAAAAACCATGATTAACAGGGTGGGTGGTTTAAAATGGGCTTTATCCCGATATCGCTCGCCAGTGTCAACCTGGGGGGTATTTTCCTCTTCATAGAGGAAGATCTGATGCTGGGCAGCATGGACACTCTCCTTGGTTACCCAGATAGCAAAATCATCCTGCCTGCTGCCAACAAAATGGGGGATTGCCACGGCACTCAACACCAATGACCAGAGATGCATCTCGCTGGCATCTCTGGCAACAATGGCCTCTGTGGCCTCACCGTTTTCCTGATCGTCAAAAATCATTCTTGCGCATCCGAAACAGTTGGGTAGTATGCATTCCTTGGCAAATCATGACCAGGAAGCGCATTTAAATTGTCTTCTGCCCTCACTTTCCTGCTCTTGGAGCACAGTATGCACTCTTCAAGCTATAATCCAGATTATTTCAAAAAAACACTGATTGAACTCATACCGGTGCTGGTCAACTATCTGGAAAGCTCCACCCAGGAAGGCCAAAAAGTTCTGATCCAAAAACCAATTGACCACATTCTTACGGAGCTCAATTTCAACAAACATACCAGTGAGGGCGGCGGCACATTGCCGGAGATCATCACCACCCTGCTTGGCCACTGCAACCATATGCTTGATCCCCGATATATTGGCCACCAGGTTGCCGTGCCCATGATGCCCGCCATCTTTGCTGATCTTGTCAATGGCCTGACAAACAATGCCATGCCTGTCTATGAGATGGGCCCAGCGGCCACTGCTGTTGAACGCGGCCTGATCTCCTGGTTTCTCGGCAAAACAGGTTGGCAGGCAAACGGCGACGGTGTTCTCACCCACGGTGGCAGCCTTGCCAACCAGACCTGCTTGCTAGCAGCCAGAGCCCGGGCATTGCCCCAGGCTTGGGAACAAGGAGTGGATGGCAGTGCCGTCATCCTGGCCTCGGAGGCCTGCCATTATTCCATTGCTAAGATGGCCGCCATCCTTGGTCTTGGTACTGCTCAGGTTATTCCTGTTGCGGCTGATGAATTCTTAAGAATGCGTCAGGACGCCCTGACAGAGATCTGCGCCCAGCAAAAAGCTGACGGCAAAAAAATTATTGCCGTGGTTGCCAATGCCTGCGTTACTGCCACCGGCCTCTATGATCATCTCAGGCCCATTGGCGAGTTCTGCCGCAAGGAGGAAATCTGGCTCCATGTTGATGGTGCCCATGGCGCCTCGGCCCTGGTCTCGGATAAATACCGCCAGCTTCTTGACGGCATTGAGCTTGCCGACTCGCTGACCTGGGACACTCACAAAATGCTGGGCACAGCCGCCCTCTGTGGCGCTGCCCTTTTCCGCAACAAAGAAAGTCTTGATGCCACCTTTCACCAGGACGGCACCTATCTTTTTACTGACCAGGAAAAGATAGGTATGGACATTTCCCAGCGTACGGTGGAATGCACCAAATCAATGATGGGCCTCAAACTTTTTTTCAACCTTGCTGTTCTAGGCGAAAAAGGCATGGCCGCCCATATTGATACACTTTACGATAACACCCGCCGCTTTTATAAGATCATTAATGAGCGAGCCGGTTTTTTCTGCCCCTGTCCTCCTGAGGCCAATGTCCTCTGTTTTCGCTATGGCAGAGGCTCGAACCTGCAGGATATGCTCAGGCAAAAACTGGTAGAAGAGGGAGATTTTTATATTACCAGGGCAACAGTCCATGGCAAAAGCTATCTTCGCCTTTCAGTGATGAACCCATTGACCGAAGAAAAACACATTATTAAGCTCTGTGAACGTCTGGAAAAATTGGCAGAAAATCTTGGCTTTGAGGAGAAAACATGACAAGCCCGAATAAGGAAGAGATGGCCAATGAACTGGCTATGCTCACCGACGCCACCCGCAGGCTTTGTAAATTACACGGCACCCTCGGCCTTGAGTATCCTAACACAGCAGGGTTTGCCAACATCCCCGCCACCCCGACAGCAAGTCAGCCCCCGGTCTCTAAAGGACAACCAAAGGTCCGTTCTTCAAGGCCACCCGCAGGCCACCAAGAGCCCCCTGCTTTTTGTGCAGAGGATGTTGCCACCTTAAATGACACCATCAGCCATTGTGAGCGCTGCCTGGCAGAGGACAAACGGCCCACCCCCCTTTTCGGTAAAGGAAAACAGGACCGACCGGCCCTGCTTATCATCGGCGATGCCGCCGCCAGCCGTGGAGATGTTGAGCGGGGAAGAATTTTCCAGGATGAGGCAGAGAAACTGCTCATTAAAATGCTGGCCGCCATCAACCTAAACGAGGGCGATGTCTTTCAAGCCAACATAATCAGATGTGCCATAGACACCAATGAGGTCCCCCAAGAGACACAGCTCCAAAACTGTCTCCCCCATCTCATAAAACAAATCACCCTCTTGCGCCCCCAGATCATCTGCACCATGGGCCAGCTCGCCAGCCAGGCTCTCCTAGAAAACAAGAACCAACTCATTGCCCTGCGCGGCCGTTTCCATCAGTTTAAAAACATCCCGCTGATGGCTACCTATCATCCAAACCAACTTCTTCAGGTTCCTGACCTTAAAAAGGCGGCCTGGTATGACCTGCAGCTTATCCAATATAAGCTCGGCAAATTAAAAGAGCGTTAAAACGCTCCCTTAACGACACGCTAGAGATCTTCAGGGGTAAAACCAACCACCTCATCGATGGCCGTAGCCCCGGTGAGGAGCATAATGAGACGGTCTACCCCAAGGGCAATACCGTAGGCCGTATCTATTTTTTCAAGAGCAGCTAGAAATTTTCCTGGAAATTCACCAAAGGATCGGCCCTGGCTCTTGGCGACCTCAATCTCCTCCTCAAAGCGATCCTTCTGCTCCTCTGAATCGGTAAGCTCTGAAAAGCCGTTGGCAAGTTCCATGCCGCGCACATAAAGTTCAAATCGCTCGGCGACTTCAGGATCTTGTGGGCTCGTCTTGGCCAGAGAGCCAAGGGCAACGGGGTAGTTATAGAGAAAACATGGCCGATCATGGCCCAAATGCGGCTCCACATACTTAACCAGCATCTCATCAAACACGTCCTCTTCAAGGGCCTTGCCCACAGAAACCGGGGCATGAAGGGCAAAGGCATCGTGGACCGTCAGTCTCTGCCACTCAGTCTGTAAAAACAGGCTGATGATCTCCTGAGCATACCCTTCATCCTTCACAAATCTCCTTGCCAGATCCCTGAGGAAGATCTCTGTCTCTCTCATCAAATCCTGATAGTCGCCGCCAAGACGATACCACTCCAACATTGTAAACTCCGGCAGGTGGCGGCTGCCCCTTTCTTTAGCTCTAAAACACTTGCATATCTGAAAGAGCCTGGGAGCACCGGCAGCGAGCAACCGTTTCATGCAGAGTTCAGGTGAGGTCTGTAAAAACCAGGATGCTGAAGACAACGGCAGAATATTGGCCTCCGGAATGAGGGCAGGAAGACGGATGGGGGTTTCAACCTCAAGATAGTTGTGTGCCTCAAAAAAAAAGCGGGCCGCCTGGATAATGGCAGCCCGCTTTTTAAGAACTTGCAGATTCATTAGTGAAACAGCCTACTCTTTCACCCGGGTAATATAGTCACCGGTACGGGTATCTATCTGAATTTTCTCTCCCTCTTCAACAAAGGGCGGCACCTGGAGCTCGTACCCGGTCTCCACGGTTACCGGCTTGGTGTCGGTTCCGGAGGTATCGCCCTTTACCCACGGGTCAGACTTGGTAACGGTAAGATTGACAAAATTTGGCAGGGTGACGCCTATGGGACTGTCATTAAAGAGGAGAACATCAACATCCATATTATCAACCATAAATTGGATGACATCATCGAGCTTCTCTTTGAGAATGATGTATTGCTCAAAACTCTTGTTGTCCATGAAATGAAATTCGTCCCCTTGGTTGTAAAGGAACTGCATCTGCCGTTCATCAAGGGGCGCTTTTTTGAATTTTTCATTGGAACGGTACGTTTTATCAAAGGCATTGCCGGTAACCATATTCTTCAAACGGCAGCGGTAAAGAGACTGACCTTTTCCTGGCTTGGAAAATTCAAAATTGGTAATCACATAGGGCTCGCCGTCAATCTCTATCTTCAGGCCTTTGCGCAAATCTGAGGAGGTATACATAGAATCACTTTCGGTATTTTTTCATCTCAACAACAAGGAAACAGGAAGATTTGTACTCCACTTGCCTGGGAGAATCAAGCCGTGACAATCTCTTTTTTGCTGATGGCTTCGGCCTTAATACGGTCAAGAAGATCCGCAAGGGCCGGCTTGACATTTTCCCTGATGTCGCCAGCGACAATCATAAACAGCAGGTCATCGCCGGGCAGAAAACGCCCTTCCTTAGCTTCGATAACGATATCGAAGATACCTTCTCGTTGGAGGAATTCCTGACGGATCTCCTCCACCTTTTCCTGGTTGGGGCTTACCTCCAGGTATTCCACCTGGTCTCGGCTCTGTCGCGACCAGGCCCGCACCACACCGTTATGAACCAGGAGCATACCAACATTCTGGGCAAAATCCGGTTTTTCTTTCATGGCAGCAATGGCCTTTGAAATATCCATACTCTTCTTCCTCTTACATAAATTAAGCGTCGCTCAAGCTCTTGGCGGCAATTTCATAGACATCCTTTGACAAGGATTCTTCAGCGAGAATGCGTTCAAGCTCGGTCTTCATCAGACCTTGTCGATTTTCGTCATAACGCTGCCAACGGCTTAAGGGCGCCAAAAGCCGCGCAGCAATCTGGGGGTTGCTGCTGTTTAAGGCAAGAACCTGCTCTGCTAAAAAGCGGTATCCCTTCCCGGATTTATCGTGGAAACAAACCTGGTTCGCTGAGCAAAAAGCACCGATAAGAGAGCGCACCTTATTGGGGTTGGCCAGAGAAAATGAAGGATGCCTCGTTAATTCCTTTACTTCGGCCATGGTGGTGGCAAGAGGAGCCGTCGCCTGGACAATAAACCACTTGTCCATCACCAGACTATTATTTTGCCAGCGGCTGAAAAAGGCAACCTGTACCGCTTTGCGCTCAGGGCAATCGGGGTTATGCATGATGGCGGTGAAAGCACTGAGGCAGTCGGTCATATTATCTGCCCCTGCAAACTGATTAAGACAGAGTTCAAGCACCTCTTGCCTGCCGGTCATCATCAGGTAGGCAAGGGCCGTGTTTTTCAAGAGCCGTTGCCCGCTCAGGTCAGGATCATACTGGTAAGGAGTATCAGATACGGCAGCATGATAGCAGGACAAAAAAGGCATAAAGAGCTGCTCTGCCAACTCGGAACGGACAAACTGCCGGGCCGCAAAGATAGCATCCACATCTATGACCTCCATCTGCTCACCCAGATATTTTTCAGTGGGCAAAACAAGAAGGCGGGCCAGAAATGCGGGGTCGTGTGATTCTTTTAAAATACGACTGTATACTTCAACAAATTCGGCTGGCAAGGAAAGTTGCCGGCCGGCCTGAACATCCTCAACAAGTTTGAGAAGCAGACGGCAAGATAATCTTTGTCCTGCCTCCCAGCGGTTAAATGCGTCTGGATCATGCGCCATGAGGAAACGGAGGTCCCCATCACTATATTGATAATGGAGTTTTACAGGGGCACTGAAAGAGCGGAGCAGTGAGGGGATGGGCTTTTCAGGTATATCGACAAAGACAAATTCCTGCCAGGTCTTACGCAACTCAAGAATTCGTAACTCCGCTGGCCCTCCTTCATCTCCCGAAAGCATCATTGGCAGGGAGCGGCCATCCGCACCAAGGAGTCCCACCTTAAATGGTATATGACACGGCTCCTTCTTCTCTTGACCTGGAGTTGGCGGGCATGATTGCTCTATAGAGAGGGTATATGTTTTTTTCTGCCTGTCATATCGCCCCTCCACTTGCAGTTCCGGGGTGCCAGCCTGACTGTACCAGTTTTTAAACAGACTAAAATCAACAGCGCCACCTTCTGCCATGGCCTCGACAAAATCATCACAGGTAACAGCCTGGCCATCATGCCGGTCAAAATAGATATCCATCCCCTTCCTGAACTTTTCAGGCCCAAGCAGGGTGTGGATCATCCGGATAACCTCCGCTCCTTTTTCATAGACTGTGACCGTATAGAAATTATTGATCTCCATATAGTGATCAGGGCGGATAGGATGGGCCATGGGGCCATGGTCTTCAGGGAATTGGATATTGCGCAAGAGCTGGACATCGTTAATACGCTTCACTGCCCGGGAAGTCATGTCAGCTGAAAACTCCTGATCCCGAAATACAGTAAGACCTTCCTTTAAGCTGAGCTGAAACCAATCGCGGCATGTCACCCTATTACCGGTCCAGTTATGAAAATATTCGTGGGCGATTACTCCTTCAATGCCTTCATAATCATCGTCAGTGGCCGTGGCCGGTTCAGCGAGCACATATTTCGAGTTGAAAACATTGAGCCCCTTATTCTCCATGGCCCCCATATTAAAATCATCCACTGCAACAATCATGAAGAGGTCAAGGTCATACTCCAGGCCAAAAACCTCTTCATCCCATTTCATCGCCTTTTTCAGCGAGGCCATGGCATGATCGCAGCGATCCTTATTATGCTCCTGAACATATATAAAGAGATCGACCTGGCGACCACTCATGGTGATGAAATTGTCAGAAATGGCTACGAGGTCCCCAGCCACCATAGCAAAGAGATAGCACGGCTTAGGGAAAGGGTCCTGCCAACGGGCAAAGTGGCGCTGCTTGCCAACATTGCCCTTCTCAACAAGATTGCCATTAGCAAGAAGGACTGGGATGCTGGTTTCCGCCTCGATGGTGGTTGTAAAACGGGCCATCACATCGGGCCGGTCAAGATAGTAGGTTATCTTGCGAAAGCCCTGGGCCTCACACTGGCTGCAGAAATTACCGCTTGATCGGTATAGACCTTCAAGGGCCGTATTTTTCTGGGGATAAATTTCTGTAACGCAGCGCAAGACAAAGGAATCAGGAACATCGAAGATGGTAAGGGTTTGCTTGTTGATCTCATATTGGCTGGGATCAAGAATTTTTTCATCCACAGCCAGTTCAACAAGAAGAAGCTCCTCGCCATCAAGAATAAGGGGGGCTTCGCCTTTGGCGTGCTCAGAACGGCGCAAATTCAAAGTTGAAGTCACCACGGCCTTGTCATCATACAAGGAGAAAAAGAGATCAACCGTGTCGATATAAAAATCAGGCGGCTGATACTCGCTGAGATAAACAGTTTTTGGCTCAGACAGTTTCATAAGAATCCAGTAGCAGGACAGGACCTACACTTGTTTTTTGGGTCAAAGAGAAGCGCCGGAAAAGGCGAGAAAAAGGCGCAAAGTGGCTACGGGTCGCCAACTTAACTTAGCCGGAACAATACGTCTTTACTATTGAGTTTTCAGCTTCTTGAGAGAAATATTTCGGGCCAGAGATTTTCCAGGCAGAGTAACCGGAGCCGCCTCAGCAACCTGGCTATCAAAATCAATTTTACTGACCATTGGAACTTTAATTTCTGCCCCAAGGCGTAAGGCGTGGAAATCAAAATCAGCATTATACTGTTTGATGAGCCAGAAAGGCAGATCAAACTCATCATGGCATAAGGTCCAGAGGTTATCACCCTTTTTCACCTGGTAGGTATTTTCACCTTCAACCTTATAGGCAACAAAAAAATCTTCAACTAGTTCCTTATGGTAGAGATAACGCCTCTCCTCGAAATCATCCTTGGTGACCTTGGCAAAGGGCAATTTCAGCTTCTGGCCATAATGGATGGCCCGGCCAAAGCGATAACGGTTGAGACGTCTTATTTTCCGAGTAGGGATATCCAGCCAGTCAGCATAATGGCCCAGAGTCTCCTCCACCTCGACCTGAATTGTACCGGTGGAGACCCCCCTAACTGTTTTCATTTTGGCAACATCAAAATTGCCAACCAGTACCATAGGATTCACGACCTCTGCGACTTCGACTGCTTCAGCGGTTTCAATGTTTCCGACCGCCACAGCGGTTTTAATGGTATCAACGGTGTCAACAACCCCTATCTCATTTGAGTTTACCAAGGCAAGAACCTCGGCCTCTTTCTCCAAGGTTTTTTCCGGGTCAGCATCGGTAGCTACAGCCACTTTTTGCGGCTCTCCACCCAACTTGGCAGCCACCCCATTTCCCAGCTTTGCAGGAAACAGAATAGTCTCATCAATTTCTACCTGGGCTGGCAGAGATGGTTGAGAAGCTTCGGCGACAACCAAAGAAGGAACTTCTGGAGCAGCAACAACAGGGGAAGCGACCTGGGCAACCACAGGGCTCTCAACAGCCTCCACCGCCCTCTTTTTAGCCCTGGCGACCAAGGCTGGAGGTGCTGTCTCAGCATCACTGGCCGCAATCAGACCAAGAGGGTTAGCCTGGGGACGCCATTTGGCGAGAGTCCGTACAGGAGATTTAGCCTTTTCGCGGGCCGTGGCTTTTGCCAAAACTTTTTTCTTTAAGCTGGCCATGGTTGGCTCTGCCTGGCTCCGGCTCCGCTTTCGGTTACGCGGTGCCGAAGCAAGCATTGTTGCCTTTTCTCCCAAGCCGGGGATACGCAGATTCTGGCCAACATAGATTGTTGCCCTGCGACTCAAGCCATTTGCCGCAACCAGATCCTTCACATTAACTCGATGACGCCTGGCAATCTTGCCCGCCGTGTCACCACGCTGGACCCGATAAAACTTGGACCTCTTTTGCCTTTTCTCAAACAAAGATGAAGGTAGAGCGGAAGACAATCGTGCCATCTTCTGAGATTGACCGGGCAAACGAAGTCTGTAGCCCTTTGGAATATACTTTTGGCCTGAGAAAACAGGGGGCCGAAGGGCCGGGTTGACCGCTTTTATCTTACCAGGTTCGACATGGAAGAATTTACAGATCTTAGCCACCGGCACATAGCCTTGCATCTCAACGGTATGATACAAAACTGGCCGATTCAGGCGAACGTTTCCGAAATATTTTCTGTAATTTTTAGCAACGTGCCTGGCTGCAATGAATTCTGAATAAAAATTACGGGAGGCAAATTTAAATCTTTTGCCTTTGTACTCATCAAATATCCGGGCATAGCTGCCCTTTTGTTTTTTAGCGCGAAGCATGCCGTTGGGGCCATGATTATAGGCGGTTAGAGCCAAAGGCCAGTTCCCAAGGAGATTATGATTTTCCTGAAGAAATTTTGCAGCGGCATAGCTTGCGGCAATGGGATCGCGACGCTCATCAACTACATAATCAACCTGCATATAACGCCGCCCCGTTGAACGGGTAAATTGCCAGATGCCGGCAGCCCCGAACTTAGAATACGCTTCGTAATTATAGGAAGATTCCACATGGGGGAGATAGGCAAGATCTTCAGGAAGCCCCTTACTCCTAAAAATATCTTTAACGCGGTCAAGGTACTGGCCGGAACGCTTCACACCAGCTCGGAAGCGGTCTTTTTGCCCGGTCTGGCAGCGAATATCCTTCCGGGCCTGCCGAAATTCATGGCGTTTAGGATTAGGCCCAAACTGAGCATAAATACGGCGCTCGAGCCGGGTTGATGGCGCCTTTCCCCTGGCAAATTTATCAAGTATGCCCCGATACCGCTCCTTGACCCTCTTGATTTTTTTTCTATTAGTGCGGCTACTGCCGGGACCATGGGGTTTCAAATCAATGACTTCATAAATAATCTTTAGATTATTGCTGTCATGAAGCACTCCCTTAGTGGAGGGGTACTGTGAATAGATCTTCTTCCAAAACTCCACATTGGGTCGCATGGAGGCGTGAACAGGAAAGGGGTCACTGCCCGTCACTGCCGACACAGGATCGACAAGCCCGACAAGGAAAAAAGAAACTAGAAAGGAGAGGTGAAAGAAACGATACATAGGAATTACATCATTTTAAAAAAACAGGTAGTAAATCAGACTCACAGCAACAAGAGAGCCCACCCGGAAACTCTGATTATACACTATCAGCTCCATGGCAATACGAGGGGAGAAGATCCCTGCATAATAGGGAAACTGATGGCGAGCAGCACGCACTGGCGAAGAAAGGATATTACCCACCAATAACGCCAGGACAATCTCTCGATAGCTCATGGTGCCAGCATCGAGTAGTGCGCCTGCCACTGCAAGACCAGCTGTGAACTCAGCAGTCAGGTGCAACACAATAATACCAAGGCTTTGCGGATGAAGCCAGGAAAGAATACTAATATGTTCTGCCATAAAGCTTTCAAGCCATTCAAAATGGCCCGCTTTATTAAGGAAAAAAATAACCGTATAGATTGGCACAGTAAAAAAAACTATTTTTTTCAAGCGCTTACGAAACCTCTTCCACGTTTTAGCAAGGGCCTCACTAACACTTAGGCGTTTTTCCTCAACCAGACTGACAGCTCCATATTTTTTCTTTTCAAGCAGAAAACGGCCTATGATCAAAATAATCACGGTCCGCAAGACTGCTGCCAGAAAAGTAATTGAAACATAAATAAAGGCAGCACCTTTGATAAGAGGCGCTGTAATGAAAAACATGGTGGGCAGGTGGAGAAAATAGGTGGGGAGCGAGTTAAAAAGGTTGGCGCAAATCAGCTCTTTTTTATCGATACGTTTTTGGTCAAAGGCCTCAGCCAGCATACTGTTAGCTGACACCCCGGAGAAAAACGCCATGGAAAAACTGGCCCCTGTCTCACTGGAAAGGTGTCCCAGTCGAATAAGGGGCCTGGAAACACGAGAAATCCGATGGGTCCAGTTGAGAGATTCAATAAAGTTGGCAAAGGCAAGGCCCAAAGAAACAAAAAAAAGCAGCTTGATTAAAGGCAACGCCAACCCCTGCCACAACATCTGTATAACTTCCATCACACTCTCTAAGTCAACTGGTCATAATCAAAACGGTGGGAAAGATCTTACCAGATGCACAGAAAGAATTCATGGCAAGAGAAGAACAATTCACCTTTAGAGCATGCCGACATGCAACTAAAAAAAGCCACACTTTTCATGAAGTGTGGCTTTAACAAAACAGTTTCGGGTTACAAATATCAGGGCATCAAATAAAATCCAAGTGCCTTGTCATAGGCCGGAGAATCGGCCTCATCGAACTGACAACCAACAAAGCCCTGACCAATTACGCGAATTCCTGCCCTTCTTTTGATATGGGTACTGCTTTTATCATCTAAGTTAAACTCAACCATGAGTTCATCTCCCACTTGAAGATTATGGGAGCCCATAATTGTTAAAGCCAGCCCACTCAATGACAGATCCGCCACCTTGCATTTCAAGTTAGGTTCAACCTGTGTGTCTGCTGTTTTGATATCTTGATCGACCTTGGTATATTTAGCGTCGATATTCGTAGACTTTCTATATCTCTCCCGAAAATCCAAGGAAACAGAAAAGCTATGATTACATGTACATTTCACCTTGAGCGAATGTTTAACACCCTTAAATTTACCCACAGAGACAAGTTTCATGCTCTGGCAATGCGGGCATTTTATTGCGGCCAGGTTTTCACTGTTAACCCTTATTCTTTTTGACATGATATCCTCGCGAATTCCCCACTAAGAGAAAACGACCTTTAAAATGCCGCTCCGAACTCCCCGGCGAGTTCAAAAAAATATCCTTTTACGCCAGCAGGATGCTTATCCACGAAAACTGCCTTTTCTTCAAGGAGCAGGGCCCGCAAACTACAAATAAACTGAGGATAACTTCGTGGCTAGAACGAAAACACAACAAAAAGCCTATACATACTAGGACTATAATTCCTGTCAAATTAACGCAACAACATTTCCTCCTCCCTCGCAGCCACCACATATCATCCAACAGCAACATCTTGATTTCAAAAGAGATTCTTGACCATTCCTTGACAAAAAAAAATTAAGAAGAATAATGAAGCCTTGAAGAATAACCCTCCCCCCTCCTGAATCCTGACACCCTCACTAGCTCAATGGCAAAAGAACAAGACGATTGCGATGGCCAAATTTTTCGGGATATCCTGCAACACATCCACCTCGGCCTGGTCATTATCGATACCAAAAAACAACTCGTCAACTATTATAACCAGCAGGCATCAGAAATTTTCGACCTCATAAAACTTGATCCAGATTTTGACTCTTTCTATCCTGTGATAGAGTCCTCCGTAAATGAACTTCGTGATTCTGGAGGGCCCCAGAAAGTTAAGACCGTAAAAAAACATGGTGAGCGTTTTATAGGTTATACTTTAGATGCTCCCGCCCCCTCCCAACACATCATCTCCATTCTTCTTCAGGATATTACTGATCAAAAAAGAATGGATTCCATAGCTGAAGCCGTAGTCACCATGAACAACGTGGGCTATATCTTTTCTGGAATCAGGCATGAAATTGGCAACCCTCTTAATTCCATTAAAATGGCGCTCACTGTTTTACAAAAAAATATTGATCGCTATTCCCCCGACGACATAGAGGTCTATTTTGTCAGAGTGTTTGAAGAAATTTCACGAATAGAGCACCTGTTGAAGTCTTTTAAGAACTTTAACATGTACGAAAAACCGCAAACAGCCGTAATGGACCTTTCAGATTTTATTATGCATAATACCCAGCTGATTACTGCATATTCCAGCGTCAAGGATACATTAATAGGGATCAGTGTTGACATTGAAGAGGGATCTGAAATGGTCAAGGTTGATCGCCGTGCTCTTCAGCAGGTAACCATGAATGTCCTAGCAAACGCCATGGATGCCATGGAGAACAACTCTGAGGCTCGTCTGGTCATATCTGCACGTTCCCATGGCCCCAGTACCTTGCTTGAGATTGAGGATAACGGGTGCGGTATCCCGGCGGCTTCCATCCACGATATTTTCAAGCCCTTCTATACAACCAAGGAGAAAGGGACCGGGCTCGGCCTTGCTCTTTCCAAGAAAATGCTGGCCCAAATGAGTTGCTCCATCGACATAGCAAGTACTGTAGGTGAAGGTACTTCTGTTACCATTACGATCCCTAAGGCACGTGCTTATGAAGTGGAGAATCACAAACAATCACTCTGAAGAGTGTCAGGTTAATTGCCATAAATGCATAAACCAGCCTCCTGACTTCATTCTTTCTTTTATTTTGATATAAATTCAAACCTTTTTAAGGTATTGTCTGCGGCGTGATCCTTGACAGTTTTTCTCATGTTTTTTAATATAAAAATCAGTGGTTATTGCTGCTCAGTGCTTTTCAAAAGCTTTTTAGCAAGGAGAAATTAAGTGGGTATTCGAACACGTTTTTTGATTATTATGGGAGTTCTTAGTTTTCTGGCCCTCGTTGCTTTGGGCTGGGCAAGTTATGAATTCAGTCGTCAAACCGCACTTAAAGAAGCTGACAGCAAAGGTGAAATTATTTTCAACTATTTGCAATCTCAGCGTCATTTTTTCAAAAAGAACCAGACACCTCTTATTTCTGAGCTTATTGAAAAAGATCGCTTTTACCCGAACCTGATGTCCGGTTTTGCCGCCACCAGCACAACTTTTGATTATTTCAACAATAGAATGCCTGGTTATATGATTAAATACGCGGCAACTAACCCTTTGAAAGAGACAAATAGGGCCGATGATTTTGAGGTAACCATCCTTAAACAATTCAAGGCCGACAGCAAACTAAAAGAAACATCAGGCACCATTACCAAAAACGGCATCAACTTCTTCTACCGTGCTATTCCTTTGAAAGTAGACAACCCAAAATGTCTGGTATGCCATTCCGACCCTGCTATTGCTCCAAAGGACCAGGTTTCTATTTATGGTTCTGAGAATGGTTACAACTGGAAGATGAATGAGATTGTCGCCAGTCTGCTTGTTTACATCCCTATCTCCGAAGCTATTGCCCAAGCAAAACAAACTGCCTTGATGCTTTTGGGAATTGGGGCAGGCTGTCTTATTTTTACCCTTTTTGTTATCAGCATTTTCCTTGAAAGAGGAGTTGTGCAACCCATAATACGGCTTAACACTCGTACTGAAGAGATTAGTCTTGGTAAGGGACTCGACCAAGCTGTTATTATTAAGTCAAACGATGAAGTTGGTTCTCTATCACGAGCCATCGACAGGCTTCGGATCAGCGTAGCCCGCATGCTCACAAGGCGTTAAAATGAAAAAAATTTCCTTAATCATTTCAGGGCTTTTTTTCTCCCTGTTATTTCTTCTTACCTTTACCGGGCAGGCTTGGACAGCTGACTGTTTAGCCATCCGCAAAAAAATTGAGAAGGAGACAGATCTCCTCCAGCGGAAAGAGCTTGCTAAACAAGGAATCAGCGATTGTCCCAATGACCCTATTATAAATTTCGAATTCGCTTATTCCATGGAGCGTTTCCGCAAATACAAGCTTGCCCTGAAACATTATCAGATTGCGGCTAAGCTTGCTCCCAAGTATGGGAAAAGCTATTTTGGCATGGGCGACATGTACATGAACCTGGAAAGGCCTGGCGATGCTGTAAAGGCGTATCAGGCAGGTTTGTCTCTGGATCCCAGCAATAAGAGGGCTAAGATTTCCATTAAAGAGGCAAAAAAAGCTGCTAAAAAACAGGGCGGTGGCGATGATGGCATTGCTGCCTTTGAGAATCCTCTTGCCCCTGCTGCTTCTTCAAAACCCAAAAAGACAGCCCGGAAGTCCAAGAAGACCTCACAAGTTTCAAATCCTCTACCTTACGAGCCTGCTAAGGCTCTCATCCTGCAGGAACCCGAAATAATGAAGCCCATAGTTGCTACTCCTCTCAAATCTGAGAATCTTCAGAATATGAACTTTGACAAGGCTGGCCATTCTGATATCACCGGTTCTCTGGATGATAATCAAATGGGAGCAGACTAATACGAAACCAGATTGCTATTCTCTGCTAAACAAAAAAAACCTGCTTGAATAATTTCAAGCAGGTTTTTTTTGTTTAAGATATGAAATTTTTTCACGAAGAATCAGCTCAACAAAGGTCCAACCTCCTGTTTAAACTCATCTTCTAACCGGCTGTCGCCAATTTCTTTCAAGAGGAACTCCATAAGTTCACCAAAACGATCTTTAGAAGGAGATCCGCCAGCCACCCATTTTTCAACACAGTCCCGGACAACCATGTTGCCAACAGGACCTATGGCGCGGGCCATGGAATCCTCCAACTTCCTGGCAATAGCAGCAAAAGGGCCTTCACTCATCAATTTATCAACATCAATGACTTTCGCCTTTGGTTTCGGAGCAGGTTTTGCCCCAGCAGGAGATGCTGTTTTCCTTGCTTGAGGTTGGGAGGCTGCTGGTTTTGCCTGATCTTGCAATTGCGACAGATCAGGTTTCGCTGTCACCAAATCAACCGCAGCCTTGAGCTCTGCGATAAGCATTGAGGTTGTCATGTTGACAAGGGGCATGCTGACTTCTGGTTCGCAAACTGTAACCAATGTCCCCTGTTCGTCAATTTTTTTCAGGAGCATCAGATACTCACTGTTTCTAATCTCGTAGCTCATCACCCCAAGTTCTAATGTGGTTGGGTTAGAAAAAAAACGTTTCAAAAACGTTCCAACCCTTTCCATGGAAGGGACAGTAAGGGTAGTAGCTGGAGGCATATCACAGGCCACAACCCCGAATTTATCTGTATAGACAAATGCCCCGAGTACTCCATTGAGCATCTTTATTTCTTGTAATAAGTCGTTCATTTACGCTCCCAGTCTGAAATCTCTGCCAAAGTTCTCTATAAGATCACAACTTGTCATAAAGCGATGGGAGACAAGTCCTCAGTTCTTTGAATAAATTGTTTAATTACAAATTGATTCTCTGCACCATGGGCCGCATGCCATCTGCGATTTTCCCGGCTGATGCGTCGTTAGAAAGCTCTATACCAAGAATAATCTGAGGCCCGGGAACAATAAGAATCTTGCTTCCAGTTCTCTTATTAATCACTAAACTCTGGGGCGCAGAAATGCCTAAGTCATCATTAAGTTTCTCTGTCTCGGAGAGTAAAATTGTAATGTATGGTCCAAATTCACTGCCATTTTGATGTTCGGCAAGCAGAAGCCCTTCCCTGTTCAAGATGGCCAACCGGGTGACGCCATCCATTGAGGTTAAAGCATCAAACATAGGCGTAATCGCTGGAGGAATTTCTGGTCCTTCAGGCTCTGAAGCTAAGGAAGCTGGATCTATCTCTTGGGCTATCCCTTCTGCTGTTTCTGCAGGTTGAGCTAGAGAAGCAGGATCTATCTCCTGGGCAACTCCCTCTGCCGGTGCTTCTGTTTTTTTCTTTTTCTCATCCTTATCAAGCTCACCACCCCCAGCCTCACGTTCTTTCCGTTCATCCTTCATGCGGGCAGATTCAATGAGAACAAAACCCAGTGGCGCATCAATAATTTTTTCCCTTTGACGGCAAAGATGCTGAATCTCTATTTCCACCGGGTCCCAACAGGCAATCTCTAGGGCTGCCTCCTGGCCCTGAAGGGTTTCAGTGAAAGCATTCATCAACTCTCCTTCAAAAAAGAAAATGGTGCCCACATGCTCTCCTGAGCTGACATTGAGAGTACAGGTTTTCTTATCAAGGGAGAGAAGCTGCATAAAAGAGGCCAGGGAGACCCCGGTTATATGCCCTTTCTCTGCAGCGGCAAGGCCTTCATTGACCTTTTCGATAAGGACATCAAAATCAATGGGCTTTTCAATGTATTGAAAGGCCCCCAGGCTATCGAGCCGTTCTTCTATCTCTGAGGAACCAAAGGCTGTCATCACAATAACCGGGATATCAGCATGAGCGGCGCTCAGATGGGCGAGGAGTTCAAAGCCGTCCATGTCAGGCATCTTGATATCCGTAATGACCAGATTCACCTCTCCTCTATCCATAACAGCCACTGCCTCTTTGCCGTTATGGGCAGTGGCTATGGAAAAAGACTCACTGAACTCTTTGAGTCCATCCTCAAGACTCAATAAAAAATTATTCTCATCATCGACAATTAATATTTTTTTCATACTCTTTCCTAAGAAAAGCGTGGATTCAAAACCTATTTTGCACAGGTGGCGCGGATTTGTATGAGGTCTGTATGACCCTGCACTACTTTCCAAATACCGTCCTGCATCAACGTCGTCATACCACCGGCCATGGCTTCATCTCGGATTTGGGCAACAGGAGAATTTTCTGCAATTTTCAGCTGCAGGGCATCATTGTTGGCCAGCAGCTCATGCACGGCTAAACGGCCTTTATACCCTGAGTGTTGGCATTTAGGGCAGCCTTTGCTGCGGTATAAGTCACTATTAAGTTCTTCGTTTGTTAAAGGATAGACCTCATGTTCCCCATAGAGACTGAGGATGAGATCTTTCTCCTCCTGATCCGGCTGATATTTCTCCTTGCAATGCACACAGAGACGGCGAACCAAGCGTTGGGCCAGTACACCAAGAAGCGAGTCAGCAAAATTAAATGGGTCAATACCCATACCAAGCAAACGTGTAACTGTTTCAGGGGCCGAGTTTGTATGCAAGGTTGAGAAAACCAAATGCCCTGTCAAGGCTGCCTCGACAACTATCTCAGCGGTTTCTTCATCACGTGTCTCACCAACCATGATTACATCGGGATCAGCACGGAGAAAGGCCCTCAATACTCTGGCAAAATCAAGATCAATTTTGGGTTGGACCTGCACCTGGCGGAGGCCATCCTGAACAATCTCAACCGGATCCTCGGCAGTCCACACCTTCCTTTGCGGCGTATTTATCTTGGCCAAAGCCGCATGAAGGGTGGTGGTTTTACCAGATCCTGTCGGGCCGACCACGAGGACCAAGCCATAGGGAATGGCCAGGATTTGCATGAATTTAGTATAGACATGTTCAAGGAGTCCCATTTTCTCAAGGGGCATGGCGCCACTTGCTGCCAGGAGACGAAGAACCGCATCCTCGTTGCCGCCAACAGTTGGCAGGGTTGCCACCCTGAGCTCAATAATCTTGCCGGTTCGGGTCTTAAATTTTATCTTTCCATCCTGAGGCATCCTGCGTTCAGAGATATCCAGTTTGGAGATAATTTTGATGCGGGCAACAAGGGGGCGTTTAAACTGGGCCGGTACAGTCTTATAATGAATGCATTCGCCATCAACCCGGAAACGGATGAGAACGCCTCGTTTACCTGGTTTGGCCTCTATGTGGATATCAGAGGCATCCTTGACATAGGCATCCTCAATGATCTTATTGACCATCTGAACGACAACACCTTCGGCGACTGCGCCGGTATCCTCAACAACCTCCTCTTCCTCTGCTTCCTCGACAAGTTCCAGCTGCTCAAAAAGGTCATCATCTTCTTCCATACCAGCAGAAGTTTCTTCCATGCCGTAATAGACATCGATAATCTTGTCGATGTCATCTTTCAGAGCCACAGCAAGCTCAATGCCTGTGACATTGAGCGACATCTTAACGTTGTCGGCCCGCACGCTGTCAGTGGGGTTATCTATGGCCAGCAGAAGATTATGATCCTCATCGTAGAGAGGAACACATTTATTGGTGCGAAAAAATTTCTCTGTGATCCCCTTCACACAACTCGGCTGAGGTCCAACATTTCCCTCAGTATATTCCACAAAGGGACAGCCATAATATTCACTTAAGGATTTACAGAGCTCTGTTTTTTCAACACTATAACTTTCTATAAGAACAGCTTCGATGGATTTATTCTGCTGTTTCGCAGTTTTCCGTGCCTGTTCAAGATCATTGGTGACAAGATAACCACCACCAATGAGACGGAAGAAACGACCCGACTTCTCGGCATTTTGCTTGACAAGGTTTAACCTTTTTCCAGCATCACGAAAAGTGGCATCCAATGAGCAGACAGCCTCAAGAGCCCGCATGGACTCCTTCATATTGCCATTTTGCTCCTGGGTGACGGCAAGACGATCAAGGATATCTAAACGATCCTTGTCTTCAAGGCCGACATCGCTTAAGGCCTTTTCAAAATAATCAACAGCCTCATAGGGTTTTTCGAGACGATTATAGCACTGACCAATACGGAAACTGATGAGTCCAGGCTGGATGCTGGACTCAAATAGCTTGTGCAGTTCATCAATGGCCTCCTGGAAGAAGCCCGCTTCAACAAGGCCATCACAATTTTCAAGAAGCCCATTGTCGTCAGAACTGCTGGCAGGAGATACTTCTTTTTCGTGAACCTCTGTTGGTCCACGGGCAGAATCTAAACGCTCTTTGATCTGGTTATAAAGCTTGGAATGCTTTTCTGCATCAAGCTTAGCAAGCAGTTCCTCATAAATGCCACAAGCTTCACTATCGAGGCCATGTGTTTTATAGAGTTCAGCTTCGGCAAGCCGATCTTCAAAATAATGCTTAGATTCTGACATGGGAATTTTGGGTAAAAGCTGGGAAACGTTCCAAAACACATCTCAACTAGATATGCACTTTTAGTTCCTTAAAATTGAGTTACAGTCTGGTGATATCTACTACAGGGATGGGGTCTCCGAACTCAGAAGAAATCGTACCACTAAGCAAATCTCCTTCACGGCTCGTGCTGGGAGTCCAATTATACTGATTACCGATTTCCAGTTCTTCAAGAGGAGATTGCACCAAAACAACCCCCCCTTTAGCTGCCTGGAAAAGAATGACTATCTGTTTTCCCTCTCTGCCGGAGGCCGGCACAGGAATATCTAGAACAGGGAACTCCAAAGTTGCCAACTCCTTATTAGTCTTCTCCAGCAATCCACCACGAAATTTTGCCCTTAAGCCGGACCAGAACCAGCCCTTAAGTTTTTTTAATTTCAAAGAATGTTGCCGGGCTAAATTTCCCATCCCAAATCCAGCTTTTGCCGTAAAGCAAACTTGGTCTGGGATAAATGCAACATGTTCTCCTCGCCAACGCCCCACCATGAGCATGGGCCATGGAGGTGTTGAAGCGCCTGCAGAAGGCGTCGGAGCAGATTGCGGGGCGCCAGTTGCTTCAGCAAGTTTTGGCAGGGGTGGCAAGGGACCAAAATTCCCATCAAGGGCAGCTGCCACATAATTAAGCTGCCCCATTAAGCCACTGCGGATTTCGAAATGAATAGTATGTAACTTTTTCTGCCCATCCATGTCGGCGAATAATTTCTCAATGGGAGCAATACGTCGAGCACAATGGTTAAGAACCTGCAAATGATACTGCATGAGCATCTTGCATTCGTTTCCAAGCTTAATACTAATAGAGACCGGGCCTGTCACAGGCATAACATTGCTGTAACGACCACCTAACGCAGCCTTCAGTTGGTCGCACTGTTCTGCAAGTTGCTCCCTTACGGATTTAATAACAACATGGAGTTTGGCCACGCTGGCTGTCTTGCCAAAAAAATTCTCCACAGGAAGGAGACGTTTTTTAACAAGCTGGTCAAGGCGGCCGATATGATTTTTCAGGGCAACTTGAAAATCTTGGGGAAGGGGGGCAACAGCAGGTGCAGCAGGTGCAGTTGGAGCAACAGCTGGGGCTCCTTCTTGGGCAGGAAGTACAGACTTCAGAGCATTCTGGGCCTGCTCCAGCTGGGTTCTTGTCTCGGCGCTGTATGGTTGGCCCTCACGGGCAGCAGCCTTGAGGGCGGTCAAACTACTTTTTAAGGCAAGGGGACCTGAGGTAGGCACACTTTCCGGTGCGTCACTCATGACGGCAAGGACATTATGCATCAATGAGATAACCCCACCCTCACCCACTAAAGGCCCAAGATCATAGGCGCGTGCCGTTTTATCTAGCAAGTCACGCATATTTCCGGCATTTGAACGGCTTACCTCCCAATCAAGTGTCATCAGTGACTGATCAAGCTTGCTGAGCAACTCATGGCTTGGCGCACTTGGAGCAGGGGCAGCCGCAGCTGCTGTAGGTGCTGCCTGGCCGCCGCCTTGGCTTTCTAACTCTAGAGCAGGAGACTCTGCTGCCATGGGAGCGGGACTCCCTATATCCTTCACCTCATTGGTGGCCGGGTCTATTTCAATCTGGCGAACTGCATTAAAAAGGTCATCAACGGCATCTGAAATTTTTGCGTTAAAATCGCCTTGATCGTCAAGTTCATTACTGCCCATCAGCATTTACTCCTTTTCTATTCACCCTTTTTCCAGATTTCTTTCCGGGGGAAATTTCCTAGGTTCAACTGAAAACTTTTAAAGAAATCGCCAACTCGGCCCGAGATGAAAACTGTTATTTATTAAAAAGATGCTTATTGGCGACGTAGTTTACAGTACGTTTGCTGATCTCTTTAAGGGTCTCAAATACTCCTGGGCCTTTGGTGGCGGTACACTCGAACCAGGGGACCTGATATTCCTGGTTCAAATCCTGTTCCAGCTCTTCAACTGTCAAGGTAGGAACCGGGGTATCGCAAAGATCTCGTTTATTATACTGGAGAACAAGGGGCATCTCTTTGAGATCCAGTCCATGGTCAGCAACATTGCGACGTAGATCATCGAGACTCTCGATATTCCGTTCTTGCCTCACCTTGAGGGGATCCGCAACAAAAACAAGGCCATCAACACCTTTCAGTACCAGTTTTCGGGTGGCCTCATACATTACCTGGCCGGGAACGGTATAGAGTTGAATGCGAATATCAAAGCCACTAATCTTACCAAGGTTGAGGGGGAGAAGATCAAAAAAGAGCGTTCGATCACCCTTGGTATCAATGGTCAGCATCTTGCCACGATCATCATCGCTCATGGCATTGTAGATATAGAGAAGATTAGTGGTCTTGCCACATCTTCCCGCACCATAATAAACGATTTTACAGTGAACTTCTTTCTTTCCAAGGTCAATTAAGGCCATTGATTACCCTTCAAAAATCTTATTGATATCCTCAGCCAGCTCTTCAACGCGAACACGAACAAGGCCAAGGGAAACATCATCAGCGAAAATACTCACCAAAATCATCTCACCACCTAATCTGGCAAAATGGATATTAGCCTTTTCCCCCTTATGGTAAAGCAGAGAAAAGTCATTTTCACCAATGAGCTTGGCTATCTGAGAGGTGGCCCCAAAATTGGCGGCGGTTAAGGCTGCTAACGAAATGGCATCCAATCCATCAGTATCTTGACCGCAGTGGGCCAAAATATTTCCTGCTCCATCAATTACCATAACCGTCTGAACATTCTCACTGATCAGCTTATCGTTGATTATTGACTTCACATCCTCGACAGACTCTGCTGTCAAAATCATGTCTGGCACGTACTTTCCCCCTACTTATTTTTTTTAAAAAGTCTCATTCTTCAAGCTTCCATAACAACATACGCATTATTACAAGGAAGATAATCCCCTGGTCCATATCAAAAAAACAGAGACAAACCATTCACACAAACGGGTTACATCATTGTTAACTTATCGTTACACATTCTATGATTTGCCGAAAGGGCTTGTCAAGAAGCGAACATGTTGAAATAACAAAAAAATTGTCAGAAAATCCCTCTACAGCATTTCTAACAACTCTGTCACCCATTAAGCGCCAGCCCGGTTAAGCCTCTCTTCAACCACCCTGTTCTTTAAGGTACGGCAAACTTCAAAACCATCAATGCCCGGCAGAACTAAATCTAACAGGATAAGATCAATTTTCTCCGATCCATCTGTCATCTCTTCTTTTTTGTTAAATAAATCAAGAACTTTCTCTTCTGAGAGGCGCGGCAAAAACCTTATCAAACCCACCTTGTTCAATACTGCAGTCAGAATCTGCGCTAGCAATGGTGAGTCTTCAATAACGAGTATGGCCAAGGAAAAATTCCATGCCTGGGTTTAGCCGATCAATGTAATGTTGGCGAAATGCCCAGAATCTATTAATTACGCGCCAAAACAAAGAGATTGTACCTGATGTGGATACCAACTTCTTGCCAGACTGTCAACAAACATCCTTGTTCGCCTAAATGGGGTTATTTCCTTTCACCATGCGTATCCCCACAGCAAACATGACTCAGAGTTTGCCCCAAAAACCTTCCCAAAGAAATCTCTTGCATAATAGGTGTCAATATCGCCATATACATAACTTGCAATGACATTTTTCAGCCACAAGAAAACCCTATGTATACACCTATAGTTGGAACCCTTGGTTATATTCTTTCGCCCGATTCCACCCAGACCTTACTTGTTCATCGCGTTGGCAGAGACAACGACCACCATCTTGGCAAATACAATGGCCTAGGGGGAAAGATGAAAATAAATGAGGATGTCACCACCTGCATGCGGCGAGAGATCTTCGAAGAATCTGGCCTGACATGTACAGATATGCAGCTCCGCGGCACCATCAACTGGCCCAATTTCGGCCCCCAGGGAGAAAACTGGCTTGGATTTATTTTTCTCATCACTGCTTTTTCAGGACAACCATGGCCATCAAACAATGAGGGCACCCTGGCATGGCACGACCTAACAGAACTTGACAACTTGCCCATGTGGCCGGGTGATCGACATTTTCTCCCCCTTGTTTTTGATAAAAACCCGCGCCCTTTTCATGGTTATATGCCCTACGAAAATGGCCACCCCGTGAACTGGAGCTATCAACGGATCTAAATCCTTGACGAACTTCTCCCTGCACTATATTTAGAAACTCATCTATAACTCTCGTTCACAACTATCTTTTTCTGAGCACAGCCCGAAAAAACTACCCAAAGTAACAACCCTCAGCCCATGACCTTTACCACCTTAAACCATCTTTTAGACCAAAGTTGCCGTAAGTTTGCCGACAGACCCGCCCTCAGCCTGGCCTTTGAATCTCCACTTTCGTTCAAACAGCTGCAGTCCAAAGTCGTCAAACTTGCTGCCGTTCTTCACCATGAAGGCATCAAAAAAAAGGACAAGGTGGCCATCCTGGCAGAAAATTCGCCAAACTGGGCTGCTGCCTATTTTGCCATTACTCGCCTGGGTGCCATTGCCGTACCTATCTTGCCTGATTTTCCTCACGCTGATGTCCGCCACGTTCTTTCTGAATCCAAATGCAAGATTATTTTCACCAGTCAGCGTCAGATTGAAAAAACCTATGAACTAGAACGCGGCAACCTTAAAACCATTGTCACTCTGGACGACAGCCTCGACCCATCGGCATCACACAACGTGGAACCCCTGACCATCTTTCTTGAAAGAGAGGAACAGCTGCTGGCTAAAATCATGCCCAAGGTGGAAAAATTAGCCCAAGCAGTGAGCGCTGATGATCTTGCCTCGGTGATATACACTTCCGGCACTTCAGGCCACTCCAAAGCAGTGATGCTTTCCCACGGCAACTTCTGCGCCAATGTAACTTCTGGAAATAAGGTTCTGACCACGGCAACACCTGAATGGACCTTTCTTTCCATTCTGCCAGTGAGCCACACCTACGAATTTACTGTTGGCCTGCTTATTCCCATGAGCCAAGGCTGCCGAGTAGTCTATGCCGGCAAGCCTCCCACCCCAACTTTTCTTGAACGTATCTGCAAAAAAGAGCAGCCTGAAGTCATGTGCGTGGTGCCCATGGTCATGGAAAAAATATATAAAAAACGGGTGCTATCTGCTCTAAACGCAAAAAAGGTCCTGCGCCTAGCCTGCAAGATTGGACCTGTTCGTCGAAAAATCATGAAAAAAATCGGCGATCGCCTCCTCGCTTTTTTCGGCGGCAACCTTCAACTTCTGGCCATTGGCGGAGCTGCTTTAAATTATGAAGCCGAGCATTTTCTCCGCGAGGCTGGCCTCCCATATATGGTAGGTTATGGCCTCACCGAAGCGTCACCCCTTCTCTCTGGCGGACCTATTGGCGGGGTTGAAATTCCTTTAGGCGCCTGCGGTATGCCCATGCCTGATGTAGAAATTAAAATCCATGAACCAAATGAGAAGACAGGCATTGGTGAGATCTGGGCTAAGGGCGACAATATTATGCAGGGCTACGAGGGTAACCCGGATGCCACCAAAGACACCTTGAAACCAGGAGGATGGCTTGCAACAGGTGACCTCGGTCGCCTTGACGGACAAGGATTTCTCCACATAAAAGGGCGGTCCAAGAGCGTCATTGTCCTTTCCAGTGGGGAGAATATTTACCCGGAAACAATTGAAGAAAAATTAAATAGCGCCGAATGGGTGGCTGAATCACTTGTTGTCGGAAACAACAATCAGCTTGAGGCTAAAATTTATCTCGATCACGACATTATTGCCCGGGACACAGCCAAAAAAACAGTCAAAGAACGTTTGAACTATACCCATAATCTCATGGCAGATCTAAGAATTGAAATCAACGCTCAACTGCCGACATATTCCAAAATTCACCACTTTACAGAACGACAAGAACCGTTTATCAAGACGGCTACCCATAAAATTAAACGATATCTATACACTGGCAGCTAGTAACTCTAAGTTTAAATTAGTTTTATTTTTAACACCTTTTAAAAGATAGTTAACGGGGGAGATAATGAAGAAAAAAATCGCTTTACTTGCATTAACAGGGATCTTTACCGCAGGCAGTGCCTTGGCTTCAGGCTGGCGCATTCCTGAGCAATCAGTAAATTCTACAGCTTTAAGTGCTGCTTATGTAGCTAATGCCAATGGTGCTGATGCCGCTTATTTCAACCCGGCAAACATGAGCTTTGTTGAAGACAAGGAAAACTGGCAGCTTGAAATTGATTTCATGTATATACACCTGGGCAAAATAGATTTTGAACACCTCACCACCCCTGCTTTTAACGGCGATTCTATGGATGAGGATTTTTTCCTCCCCCTCTTTCACATGGTCTCCCCAGAGTTCAACAATATGCGCTTCGGGCTCTCCTTTATAGTTCCCGGCGGCCTTGCAAAACGGTGGGATGAAGGTTACCAGGGTGCTACAGCCGGCGAATTTTCCTTGGAAATTATGGAACTCAACCCCACCTTGTCCTACAAATTGCATGACATGGTATCTATTGCAGGTGGTGTCCGGGCTGTTTATAGTTCTGGTCGTGTGAGTAGTGATGCGCTTGGCACATTCACCGGCAATCCCGCTCTTACTTCAGTATCCCGGGAGATGACTGGTGATTCCATTGATGAGGGCTATAACCTTGCTCTCACCGTCAAGCCCATGGACAACCTGACAACCTCTATCACTTGGCGTTCTAGAGTAGATCTCACTGTTGAAGCTGATGATCTGACCCTGCGCTCCACTGGTATGTTTCCACCACTGACTGACCAGCTTTATACCGGTGACGCCAACGTAACCGTGCCTCTTCCAGAGGTTTTTACCCTGGCAGTGGCCTACACCATTAAGGACACAACCATTGAGGTTAGCTGGGACCGAACTTTCTGGTCAGACTACAAGCAGCTCGACTTTGATTATGATGCAAGCATCGCCCTGACTCCAATACTGCAAACCGCTTTTGACACTCCACAAGCCCGTGACTACAACGATGCCGACGCTTATCGGATTGGCGTTACCCACAAAATGCTAGAAGACAGGCTCACCCTGATGGCTGGCTTTGCCATTGATGACACTCCAGTTCCTGATGACACCCTTGGTTTTGAGTTGCCCGACTCTGACGCCAAGATTTATTCTCTTGGTGCTAAGTATAAATTGAATGACCAGTATGAACTTGGGGTGGCCTACCTTTTTGATGACAAAGAGGAGCGCAGCCTCCGCGTAGACGACAATAATACCATTGTTGGTGAGTTCACTAATGCTGCAGCCCATATGGTTACCATCGGCTTGAACACAACGTTTTAACTGATATCTTTCCCGGAACAAAGAGGGTGCAATAACCATCCTCTTTGTTACGCTCATTAGTTTTTACCCCATTTAACCTTTTCAGGATCTACTATCTTGGCCTCACTTGACAACGCAGACGTCCATATTATCCAGCATGATGATCGCCAGATCATTTTGCTCGGTACCGCCCATGTTTCACAAAAATCCGTGGATCTTGTTCAGCAGGTTATTGAGGAGGAACGTCCGGACTGCGTCTGCGTGGAGCTTGACGAAAAACGTTACGAATCCCTGTCCAAAAAACAGCGTTGGCAATCCTTAGATATTAAGCAGATCATCCGCAAAAAACAGCTCTCCACCTTGATGATCAACCTGACTCTGGCCTCTTACCAAAAAAAACTGGGGGACCAATTAGGCGTCACTCCGGGCTCTGAGCTTCTTGAGGCTACCCGCTCGGCTGATAAATTTAACATCCCTATTTCTCTTTGTGACCGTGATGTGCGGGTTACCTTACGAAGGGCATGGAAGAAGACCTCCTTTTTCAAAAAGGGCTACCTGCTCGCCTCTCTCTTTGCCAGTCTTTTTGACACTACAGAGCTGAGCGAAGAGAAACTGAGCGAATTAAAAGAAAGTGATGCTCTCTCAGAACTCCTTGCTGAAATGGGCGAGGCCCTGCCTGAGATCAAACAGGTGCTCATTGACGAGCGCGACACCTTTCTTGCTGAAAAGATTAAGGCGTCGTCGGGCGATAAGATCGTCGCGGTTGTTGGCGCTGGTCATGTTGCCGGCATCAAAGAGGCTCTTTGTGAAGATCGCAGTGCCCAGATGGAGGAAATCAACACTATCCCGCCGGTTTCACCGGCCTGGAAAATGATGGGTTGGTTAATACCGCTGATAATCCTTGGCTCCATCGGCTATATAGGTTTTAACCAAGGAAGCCAGGCTGCCGGGGCCAATGCTTTATACTGGGTGCTTGCTAACGGCATCCCCTCATCCCTTGGCGCCTTTATTGGCCTGGCCCATCCGGCTACCATCCTTACCGCCTTTCTTGCCGCGCCCATTACCTCTCTCACCCCAGTAATTGGCGCCGGTTATGTCTGCGCCTTTATCCAGGCCATGATGCGCCCCCCCTTGGTCCGAGAATTTGAAAATGCCATGGCAGATATGGCCACGGTGCGGGGCTGGTGGCATAACAACCTCCTAAAGGTCTTTCTTGCTTTTTTACTACCTGGCATTGGGAGCATGATTGGCACCTGGGTTGGCGGTTATGAAATTATCTCCAACCTTGTTTAAGGAAGAATATGTCTAAGAAAAAGAAAAAAAACGCCCCGCATCTTTCCAAAAAACAGCTGCGCTTCCTCCGTGGTCTTGCCCACCCCCTTGATCCTCTTGCCATGATCGGCCAACACGGGCTGACAAGCCAGGTTGTTAAGGCCGTAGAAGATGTCTTTCGAACCCATGAGCTGATCAAGGTGAAGGTCCAGAGCACAGCGGATGTTGACCGTCCTGAAGCCGCGGCCCAACTTGCCAAGGATAGCCGCTCTGCTCTAGTGCAGATCATAGGACGGATTATTATTCTGTACCGCCCCAACAGCGATATTCCTGCTGACCAGTCTATTCATCTTCCTAAAAGCTAGTACTCCCAATGTCTGCGGCCTCTCGCCTCAAATCACTGCTTGCCCAACCAGATTTGCTGGTCATGCCTTGCTGCTATGATGCTTTGAGTGCAAAACTCATCGAACAGGCGGGTTTTCAACTCACCTTCATGAGTGGATTTGCCGTTTCTGCAGCCCGGCTTGGACTTCCTGACACCGGCCTTATTTCCTATGGTGAAATGCTTGACCAAGGACGTGCCATTTGCGCTGCTACATCTCTCCCTGTGCTTGGTGATGGCGACACTGGTTATGGCAATGCCGTGAATACCAAACGTACAGTTCAGGGCTATGCCCAGGCAGGTTTTGCCTGTGTGATGATTGAGGACCAGCTAAGCCCAAAGCGCTGTGGTCATACCAAGGGCAAAGAGGTGGTCAATCGCGGCGAAGCGTGTAAACGCATAGAGGCGGCAGTAGATGCCCGCAATGAAGGGGCTGACATTCTAATCATGGCCCGTACTGATGCCCGGGCGCCCCTTGGCTTTGAAGAGGCCCTTGAGCGCTGCCGAGACTTTGCCGCCCTGGGGGCTGACCTTATTTTTCTTGAAGCGCCCCAAAATGAAGAAGAAATGGCCCGTTTCTGTCATGAAATCCCAGCGCCCTGTATGGCCAATATGATCCAAAACGGCCAGACTCCCCTTCTTCCTCCGGCCCGTCTTCAAGAGCTTGGTTTCAAAATAGCCGCCTATCCCCTTACCCTTCTCAGCTCTGCTGTGGAGGCCATCGAAAAATCGTTGGCCGCTCTACGAGAAGGCAGCTACCCAGAACACATTTCCTTTTCCCACCTCAAAGAGGTGATAGGTTTTCCTGAATATTATCGAGAAGATGAGCGTTACTCCTAAGCTCTTTTTTCACCTGCCACCCTCCTCCCCGCCGCCCCCCTGGCCCTGTCTTTTAAATATTTTTTCCTTCCCTAACTTTTCTCCTTGACTCAAGTAGTAACAATTACTATTTGTATCTTAAAGCCAACAGGGAGGTGCCCCATGCTTACTCTTGACCAGTTGATATCAAATAGGCAGCTTATCAATCGCATAGATTGGGAAATGACCCCTGAGAAGGCTGTTGAAATGTACCTTGAATGGGGTACGGGCTGGATTCGAGGACATGATTTTGTGGCCAGCGACCATGACGAATCATATTATTTTGTCCTCTTTGATTGGGAAGAACCACAGGTGACCTTGATTAAGCGAACCGTTAAAGGTGCTGAAGAACTTGCCAAGGTACCTGTTCCCCCGGAACTCTTTGAAAAAGCCTGGAAAGATGATGGAATCAGACCAGGAGGTTCAGTCCATAAAATAAACAACGAGCTGAAAAAATATTTAGAAAAAATTCTCCACGGTCCGCCGGTTGATTTTAGCATTACCCATTAGTACCTCTCTCCTCCTTAAGTAGTACCCACCTTCACTGTGAGGGTGGTTTAGCTTCATACCTCTCTCCTCTCGCCCCTATCCGGTCTCTCTCCCGGATAGGGGTATTTTTTTGCTCTTGGCCCCCCTCCCCCATTACCATTTCAACTCTTTGACACTAAAATTCTCATTGAAAGTGACCATCTTTTTTTGTACTGACAGGGAAAGTTGCGGTATGGTGGCAACCACCTATCCCATAAAGCACATTTCACCATGACCATTGACAGGCTTTTTAACGACATAAACGACAGTGTTGACTTCACCTTTAACGACAAAGTCGCTGAGGTGTTTGACGATATGCTTGAACGCTCGGTGCCCTGCTACCGACAGGTCATCGACATGACCGGCAAACTACTGGACCCCTTTGTCCAAGATGGCGATGTCATCTATGACCTGGGATGCTCCACCGGGCGTCCACTTCTTGCCCTGGCTGAAATGCTCAAGGCCAAAAAAATGAGCTATATTGGCCTAGACAGTTCCGAGGCCATGATCAATAAGGCCCGGCTCAAGGCCGAGATGTTTTCGCGACAAGAACAGGTATCTTTTGAACTTGCCGACATCACTACCGCACACCTAGAACCCTGCCGCGCTGTCCTCTTGAGCTACACCCTTCAGTTTTTGCGGCCCATGCAAAGAACAGCCTTTCTTAAGAAAATTTTTCAGGCCCTGAAGCCAGGTGGGATATTGATTCTCTCAGAAAAAATCATCTCCCACCACTCCAGCCTTAATCGCAGTTTTATCGATATCTATCTTGATTTTAAGCGCAGGCAGGGCTACTCCGAGATTGAAATCACCAAAAAACGGGAGGCGCTGGAGAATATCCTGATCCCCTTCTCCATTGAGGAAAACCTTAACCAACTTAAGGAAGCCGGCTTTACAGGCTGCGAAAGTTTTTTTCAGTGGTTTAATTTCGTCTCCTTTGCAGCGGTGAAAGAATAATGGATTTTAGTTTCGACTATCTCAATCTTCTTCCAAACGCCAGCCATGCCGAGCTAGTAAAGAGGCAGGAAGCCCACATCAACAGGCTGACCAGCCTCAAAAAAGGTATCCGCAGCCTGCGGGAACGGGCTGATTCCCTGGCCCATCTCAACACTGAGCACCTCGATTTTTCGGGTGATGCGGTCACCATTGGTGATAACGAAGAAATTTCCAAACAGGACCGCGAAAAGCTGCTGAGCGCTCTCAAGGGATGTATGCCTTGGCGAAAGGGCCCTTTTTCTATCTTTGGCATTGATATTGATGCCGAATGGCGCTCAAACAGGAAATGGGACAGATTGCTTCCCGTGCTGCCGGACCTGAAGGACAAGGTCATCGCCGATGTGGGCAGCAATAACGGCTACTACATGTTCCGCATGGCCCACCATGACCCTAAACTGGTGCTTGGTTTCGAGCCCTATCTCCACCACTATTTCACCTTCAGGATGCTTAATGGTTTTGCCGGATGCCCGAACCTGGAGCTTGACATCCTCGGTGTTGAAGACATGGGGTTGTTTGCAGAAAGTTTCGATGTTGTTTTTTTGATGGGCATTCTTTACCACCGCATCTCGCCCTTGGAATGCCTTAAAGAGGTGAAAAAATCGATGACCCCAGGCGGCACCCTCATTGTTGAATCCCAGGCCATCCCCGGCGAGGAACCTGTCGCCCTCTTCCCGCAAGGACGCTACGCCAAGGTGCCAGGCACCTATTTTGTGCCCACCGGGGCCTGCATCAAAAATTGGATGATCCGGGCCGGATTTTCAGAGGTGGAGATTTTCTGCAGCCACTCCATGAGCAGCAAAGAGCAGCGGCGGACTAAATGGATGGATTTTGAATCCTATACTGACTTTATCGACCCCCAAAATCCACAGCTCACCATTGAAGGCCACCCGGCCCCGCTGCGTGTTTTTCTCAAAGGAATTGCTGATGGATAAAAGATGGACAAGCTATTTGTTCAGCTCTACCTTTTCAACTATGCGGCCGTAATACTCTTCCTGGGCCTGCAGATTGACAGACCTGCCGCCCCGTGATTCCATTTTCATGAGCAGGACATTGAGCTTACGCATCTGCTGGAGACGGACATGCTCATCTTCACTGCTGGCAATGAGTTCCTCTAGACGCTGGACCTCTTTCCGGTCCAGAATTTCCTGGGGAACGTAACCGCTATTTTTCAAAATCTTATAGGCCATCTGCAGATCTGCAGGCACAAAGGAGTCATCATCTAGAGCCAGAGGCTTATCCTTCCACTGCTCAAAGGTAAGACTGCCCTCGCTGATGGCCTGATTAATCCGGCGCTCGGCAATAATCCGAAAAGCTTCCATCTAAATGACCTGCACAGTGAAACGAGGTTGGCCGGGATCAAAAACAACCTCAACATTACTCAAAAGACCACGCCTCTTAAAACGCTCTATATTCCCCTTATTCATGCCGGTAAAGAGTGAACGGTCCCGCTCGGCAAGTTGCAGAGTGATCATCCCTTGGCCACCGCCCTTGTGGGCTTTCACGAGTGTTCTGCGCACCATTTTATAATATTGGCGCCCTAAGACAAGCTCGCCAAAGGCTGGGTGATAGGGGCCTGCCACCATATCCTTCTCCAGGCTCTCGCAGCTCTGCAGCCCCAGGCGGGCAACCACGATGCCTGCCCTGTCAAAGATATCTTTCATGCGGCCACAGACCGCCGTACACAGTGCAAGAGACCAAGGCTGGTAGAGCCCTTGGCGAAAAGAGGCGGCCAGGGGACTATCCTTCATGACTAAGGTGGGATAGATGCGGACCAAATCAGGTTGCAGGGCTGCCAATTTTCTGGCGCTGTCCATGCAGCTCTGGCGGCTGTCAGCGGGCAGCCCCACCATGAGCTGGCCACCAACCAGCATCTTCCTGTCCCTTAAAATAACAAAGGCCTTTTCCACCTCTCTTGAGGCATGCCCCCGGCCACTTTGCTGCAAGACCTGATCATCCAGAGACTGGATGCCAAGCTCGACAAGGGTGACACCGCATGCCTTCAACAGATCAACAATTTCTGGGCTGACAAAATCAGGCCTGGTTGAAATGCGGATCTCATTAACCTGGCCGCTGGCAAGAAAGGGGGCCACCCCCCCCAGCAACTCCTCCTGGCGCGGCATGGAAAGGCCGGTGAAACTCCCCCCGTAGAAGGCGACCTGCACCGGCCTGTCAGCCTGCCTGGGCCAGGCCAGCTTTTCTTTGATTTCTGCCGCTACCTGGTCAGAGGTGATCTCTTCGCCGCCGACCCCGGAGATCGAGTGCTGATTACAAAACACACATTGATGGGGGCAACCCTGATGGGCAATGAAAAAAGGAATAACAAAGGGGGTCAAATGGTCTCAACCCCGGCAAATTCAGGCTCATGGAGGGGGATGATAATATCTGCCATATCCCGCATCTTGACCATGAGATCATAGGCAACGTAAGCATCAACATGGGTACCAGGGGGGATCACCTCCATCTCCATGGCGCGCACCTCCCGGGGAGGCTCGAAATTCTCCTTGATCACACAGAACCCGGTGATAATGGCTTTACCCTTGTCTGTCTCCACCATCACACTCATCCCGCCTTTGGTATGGGCCGGTGTATGAAGCATGGTAATGCCGGGCACCACTTCAGTGTCTCCGCTTACCGCTTTCACCTGGCCAGCCTCTTCCACCTCGTAGATATAATCCTCCACATAACGAAAATCGAGTGGATGGCAGGCATGGATGGCCTCAAGCTCCTTTTCATGTACGTAAAAGAGGGCATTGGGACATTTATAATCATTTTCACAATGGTCGGCATGGAGATGGGTATGGATGACGATGTCGATCTCCTCACCGCTTAGCCCCCATTTGGCCAACCCCTCTTCAAAGGTGTAGATAGGGCCGCCGATACTCTGCTGGCGGTCTTCAGACTGAATTGGCCGCATCTCACCGGTATCAACAAGAATTTTCTTATCACCACCTTCGAGATACCAGCAGAAAATGGGGATGGCGTACGGGGTTCCATAACCGTGCTGGTAGGTCATCATTCCCTTATCAAAGACCTTACTACCCATGACGATGGGATGAATTTTATAGGTTGTCATTTTTCGCCTCCCTCTTTCGAGGTTGTCCTGAAATTATAGGAATCAAAATTTTTGACGACCTTGGCGGCGGCCTGCTGTTCTGCTTTTTTCTTATTCTTGGCCTCTCCCCTGGCCAAAATTTGGCCTTGGAAACGGACCGAGACACTAAATGTCTTGTCATGGTCCGGTCCTGAGGTTTCTTCGAGATGATAGGATGGGCCTTCGCTAAAAATTTCCTGAAGCATGGCCTGCAACCTGCTCTTGGCATCGGCAACATCAAGATCTTTGCGCCGTTCATCAAACCAGGGAACGACCAGCCTGGCCACCACCTTTTCCACGGCCTGGTAGCCGCCATCTAGAAAAATGGCACCCACAACCGCCTCAAAAGCACAGGAAAGAATAGAATTTTTTTGGCGGCCCTGGGAATGGTCCTCCCCTCTCCCTAAGAGCAGGTAAGGCCCTATATCAATTTCACGGGCCATCCGGGCCAGATGACTCTCCTTAACAAGTGCGGCCCTAAGCTGAGTAAGCTCGCCCTCCTGCATCTCGGGATAACGCTGATAAAGGGCATGGCCCACAGTGAGATCCAAAACCGCGTCACCCAAGAATTCCAGCGTCTCATTATCGCGACGCAGGTCATTGCCCTGCTCAAAGGCATAGGAACTATGGATAAATGCCTCCTGCAACAGAGAGATATCGGTAAAGCTGTAATTTAGTTTTTCCTCAAACGAGGTGAGCCCTTCCCGGTTTTTGATGACCAGGGCATCAAGCATTGTCATACGCTTCTCTTTAGTAAGATTGGCATCTTAGAAAGCATTTCCTTAAACACAACTCCTACCAGTAAAAACCAGCCAAGCAAAGGGATATTTGGCGAAAAGAAACAGCCAGGAATGAAAAGGCACGAGGGAAAGAAGTTTAGGAGGGGGTGTTGCTTAAGAATTTAACAAAAGAAATGAACTTTTCCTGCTCAAAATGCCCCACCATCTTCTCTTTCATCAGCAGCATGGCCTGAAAGGGGTCTCTGGCATCGCCATAGGGACGGTTGGTAGTTAGGGCATCATAGACATCGGCAATAATGGCGACCTTGGCGTTATCAGAAATATCGCCGCCCTCAAGTTTGTCCGGATAGCCGGTACCGTCATACTTTTCATGGTGGTGGAGGATAATATCAAGGGCAGCATCAGAAACCTCATCCTTCATGAGTTCATGACCTTTGCGGGGATGGGACTTGATAATCTCAAACTCCTCATTGGTAAGCTTGCCGGGTTTGTTCAAGATCCCGTCATCGACACTGGTCTTGCCCACATCATGAAGAATAGAACCCAGAGCAAATTCACGGAGATCATCCGGCGATCCCAAGCCGATGAACTGCCAAAGCCCAATGCCGAACACCGCCACATTGACGCAATGGGTAAAGGTATAATAATTATGTGACGACAGGGAGAGCAGGGTGGGGATAGAGGAAGGATCACTCAAGGTAAATTTAATAATATTATCACTTACTGCCCGGCTACGAGCGATATTTTCTCCACTTCGCGGATCATTATAGACATCCTGCATCACATTGGCTGCACAGGTATATATAATCTCCGACTTCTTCTTAGTGGGAAGACGGGGATTTTCAATAATGGAGCCCAGGGATTCCTCCATGTGATCGTAGAAATCCTGCAGGGCCTGCTTTCTGACAAAAAGCTTATCAAGGACCCTTTCAGCCAGGGTATTCCCGACATCCTGGACCGTTGTTCCACGCCGGCAGAGGACCTCAGGGTCCAGAATACCCTTATCCAGATTGATGGAATAAAGATCAAAGGTCAGGGTAGACACGCCAGCCAGGACTTCATCCCGGCTGATCGGTACAAATTTTTCCGTATTAGATGTTTGCAACCAGCCCCCTTATTTCCATGATTCTCTCAGACAAACTCTTATATTTTAACACTTTTTAAACAGTGACAGAATTTAAAAAATCATCTCTATTAAAAAAAATTGCCTTATCTTATGGCCACTTAAAAGAAGGAAGCGTTCTTCGTTTATTACTTCTCTCCAAACCACAAAAGATCCTTTTCCAAACCAAATTTGCGAGTATGGTTGTAAGCCGAAATGGCATTTTTTTAAGGCGTGGTAGTCTCTGTGGGGGAGGGAGCACGCATAGTCAAAAACATGACACAAATTTCTAAAAAAGCTTAAACCCGCCCCCATGAACTCCAGAGCAATCCTCCCCCTGCTGCTTCCCACAATTTCCTTTATAATTCTCTTGCCAACCTTGACCATGGCCGCCAGTTGCCTCAAGGGGGGCTGCCACCAAGACTTAACAAAACTAAAACATCTGCATGGCCCCATTGGCGCAGAGATGGCCGGAGTCCAAGGCTGCACCATCTGTCATGCACCTGCAGGCCAAGCATGCAGCCCCTCAGCATCAGGGCAGTTCAAATTAAAGAGCAAAGAGATGATGTGCCAGACATGCCACGACAAAAATTTAGGCAACCAGCACACAAATGACGCCACCCCGTGCCTCAAATGCCATAGCCCCCACGGATCAAGCATAAGTCCTTATATGCTCAGGGGAAAATCATAATTCTCTTTTCTTTCTTGTCAGCAAATCTAGGCGTTTCGCGTAGGTCAATTTTAAACTTAGTGCTGATTGTCTTCCTCCCCTTGCCTGTATATTATGGTCTTAATAATTTAAGCCAGGCCTTATGCTATGCCTTATTTTTTTTGGGAGGAGGATGTTATGAATCAAGACCATAATCAACATCTAGCAAACCTGGACGAAAACATCGAATCTGATGAACGCATCCAGGAATTACGGGCCAAAATGGCCTTTTTGCTCACCCCTGGCGTCGACTACAACACCCTCACCGACCTCTGTGCAGACACCCCCTTCATGGCGAACGAAAACGGCTCCGACGCGGCCATGAAATCCTTTAAGACCGCCTG
>JBDLIE010000024.1:0-39054 GCA_039715015.1 Thermodesulfobacteriota bacterium
AAAATATTGGGTGAAAACTAAATTTAATAAGTTGCGAGATGTTAACAAGGCGTAAAGATTAATAGTTCTATACCTTTAGAGAATCACTCATGACAAAAACGCGAAGAATCGTACTTGATGTACTCAAACCACATCAACCAAATGCCCTGGACTTTTCTTCTGCCTTGGCTGATCTGGGGGCAGATTACCATGTGAAATTGACAGTTACTGAGGTTGATAAGAACACGGAAAGCACAATTGTGACTATTGAAGGCGCTGATATAAATTTTGAAAATATTAAAAAGTCTATCGAAAAAATGGGGGCATCTGTCCATAGTATTGATGAGGTTGAAGTGTATGGTGATGGCTCAGCATAATTTTTCAGTCTTCTCGCACATGGTCATTGAGAACCAGAACTATGTAAAAACTACATACAGCTGGTTAAGTCGTATCTCATTAAATTTTGCTGCCTAGATCACATCATATGATCTTAAACAATAAACAGCTGATACTACATGTCCTCCGTGCCAGAAGTATTGCACGGCGCTATTTGATTACCAATGGTTTTGATGGCGCATTAACCATGCTGGGTATGGTTACTGGTTTCTATGTAAGTGGCATGAAAGAACTGTCGGTGGCTATCAGTGCCTGTTTGGGCGCAGTAGTTGCGCTGTTTATAAGCGGTTTAAGTAGCGCCTACCTGAGTGAGAAAGCTGAGCGTGAAAAAGAATTACGTGAATTGGAACAGTCCCTGCTGGTCGACCTGAAAGAGAGTGATTACGGGCAGGCAAGCCGGTATCTGCCGGTACTGGTTGCTCTGGTTAATGGACTTGCACCATTGCTGCTATCTCTGGTGATTCTTTCGCCTTTATTTTTTGCAGAACAACTCCGGGCCCTCCCTTTATCACCTTTTATAAACGCTATTTTTGTAGCACTGATATGTATTTTTTTCCTTGGGGTATTTTTAGGTGAAATCAGTAAGACCTTTTGGCTATGGTCCGGGTTGAGGACATTGATAGCCGCCATAGTAACGGTGGCAATTATTATATTCTTTGGCCGCTCTATTTAGGACTACCTTTAAAAGTATCAGCGTTATTTAAATCTCCGCTGTCAATGAATCAAGCGGCAAAAAAATGCCGGACAAGCACACTCACCATGCTAGAAGGGGCGCTTTTCGTTTCCACAATAGTCCGGTGGTTTGCTGGTGATGTAAACGTTACCCCCCATTGCCGACCTGAGCGTGCCGCAGGCCAGCTCTGCCGGGGTGCCCTTTTCGCCCACTTCGCTGGCTGCATTACTTTTTGGGCAATCAAAAAGTAATAAAAGTCATAGGCAACCAAGCCCAAATCAAATACAAACGATCCCCTTCCTCCTTAGAACGTAAAAAAGGGGAATCACCAACAAGGTGATTCCCCTTTTTTAATTAAAATTTCGTGGCGCCTTTAGTCGGCCTTCCAAAAATCTTCCTTCTCAGCGCCGCATTTGGGGCAGACCCAGTCACTGGGCACGTCTTCCCACTTGGTTCCTGGCTCTACGCCGTTTTCATAATCGCCTTCTTCCGGGTCATAAATGTAGCCGCAGGGGCATTCCCATTTGTCCATTACTGTCTCCTGATCTGTGGATGAAAGGTTGCAGGTTTATTCTTAGTCCATATTTTCCATGACTTTGCCGCAGCAGGTGGGTAATCCCTCACCCTGGGCAACCTTCATGTATTTATTGCATGTCGCGCAGTAATAAGTTGAATCGTTTAGGGCAGTCTCGTCAACACGCTGGGTTACCCCGCCGGGGACTCCTTCGATGACAAAGCGGGCCAGGTTGCTTTTTTCTGGGATAAACTCGCCGATGGGAGAGAGCCGTTTGTTGTCGTTTAAGCAATCTACCGTAATTCGCCAGAGCGTTTCCATGTCCTGGGTCTCTGTGGGGTTTTCTGGGACGAATTCAACAACATTTTTGTCTATCGAAATTTTCATTCTTTCCTCGCGGTTTGTTTTAATCTTACTAGATGATAATAATTCCTATCTGGGGAATGTCAACAAAACTTTTCCATAAGAAAACAATACCTTTGGGGAAAACTTAGGCTGTTTGCCGCTCTGATTCAGCGCTGACACCTACCTTGCCGTAATGGCTGGCGCCACACTCGTTTTTGCCGAGATCCATGGTGTTTTGTTCAGCAAGGTCCACTGTGAGCCAGCCGGCATTGATACGGCGGATATCGGCATAAACCGCAGGCTGTGGACGCAGATTTTCCTGGATAAAATCAGAAAATTTCCCCTCATGAACCATATGGAAGGCAATATTGTCCCTTTTAAGTTGGCCAAGAGGTGCTGCAAAAATAAAATCGTCAGTGGCCTCATCCCAGCTTGTAAAATGGCCGGGGAGTATGAGGACGTTGTCATCGATATCGCGAAGGGTCACCATCAGGGTGAGGTAAAGGATGCGGGACCATTCTTCGCTCTTTCCGCCAAGGTCTGGCCGCCCGGCGGACTGGATAAAGATCGTGTCGCCGGTGAGAAGATAGTTGCCATCAATGAGATAACTGGTGGAGCCCAGGGTATGGCCAGGGGTGTGAACTATTTTGATTTCCGGTCCGCTGCTCAGGGAGAGGATCTGGCCATCTGTGAGCGGAGTATAGGGAAAGTCTGCTCCAATAAAATCAGGGGCCATGACCATGACTTCTGCGCCAATCTCCTTTTCTAGAAGGAGGCTGCCGGCGATATAATCGGCCTGGCGATGGGTTTCAAATGTCTTGATGATCTTTGCCCCTTTGTCCTTGGCAAAATCCTGGTAAAATTGGATGTTTGCTGAGGGGTCAAAGACGGCGGCTTCATCGCCTGCGATCAATAAATAGCTGCACGAGGCCTTGCCGGGACGAATCACTTGGTACAGTTCATAAGGTGCATCATCAGGGCTAAGCTTGCGGGGGGTCAACATATTGCCCCAGGAGACAATGCCGTCCTGCAAATATCCTACATCGGAGAAGCCGTTTGCCAGCAGTTGATCGCTGACAAATTTTGCCGAGTTTTCCTTTGCGCAGACCACTCTGATTTTTTGACCTGCCGGGATCTTGGCGATACTGCCCTCAATGTCCTCAATAAAATCGTAATAAGGAATGTTAATATATGGAAGAAAGGCGGGGCCTTCCACCGCAAAATTATGGAATTCTTTTTCATTGCGTACATCAAGCATGACGAAATCTGGTTTGCCTGTAAGCTGCTCAAAGAGATCTTCTGCTGAATAGCGATATGGTTCGGAAGGGGACATGCATTTCTCCAAAAAAATGTTAACAGTAATTAATATTAAATTTAAGCAATATACTTAAAACAAGAGAAAATTGTAAGTAAGAAGTTCCATAAAAGTCAATAGAAATGGGTTTGCCCTCCTGGGCAGCAGGGCAAGCGACCGGTTGAAAAACAGCACATTTTTCGTCTGAAAAATGTTGACAGCCAACCTTCCATCGGCTTTAATGCCTCCTCACATTTTCACACGACTTCATGTGGGGCTATAGCTCAGCTGGGAGAGCGCTTGAATGGCATTCAAGAGGTCGGCGGTTCGATCCCGCCTAGCTCCACCACGATATTCTTTCTGTTGTGATCCAGCGGAAAAGTCTGCCCCTTGATGTGTTGATCCACTCAAGGGGCTTTTTTTATACCTATTCTTTAGCATTTTCCGTCATTTCCCGTTGTTAAAATCTTCCTGGAAAAGCTGCTTCTGGCCATTGCCGCCTCTCTGCTCTTGCCTTGGTGCGTAAGAAAAGAAGATAGCGCTTAAGCGCCGGCCGTAGAAAACCATAGACAGGGTAAAGCAACATTGTCTCAACACAGCGCCCAGCGGCTTTCGCCAAAGGCGTGGTTTGGGAAAAAAGTGGCTCTTGAAAGGGGTCTGTGGTATCAATAATTTGATTTGAGGGCAGGGGATGTGGATTTCCCGCATCATCCTTCTCAAGTCTTTTTTTGGTCTTTAATCGGGGAGGGCCTATTAAGTTTTTCCCAATATTAAAGATAAGCCTCTGTTGGTAACGTTGAATTGGCCTTCTTCCTGCCACAGAGGCTTTTTTTTGTTTCTGAGCCTGGAGCAAGTCATTATGTCGCAAAGTGCCAAGAAGGAACCGAGTCATTCAAAGTATGACAAGCCGGTCACCGATGAGTTGATTATGAAGATCAGCAAAGAGGTGGTTGTCAAATTCATCGAAGTGGGCCGTCTGTCGCCTGCAAAATTTGAAGAGACCTTTCAAGAGGTGCACCGGACGGTCAACAGTGTTGCCAAAGGGGATAGTGTTGACAAGGAGAGAGCATGAGTCAAAGCTCGCAATCTTTCTTAGATCCATCTCTTAATTTTTTCCCAGAAAAACCAAAGCATATCCACCTCATGGGTGTCTGCGGCACTGGCATGGGCGCCATGGCCGGTCTTCTCAAAAAGGCGGGTTATGCCATTAGTGGTTCTGATAGCCAGGTGTATCCGCCCATGAGTGACTATCTGGCTAAGGCCGGTATCGATGTGCTCGACGGCTATCGCCCCGAAAATTTGAATCCACAACCCGATTTGGTGGTGGTGGGCAATGTAATTCGCCGTGATAACCCCGAGGCCCTTGAGCTTGCCCGGCTTAAAATTCCCTATGTCTCCTTTCCGCAGGCCTTACGTGAGAAGTTTTTGGCTGGGAAGAAATCGCTGGTGGTGGCCGGTACCCATGGTAAGACAACCACCTCTTCTCTGCTGGCCACCATGCTGGCAGGGGCTGACCTTGATCCCGGCTTTATGATCGGCGGCATTGTTAAGGCCTTTCAAGCAAATTTTCACCTGGGAGATGGCGACTATTTTGTGGTTGAAGGTGATGAGTATGACACGGCCTTTTTTGACAAGGGGCCTAAGTTTCTCCATTATCAGCCCCAGATTGCTATTCTCACATCTGTTGAGTTTGACCATGCTGATATCTATGATGATTTTGAGGCGGTGAAGGCCTCCTTCGCCCGCCTGGTCTCCATTATGCCGGCAGATGGCGTTTTGATCGCCTGTTTTGATGATCCGGTTGTCCGTGACTTATGTGAGAAGGCTGGCTGTAAGGTGGTGTCCTATGGTGTTGAGCATGGCTGGGACTGGTCCTTTCAGGACATGGCGAGCTCCGGCGGCACCACCTCCTTTTCTCTTCTTTTGGAGGGGCAAAGGGCTGGAGAGTTTAAAAGCATTATGCCAGGGCGCCATAATGTCCTGAACTCCCTGGCAGTTCTTGCTGTTTTTGCTGAAATCGGTCTTTCCCAGGAGGTTATGGCCCGTGAGCTTGCCGCTTTTCAGGGCATTCGCCGGCGCCAGGAGGTGCGGGGGGTCGAAGCCGGGGTGACGGTGATTGATGATTTTGCCCACCACCCCACAGCAGTGGATGAGACATTGGCCGCCCTGAAAGGGGCCTATCCTGACCAGCGCCTTGTTGCCGTCTTTGAGCCGCGGACTAATTCCAGTCGCCGGACAATCTTCCAGGAACGGTATGCCGAAGTTTTCACCAGCGCCGATGAAGTCATCATCAAAGAACCCGATCCTCTCCTTGGGGTGGCGCCTGAAGAGCATTTTTCCGCCCAGCAGCTTGCCACTGATCTTAAGAGGAAGGGACAGCAGGCGGCCAGTTTCCAAAACACCGATTCCATCCTCGACCATCTTCAGGCCACGCTTCGTTCAGGAGATGTGGTTGCCATACTTTCCAACGGTGGTTTTGACAATATCCACCAACGTCTTCTTGATGATTTGCAGGGCGGATAAGATGGCTTCCTATGCTATTTCCTTTGTTAAAACAAGATGTTAACAGTTGACAGGTGGAGCTGAAAAAAAATGAATGGCCATTCATAGTTTTGTGAATAGGCATTCATTTTTTTAGTTGACACTGATAAGTGATTAGACTAGAACTTCTCTCTAATTGAGCAGAAATACGGATGCTCAACAACGTGAATTTGCCATACCTGCCGGACGACTATTGTGCGGCGATGAAATTGGGAGTTTCAGTGGCAAAGACATAATTACAGACTGTTGAAAAACGTAGCGAGCGCCAGAAAGACACGGGAAAAATGGACGAGAAAGCGAAGCTTACATGTGTAAGTGAGCATTTTGAGACCTTTTTCCTCGGTACCCTTGAGGGGTAGACGCAGTATTTTCTAGCGTAGTAGTTTTTGAATAGTCTGTGTAAAGGAGTGAAAGTCGTGGATATGTCAGCAGCTTCTCTTGGCGATCTTCTCTATATCGCCGTCTTCTTTCTCGGAGGCCTTGGTTTTGCCCTGGGCCCATTCATTCTTGTCTTTTTTATCAGCCCCAGAAAAACAAGAAATATTGCAAATAAAACAGGTCAGTTCATCGAATGTGGTGTGGAGCCAATCGGCCCTGCCTGGATTCGTTACGGTGTGGTGTTTTATCTCTACGCCCTGATGTTTCTCGCCTTTGATGTTGATGTTCTGTTTCTCTTTCCTGTGGCGATGGCCTATAACTCCGGACAGTTTGCCGGTGGATATAGGGATTTTGTAGAGATCGTCATCTTTGTTGGAATTCTGTCACTGGCACTCGTCTATGCCTGGAAAAAGGGAGTCTTCAAGTGGGATCGGAAAGTATACCGTCATCAATAGTTCAGCTTTCAACGGTCGATAAGGTTCTTGAAATCGGCCGGGCTAATTCACTGTGGCCCATGACTTTTGGTCTGGCCTGCTGCGCCATTGAAATGATGGCCGCCGGTGCCAGCCGTTTTGACCTCTCCCGTTTCGGAGCAGAGGTGTTTAGGCCTTCACCTAGGCAATGTGATGTCATGATCGTTGCTGGCACCATCTCCAAAAAGATGTTGCCGGCAGTTAAGACCCTCTACGATCAAATGCCGGAGCCCAAATGGGTCATTGCCATGGGCAACTGTGCCATCTCCGGCGGCCCGTTCAAGTTTGACGGCCAGTACGGCATCGTCGAAGGGGCCGATACCTTCCTGCCGGTGGATATCTATATTCCAGGCTGTCCGCCTCGGCCTGAGGCCTTGATCGAGGGTATTCTGGAGCTTGAAGAAAAGATTACCGGCAACCGCAGGTGGCCGCGAGTCGAATCCGGGTTGAGTCAGCCATGAATAAAGAAAATGTAATTCAGGAATTGAAGGCCCTGGCTGCGGAAGGTATGCCCGACGAGCCAGAAGTGGCATCTGCTGCCCCAGAAGCAGTCCCTGAGGGTGAGGAAGAGGCGAAGCCTAAGAAGAAGGCCGCTCCTCCTGAACCCCGCAAGAATGGCCTGCTTGAGGTCGATTATGCCGTCAAGGGTGTCCATGTCGATGCGCAGGTCAACAGCGATCAGGTTGTCCGGGCCGCCCAGATTGCCGACGAGGCGGGTATGAGCCTGGAGGCCATTACCGGTGTCGACTGGATCAAGGACAAGGAGATGGAGGTCATCTACGACTACTCCTACACCGGCGGCGAATGTTTCCGCCTTGTTGTCCGCGCCCGTATCCCTCGCGATGAGCCAACTATTTCCACAATCTCAGAGGTCTTTCCCGGCGCCAACTGGCATGAGCGGGAGACCTTTGATTTCTTCGGGATAAATTTCGAAGGTCATCCGCAGTTAGAGTACCTTCTGTTGCCGGAAGATTGTGATTTCCATCCCTTGCTCAAAGATTTCAAAGGATGTTAAGCCATGAGTAGTCAAGCACTCAGCCAACACAAAGAACGTTTCGAGCTCAACCTGGGGCCCCAGCATCCAGCAACCCATGGTGTTCTCCGGGTTAAGCTTTTAATGGACGGCGAGTACATCGTCGAAGCCGAACCGGTCCTCGGCTATATCCATCGGATGCATGAACTCATGGGTGAGAACAGGACCTGGGCCCAATACCTGCCCAATATGGGCCGGCTCGATTATCTCTCAGCCCTGTCCTACAACCTGGGTTATGTTGAGCTGGTCGAAAAGATGGCCGGCATTGAGGTGCCGGAACGGGCCGAGTATATCCGGGTCATCACCACGGAGATGAACCGTATCTCCAGCCATCTCCTCTGGTTCGGGGCCTTTGTCCTCGACCTTGGTGGTTTTACACCCCTTCTCTACGCATTTGATGATCGTGAGCAGATCCTCGATCTGCTGGAATCAGTCACCGGTTCCCGTCTCACCTATTGCTACTACCTCTTCGGCGGCTGTTATAACGATGTTGAGGATGATTTTCTTACCGGTTGTCTGGCCCTTATCAAACGGTTGCGCTCCAGGATGCCCATGTACCACAAACTTGTCACCGGCAATGTAATCCTCAAGCAGCGTCTTGAGGATGTCGGCCCTATCTCAGCTGAGATGTGCCGTAAGTACGGGGCCACCGGTCCGGTGCTGCGCGGTTCCGGTGTCAATTACGATGTGCGCAAAAACGAGCCCTATTCCATCTATCCGGAGCTTGATTTTGACGTGCCGGTCTACAGCGAGGGTGATTCCATGGCCCGCTACATGGTGCGCATGGATGAGATAGACCAGAGTATGCGCATCATCGAGCAGGCCATTGCCAAGATCCCTGAAGGACCGGTGATGGCAGAAAAAGTGCCGAAGATGATTAAGCCTGAGCCCGGCGATTATTACCATGCTGTTGAAGCTGCCCGCGGCACCTTTGGCATTCGCGCAGTGAGCGAGGGTAAAAACAAGGCATATCGCATGAAATTACGGTCCCCAACATTCTCAAACCTGAGTCTCTACCAGGAGACCAGTAAAGGCATGTTGTTGGCAGATGCCCTGGCACTCATGGGCAGCCTTGACCTGGTCATCCCAGAGATTGATCGCTAAGGAGAGATAACAATGGATCTTGGTATCAATGTAGTTGAAATGGTTATCTATCTGGTGGGGATTATTGCCTTTGCCGCAGGTAACGCCGCCTATCTGGTATGGGTGGAACGTAAGGGTGCTGCCCATATCCAGCGCCGGACCGGCCCGAAAGAGGTTGGCCCCTTTGGTCTCCTGCAGCCTTTGGCTGATGGTGCCAAACTGATGAGTAAGCAGATTATCTTCCCCGATGGTGTTGACAAACCCCTCTTTATGATAGCGCCGCTCCTTGCCATGGTTCCGGCCGTGATGATCTTTGTCACCATCCCTTTTTCAGAGACCATTGTCGCCCGGGACATTAATATCGGCCTGCTCATGATCTTTGCCTTTGCTTCGGTGAATATCCTGGCCCTGCTTCTCGGCGGCTGGGCATCCCGCAATAAGTATGCTGTTATCTCGGCCGCCCGTGGTGTTTCGCAGAACGTCGCCTACGAGATTCCCATGCTGGTTATTACCATCACCGTTGTTTTGATCTCTGGCAGCATGAACTTGAAAGAGATCGTTGCCACCCAGGCCGGCCCTTTTTGGAACTGGAACTGGTTGCCCCTTAACGGTAACTTCCTTGGGCCCATAACCTTTATCATGTTTTACATCTGCTCCCTGGCTGAGACAAACCGAGCTCCCTTTGATCTTGGTGAAGCCGAATCAGAACTAATTGCCGGTTTCCACACCGAATATGCCTCCATGGGTTTTGGTCTGTTTTTCATGGGCGAGTATGCCAATATCGTAATTGGTGCTGCCCTGACCACTATCCTGTTTTTGGGGGGCTGGTACAGCCCCTTTCCCGATACTGTTCCATATATTGGTCAGGCCGGTCTCTGGTGGTTCCTTATCAAGATGTACCTACTGATCTGGCTCGTGGTGCTGATCCGCTGGACCTATCCTCGCGTCACCCTGTGGTCCCTGCTTAATCTTTCCTGGAAAATATTGATTCCTTTCTCCCTCTTAAACCTGCTGGCCAGTGCCGGACTCGTAAAGTTCCTGGCGTAGCGATGGGGCGAAAATAGATAGAGATATCATTAAAAGAACAAGGACAAGAGGCCGTCATATGGCTGGATATTTTACAAATATACTGAGTGGGACTAAGAGTCTTTTAGTTGGGCTCTCCATCACTCAAAAAGAGTTTTTTAAGAAGCCGGTTACCCTGCAGTACCCTTGGGAATCACTGGAGATGACTCCCCTTTATCGGGGCCATATCCAGTTGGTCAAGGATGAGGAGTCCGATACCCACCGCTGTATCTCATGCGGTATGTGCCAGCGGAGCTGCCCCTCCAACTGCATCACCGTCAAGGGTGAGAAACAGGAAGGTGTCAAGGGTAAGGTTCTTGTCAAGTATGATCTCGATTTCACCAAGTGCAGCCTCTGTGGACAATGTATTAATAGTTGTCCGACGACCGCCATTGAATTTTCCAAGGAGTACAATTTGGCAAGTACCCGTAAGGAAGATTATCACTATGATTTGTTGAAACGATTGAAGGAGCAGAAGTAATGAATCTTTCTATTTCTCCTGACGTTGTCCCTATTCTCAGGGAAGGCATCTTTCTCGGGATGCTCATCGTCACAGTTCTTGGCGCCTTGATGGCCACCTGTTCCAAGCGCATGATCCGGGCAGTTCTTGGTCTTGTTGTCTGCTTCTTGGGGATTGCCGGCATCTATTACTACCTTAACAGCCCCTTTGTTGCCCTGATGCAGCTTCTCATCTATGTGGGGGCTGTGGCCATCACCATCTGCTTTGCCATTATGCTCGCTGATCCAGATGATGACAAGTTGACCGCCAAGACACCTGGTCTGGCCGGTCCCTTTGCCGTCCTCCTTGGTGGGGCGGTTACCTGGGTCCTTGCATCCACAGCCATGAGCGCCCAATGGATGGCCCCGGCAGTCAAGGTTAATGAAGGCTCGGTGAAACAGGTTGGTGAATCACTACTTACCACCTACAGCATGGTTTTTGAGTTGGTCTCCATAGTCCTGCTCATTGCCATTCTCGGTTCACTGGTTATCGCCAGATCTGGGAGGGATAAAGCAGAATGTTAACGTTAAGCACCCAACTCAACACCTATCTTTTCATCGGGGCCATGCTCTTTGGTTTTGGAGTCTTTGGTCTGGTGAAGAGGCCCAGTCTCATCGGTATGCTGATCGCCGCCGAGCTCGTTCTCTGCGGGGCCTCTGTGAATTTTATGGCCTTTAATAACTTTCTGGCTCCAGACCCAACCGTGGGCCAGATCATCACCCTGTTTATTATGGCCATTGCCGCTGCTGAGGCGGCCATTGCCATGAGTATTGTTGTAGCCGTTTATAGAAACTATAAGTCCATCGAAACAGAGGACTTGGTAGATCTCCAAGGTTAAAAGAAGGTTATAGGGATATGGAAATTACCGCGCCAACCATAATCAACTCGTCAATATTGCTCTGGGCATTATTGATTCCCCTTGTTGGAGCCCTAGGTGTCTTCAGCTTTGGTAAGGACAGCCCAAACTTCAGGGAGGGCAGCTCTGTGCTTGCTGCCATTGGTCTTTTTCTGACCATCCTTTCCATGAAGGATACAGTGCTTGCCGGCAATATGTATCAGTGGCAGGTTTTTGATATTCTGCCCGGCTTGACGCTTACTCTGCGGGCCGATGCCTTCTCCATGATCTTTGCTCTCATTGCTTCAGGACTGTGGATCGCCGCAGCCTTTTACTCCATGGGCTATATGCGCGGTCTAAATGAACATGCCCAGACCCGTTTTAATACCTGTTTTGCCCTGGCCATCTTCGGTGCCATTGGTGTTGCTTTTTCCGATAACCTTTTCACCATGTACCTCTTTTATGAGTTTGTGTCGATTTCAACCTATCCCCTGGTTGCCCATCACCAGGATGACGAGGCCTATGAAGGTGCCAAGAAGTATATTGTTTATCTGACCACCACAGCGAAAGGGCTGTTGTTGCCGGCCATGATCCTTATCTATGTGCTCACCGGCACCCTGGACTTCCCCACCAATATTTATGAGGGCATGCTGGGCGGCGATGTACAGAGCTGGCTGGTTATCATGCTCTTTGTCTTCTGCCTCTTCGGCTTTGCCAAGAACGGCGTCATGCCGTTCCACCACTGGCTGCCCGGAGCCATGGTTGCTCCGACGCCAGTTTCTGCTCTGCTCCATGCCGTTGCCGTTGTTAAGGTCGGAGTCTTCTGTACGGCCCGTGGCTTCCTCTATATCTTTGGTGTGGATTTGATGACCAAGCTTAACCTTGGCATCCCAACGGCTTATTTTGTCGGTTTTACCATACTTATGGCCTCAGCCATTGCCCTTACCAAGGACAATCTTAAGGCCCGTTTGGCCTATTCCACCGTCAGTCAGCTTTCCTACATTATCCTGGGTGTCTGTCTGCTGACCCCCAACGGTATTGCCGGCGGCCTGATTCATATTGCCAACCACGCCTTTTCCAAGATTACCCTCTTCTTCTGCGCCGGCGCCATCTATGTCGCCACCCACAAGAAGTATATATCTGAGATGAGCGGTTTGGGGCGGACCATGCCCTGGACCTTTGGTGCCTTTGCTGTGGCGTCGCTCAGCATGATCGGCGCGCCACCGGTTGCCGGTTTTGTTACTAAGTGGAAGCTGCTGGTGGGAACTATCGAGTCTGGTGCCTTGGGCATCATCTTGATCCTGCTGGCCAGTACCCTGCTTAATGTCGGTTATTTTGCTCCGGTTACCTACAAGGCCTTTTTTGGCAAACGCCCTGAAGGCGAGGTAGAGACCGGCGTCAAAGAGGCGCCGCTTAGCATGGTGGTTCCCCTGTGCGCTGCCTGTGCTATCTCAGTTTACATTGGTATTAACCCAGACTTTTTCATGGATTTAGTTAAGGCGGTGATAGGATGATACTTGTCCAACTGATCGATTATCTCCGGGATCGTCTCAAATATGTCAACAGGGTCTGTTATGTTGTTCTGGCCGCTGTTGCTGTTTGGGGATCTCTTGTGGCCTATGATAGCCATCATGCCCATACGGCAATGGAAAAATGGCCCTTCTTCTGGTCGATTTTCGGCTTCCTTGCCTGCGCTATTATTATTGTGCTCTCCAAGTGGTACGGCCACTCTGGCATCATGACTCGGGAGGATTACTACGATGATTGATTTCTGGATGCACCCTGCTGCTATTCTCATAGTGGGCGCCTTACTCTTGCCCTTTATGCAAAATCCGGTGGTTCGCCGCCCCTTTTTGATCGCCATACCGGTGCTTACCTTTTTACAGGTTATGGTCGTCAACGGTGCTCCTGGCACCTATGGCGTTGTAAGCTGGATGGACTGGATGCTCACCTTTGGCCGCGTTGATAACCTGAGTATCATTTTCGGCTTCATCATGAGTTTGATGTGCTGTGTCGGTACTATCTACGGACTCCATGTCAAGAATCCATATGAACATATGGCTGCCTGGCTTTATGTGGCCGGTTCTTTAGGGGCCATCTACTGCGGCGATTATCTGGTTCTCTTCCTCTTTTGGGAGCTCATGGCATTCTCCTCGGTATTCCTTGTTTGGTTCCGGAAACGTAAAGAATCCCAGAAGATTGGTTACCGATATCTTTTGGTGCATACCGCTGGCGGTCTCTTTCTGCTGGCTGGCTTTGTCCTTAGATACCATGCAACAGGTGGCGATTACTCCTTTGGCCAGCTTGATGTTGACCACCCAACCTTGTACACCTACCTGATTGCCATCGGCCTTATCCTCAATGCCGCTGTGCCACCGTTCCATTCCTGGCTGCCTGATGCCTATGGCGAGGCCACGGTAACTGGATCGGTGTTCATGTGTGCCTTTACAACGAAGACTGCCATTTACGCCATGGCCCGTTCCTTGGCAGGGTTTGATATCTTGATTCCCATGGGCGTTATTATGGCCCTCTACGGTGTTGTCTACGCTGTACTTGAAAACGACGCCCGGCGACTGCTGGCCTGGCATATTATCTCCCAGGTCGGTTACATGGTCACCGGGGTCGGTATTGGTACGGCCCTGGCCATAAACGGTACATGCGCCCATGCCTTTGCCCATATCCTTTATAAGGGACTGCTCTTCATGGGCACCGGTTCTGTGCTCTACATGACCGGCAAATCGAAATTCACCGAACTGGGTGGGCTCTATAAAAAGATGCCCTGGACCTTTGTCTTTACCATGATTGGCGGCCTGTCGATCTCGGCCTGGCCCCTCTTTTCGGGGTTTGTTTCAAAGTCGATGATTGTTGCTGCGGCCTTTGGCGATCATATCATGTGGGCCGGTTTTCTGCTTACCCTGGCCTCAGCCGGTACCTTTCTCCATACAGGTCTGAAGGTTCCTTATTACATCTGGTTTGGTAAGAACAACTGTTCCGAAGAGACCTGGGAAAAGGCCCAGGATCCACCACTGAATATGATGTTTGCCATGGGTATTGCCTCTTTTCTCTGTCTGTTGATCGGCGTTTACCTGCCCTTCATGTATGACATGCTGCCATACCAGTGGGCTGAGTATCATCCTTACACCGCCTATCATCTTGCTGAGACCCTGCAGATCCTCTGCTTTACCGCCCTTGGTTTCTTCCTGCTTCTTTCCAAGTTAACCCCTGAGGCGAAGATATCCATCGATCTCGACTGGTTTTACCGGAAGGGTGGTGATGTTTTTATGTGGCTCGACCGCGTAGTCTTCCAGACGGTTGACAACTGGGTGGGTCGTATTTGGGACAAGGTCGGTATTTTGCCGCTGATGACCATCTCTAAGTTCTGGTCATGGTTTGACTGGCACGGCATTGACGGAGTTGTCGATGGTGTAGCCCGCGGTGTTCGTGGCCTTGGTGGCCAGGTACGCCGCCTGCAGTCTGGCCAGATTCAATACAATATATATTTTGCGGCAACGGTCATGGCTGTTGCTATCATAGCCTACGTCTTTGCGTAACGTGAACAAGAGGTTTTAAGGAATGGAACTATTATATGGTGCTGAGGGAAATCTTCTCAGCTGGCTTATTTTCATACCTCTCATTGGTGCAGGCCTGTTGTTTGTCACGCCTGGCGAGGAAAACCAGAGACGTCTGGCTTTTGTGGTTACGACCTTTAACGCCATACTATCTCTCAAGCTTTGGAGCGGTTTTGACTCATCTACTCCTGACTTGCAGTTTTGGGTGCGTGAAGACTGGATACCGTCATTAAATATTGAGTACGCCTTGGGTATTGATGGTATCAGCATCCTGCTGGTTATGCTGACCACCTTTATTATGCCCCTCTGTGTCCTAGGCTCCTGGACCTATATCTCCAAGCGGGTCAAGGAATTCATGATCTGCCTGCTGGTCATGGAGACCGCCATGATAGGTGTGTTCTGTGCCCTTGATTTTGTTCTCTTCTATGTTTTTTGGGAGATGATGCTGATCCCCATGTACCTGCTTATTGGTGTCTGGGGCGGCCCGCGCAAAAAATACGCCTCCATCAAGTTTTTCCTCTATACCCTGGCCGGTTCGGTGATGCTTCTTGTTGCCATTATCGCCCTCTATCTCTGGAATGACAACTCCTGGTATATTCCAGATATGATGAGTCAGGGCTATTCCATGACCTTTCAGGTCTGGGTATTTTTGGCCTTCTTTCTGGCTTTTGCCATCAAGGTTCCCATGTTCCCCTTCCATACATGGTTACCAGCAGCCCATGTTGAGGCCCCCGGCGCTGGTTCCGTTATCCTGGCATCTGTTCTGTTGAAGATGGGTACTTACGGCTTCCTGCGTTTTTGTCTGCCCATAACACCCCAGGCCACCTTGGCCATTGGACCATATATGCTCTGGCTGTCTGTTGCTGGTATCCTTTATGGTGGTTTTACCGCCCTGGCCCAGTCCGACATGAAAAAGCTAATTGCTTACTCTTCAGTGGGCCATATGGGTTTTGTCACCCTGGGTATCTTTGTCTTGAACAAGACTGGTCTTGAGGGCGCTCTTATCCAGATGATCAACCATGGTATAACCACCGGCGCTCTCTTCCTCATGGTTGGTATGATCTATGAGCGGACCCATAGTCGTGAAATCAAGGATCATTCCGGATTGGCCTATAATTTGCCCATCTTTGTTACCTTTATAACAATATTCTCCTTAAGTTCTTTAGGGTTCCCGGCAACCAATAGCTTTATTGGTGAGTTTCTCATCCTTGCCGGTGGTTTTGAACATAGTAAGATTATTGCAGGGGCAGCTGTCCCTGGCGCCATTCTTGCCGCTGCCTATATGCTTCGTCTTCTCCAATATGTTCTTTTTAAAGGCGAGGGGCGCTCTGATATCAGTGATCTTAACTTCAGGGAGACTGTTACCCTGGTACCCCTGTTGATATTCGTGTTCTGGATTGGTCTTGCCCCGGAACCATTTATGAATGTAATGCACACCAGTGTTGAGTTTCTGCTTAATCAGGTTCACAGCTCCCAGGCCGTTGCATCACTGGCTATACATTAATGAGAGTTTGATCGATCGGTGGCGCCATGATTTCCGAGTGGAAATGATTGGTAGCTTGAAACATCAGGTTGATAATTAAACATTAGGAATACACCATGTTGTTCTTACCAGAATTGTTCCTCCTCGGCGGCAGCCTTCTTCTCTTCTTTATTACCCTTGGAGAGGATAAAGGCACCCTGGCAAAAAATGTTACCATCGCCATTGGCCTTGTATTTACCATTCTATGCGTCGTGGGAATAAATAATTCCGGCACTCTATTCTACGGTGCCTATGCAATCGATTTCTACTCACAGTTTTTTAAGATTATTATTGGTTTAGGTACGACCTTTGTCGTATTTCTCGCCCCGGATATCAGGGGAATTAACACCAAGGTAAAGGCTGAATATTACCTGTTTATGGTTCTATCGGTCCTTGGCCTGGTTATGCTGATGTCCAGTGCTGAGCTTCTCACTCTGTTTGTCTCCTTGGAGCTTTCTTCCTACGCACTCTATCTCATGGTGCCCATGCGTGATGACTCTACCGGTGAGAGAAGGCAGATGGAGGCAGGCATTAAGTATGTCATGTTCGGGGTGATCTCCACCGGCGCCATGCTCTTTGGCATGTCCTATCTTTTTGGTCTCACCGGAACCACCTATTTTGTGGAACTTGTTCCTCAATTACATAGTATGTTTGCCGCCAAGCCGGTTGCTCTCCTTGCCGTGCTTCTGGTTATGGTTGGTTTCTTTTATAAGCTTGCCATCTTCCCCTTTCATTTCTGGGTTCCAGATGTCTATGAAGGGGCGGCCAATCCCACCACGTCTTTTATTGCCACCGTGCCCAAGATTGGCGCCGTGGCAATTATGATCCGTATTGTTACCTTGGCCAATCCCGGCGAAGCCAGCTGGCTGGTTCTTGTTTTGATGATCGCAGCGGTTGCCTCCATGTTTTATGGTAATCTCTCGGCCCTGGTTCAGACAGATGTCAAACGGATGCTTGGTTTTTCAGGTATTGCCCATGCCGGTTTTGTTCTTCTTGGTCTGCTGACCATGGATGAACTGGGTTATGTCCGTGCCACCTTCTATATTATTGGTTACTTATTGATGAACCTGGCCTGCTTTCTTGTTATCTGCAATGTTTCTGTGCAGGGAGAGAATGTCAGCCGTGATGATCTGAAGGGGCTTTATAAGAGATCACCCTTCCTGGCCCTGATCCTTCTGGTTGGCATGTTTGCTCTGGCCGGTATTCCACCCTTTGTAGGCTTCATCGGTAAATTCATGCTTCTCACCGGTGCCCTGCAGGCCGATCATCTGACTTTGGTTATCCTGGCCGCCCTAAATACCGCCATCGCTATTTTCTATTATCTCTCTGTTGTTCGCGTCGCCTTTACCTCGGATCCGGAAGATCGTCCTGACGTTGTGATTGGTGCTTCCACCCGGGCGGTTGGCGTGATTTTAATGGTGGTCATTGTTTACATGGGTGTTGCTCCTAACTATATTTTGAATGTCGCCAGCCAGGCCATGAAGGTCATTATGTAAAAAAAGGCTGCTATAAATTTTTGAAAGGCCGCAGGTTATTAACCAGCGGCCTTTTTTATTTATGAAGCATTGCCACCCGGGCAACGGATGAGAGCTTGACAAGTAAAAAATATTTGTTTAATAACCTTGGTAATCTGTCAGGGAGGTCTTTCCTGTAGATACTTGAGGTATGCGACACTTCCTCTCTATTGGTAATGATTGGGCGGACATAGCTCAGTTGGTAGAGTACAAGCTTCCCAAGCTTGGTGTCGCGGGTTCGATCCCCGTTGTCCGCTCCAGCCTCTCACCGCTTGAATGTGGTGTTTCTTTTGTCGGTAGGCAAAAGAAGTATTTTTGAAGTTGTACCTGCAAAGTGGGCTCTGCCCGCTTTTTTTATTGTATCAAAAGAAGATCGGCTCACTCCTCCTTGGTTTGGTGGAGGAGCCTTTATTTAAAAGAGGTAGCTATGGCCCAGAGCATGCTCTTGGACAGGCTTCATGACATTATTGAGCCCATTGCCTCTGACCATGGTCTGGAGCTTGTTGAGGTTCAGTACCGCCAGGAACAGCATGGCTGGGTGTTGCGCATCATCATCTACAAGAAGGATGGGGTGTCTGTTGATGACTGCGCCCAGGTGAGCCGCGAGACGAGCCATGTCCTTGATGTAGAAGATGTCATTCCTTATAAGTATCATTTGGAGGTTTCCTCTCCGGGTTTGGAGAGGCCGCTTACCACCCCCCGTGATTTTGAGAGAAACCTCGGTAAAAAAATAAAGATATCCTTTGCCGATGATGATCTTGTCAGTGGCCAGGGGATTATTGATAAAGTTGACGGTGATGAAATTACTTTGAAGAGCGATAACCAGTCCCTGACCTTTACCTGCGACAAGGTAAAAAGGGCCAGATTGGTAATCGAGTTTTAAAGGGTACTCCGAGTAATATTACTAAATATCTTCACTCCACCTGGAGAAAATTGATGATTACAGAGCTTAAAAGAATAATAGACCAAATCAGCCGAGATAAGGGTTTTGATCGCACCATCCTTGTTGAGGCCCTTGAGTCAGCTGTTCTTTCTGCGGCCCATAAAAAGTTTGGCCAGCGGCGCGATCTCGATGTCCGCTTTAACGAAGAATTGGGAGAGGTTGAACTTTTTCAGTTTAGAACCGTTGTCGACAAGGTCGAGGATGAACAGACCGAAGTTTCACTTAAAGAAGCAGTTTCCCTTGATCCTGATGTGGAGATGGGTGATGAACTCGGTTCCAAGATGGATGATGTGGCTGATCTTGGCCGTATTGCAGCGCAGTCTGCTAAGCAGGTCATTATTCAGAAAATGCGCGATGCCGAACGTGATGTCATCTATGACATGTATAAGAATCGCGAAGGTGAAATCTTAAACGGTATTGTGCAGCGTTTTGAACGTGGCAATATGGTTGTTAATCTTGGCCGCACCGATGCTCTGCTCCCCAAAAGCGAAATGATGCCGAGAAGGTCCTACCGTCAGGGGGACCGCGTACGGGCCCTGCTCCTCGAGGTTCGCGAGTCGGCCCGGGATCACCAGCTCATTCTTTCAAGAACAAGCGATCAGTTTCTGGTTAATCTTTTTACCATTGAGGTTCCGGAAATCCACGAAGGTATTGTCAAGATTATTACCGCCGTTCGTGAGCCTGGCATGCGTGCCAAGATCGGGGTTGTCTCCTCTGAGACTGATGTCGATCCGGTCGGGGCCTGTGTTGGGATGAAGGGTTCCAGGGTCCAAAATGTCGTTCAAGAGTTACAGGGGGAGAAGATTGATATTGTGCCCTGGAGTCCAGACCCTGCCAGGTATGTGTCAAATGCCCTGTCGCCGGCTCAGGTTTCCATGGTCTCCGTTGATGAGGATAATAAGGCCTTGCTGGTGATTGTCCCTGATGATCAGTTATCCCTTGCTATTGGTCGCGGTGGTCAGAATGTACGTCTTGCCTCCATGCTCCTTGGCTGGAAGATCGATGTGAAGAGCGAATCACGCTATGCCAAGATGGATGAGCCGGGTTTTAAAACTTTAATGCTTATTCCCAAAATGAATGATAAAAATGCCGAGATTCTTTTTGATAACGGCATTGGTCATATTGATGAACTCCTTAAGGCAGAACCGGAAGAGGTTGCCCAGTTGCTTAAATGTGACGTTGAAGATGCCAAAGCTATCATTGAGGCGGCTGGCTCGGTAGATGTCTCTGAATTCGTTGACTTAGAGGATGAGGGCACTGAGGTTGAAGAGAAAGGAGGGGGCGAAGGAGCGCAAGAAGCCATCGAGGCTGGGGATTCAGAAGTAGAAGCCCCTTCAGACCAAACAACTGCTGAGAGTGATGAGCAGGATGGCGAACAGGAATCTGAAGAGTAGGAAAAAATTCCCACAGGGGCCAATGCGGACCTGTGTTATATGCCGGACAAAGGCACCTAAGAAAGAGCTGGTCAGATTTGCGCTGCCAGCGAATATTGCCGGCAGTGAAAAGAAAGGGCGCGGAGCCTATGTCTGTGTAGAGCATGACTCTGTACAGATTGAAAGATATAAAAAAAAATTAGCCAAGGCATTACGTTGTGATGCCGAGGCCTTGCATAATCATTTGATGGGCGAGAGCAGGAGCTGAGTAATGAGAAAAATCAGAGTTTACGAGTTGGCCAAAGAAGCTGGTATGGACAGCAAGGATTTGACCGCCAAACTCATAGAAATGGGCTTTAGCATCAAGGCCTATAATTCGACTCTTGATGAAGAGACTGCCGCTGACATACGCATAAAGCTTGGCATCGTCAAGGTTGATGTCGAAGAGACCCGTATTCAGAAAAAGGGCAAGACTACTATTATCAGAAGGCGGTCCAAGGTTGTTGCTGAAGCTCCTGTTGAGGAGGCCCCTGTCGAGCAGGAGGAGGCCGTTGAAGTCTCTGCACCTGAAGAGGTTGTGGAGACTGAGCCTGAGACAATCTCTGAGCCAGAAGCCGTGGTTGAGGAAGCAGCAGCTCCTGAAGTCGATACAGCAGCTGAAGCTGCAGTTGAACCCGAAGAGGTAAAAGCTGAAGCCGAGGAAGAAGGCCAGCCAGAAGAGGCTGCACCTGCTCCCGAGGTTGAAGAAAAAGTCGTTGTTGCTGAGCCAAAGGATAAAGCGGCGAAACCCGACAAGGCCAAGAAGGAAGCTGCCAAGCCTAAAAAGGGTGGTTATGCCAAGATTGTCGGGCAGGCAGTTCTTCCTATCCAGCAAGAGCCCCCCAAACGGCGGCCCAAAAAGCAGCCGGACAGGCAGAGACCTAAGCCCGGTGCCGGCCAAGCACAGCAGCCCAGCCCTGGTGCTCCAGGTGATCAGGGCAAGAAGGGCAAAAAAGGCAAGCGAATCGTCAAGTTCACCACTGATGCAAGCCGTGGACGTAAGGGCGCTGGACGGGGCAAGGGGCAGGGTGTTGTTGATGCCGCGGAACTGGCAGCCTATGGTGGCCGGATGTCCTCAAAGGTGCGGGTGGGGCGTGGACCCCGTGGCGCCAAGAGGGGCAAGCAGAGATTAGTCGAGTCTTCCACCGTGGAGATGAAGGCCAGCAAGAGAAAGGTCAGCATGCTTGAGGCCATCACTGTTGGTGATCTGGCTCATAATATGGGGGTTAAGGCCGGTGAATTGATTGCTCAGCTCATGGGTATGGGGGTCATGGCCACCGTAAATCAGGCCATTGATTTTGACACTGCAAGTCTGGTGGCCAGCGAGTTTGGCTATGAAGTTGAGAAGAAGATGACGGAAGAGCAATCCATCATCGATCTCCAAGAGGAACAAGAGGGTGGTGAGGAGCTTCCCCGCCCACCCGTTGTTACGGTTATGGGGCATGTTGACCATGGTAAGACCTCCATCCTGGATGCCATTCGAAAGACCGATGTGGCAGCTGGTGAGGCTGGTGGTATTACCCAGCATATTGGTGCCCATTATGTTCGTTCCTCCCAGGGTGATCTTGTCTTCCTGGATACTCCCGGTCATGCCGCCTTTACGGAAATGCGTTCACGTGGCGCCCAGGTTACCGATGTCGTTGTCCTGGTTGTTGCTGCTGATGACGGAGTGATGGATCAGACACGTGAGGCCATCAACCATGCCAAGGCTGCTGAGGTTCCCATCCTGGTGGCGGTTAATAAGATTGATAAAGAAAATGCCGATGCCATGCGGGTCATGAGTGAGCTCGCAGAGTTTGATTTGGTCCCGGAAGACTGGGGTGGTGAGACGATTTTTTGTAAGACCTCGGCCAAGAACGGCGAAGGTATTGACGATCTCGTGGAAAACATCCTTCTGCAGACCGAAGTTCTGGAATTAAAGGCCGACCCAAAGCGCCAGGCAGCTGGCCATGTTGTTGAGGCCCAGCTCCATAAGGGCCGCGGTCCTCTGGCCACTATCCTTGTTCAGCAGGGGACCCTGCGCAAAGGCGACTCTTTTGTGGTTGGTGATTTCAGCGGCAAGGTTCGTTCCATGCTTGATGACAAGGGTAAGGCCATCACCGAGGCGGGCCCATCAACTCCGGTAGAAGTACAGGGCCTTTCCGGCGTACCCATGGCAGGCGATGAGTTTGTCGTGGTTAATGACGAGAAAATGGCGAAAAATGTGGCCCAGCAGCGTCAGATGAAAAAGCGTGAGACTGACCTGGCCACCGGCACCAAGATTTCCCTCGATAACCTCTTTGAGAAGTTGCAGGAAGGCGAGATGAAGGAGATTCGTATTCTCCTGCGCTCCGATGTCCAGGGTACCTTGGAGGCCTTTGGTAAGGCAGTTGAGAAGCTGGCCACCGATGAGATTAAAGTAAAAATTCTCCATGCCGGTACCGGTACCATCACCATGAGTGATGTCCTGCTGGCCGCGGCTTCCGATGCCTTGATCATCGGTTTTAATGTCCGGCCTTCGTCTAAGGTTAACGAGCTTGCCAAGGCAGAGGCTGTTGACCTCAGGACCTATGACGTTATCTATCATGCCCTTGAGGATATCGAGTCTGCCATGGTTGGTATGCTTGAACCCACCTACGAGGAAGAGGTCATCGGCTCCGCTGAGGTCCGCGAGATCTTCTCTGTGCCCAAGGTTGGTAATATCGCCGGTTGTATGGTGGTTGACGGCAGGGTTGAGCGTAACGCCGGTGTCCGGCTGTTGCGCGACGGGGTTGTGGTTTATACAGGCTCTATTTCTTCACTGCGCAGGGTAAAAGATGACGTTAAAGAGGTCCAGAATGGCTACGAGTGTGGTATCGGCCTTGAGAACTTCAACGATGTCAAGCGCGGCGATCTTATCGAGGCCTATATTATGAATGAGGTGGCCCGTACCCTCTAGGTTGCCTGCCTCTGATAGTTTTAGGAACAACAAAGCGCACGAAGAGTCTTTCTTCATGCGCTTTGTCTTCTTGTAAACGCAAATAAGAATTTGTGAATTTGAGAAATAAGAATTTGAGTAGAAGGTACTTTTTCTTAATTAACAACCATTCCTTCTACTCAACTACTCATCTTCTTGTTTCTCAACTACTCATTACTTACATTTTAGAACATGGCCAGAAATAAATCCCGCTATAGCCTGCCGCAAGAACTCGCCGCAAGCCCTAAGAGACGACCGGCCCGCGTTGCTGATATGATCCGCAATGAGGTTGCCTCCCTGCTTCTTTTTGGTGTTAAGGATCCCCGCGTTCAGAATATCACCATTGTCCGGGCCAGGGTGACAGATGATCTGCGCACGGCCCGTATCTATTTCTCCTGCCCGGCCGAACAGGCTGCCGAGGCCAAGGCTGGTTTGACCTCAGCCCGCGGTTTTATCCGTAGTCATCTGGCTAAGGAAATAAAAATGCGCTATGTGCCGGAGCTTATCTTCGAGTATGATACAAACCAGGACGAGTGTGATCGTTTAAATTCCATCTTTGAGGAGATTAAGAAAGACGATGAGTCAGCCTCCTGAAGAAATCCTTCAGATCCTGAAAAAAGCAGAGCGAGTGCTTATTGCCACCCATGTTTTTCCTGATGGCGACGCCTTGGGCTCCCAGCTTGCCTTGGGGTTCGCCCTGGAGTCGGCAGGCAAGGAGGTCTATTTCTACAGTGAGGAGCCTGTCAGCTATATCCTTGAATTTCTTCCCGGCTCTGATCGCCTCATTACCCAGTTGCCTGATGATGCCTTTGACTGCGCCGTGTCAGTAGATTGTGGCGACAAGAGGCGCCTCGGCAAAGAGGCAGATCAGCTTCTGCGCCACAAACCATTTGTAGCCATTGACCACCATGCCGGTCACCAGAATTTTGCCGATGTCTCCTGGGTTGACGAGTATCGCTCTTCCACTGGCGAGATGATCTACGACCTTCTCCGTCTCCTTGACTGCGAGATCAGCCAGGAAACAGCATATTGCCTTTATACAGCTATTCTCACTGATACCGGTTCCTTTAAGTACCAATCCACCACATCCCATACCCTGCGGGTTGCTGCCGATCTTCTTGATTACGGTGTCCAGCCGGCCGAGATTTGTGGCCATATTTTTGATAATTACACCAAGAACCGTTTACAGCTTCTCCAGGCTGTTTTGGGGTCGCTCTCCCTCTATGCCGAGGATAGCATCGCCTTTATTAGTGTGAGCCAGGAGTTGCTTAACAGTACCGGCACCATTCCGGCTGACACTGAGCTCTTTATTAATTTCCCTCGCTCCCTGAAGACTGTGAAGGTTGCCGTATTTCTCAAGGAAACGGCAGGTAATCTTGTTGGTGTTTCCATGCGGGCCAAGGGCGAGGTTGATGTGGCCGAGGTGGCCCGTAGTTTCGGCGGCGGTGGCCATCGTAATGCTGCCGGTTTTAAGGTTGCTGACTCCTCCCTCTCTCAGGTCAAAGAACAGTTGCTTGCCTCGTTACTCCCCCTCGTTTGACCATCATTGTGAGTGATCTTACCCAGATAACAGGGGTGGTGCTGGTTGATAAACCAGTGGGTCCCACCTCATTTCGAATGGTCCAGCAGGTACGGCGGGCCTTAGGGATTAAAAAGGTGGGCCATGCCGGCACCTTGGACCCTTTTGCCTCCGGCCTGCTCATTATCTGCGTCAGTCGCCCTGCCACCCGCATTATTTCCCACTTGATGGAGGGCGAGAAGGAGTATCTCGGTGTCCTGCGCCTAGGGATTGAGACTGATAGCCAGGATAGTGAGGGCAATGTTATTGCCGAACATGAGGTGCCGGAGCTTGACAGAGAAAAGATCGAGGCCTGCCTTGCCGGGTTTCGCGGCCCGCAGCTCCAGGTGCCTCCCCAATTTTCAGCCCTAAAACATAAGGGCAAGCCCCTCTATCATTATGCCCGCAAGGGGATAGTTGTAGAGAAGGAGCCGCGCCCAATAACCATTTTTTCGCTGGAATTTTTAAAAATAAGCGAAGAATATTTGCATGTCCGCGTCGTATGCAGTAAAGGGACATATGTCAGAACTCTTGCTGCCGATATTGGCAGAGCCCTTGGCTGTGGAGCCCACCTCCACCAGTTGCGCCGGACTAGGTCCGGATCGTTTGATGTCAAGGATGCCATAGATGGCTCGCTGCTAGGCGACAGTAAGGTGGCGAAACAGCTGCTTGAGGACAAGATTGTCTCTGTTGAAGAGGCCTTGGCTGTAGTCGCCAGTGACGAAAAGAATACTGACCGTTTGCAATAAAATAAAAAAATCGCTTTGTTGGTAGGGCGGATTTTTGAAGTAACGTGTACCAATAAATCTAACCCTGAAGAGCTGGATAAGACCCTCTACAGCTCTAAATTTATCTAAGGGTTATGGTATTTTTTTACAGTATCTATGTTTTGCGTAGATATTTCTACTAGAGGATCTAAACAAGCTGCGGGATGATGGAATAATCACCAGGCGGCCTGGTTTTTGGTCTGGAACTGTTTCTATTTCCGGCCCCTATGCCATGCCGGTTATTACCATCTCTTGAGGCGGCATAAGGAGGTCGTTATGACCCTGGAAGCAGACCAGAAGCAAGAAATTATTGCCAAGTATGGCAAAACCCCCACCGATACCGGTTCTCCAGCTGTGCAGGTTGCCCTGCTCACTGCTCGTATTACCTATCTTACCGATCATTTTAAGACCCATAAGAAGGATCATCATTCCCGCCGCGGCCTGCTCAAGCTTGTTGGTCAGCGTCGTCGCCTTCTTAAGTATATCCAGCAGAAGGATATTACCAGGTATCGTGACCTGATTGCCGAGCTCGGTATCAGGAAGTAAGTCGTATCCTGGGCCGGCCCTGTGAGGCCGGCCCAGGTTTTTATTAAGTTGCAGAAATAAAAGAGCACGGTGTTTCAAGGAGCACGGAGCTCACAAAGACCACGAAGCTATCTGACAGTGTCGTGTGCTTGGTGACCTTCGTGGCAACACGAACACCTGTGTCACAGAATCCAGGGCGCTCCATGGGCTTGAGCATGAACCGCCCTGGGGTCTGTGACGTGTATTTAGATCTGCACCATACATACAGGAGATTCCATGTATAAAAAAGTTGAAGTAGAAGTTGGCGGTCGTCCCATGACCATTGAAACAGGAAAAATAGCCAAGCAGGCCAGCGGCTCTGTGGTGGTCACCTACGGCGAAACCGTGGTTCTCGTTACAGCAGTTGGCGCCAAAGAGCCCAAGCTTAATGCTGATTTCCTGCCCCTCACCGTTGAATACCAGGAGCGTTTTTACGCAGTGGGCCGTATCCCCGGCAGTTTCTTCCGCCGCGAGATTGGCCGTCCCTCTGAGAAAGAGACCCTGACCTGCCGCCTGATTGACCGTCCCATGCGGCCGCTCTTTGCCGATGGCTATTCCTGTGAGACCCAGGTTATCGCCACAGTCCTGTCGGCTGATAAGGAAAATGATTCGGACATGCTGGCCCTGGTTGGCGCCTCTGCCGCCCTGTCCATCTCCCATATTCCCTTCAACGGCCCGGTTGCCGGGGTTCGGGTGGGCATGATCGATGGCGACTATGTCATTAATCCCACCACCAGCCAGCAGGAAGAATCAAACCTTGATCTGATCGTCGCCGGTACCAAGAACGCGGTGGTTATGGTTGAGGGTGGCGCCGACATGCTCAGTGAGGATGTTGTCCTTGAGGGCATCTATGCCGGTCATGAGGCCCTGAAGGCCATTATCGCCGTCCAGGAAGAGATGCAGGCCGCTGTAGGTATCGCCAAGATGGAGGTTGAAGCCCCTGAGGTTGATGCCGAGCTCGAAAAGCAGGTGGCCGATATCGCTGCCGGCCCCATGGAGAAGGTGATCACCACCGCCGACAAGATGGAGCGTTACGCCGCCTTTGATGCCCTGAAGGCCGAGGTGGTTGCCAAGTTTGAGGAAGATGCCGACTTTGATCGCCAGGGCGAGGTCAAGGGTCTGTTAAAAGACCTGCAGAAGGATATGATGCGGGCCCGTATCGTTGACAAGGGCGAGCGCATCGGCGGCCGCAAGTTTGATGAGGTCCGCAATATTGACACTGAGGTAGCGCTGCTGCCCAGGGTTCATGGCTCAGCCCTTTTCACCCGTGGCGAGACCCAGTCCATCGTAACCACCACCCTTGGTTCCGGTGCTGATGAGCAGCGGGTCGAGACCCTGCAGGGTATGGATTTTCGTAAGTTCATGCTCCACTATAATTTCCCGCCATTCTGTGTAGGCGAGGCCCGTTTCATGCGCGGTCCCAGCCGTCGTGACATCGGTCATGGCGCCCTGGCCACCCGTGGCCTGGAAAAGGTACTGCCCACTGAGGAGGAGTTCCCCTATACCATCCGCATCGTTTCCGACATTACCGAGTCAAACGGCTCCTCCTCCATGGCCTCTGTCTGTGGTGGTTCCCTGTCCCTGATGGATGCCGGTGTGCCGATTACGGCCCCTGTTTCCGGTGTGGCCATGGGCCTTATCAAGGAAGGCGATAAGGTGGTTGTTCTCACCGATATCCTCGGTGATGAGGATCATCTCGGCGACATGGATTTCAAGGTCACCGGTACTGCCGAAGGTATCACTGCCCTGCAGATGGATATCAAGATTGAGGGTGTTGACCGCGATATCATGACCACGGCCCTGGCCCAGGCCAGGGATGGACGTCTCCATATCCTCGGCGAGATGGCTAAGTCTCTGGATACTGCCCGGGCGGAAATGCCTGAGCATGCCCCCAAGATTATCACCATGCAGATCAACCCTGATAAGATCCGTGATCTCATCGGCCCCGGCGGCAAGGTGATTCGCGGTATCCAGGCTGATCTTGACGTCAAGATTGATGTTGATGACTCCGGCGAGGTGAAGATTTTTGCTGCCGGCGGTGATCTTGCTAAGAAGGCCCAGGACATGGTCAATGAGGTCACAGCCGAGGCTGAGGTTGGCAAGATCTACAACGGTGTGGTTAAAACCATCGTTGATTTTGGCGCCTTTGTTGAGATCCTGCCCGGTACCGATGGTCTTGTCCATATCTCCGAACTTGAGAACAAGCGCGTTGAGAAGGTCACCGATGTCCTTAATGAGGGCGACGAGGTCAAGGTCAAGGTCCTTGCCGTGGATCAGCGCGGCAAGATTCGCCTGAGCCGCAAGGCATGTCTTGATGACTAAGCACCATTAAAATATCAGGATGCAAGGGCAGGGGACGAATGTTCTCTGCCCTTTTTTGTTTCAAGAACGAAACTGCAAACACGGTACGTAAGATTTAGAATGTATAATAAAACAGTTTTAGCAAACGGGGTGCGGGTGGTCAGTGAGAAGATCCCTGGTTCCTGCACCGTCTCCCTCGGTGTCTGGCTTGATGTGGGCAGCCGCGATGAGCTGCCTGCCACAAGCGGCATCTCTCATTTTGTCGAGCATATGCTCTTTAAGGGCACCCAGCGCCGTACGCCTCGTGATATTGCCCGCAAGCTCGACAGTCTGGGCGGCATGGCCAATGCCTTTACCTCCAAGGACACCACCTGTCTCTACTCAACCGTGGTGGATAGCAAATTGCCGACCTTGATTGATCTCTTTGCCGACATGTTTCATAACTCGCAATTTGATGCTGACGAGGTAGGCCGTGAGCGCCAGGTGATCCTCCAGGAAATCTCCATGGTGGAGGATATGCCTGAAGACCAGATCCATGAGATTTTTGAGGACTCCTTCTGGGGCGATAATCCCCTGGCCCGGCCCGTCCTGGGCGACGCCAAGGTGGTTGGCGCCATGACCGGCTCTGCCCTCCATGACTATCGCCAAAAAAAATATGCGCCAGGCAAGGTGGTGATCAGCTGTGCCGGTAATGTCGATCACCAGGAGCTCTGTTGCCTTCTGGAACCCCTGTTTGCCGGTTCCTCCTGGGGGGAGCAGGCAGCTAATGGCAGGTCGGCACCGATAGCGGATCGGAGTTTGGCAAAGCGGGTGGTGAGCCGTGAGCTTGAACAGGTGCAGATGGTCTTGGGCGCCAAGGGCTTAGAGATCACCTCAGAGGAGAGGTTTACCCTGGTACTGCTTAATACCATTCTCGGCGGCAATATGAGTTCGCGGCTCTTTCAGGAGGTCCGCGAAAAGAGGGGGCTTGCCTACTCCATCTCATCCTTTATCGAGTCCTATACCGACTGCGGCTATGTGGGGATTTCCTGCGGCGTGGCACCCGGCTCAGTCAATGAGACCCTGGCCCTTGTTGGTGAACAATTGGCCTGTCTCGGCAAGGAGGACTCGCTTTCGTCAGCAGAGATGGGCCATGCCCTGGACTATGCCCGCAGCAGTGTATATCTGGCGGCTGAGAATCTGGAGTCGCGGATGACCAGAAATGCCCGTAACGAGCTTTACTTCGGCAGGCATATTCCTTTGGCAGAGGTAGTCGAGAGGTTTGAAAAGGTTACCCCTGCCGAAGTGTCATCCCTGGCAGGACGGATTTTTGCCGATGATCTCTGCGCCGTGGTCATGGGGCCGGTGGCTGAAAATGAGGTGAGCTGGTCTTAATCTTGTAAAGAATACAGAAAAAGGCCGGGACACAGTCCCGGCCTTTTTTTATGGAAGAAGAATGTCGAGGTGTGTTTAGGCTTGGGCGCTGGTCTCCTTGGCAGCCTTGTCCACATACTTGAAGTATACGGGGAAGGCGACAAAGAAGGCACCGGCCATCAGGTACTCAACGCCCTTGATGTGGGTGTAGAAGTCAACCAAGGTCTCATACTCGCCCAAGTTGCCGGTTGCTACCAGGAATTGGCGCGCCATCTCGCCAACCGAAAAGTTTACAGAGGAGAGTCCGGTGATAAAGGCCATCATGGCCCAGATGCCAAAGGCGCCTCCCAAGCCTGCCATAATTCCTAAAAATGCGCCCATACCTTTGTTTTCATTATTGTCAGCCATTGTCTTTCTCCTTAGTTATTTGTTTTTTAGCCTTCTAACTGGTGATTTTTTCTACATGCCGGTGATTGCGGTCATAAATCCTTTGACCACTGCGCCGATTCCCTGAGTCGTCAAGGCGCTTACCATGCAGGCTACACTCCATACTCCAACAAGTCCGGCAAGGCTGAGAATCATGCCCAGGCCAAGTTTGCTGGCCTGGTCCAGATCAGCCTGGCTGTCGTGAGTTTCCTTTACCGTTCCTGTGCTTTTAACTGTCTCATTCATGGCCATTCTCCTTTTGGTATTTTTGTTTACTTTGTGTCTTTGCTGTTGACTGGTTAAAGAGCAGGTGCTGTGCCACAAACAAGATCTGTCAGGGGTCTTTTTGTGAAAAGGGCGATAGTTCAATGATATATTTTGCGTGATGCCACAGAACTGTCGTGGTCTGCAAAGCTGGCGCAATGGGAATGTGCTACATAAAATGTGGCACAACAGCTGCCACAGAAGTGTTGATGCTACAACTTTTGCGACAGGTCGCAGGTGTGCCGGGACTGTTTTTTATGGCTACTTGCGCTGAAAAAGAGGATGGGAAACTGCAGTAAGGAACTTGTTGCCTTGCCTGAACCATCTGTTAAAACAGGTGGCTGATCAGAGATGTTTACCCAGCTATAAAAAGCTATAGCTATAGGAGAAAATAATGGACTCGGTACCAGTAAGGATAAAATGGCTTGATCAAGATGGCAAAGAAGGGTTGGCGCTGCCGGCCTATCATTCCAGCCTGGCAGCAGGTATGGACATCCAGGCAGCCGTTGCTGATGAGCTTGTCCTGGCCCCAGGCGCTATTGCCATGCTGCCCACCAATCTGGCGGTGGCCATAGCGCCCGGTTATGAGATTCAGGTCCGGCCGCGGAGCGGTCTGGCCATCAAACACGGGGTCACTGTGGTCAATAGTCCCGGCACCATTGATGCTGATTATCGGGGGGAGGTCAAGGTGGGGTTGATTAATCTCGGCAGTACGGCCTTTACCATCTGCCGTGGGGACAGAATTGCCCAACTGGTATTGGCCCCGGTATGTCAGGCGGCGCTGGAATTAGTCGATGATTTAGAGGATACGGCCCGCGGCCAAGGCGGCTTTGGCCATACTGGCATCTGAGTTTTACCAGCTCGAAGCAGATTGTCTGTTTTGCGGCCCTGCCGGCCTCTGCCATGCTCTGTGCTCGGAGTTTTGACCAGCGCGCCGCTCCAGACGCCTCTGCCGGCGTTTTTCTCTGAATTTCTTTTTCTCTTCAGGCGAGAGCTGTCGATATTTTCCGGGCAGTTCACCGCGGTATTCATTATTGGCGCTGCTCTTTGCTCTATCACGTTTTCTCTGGTGCCAGCGGCGGCGGAGCGCTTCTTTTTTTTCCGGAGGAAGCTGCTGCCAATGCTTGCGGCGCTGCTCCTGCTCCTTGGCTGGCAGCTCCTGGAACGATTTATGACGCTGTCTGAGGGTCCGGCGCTGTTGCGGCGGCATGTCGCGGAAGCGCTGGAAGCGTTCCTTTGCCTGACGGCGCTGTTCAGGGGACATTTGTGACCAGCGTTTGGCCCGCTCAAGGAGGCGCTGGCGTCGCTCAGTGGAGAGTTCCTGCCAGATACCATCAAGGGGGGCGAGGATCTCTCTGTCCTGGGGACTCAAGTCCTCAAGGTTTCCTTGGCCATAGGCCTGCGAGCCAACAACAAGCAAAATGGCCATATATATAATGATGGAGAACCTCTTCATCCTCCCACCTCTTCTTGGCTGCCGGCCCAGCTCAGAAATTCAAGATCAGTGAGCATTTCGAGATCGTCACCATCAAGGAGAATTTCCAGATCGTCCAGGTCGAGATCATCAGGTAAGGTATGTATGGCCGCAACTTCAATGGGGGGAGCTGTGCTATCTACTTGGCCGGCAATCTGAGGAGGCTGCAGGTCGCCTGGCTGTTGGCTGGGAAGGCCTACGTAGATGACAAGAGCGAGGACCACTGCCGATAGGGCGGCGCTGCCGGCCCAGAGCCAATTGCGTAAACCTCTGGGGCTGGCACTGGTTTGCTCAAGGGCCTGGTGGCGTATCCTGTTCAGGCGTGAACGGGTGGCACCGTCAAGGCTTTCGACACTCTGGTCCAGCTGTTGTGTGATATCCCTGAGGAATTTTTGTTCAGTGTCTTTCATGGCCAGTAATCCTGCAGTTTTTTCTGGAGCGTCTTGAGGGCGCGAAAGTAATGGGTTTTGACCGTCCCTTCCGAACATTTCATGATGGCAGCCGTCTCCTTTGTTGAGAAGCCTTCCCAGGCCCGCATCAGAAAAACCTGCTGCTGTTTATGGGGCAGATTCTCCAACGCCTGGCTGAGGCGACTCAGGGAGTCTTGCAGCTCAAGATCATCGGCTGGAGTAATGCCTTTAGCATCGGCCACCTGCTCAAAGGGATCCTCCCGGCGGCCACCTTCATTGTTTTGGAAGGCAAAGGCAAGCCAGCCCCCGAATTTACGACGAACAGCGGTGCGCCGATACCAGTCGCGAATTTTGTTCTGCAGAACTCGGAAAAAAAGGGGCCGCCACTGGTCATCAGCATGATCGGCATAACGCCGGACAAAGTCATACATGGTGTCCTGAACTATGTCCAGAGCGTCATCCCGGCTTCTGGTGGCGATCTCCGCCGTCCGAAATGCGCGCTCCTGGACAGATGCAAGGAAGGTTTCCATTAATACTGTTTACCAATTACCTGGCAAAGGGCGGAAGAAAAAAGGGGGGCGGCGGTAAAAGAACGAGCTTGGCCTGCTGGCCATGACCCTGGCCATAACGGTGCCAATGAGCGGAGCTGTGGTTATGACGGTTGTCGTGGTGGTGCCTGCGGTCATGATGACGATCATAGCGGCTGGAATTCCAACCACCTCGCCGGTCAAAGCGCCTGGCGAGCCTTTCGCCACGCCGGTCAAGCCGTCTGTCGATCCGGTCTCCCCTGCGATCCAGGCGTCTTTCAATGCGGTCGCCGCGGCGATCCAGGCGCTGGGCCCGGCCATATCGGCCGTTTGCACGGGCCCTGTCTGCTCTTTTGTCGAGGCGGGCATTAATCCTGGCGCCCTTGGCATCGAGACGATCATTAATTCGGTCGCCTTGGCGGTCCAGGCGGCGCTCAATGCGATCAGCGCGCCGGTCTAGATAGCCATCCCCATCCTGCTGATAGTCGCCGGCAATGGCAGGAGCCACCGTGAAAAGAAAGGCCAATGTCGTCATGGAGGTCAACTTTGCGAGTCTCATTTTTTTCTCCTTGTGAGAGGGTTTAATCTATGCTTTTATTCCTTTCAACGCACCAGTCGACAATCGGTTGACAATTTTTTTTGTTTATTTTGCAAGCCCACTTCGAGGGACGCTGTTGCACGGCCCTGGAGTTTCATACTTTGTTGGGGCCCGTCCGGGTCATGAAAGTTTGAGAGGGGATAGACCAGGCTATTTTGATGAGATTTTGTGTGCTGGGCAGCGGCAGTAAAGGCAATGCCACCTATGTGGAGGCAGGAGGCCGGGCCCTGCTTATAGATGCCGGATTTTCCGGCAAAGAAATATGCCGCCGTCTTGATGAGGTTGGCGCCTCCATGGCCAATGTCGAGGCTGTCTTAGTCACCCATGAGCATCATGACCACATCCAGGGGGCCGGGGTGCTGGCCCGTAAATACAACACCGCCCTGCTGGCCAATGAGGCCACCTTTGCCGCGGCCAGCAAGCGCCTTGGCAAGGTTGACTCCTATCAGTCGTTCACAACCGGCGAGAAATTTTCAGTTGCCGGATTTACCATCCACCCCTTTGCTACCTCCCACGACACCGTTGATCCGGTAGGTTTTGTCGTTGAATATGAGGGGCTATCTCTCGGCTTTTGTACGGACACGGGGATGGTAAGTCGCCTTCTCCAGCAGCGCCTTGCCGGTTGCCATGGCCTTATCTTGGAGTGTAACCATGACCTGGAGATGCTGGCTACAGGTCCCTATCCCCTCCACCTCCAGCAACGGGTCCGTTCCCGGCAGGGACATTTGGCCAATAATGATGCCGCCCACTTTCTCGGCGAGATTCTTCATGCCGGCTTGCAGCATGTTGTCCTGGCCCACCTCAGTGATACCAATAACCTGCCGGAGTTGGCCTTGGAGGCAGTGACCGGTTTCCTGGCCACTGTTAAAAATGGTTTTCCGCTCCCTGAGATCTCCCTGTCCTGGCAGGAGAGTCCCGGGGTGATGGTGAAACTGTGTCCCTAGGTCTGCCCGCTGCGCCATCATACCCCTGGCAGCTTGGTACCACCTCCTTTGTGTTGCCTGCTTCCCTGGAGGAAAATGTCCGGGCCCTTGCCGGTCAGGTTGATGCCGTGCAACTGCTCTTTTTTGAGTCCAAGCATAACAGCCGTCTTGCCCATACGGTGGATGTCGGCCTGCTTGCCGGTCTGGCTGAGGACCATGGGCTGTCCTACACCGTACATCTGCCCCTTGATATCCAACTCGGCAGTGAGAACAAGGAGATCCGCCAGCAAGGCATTGAGGAGATATGCCGCCTTGTTGAGGAGCTTGAACCCCTGCAGGCCCAGGCCTTTGACCTTCATCTCAATCTGGAAAAGGATATAGAGCCAGCCGCCTGGCAGGAGAATATTCATCATTCTCTGGAGAATATGGCGCTCCGTATTGGAGGGGTGCAGGAGAAGGTCGGTATTGAGAATATCGGCTATGATTTTGAGCTGGTGGCCGAGGTTGTGCAAAGCTGCGGCTTTGGTATTTGTGTCGATTTTGGCCATCGTCTCCGTTATAATCATCAGACAGATTTTGACGCCATCTCAAATTGGCGCCATATTCATCTCCATGGTGCTGATCCCGGTAGAGATCATCGCCCCTTCAATTCTCAAGATGTGGATTTTTTGCAGAGATTTGGCAAGACATTGGTGGAGAGAAGCTATCGAGGCGTCGTTACCCTGGAGCTCTATGAGCTCAGCGGGGTTTGTGACTCTCTTGCCACCCTCCATGAGGCCTGGCAGCAATTTCAACAGGGAGAGATATGATGAAAAGACTCTTAATTCTTTGCGCGTTGCTGGTGCTTGCTAGCCCAGCTCAGTCACGAGACAGGGATAAGCCCTTCGGCTTTTTACCGCCCCCTCCACCCCTACCAGGGATGTCCGAGGAGCGAAAAAGTCAACCACCACCGCCATTGCCCGGTATGACCAGGGACAGGCAGCAGGATATCATTGAACGTTATTACCGTCATAATGAGCGGGAGCGCGACCAATATCGCCATTACGAGGATGATGACCGAGGTTCCTATTCCCGCAAGAAGGGTAAGAAGGCCAAAAAGAGAAAAAATTTGCCCCCCGGCCTGCGCAAAAAGGCGGCTCGCGGCAAGGGCCTGCCGCCGGGCTGGCAAAAAAAGGTCGCCCGTGGTGAGGTCCTTGACTATGAGCTGCGCGATCATTGCCGTGATCTTCCCAGAGAGCTGCGCTCTGAACTGCCAAGGCCTGAGCGGGGTACAAAATTTGTGCGGCTGGAGGATAAGATCATCCGGGTGGTGGAGTCCACCTTTGAAATTATAGATATCTTTTCAGTGGGCAGATAAACGAGGATTGTATGTCATTTAGTAAAGAAGATTTACAGGAGCTGCTGGCCGCCATTGCTCCTGTTGACCAAAATATTATGGCCCAGGCCCAGCACCGTCTGGATAATCTCACCAAACCTCTCGGCGCTTTGGGCATGCTTGAGGAGATGGCCAAGCGGATGTGCGGTGTCCAAGGAAGTCTGACGCCCTCTGTGGCCCAAAAGACCATCCTTACCTTTGCCGGAGACCATGGTGTGGTTGAGGAAGGTGTCAGCGCCGTGCCTGCTGAGGTCACCCCGCAGATGGTGGCCAATTTTCTGGCCGGTGGCGCTGGGGTCAATGTCCTTGCTAACCACGTCGGCGCTGAGGTGCGGGTTATTGATGTCGGCGTGGCCGTGCCGGTGGCAGGCGATGGCCTCATTCTGGCCAAGGTCAAGGCCGGGGCCGACAATATCCGCAAAGGGCCTGCCATGAGTGAGGAAGATGCCTTGGCCGCTCTCAGCGTTGGTGCCCAGGTGGCGCGCACTGCCATTGCTGATGGTGCTGAGATTCTCGGCACCGGCGAGATGGGAATCGGCAACACCACACCCTCTGCCGCTCTTTTTGCCGCCTTTTTAGACCTTCCGGCTGAGGACATTACCGGTCGCGGTACCGGGATTTCTGATGAGGCCTTGGCCCGCAAGATCCAGGTGGTTGACGATGCCCTGGCCATTAATAAGGGGCGTTGTCAGGACCCCTTGAGCACCCTCGCCGCCCTCGGTGGTCTGGAGATTGCCGCTATCTGCGGGATGATACTTGCGGCAGCCAGCCAAAAGGTCGCAGTGGTGGTGGACGGTTTTATCTCAAGTGCCGCCGCCTTGACCGCCATGGAGATGAATCCGCAAGTCCTTGATTATTGTTTTTTCAGCCATATGTCGGCAGAGCAGGGCCACCGTCTCTTCTTTGAGAAGACAGAGATTGCCCCCATCCTGCATCTCGGCCTGCGCCTTGGCGAGGGAACCGGTGCCGCCCTTGCCATGAATCTTATCGATGCCGGTACCAAGATTCTCACCGAGATGGCGACCTTTGGCGAGGCCGGTGTAGATCACGGCGACATTCTCGATGGCGAAACAGAAACCTGATCCAAGGCATGATTTATAAAAATGTTTAGACCCCTTCGAACAGCTATTTCCTTTCTCACCATTCTTCCCCTTGGCCCTGCTGAGGTGAGGGGAGATGATATGGCGAGGAGCATGCTGTTTTTCCCGGTGGCCGGCCTGGTCATTGGCGCCATCCTTGCCGCGATCGCCTGGTTAGGTATTGGCCTTGGAGTCAACAGCCTGGGCCTGGCGGTGCTCTTAGTGGGCTGTTCTGCCTGGCTGACCAGGGGACTTCATCTTGATGGCGTTGCTGATCTCAGCGATGGCCTGGGCGGCAGCTTTGAGATGGAACACCGCCTGGAAATCATGAAGGACTCCCATATCGGCGCCTTTGGCGTGGTGGCCCTGGTCGTGGTTTTATTACTTAAGACTGCCGGCCTGCAAGCAGTTGTGGCTGGATCGGAAACATTGCTTGCTATTGTCATGGTGCCGGCCGCAGCCCGTTTTGCCATGCTTGTTACTGCCTTTAAGGCCAGCTATCCGCGCCAGATCGGCACCGGCCATTTTGTGGTGGGTAAGGTGCGCTTTGTTCAGCTCGTGCTTGCCTCTATGGTCCTGCTTCCTCTGGCCCTGCTCGGCTGGCCTGGTCTTGGTCTGTTGTTGGCCTGTTTGCTGCCGCCACTGCTGTTACGCATCAAGAGCCAGAACGCCCTGGGTGGGGTGACCGGTGATGTGCTGGGCGCTGCCATTGAGTGGAGTGAGGCGGCCGGTTGGCTTGCTGCAGCCTCATTTCTCGGAGGGGCTTGATGAAGGATTATTATCAGATTCTGGGAGTGACCTCTTCCTCAAACGATGATGAGATTCGCAAGCGCTATCGTAAACTCGCCATGCAGTACCACCCTGATCGCAATCCTGATAATCCCCAGGCCGAAGAAAAATTCAAGGAAATAGCCGAGGCCTACGGTGTGCTCACCGATCCGCTCAAGCGTCGGCAGTATGACACGGCTCGGAGAACGGGCAGCGACTATAAGCCTGGGCAGGATGGTTCAGGTTTTAGCTACAGTCAGGAGGATATCCTTCGAGATCTCTTTCAAGATCCTCGTTTTCAGCAGATGCTCCAAGGGCTGCTGCGAGAGTTTCAACGTTCTGGTTTCCGTTCAAATCCAACCTTTCTAAAAAATGCTTTTTTCGGCAGCCGGGGTGGTTTCCTGGTGGGAGGGCTTTTTTTCTTTGGTTCCCTGATGGGACCAGCCCTTCTAAATTCGCTATCAGGCAAAAAGGGCAGCGGTCTCCTTAACAATATTGGCCGGGCAGTGGGCTCTTTATTAAGCGGTTCTGCTTCATCTCCAGCCCCTGCTAGACCGGTTGATTTGGATATTACCTATCATATTCCAGTGAATGCTGAGGAGTTACGCCAGGGTAAGTGGGTACAGGTGGCTGTGACTAACGATTTTGATGAGCAGAAAGTGTTGAAGGTGAGAATCCCCGGCGGCAGTTCTTTTGGTGGCAAACTCAGGGTCAAGGGGAAGGGTAAAAAAGGAGATGCAGGTGGACGTGGGGACCTGTTCCTGGTTATCGAGAGAAGCTCTGACTAGAGATGGAGCCAGCCAGCAGGTGCTTTGATCTGCCGCACTCCCTTGGGGATATATAAAAATCTTAGCCGTGCCTCTTGCCGGCCAGCCTCCAAAACATCACCCTCTTTATCTTCCCATCGTAAAAAAAAATCTGATTACCATCGAATCTCAGCCACTTTCCTGGGATGATGTCGTAGGAGCACCCCAAGGGTATTCGAAGTCTTCGCTTATCTCCTGCGGGGCACCCGGCCCTCCGGGCGATAAAGAGACAATCCTGACTCGTCAGGTAGTCCATCGCTCACAGGGGTGAGCTCCTACAGATCCCTATTTGTCGCTTGATGATGAGATAATGGCTGAAACATGGTGGTAATCAGAAAAGAAAAAGGGTGACGCGGTCGTCCAATTATCATGATAAGGTTCAGGTTTTTATTGAGATCCTGAAAATAATTGTACTTAAGTCAAGGCTTGCCAGCTTGGGCAGTGCTATGGTTGGATCATCAATTTATCCAGGAGGCGCATGATGAAAAAGATCACTTTGGCAGATACCCGAGAATTTAACGACAAGTCGTTCAGTCGTTTTTTACTGCACGATTCAGCTTATTTCAGGGTCTTAAACTTTAATATTGCCGCTGGCCAGGTTTTTCCAGTCCACTCCCATCCGGCAGAAGGGCAACTGACCATTCATGTTATAGAAGGGGAGGGGGAGTTCTTGGCAGAAAACGATGCCGTTATCCCTGCCCAGAGCGGTGATATTCTGGTCAGCGATATTAGTGAGCCCCATGGTGTTCGGGGCATCACCGATATGCGGATTGTGGTGACCATTGCCCCGCCGTTTTAAGGAGAATGATTTGTGGATGAGATGAAAGCATCCATGTGATTTGTTTGCATCTCATCCAT